>JAAYDI010000067.1 GCA_012729315.1 Planctomycetaceae bacterium
CGGAGTGTAACCGCTTCGCGGTAAAGAACAGTGGACAAGCAGACAACTGAGAATAGAGTAGGAGAGAGGATATAGTCGAGCAAAGAAGACGAAGGCTACCACGCTCTACTCGCTCCCATGTCATGCCGAGCCGCGGAGTACGCCGAAGGCGTTACACTCCAAAGCCCAGGGTAAGCCGCGCCTCGCGGCGCTACCCGTAGGTACGCGCGCCCGTGAACATGTCGGTCGAGCCGCGGACGCCGCGCTGAACCGGCGGTCTCCGAGACCGAGATCAAAAGCAGCCGCGGCCGGGCTTCCGGGGCCCGGCCGGCAATGGGCGGCTCGCGGTGGGCTCGGACAGCACCACCTGAAATCGTTTGCAACGCTGGAGTCGCCCCTCAGCACCTTGTCCGCCGTGGCCACCAGCGTCACGGCGCCGGCCAGGGTGTGGCTGTCAACAAACGGTTGCAGCACGGCCGCCATACTCTTGCCCGCGCCCGGCGCGTCGTGCGTGACCTGTGCCTGCACACCATCGGAAAGACAGGATCCGTGACACTATATCTGTGACACATAGTAGGCACTTATTGACGAACTTTCGAGCGGCATCCTCCGCGTGACAGTCTGCGCATCCAACGCTCCTTGCCGCCAATAATGTACCACTCAATGTATCACTCCCCGCTTGAGCGCTCCCAGCCCCCCTTCCGGACGTTCAGCCAGCGCGAATCACGGTTCGGCTGTTGGAAGCTGTCCCACACAGTCCACTCCGCTCGGTCGTAGTGCGGCTGCTCCGGCACCAGATTGCGGCTGAAGTCGAAGACGGTGTCATTCATTTCACCGATCCAGCGGGGCCGTGCCAGTTGTCGGTGGTGCCGAACGGCTCGCCGCTGGCGCCGCTGCACGTTTTCATCAACCCGCCTGCCGATGTCCCTTGACGCGTACCGATTGGCCGGTAACACTCAGACCAGGAGGGCTCCCACGATGCCAACAGAAACGGTAAGCCTGCCGATTGACATGGCAGACTGTCCATGCGCCGGAGGCACGCTGGACAAACTTATTCAACCCGCGATCCTGGTCATCCTGGCCGAAGGACCGCTGCACGGCTATCGGCTTGTGGAGCGTCTGGGGGAAATGCGGATGCTGGCAGGTCACAAGCCCGATGCGTCGGGGGTGTACCGGTTTCTGAAGGGCATGGAAGGCAGGGGGCTGGTGAACTCCGCCTGGGATACTTCCGGGAGCGGCCCGGCCAAACGCGTGTTCCAGATGACCGCCTCGGGGCAGTCGTGCCTGCGAGTGTGGATCACCACGCTGGAAGCGTACCGGGACGGAATTAACTCACTGCTAAAGGCAGCTCGCAAAGCGGCAGGGCAATCGTGATGGGCTGCTGAGTATATCGACTGCTGAGTGATGGGCTGCTGGCGTCTCGGAGTTCAACGTTCTACGGCATGGTCATCCGTATTGTCAGATTGTCAGGAAGGCGCCGATCACACGCGCCCGCATCCAGACCAGAGGCATCGGATCGGCAGGAGTCAACAGGAAACACGATCATGAGAGCATCCTTCGCGATTCATTGTGTGGTGATGGTTTGCGGCATGTTGCCGGCATTCGCGCAGCAGGAAACGGGGAGCACGCCGCCTGAATCCAAGAATCCTCAACCCATCGTGGTTGGCGGCGAGAAGCAGCTCTTCATCGACGATCGCTTCATCGCCAGCAGCCAAAACGTCGAATTGCGGATGAACCAACCTGTCAAATTGGGCGAGGTGCTCCGCCCCGATCGCCCTTGGGAGGACAAGGACATCGGTTTCTGCGCCAGCGTGATGGAGCATGACGGCATGTTCAAGCTCTTCTATCGTGCCGACAGCCACGCGCGGGGCGCCTCCGTGTGTCTGGCGACGTCGCACGACGGGCTGCATTGGGAGCGTCCCGTGATCGGCCTCTACGAATACGGTGGTAGCAAGGAGAACAACATCGTGTTCCGCGACACGGATAACAATGCTGCCTATCGCGGAGTTGGCGAGACGGTTGTCTTCTTCGACCCCAACGGCAAGGCCGAGGAACGCTTCAAGATGATCGCTTCCAAGGGTTGGCCCGATCCGCACACTGCGGGCCTGTATTGCCATACATCGCCCGACGGCGTGCACTGGACGGCAGGGCCCCGCGTGCTGGACATCTGCCCCGACACGGCCAATCAAGCCGCCTGGGATCGCCAGCGCGGCAAGTATGTCGCGTACATCCGCATCTGGGACCCGCTGCGCAAGGTCGGCCGTGTCGAAACCTCGGACATTCTGAAGCCATGGCCGTACCAGTCACTCGGCACGGACGCGTATTTCATCTGGGGGCAGGAGAGTGTCGCGGTACCCAGTCGCGAGTTTCCCGTTGCCTTCGGCTACGATGCGGAAGATCCTGTGCCGAGCGATCACTACAATCTGGCGGCCGTGGAATATCCGTACGCGCAGCACGTGTATTTCGCCTTCCCCAGCGCGTACATGCACTTCCCCGAGCCCCCGCTCGGCAAGTACGGCAACGACGGCGTGTTGGACATCCAGATGGCCGTCAGTCGCGATGGCGTGACATACGACCGAGTCGAGCGTGCACCGTATATTCCCTTGGGCCTCGCAGGTGAACCCGACGCGCTGTCAAATTACATGGCCGTGGGAATGCTCCGGAAAGGCGACTACCTGTACCAGTACTACGGCGCGTACGCAGTCACGCACGGCCTGCCGCAAGCACAACAAACGATGCCCGCCGGCTGTTTCTGCGCCGTCCGTCAACGGTTGGACGGCTTCGTCTCAGCGGATGCCGCCTGGGGTGGTGGGGAACTCGTCACGCCGCCGATCATCTTCAACGGTAATCGCCTGGTGTTGAACGTCGACGCGTCGGCGATGGGAGCGTGCCGCGTGGGATTGTTGGACGCGGCGGGCAACGACATTCCCGGCCTGAGCGTCGAGGCCTGCGACATTCTTTACGGCAACGCGGTCAACAAGCTCGTGACCTGGAACGGCACGGGCGACCTTGCCGCCTGGTCGGGCCAGCCTGTGCGTCTGCGGTTCATGATGCGCGCCACGAAACTGTATGCCTTCCAATTCACCTCAGATTGACGCGGTATTCAGATTGTGTTCTCACTGAGACGGCGTCTCCCGTACCAGGAATATGCGATCCGTGTAGACGGCGTCCACCTGATCTGGATTCTTCATCGGTGCAATCCAGAAATACATGCCGTCCTTCAGGTGTTGCGTGCCCAGGTCGAAGGTGTGATATGCGCCACCGCTCGATTGCTCGATCGTGACCGTCTGTCCGGCCACGTTCCGGCGGCTATCGGCATCGTAGAGACCGATCTGGAAGGCGTTACCGCTCGGCACTCGGGCGTCACAACGGGCGACGACGTAGCAGCGCCACTGGCCGAACTGGCCCAGATCACCGGGTACAGGATACTGAATCGCCCATTGAGTGTGCGTCGCAGGCATCCGGGCCGCCTGTTGGTCGGATGCTGCGGGGTCAGGGACGATGGTGACCCATTCACCCAGATTGTGCAGGTTGAAGTCATACTGTTGCAGATCCACCCACTGGCTTGACTGGAGCCCTTCGACTTCCTGAGGGGCCTGGGGCTGCTGGCCTGGGGGTGGGAACATCCCGCGCAGCACGGGTTCGTACTGAGCGAACGACGCCCCCTCGCGGAACTGGCCGACATCGAAGCCGTGACAGGTCTTGATGAACTCATCAACGGCCGCCGCCGGGTCGCTGGGCCCACGGAACGGCATGTTGGCCATGTCCGTCAGGCGACGGAAGCTCTTGTAGCGTTGGATCCAGTTATGGTCCAGCGGCAGTCGTGCGCGCCGCACCCGCGCGGCCAGCACGGGATCGTTTTGCACGCGTGCCGCGGCATCGTCGAACAGTTCCGTGGCTTTGTTGGCGGTCGTCAAATCCAGCCAGGGCGACGTATCCCGCATGTAGCAGGGCAGGTAGGCGCCGGACTCCGTCAGCCGGTTCTGCAGCAGTGTCATGTACTGAAGCAGAGGCTCGGCAGCCGCGCCATAGTAGCCCTGCATGAATTCGACGATCAGCGCCTGGTCGTCCTGCGACGGGTCCCACATCATGTGGGCGATGAGCCACGCCCGCAGTTCGGGGAAGTCGCTGACCGCACAGCCGGAGTCCCCCTGTTCGAACAGGCCGATGCACTTATGATCCACGAAGTAGCGGATGTCCGGGCCGAGCACGCGCCAGTTGGGATGCGGGATGATGTAGTTGGCGAAGTCGGTGACGTAATTCCAGATGTACAGCTGTGGTGCAATCGCGCACCAGCCCTCGATGTCCTTGCGGAAGGCCTCGTTCTGGTCGCCGCTCTCCAGCGGCTGGGCGGAGGACGCTTCGATCGAGCATAGCCGCACCATGACATTGTTGCGAGGTCTGGCGAGCCGAGGTGGCTGGCGCGTGTACAAATACGCCAGGGTCTCGACAAACGTGTCGGGAAACTCCCGTTCAATGTCCGCCGCGACAGCGTTGACGAAGCGGATGACGGGACCAGCTTCACTGCCCTCTTCGGCCAGCCATGCCTGGCACTGGGCGCACTGGCACGCTCCACCCCAGTCGTTCTGCGAAATGGAGATCATCCCCGCCTGCGGGTCCTCGCGCAGCCATGCCAGCGCCTGCCTGGTCAACTCAGCGCGCATCTGGTCGTTGGACAGACAGAGCTGCGCGCCCTCACAGGTGCGCTGGCCATTGATCTCGCTGTACCACTCGGGATGGTCTTGGAAGTACTTGTCCGGGGGCAGGAGTTGATAGAACGTATGGCACCAGCCGAGGATGTGATAATGGCCGCCGTATTCCGGCGCAATCCGCGCGAAGTGCCCGTTACACTTGGACCGTGCGGCATACAGGCCATCGAGCGCGCCGCGATAGAAGGCTTCGCGATACTGCAGCGCAGGGACATAGCGTATGTTCAGGTCCGGGATGTCGAGCGTCGGCCGCTGCGGAACGAAACACTCGTCCGGCCGACTCCCCCACCAGCGCACACCGACAACGTCCTCGAGGAACGTGTAGACCGCATAGAGGGTCCCCCGCGGCCGGCCGCCGAGCAGATACAGCCGATCGCCCGCCGTCCGCAGGATGATGCCATCACGCTTCAGCGATGCAAGATCCTCATCGGGGAACGCGCCCCGGAAGGCGGCTGTCTGCCCGACGAAGATTAAGCGGTGCCCCGCGGGAACGGTCCCTTCCGTGGCGATGGGCAGATCGGCTCCCGTCACGAGTTGGAGGTGCGACTGCAACTCTTTCGCAGCGGTCTGTTCGGGCGCGATCGCATCCGCAGCCACGACGATGGCATATGACGACTGGCCATTGGCAGCCAGGGTCATAGCCGTTGCCTGCGATCCCATGAGCGCCGTCAGACTCAGCACCAGGATCAGCACGACTGAAGCAGCGCGCAGCATAGTCAGTCTCCTTCCGCAGCAATATGCTTCACCGCCGGCGGCCGGCGGCCATCGGTAAAACACCGCAACCATCATAATGAATCCGGACAACCGGCGCGAGTATCGCCGCGAGAACAGGCCGAAGCAAGGGGGGGAGCCAGCCGGGATTACTGATCCTCTGCTGGCGAAGTGACCGGCCGCCAGGGTGTAGGACCGTGAACGCGCCATCTGTGGAGCAGAACTGTTTCACCAGGAAAGCGAACGATGACCGCAGTCCACGGCAGTTACCCATCCGCAGCGTCACCGTCAATGGCGAGGATTGGACGGGGTGCGATCCAGACATGCGCACAGCCAGGCACAGCGACGAGCGTGACTGACACCGGGCATTAGTGCGTCTGTACCTGGACTCTGCCGCCCTAAGGCCACGCCAGGACAGCTGTGGCTGATGCGACCTGCTCGGGAACCCGGTACGGCGAGATCAGGGCGACCGTCACCTGTGCTGCCCCCGGATCCTGGGGCACCGTTCCATGCAGTTCGACGGTTCGCCGGTCACCGGGCGCCAGCGGCTCGCCCACGTACTGCCACTCGGCCGGCAGGCCGAGTTGCTCCACATCGCCTGTCACTTCGATGCGTTGGCCGGCACCGGCGATCCAGGGGCAGACTCCCTGGTTATGCAGCATCACGCGCAAGGTAAACGGCTCGCCCGGCCGTAAGGCGTCCGTCTCGACGCGCAGCGTGCCGGCGAACTGCTTGATCTCCAGCTTCCCATCCAGCCACTGATCGTAGCCTGCCATCCATTCTTTGTACGGCTTCGTCATCCAGCGGCAGTGTGTCAACATGCCGTCCGGCGCCTGCTGCATTGCCGCGTCGTACCTGGCTGCCCAATCGTACATTTCGTCGTACCAGGCGAGCACGGTTTGGCGCACGCCCGGCGGCAGTCCCTCCGGGCGATCCAACGTATCGCGATGCGCTCGGACCTGGTCATATACCTTGGCGAACAGGTCAAGCCGGTGGAGGTGATACTCGAAGAACCGGGGATACAATCCGACGTGGCCGAGCCAGCGCTGGTGCTGGTCCGGATCGATGACCGTCTGGAGTTCGGCCAGCCCGGCCCGGAATCGTCCGACCTGGTCCATCCCTTCCTGTACCACGGCGGTCCGTGCTGCGGGGGTCAGCGCCATCCAGTCGGCGGGCGGCATGTGCAGTGCCATGATGTCCCACATCGCTTCGTACGGGTCGCTCATGGCCAGGAACGGTCCGGCAGCTGCCTGGCCAAACTCCCGGCCGCTCCATTGATAGCGGAGCGAGTTGGGCGTGGCCGTCGGTTCCCAACCGAAGAAGCCAATGGACTCCCAGGGCAGTTCACAGCCAACGTAGGCGCCGCCGATCCAGAAGCTTCCCCGGTCAGCCAGCAGTCGCTTCATGCGCGGCGCGGGAGGCACGCGGAAATTCGCGTAGAGATTGTCGAGCCAGGTATCACCCATGGGTCCCACGAACTCGTAATGGCGTGCCAAGGTCGCCACACCGCTCCCGTGGCCGACGATGTAGAGGTCGTCCGGAAGAAGCGGATCGAGCTGCGGCTCGTAGTTATCGAAATACGGGTAGACGGCCACCGCACCCGTGAAACGGTGGGTCCGTAACCAGTCGTAGATAACCAGGTACTGTTCCCACACGGGATTCTTTGTGCGCGACTGGGCCACAAACTCCTGGCACCGCTCACAGGTACAGATACCTCCATTGTCGTCGCGCACCAGGAACAGGCCATCGAGCGGATAGGTTTCGAGTAGTTCGCGGAAGAAGGCGCCGATATAGCGGCGATACTCGGGGTGGGTAAAACAGGGGATCTTGTCGCTGCCCGGTGCCATGGCCTCGGGAAACTTCCTGGCGTAGGTGGTGGGGACACAGCCGATGGGAATCCACAGCCAGACCTGACCACCGCGGTCCTGCAGGTAGCCGGCCAGCTTCAAACCGTGCGCGCGATGGTATTCCAACTCGGCAAATCTGGCCCCCGACGATTCGTCGTAGGCGTCCGGGTCCTCGGATCGCAGCTCCGGCATGTACTGGTAGCTCACCGGCATCTTCCAGTTGGCCCACATGCCCATGCAGGCGAACACGTTCATGCCCGAGTCGAGCAGTCCGTCGAAGACACGGCACCACTGTTCATCATCGCCGTACGGGAAGTCCACTTCGAAGTTGCCGCCGCCAAACCCGCCGCCGCGCAGTTCCACCACGGGGTTGCGTGCGATGAGCGGCAGCCCGCCGGCCGATCCGTAGCGTTGCAGGTGCGCCGCGACGCCCCGCACTGCGCTGTAGAGCCCCAGTCGCGTGCCCGCCTGCAGTGTGTAGCCCGCTTCGTCACCAGCCGCCACATACCCGTCGCCGGAAATCCCCAGACCCGCCGCCTCGGGCACCAGTGCGAGGCGAATGGTCAATCCGGTGGCGATCCCGTCCGGCGCAAGCTCCACGCCGGCATGCGTCAGCGCCTGCGTGAGCTCGTCGGTGACAGCGGCAGCCTGGGCGTCGTCGACAATCCGCACCGGACACTCGATCCCGGCCATGCGTGCCGGCAACACGTCGACGACCAGCCCCTCGTCGGCCAGTTCCACCAGTGCGGCAAGGTGCGGCTGCCTGTCCGGCGCGACGGGCATGAGCCGCCGCGCGAACTGCCGTCCGTTGACCGATTCGCCACCCAGTTCGAGTACGGCTCCCCATGCGCCCTCGTATGCACACGCAGTGCTCTTGACTGAAGCCGTGTAGTCGCGGAAGCCGTAGAAAGCCCACCGGTTCTCGAGGTAGGGGAAACGCTGGAGCGTGCCGGCAAGCGGCAGGGTGTACTCGACCGCATGGTGCAACCAGGGCGATGGCCCGCGCCACGGCCGCTCATCGACCACAATCTCGAGCTCACCCGATGCGTGCAGCCGGTAGGTCAGACCCAGCGCCGGGCCGAGATCCGGTTCGAGCACGAAGCTCACCTCCGTCAGCGCCGCGTTGGACGACAGCGACACGCAGCGGGCCCGCTGCGCCACGGAGCTGGTCTTCCGCAGACCAACCGACGCCGTCGTGTAACCGCACCCGAAAGGCCCTTCCAGTTGATACCCATCTTCTGCCAGCTGGTACGGTGTCACCAGGAACGGCGCCGACAACAGCGATGCGCCACCGGCCTCCCACGACAACAGAGAACCGGACGGTTCGTCGATCACCGCTCGTCCAGCAGGATAGTCGATGATGATCCGGCCCTGGTCGCGTTTTACGGCTGATGTCGCGTCAGGTGTGCCGGGCACGACATCCACCTGCACCCACTGGCCGGGCGGCACTTCGCAGGAGAACACCAGCAGATCTTCGGACCGGGGCTGAGTACCGGGGGCTTCCAGGCTCGCCTTCCAATGAGCGCATCCTTCGCGCAGAGCAAACGGCACAACGCACCCGTTGCTGATCAGCCGCGTCTGGCCCCAGTCGATGACGTGGGGAGCGGCAATGCGTCCCACCGGCACTTCGACGGTAGTCGGCCCACTCCACTCCGTCGGGTTGAACAATCGGAGAGTCGCACGCGGCTCGGGCATCGGTTCCGTCGCGGCGACCTGCATGAGCAACGCCAGTGCCGATAGGATGGTCGGAATCATGTGTCGTCCTCTTATTTTCCCTCACTCAGTCGTCGCCCGACCGCTTCCCGCTGCTCCAACAGCAGACGCACGTCCTGGGAGTACGCGTCCAATCCCTGCACGATCGTTCCTGTCACGGCCCGCACGGCATCCCATCCCTCACGTTCTTCCAGCATCCGCAGGTATTCGACATCTTCCAGACCGGCACGGATGAGTTTCAGGCGAATGGATCCCACGGGGCCATCGATGCCTACCTTCGCCCCCGGGTAGAGCAGCGAGCCGTCTCCGTAGACCGTCGGGCTGAGGTTCTTGACCGTCACCATATCGGTGTCTCCTGTGCAGAGGGGTGATAAGCGTTCAGGACACGGTCAGCTTCTCAGACGCCGCTGACCGTCCGCGGGCATCGACCGTGGTGACCGAGTAGACGTGGTTCCCATCTTCCCAGGGCAGGTCGAATGTGAAGGGGGCCTTCGTCAGCTGCGGTGTGTGGGGCACCTGCCCGATCTCGCGGCCGTCACGATCGATCTGGTAGTGCGAGATGGGCGCGTCGGCGGAAAACGCCATGTTCCAGGACAGGCGGAGCGAGCGGGCGTTGCCTTCACCGACCGGTTGTACGGCTACGTCGCGGGGCACACCGAGCGGCTCGGCCGGCAGCTGGAAGTAGTTGGTCTGCCCTTCCAGGACCGAAGCGGCCAGCTGTTCCGTTTGCGCGAGCTGCTGCTGGTCGAGTGGTGCCGCAAGTTGGGCGGCGGCCAGATTCTGCTGCAGTTGACAGCGTGCCGGGTCCTGGTCGACCCGGCCGATGCCGATAATGGCGGTCGACACTCCTGCCACCGACAAGGAGTACTGCACCAGCGGGGCGCAGGGCATCGTGGCGGAGCCCACAGTTTGAATCACACCCGATTCCAGGCCATTCCACTCGGCCTTGCGGCCGAACATGACTCCATCCGCAAACACTTTCATGGCGATGATACCCATGCCTTTGGCCGCGGCTACGGGAATCGCGTTGAATTGATGATTGAAATACAGCCGATCGTTCGCATTGACGGCAACCAGCAGGGTGTCCAGCAGCTGGTCTTCGTCGCGCTGCATGCACTCGATCAACACCGGCGAACTGTAGTGGCCGGTGATGCCAATGTGGCGGATGCGCCGTTCCTCTTGCGGATTGAGTCCCGTCCGGTTCGTTCCGTCGCGATAGTCCCGCAGGGCTGCGAGCGCTCCGATGCGCCGGGCCTGCGGGTCCGGCTGGTCCAGCCCCATGTAGATGGCATCTACCTCTTCCAGAAAATTGAGATTGTGGATCTGGAACAGATCGACGTAGGCGTCGTCGGGGTAGTTGCCCTTCCCGTCGCCGAACACCTGTGTGAGGGTGCGTTTCAGATCGTCGACGGCCCGCATGCTGCGGCCCTGCGACCCCTCGGCCCGCGGTCCGTCAGGCATCAGTCCCTTGGCCATGCGCAGCATCGTCTTGCTTGCCACAAACACCTGCCGCCGCCTGGCCGGGTCGTAGTTCGCATGCCCGGGGGCGAGTCCCAGCTGTCGAAAGGCGGCGCCGTAATTCAGCTGACTCTTGTCGTACACGTTCGACGTGTCAAAGTAGTTCACGCCGCGCTGGTATGCCTGGACAATGATCTCCACCGGGTCGATACCTTCCGGAGTCCACTGCAGACTGGCCTGGCCTCCCAGCCCCAGCGTCGAGACCGCGAAACCGGTGCGGCCCAGCGGACGTGTGATCAGTGGTGGCGCGGCGGTGGCTGCAGGCACCAGCAGGGGACTGGCCAGCACGCCCAGTCCGGCTGCGGCTCCACTGCTCAGGAATCGACGACGCGTCAACGGTTGCGAGGCGCGGGTCATGGCACCACTCGTACACAACGTACAGACCACAACAGACGGACGGAACGACAGTACGTCTCTCGACAGTACGTCTCTAACAGTCTACGAGATAATGGCAGTCAACGAGATACTCCTCCTCCGTTCCCGCGGCACCCCTGCCCTACCGCGACGGCGGGTCAACGATGCGGACCAGCTGTTCTATCAGCAGGTCCGCAATCACTCGATGGCCGCGCGCATCCGGGTGCAGGCCGTCGGGAAAGAACTCCAGCCGGGAGTGGTCCTGGTCGAACGCCCGGTAGACGTCGACCAGCGCCACGTGTTTCTCAGCAGCCACGTCCCGCATCGTCTGGGCGTAGTCCCGGACCAGGAAGTTGATGCCGTGTTTGCGGTACGGCTCGAGATGCATGCCCCAGTACCGCTCGGTCATGGGCGGACAGGTCATCAGCACGACCGTGATTCCCGCTTCACGCAGACGATCGACAAGCGTGCTCAGCGCCGCCTGGAACTGCGCGCGTGCCACGCGCGGCGTGTCCGCGAACCCGTTCGTCTCGGGCCGATAGAATCCCGCCTCGTTCCCTCCGAACATGACCGTGACGACGTCCGGCTTGTGGACCAGCACGTCGGCCTCCAGCCGCTGGAGCGCCAGCGTGACGATGTCGCCGTTGACCCCCGCATTGACGACCTCGATCGTCTTTCCCAGTTTCCGGGTGAGTTCCCGCCGAGTGATTTCCCGGAATGTCTCTGGCTCGGTCACGCCAGCCAGTTTCACACCGTTGGTGATCGAGTCCCCCAGGGCCACGATCCGCACCGTGTCCACCATCTGTGCACTCCTTGATTCGGAGCCTGCCGCACCCGGAGCCCCACGGCGCTTCGCCGGCTCGTCTGCGGCGGCGGCCCGCCCCCCGCTGATCGTAACCACCACCAGCAGCATTGCAGCAATCGGGTACTTCATGTCCGGGTGTTTCATGTCGCGCCGCGTTTCGCGTTTGGTGTTTCGCATTCCGTGTACCGCCTTGGCCGCATTCCACTCAAGTGCGCAGGGCCTACCGCGCGCGGATCTTGGCCGCCGTATCGGTCTGGAGTTCGGGCACCGTCAACAGCAACCCCCCGCCGCGCGCTTCGATCTGATCGGCGCGCACCGGCACCCCCTTCCAGGTATCCCACCACTCGACGTCGTACGGCCCGTCGGCCAGTCCCCGCACGACCAGCTGAAAGCCAGCCACCGGCGGGACGGTGCCCTGGCCGTGCTGGTACCACGAGCTGTCCAGGTTCTGGAGCCACAGGATGGCCAGCGACTCGCTCTGCATGCCGCAGACGAGCACGTTCGGCCGGACCAGCACCTGGCAGCCGGTGAACCGGTAGCTGCTGGCCGTCACCCAATCCCGTCCGAAGTTCTCCACGCGGATGCGGTGGGTCCCGGCCGGGATGTCCACGGCCACATCCTCGTCGTAGGTCGTCTCCCACAACTTCCACTGCGGCCGGTAGACGCTTTCCTTCCCGAGCCCCTCGCCGCAGGGCAGTTCGCGCTCGCACTGCAGTTCGTCGTCCACCCAGATTTTCAGCAGCCCGGAAGCCGAGACCCGCCCCACGCGCACAACGAACTGGCCCGGCGCGGGGTAATCGACCACGAATGCCGGCGGGTTCTTGAGGTGCTGATGCGACTGACCATGCAGGTGCTGCTGAGGCGTCCGCTCGTCCTCGATGCTTCCATCGCGACGGATCACGAACTCATTGTGTTCGGGCTTTCCCCATTGACTCGCCGGCGTGATCACGATGTCGCGGGGCTGCGGCGGCCGCTCCACCTCCACGAACTCCGGCGGCTCGGTCTCCAGCAGCGTCCAGCGGGCGGAACCGAGCGGCACGTCCTGAGTGAACCGCGCCAGCGCCGTGAAGTGGAAATAGAGGTCCAGCGGATCGATGTAGTTTTCGTGCCACCAGGGCATCGGGCCGCCCGCGGCGAAACTCGTCAGTCCGGCCCAGAGTGCGTTGTGAATCGCCCACCCTTGCGGGTCCTTGTCCGCCGTGCTGGAGTGGCTGCGAATCCCGAACTCGCCGAAAATATGCGGCTTGTCAAAGCGTTTCCACTGGCGCAGGCAGTAGCGGCGGACAGTCTGTGCCACATTGTTGTCATCGTTCGTGTAGCAGTGGGTCTGGACGATGTCGATGTTCTCGAGGTCCCAGTACTGCTCCGGTCCCGTGTTCGTCCAGAAGCTTGTGGTGATCAGATGCCCGTAGGGGTCAATCGACCGGAGATAGTCCGACATCTCCTTGTGCCAGGGGAATTTGACCTCGTCGGACGCACCCTCCCAGCCTTCCATCTCGTTGCCGAACTCCCAGCACAGGACGTGCGGGCTGTAGCCCCAGCGGGCGACGGTGTAACGCAGCCGCTTCTGATAGTGGCGTCGCGCCACCTCGTCCGTAAACCAGTCGCTCGGTGTCGCGCATGGCCCGCCGTTGCGGACGTTGAACGGGTTGCGTTCCCAGCCCGCTTCCCGGAAGTCCTGATGCGTGTCCATGCACAGCATATAGTACTGGCCTAACTCGGCGGCCAGCTCCAGCGTCTGGTCGATCCGCGCGGCCACATCCTGCCGGTACCAGCCGATCTGGTCTTCCCATTCGATGCCGAGACTGCTCGAACTCATCCACCAGCGGTTGAAGTTCTCACCGGCCGCCGCGAACTTCCGCATCGCGTCGGCTCCCCGTTGTCCGGTGGTATGGTAGATCGGCAGGTTGTGGCCGATGGGGAAAAAGCCGTCGCCGTTGTCAAAGGCCAGGTAGTGCGGATCGCTCTTGCTCGTGCGGATAAAGCCGGGGCAATTGCCCGGAGTACACTCCACCG
The DNA here is from genome assembly GCA_012729315.1 of Planctomycetaceae bacterium. Classification (GTDB taxonomy): domain Bacteria; phylum Planctomycetota; class Planctomycetia; order Pirellulales; family Pirellulaceae; genus JAAYDI01. The sequence continues at coordinate 13,653 of JAAYDI010000067.1, forward strand.
TCCCGCCACCCCCGGTGATCTCACCGCTGCGGTCGCGCAGTCGCAGCTGCCACTGATAGCGGCCGATCTCCTGCGGCGTGAACCGGACGCGCCATCCGCTCTCCTGCTGGGGAATCAACACCTCCACCCCGTCCGCGACCTCGCAGCGGTGTTCGACAGTGAAGAAGCCGGGCACCACGCACTGCCGGCCAGAAGGGGTGGTGAACAGGGCGTCGAGCTGCACATCGTCCGGATCGAAGGGGTTGTCGTAAGTGGCGTCCAGCGCGACACACAGTTCGAGTTTGCTGTATTGCGGCACGCGCGCGGTGGCTGGCGTCACCCCATGGATTGCCAGCGGCTGGCGGCCCGGCTCGATCTGACCGGGATATCGGGCCGGCTGCTGCGCAAAGGAAATCGTGTTCTCCAGCACCACCGTCTCGTCCACCGCGAAGTCCCGGTCCAGGAGGTTGAGGCGAAACGCGTAGGCCTGATCGCGCTCGTCGGTCAGCGCCGGTGGGGCGTCCACTTCCCCGCCCGCCAGCGTCTCGTAGATCCACTGGTCGTGCCAGAGCACCATGTCCCAGGCGAACTCGGCCTCGCCTTCGATGCCCGCGGTCCACCTGCCGCGGTCGAACCGGACATACTCATCGCCACACCGCCAGACATAGCCGCGATCGGTCGACTCGAGCGGCTGGGACGCCGCCACGCGCAGCAGCCCACCGACCGACAGCACCAGCAACAACAGTAATCGCATGGTGATATCCTCGTCATGGCACAATGTCATGGTCATGGCACAACCTGCCAGCCCGGCCACCGCGTCTCTGAGCGGCCGGGATGACAGGGCTGACCAATTGACCGTGTTATGGAGTTATGGAGTCATGGAGACTTGCCGCTTCGCAGCAGCTCCAGTTCCTGTTCGGCCTGCGTGCGCACGGCGGCGTCTGGTGGAGCGGGGCTTTCGAGCACCTTCGTGAACTGTTCCTGTGCCAGGTCAGTTTTGCCCATCGCCTTGTAGCACAGCCCCAGCTGGCAGTGTTCCCACGAGTGGTCAGGCGTCTGGGGCCGGCCGGTACCCAGGTTTTCAGGCCACTGCATGGCGAGTTGCAGATCGCTGATGGCCGCTTCGTAGTCCTCGCGTTCCAGGGAGCGTTTCACGCGTGCGCGGAGCGTCTTCTCGTACAGGTCGCGTGCGCCGGTCCAGCCTTCCCACGGATGGAACGTATGGCCTTGCAGGATCTCCAGCGCCTCGTCGTATTGCCCGACGGTGGTGTGGTAAGCGGCGCGTGTGAGCAGTACCCGGAAGTCGGCCTGCACGCCGGCGGACGCCTGCCGGAACAACCGGTCGCGCTGCGGATGCTTGTCCTGGAGCTCGTACAGGCGATCCAAGGCCAGATAGTAGGCACTGTCGTGCGGGTCCAGCGCCCGCGCTACTTCGTACTCGACCTGCGCCTTTGCGTGGTCGTTGAGTTTGTGCCAGTAGATCTCGCCGAGGTTGCGGTAGAGAACCGGGCAGGGCGGCTGCTGCTCGCGCGCGGCCACGAAGTACTTCAGCCCCTCCTGCCACTGCAGCTTGGCGGTCAGCAGAGTGCCCAGGTAATACTGCAACTTCCAGTCGTTGGGGCAGTACCGCAGACCGGTTTCGAGCACGGCCAGGCTCTCCGTGCGGAACGGGAAGACGTAATCGGGCGCCAGCTCGATCCCTTCCGCGTAATGGGCTTTGGCTCGGTCCGCATCGCCAGACCGGTCCGCCAGATAGCCCTGATAGAAACAGACGAGCGGGTGCGGGGCGGCTCCGGGCTGCCCGCGGTACTGCTCCAGCACCGCGGCCGCATCGCGCACCAGGTTCATCTGCAGGTAATCGCAGGCGACTTCGAGATAATACTGCGGGTCGTTCCGCAGCACGCCCAGCGTGTCCGGTTGCGTGGCACCCAGGAAGAACTTCTCGAATGCTGCGAGGCTGTCGAGCGGATCGATGGCCAGCACCTCGTCTACGCGCCGCAGCGCCTGGTCCACCTGCCCCTGGTGCCGTTCGAGGCAGGCCAGCATGACGCGCGTCTTGAGGTCGCCTGGATTCTCGCGCAGCGCGCATTCGAGGCGTTCGTGAGCCCGGCTGGAATCGCCCGCCGCGATGGCCACGGACGCCTGGACGAACGGGGCAATGTGGCGGTACGCCGCCCGGCGTCCCACCAGGTCCAGATCTTCGTCGACGCGCTGCGAGATGCCGAGCGCGATGCGGCTCAACGCGCGGTAGTACCGCGCCATATAGTCGTCATCATTGCGGCGCAGCGCCTGGTCGGCGCACTGCAGCGCTTCGCGGAACTGCCCGTTCTTGTAGTGGATCACGGCCAGCCAGCGCAGGGCGGAGGTGAGGCCCGGGTCGGTTTCCAGCGCGCGTTCGAACAGCGTCACGGCGCGCGGCAGGTTCCAGTGCTTCATGGCATAGTAGCCGGCTAGGCTGAGTTCCTCCGCCGATGCGTTCGCCCCGGTCGGCATCTCCGGCTCCAGTTCCGGCGGCGGTACTTCCTCCCGCTGCGGACTGTAGCTGAGCAGTTCCCGATCCTGGCTGTCGCGCAGCTCCAGGCGGCAGGACTCGAAGTCCCCCGTGTAGTCCAGCGCGGTCCGCCAGCTCTCGCCCGGTTTGATGCTGAGCGTCTCGCGGCAGAGTTCCTGATCCCCGGAGCGCACGGTGACGGTCGCGTCGGCCAGCGGCCGGGTGACATTGAGCGCTACGTGCAGTTGCCCCTCGCGGGCGACGAAATTGATCGCCGCCTCGCAGTTCCCGTGGACGAACCCGTCCATGTTCTGGATCGGATACCAGTACTCGTCCCAGCTCTCCTGCAGGTGCGGCTCCATGATCCAGCTGTCGCCTTGTGTCAGCAGCCGGCCGGACTGCAGCTCGATGTACTGCCCGTCCTCGTCGGTCAGAATGTCCTCCCAGATCAGCCCGCTGCGGGCCGTGCCCCAGGTCCAGAACTTCTTGCCGAAGCTGTCGTGCCGCGACGCGAAATGCACACTGCCGCACTGGCGCTCGTGGTTGTACGCAGTCACAAAGTCGGCCGGCGTGCCGCTGAAATAGTCGAACGCGTGGGGCGTGTTCTTGTACCAGGACACGTCCTGCCCCGCGTGGACCGGCCACGCCTGCGGTTGGCGCCGACTCCCGGCATACGTGTAATCGGTCGGCGAAAACGTCACCTGCGTATCGGGCCAGGCATGCACCGCCGCGTTGGCCCAGAAATAGGCGTTGTTGTCGGTCAACGTCGGGTTGTACAACAGCACCCGGTTCTGGAAGTACGATCGGTCCGGAAACACGGTCGTCGACACCGCCCACCGCATCCGCCGCACCCATTCGCGCGCCCCGACCACACAGGTCACGCTCCCGTCGTCGCCGTGCAGCACCCGGTATTGCACCGGGGATACCGTGTTGACCGTGTGCCCCCGCGTCGGGAAATTCCACTCGATCCCGCCCGACAGCCACGCACCACGCAACGCCACCAGCCCGGGCTTGATCACATGGTTGTGATAGATGAAATCGAAATCATTGTTCGTCTTGTCATGCGCAGCATAGATCCGGCCGCCAACATCCGGCAATATGATCACCCGGATGTAATCGTTCTCCAGAACGACCGCACGATACTGCGCGTTCACCCGGTTCGCGCTGAACTCGGTCTGCATCGAATACGGGTAGATGTCGAGTGCCCACAACGGAGGATTCTTGTCGTCCGTACCGAGCGGGTACGTCGGAATGTCCAGCGTGATTTCACGAACCGAGGTACCACCGGCCCGCGCAACGGGCGTCGCCAGCAGCACCACCAGCAGCACCATCATCCCCCAGTATCGCATCGTGTCCTCCCTAGTCTCGGAGACTGTCGTGCAGACGGGAATTCCCCCCCACAGTTCACTGCATCTGCATCTACTGCTGGTATGCCTGGAAAGCGGCGTGTTCCTGTTCGATGGTCGTCTTGCCTTCGCAGATCACAAAACGCGTCTTGTAGTCCAGCGGCTGGCCTTTGACGAGCGGAACAATGGTCCAGCCGGGAAAGGCCAACGAGATGCAGGTGGTACCGTAGTACCGGAAGTTGTTCGGATAGAGCGGCGTGGCTTTCGACTCGAACATCATGATGGTTGTGAAGTCGGGGGTTGCCGCGCCGGCGGCCGGGTACTTGCCGTACAGCGCCATCCAGGCGGCATCACCCCACGCGTTCTGATCGGTCACCCGTTCGACGACCGCCAGATCGTCGCCTCGCCATTTGTCCGGATTCGGATGGACGGCGCGCATCGAGAACTCCTGAATATCCGGATTCAAACGGACCGTCATTCCGCCATAACCGCCGTAGTCGACCTTCTGGCGGCCGGCAATGGCCACACCGTCGACAAGTGCCTCGAGTCGCACGTCAACATCGACCGTGCGACTCCGGGATCCGGGTGTCCCGGTGGTCGGACAGGCACGAATCGTGACCGTCTCGTTGACGATGGCGGCCGGGTCATCGTCATAGCGCCAGACGTTGACGGCTTGAAGCACAGCCCCCTCGGCGGCAGCCTCCATCTTCGTAATCCTCTCCGGATACGCGCGGATCTTGCAGACGGCCCACAGGTCGCCGATCTTGTCGTGGCGGCGCACCTCGCACCAACTCCACCACAGACTGCGGTGATGCACGTGATCTGCCGGGTAGTCGGCCGTGAGCTGCTCGCCATGGAACCCGTACAGCGGGTAGATGTAGTCGCTCCGCTCGCCCCCGAACCGGCTGCCGTCGGTGAAATAAGCGCCGTTGTAGGGGGTGCTATCTTTCCCGAAATGGGCCGCTTCTACTCCGGCCGGGAGCGGCACCTCGCCGAACCGATACGTCAATACCGGCTGCCCCTGCTCGGTGATCGTGTAACTTTGTGTGGCATCGTCCACAGAGAATGCCAGCGGCTCCTCCGCCGCGAACAACGATGCCGGAACGCACAGCGCCAACAGCGTGACGATCCCGCGCCTGCGACTGATCATTTGTGGTGACTCCTCTAGCGGCAGGTTGCAGAACCCGCCATGCATACAGCCTGCACCGGCAGATGGCGGTTGAACGTATTAGACGACGCGCACAGGCGCGTCGTCAAGGACCGCGCTCGCCGGTCGGAGCGCGGCCAGATCATGGCCAGATCGCCGGGCACCCCTCCATTTGCATTCTGCATTCTGCATTCAGTCCAACGCGTGGGGCGTGCCGCGGCGAGTCTAGGCGTACAATGACCACCCCTCCCGATACTCGCGGTGCAGCAGCCGATTGGCCTCCTGGTCGTTGGTAAACTCACACCGCGCCCCGTCCCAAACGAGCTTGCGACCCAGGCGCAGCGCGATGTTGCCCAACATGCAGGCTTCGGTGAGCAGCCCGGAGTGGGCGACGAAATCGGATCCGGCGGGCGGACCGCCGCGGCAGGCGCGCACGAACTCCACGTCGTGCCCTGGCGACCGCGGCAGCACTTCGGGTGGGCGGCCATATTCCCGCATACGTGTTTCAGGCACCAGGCGGTGTCCCATGAGCACCCCATTGTCGCCCAGGAACAGATCCTCCGTCACCTCGCGATCGGCCTCGAGTCCCGCGGGGCGGGGCGGCCGGGCGCCGCCGCTGAGCCAATGCAGTTTGACGGGCGGCATGTCGCCGCGGGCAGGAAACTCGTAGTGTACGTTGAACACCCGCGGATAGATCTCCGGGTTGACCTCATCGCACTCCGCCTCGATCGTCGTGGGACTGCCCAAGTTGAGCGCCTTGAAGATCGTCGACAACTTGTGGCAGCCCAGATCGCCGAGCTGCCCCGTGCCGAAGTCCCACCAGTCGCGCCAGCGCCAGGGATGGTAACACGGATGGTACGGCCGGGCCGGTGCCGGGCCCAGCCACAGGTCCCAGTCGAGCCCGTCGGGGACGGGCGGCATGTCCTGCGGGCGTCCCGGACCTGCCGGCGGATCCCAGAATCCCTGCCCCCACGGCACATACACTTCACGCACCGGGCCAATCGCATCGTCCAGGATGTACTCCTGAATCATCCGCGACAGGTTGTCGGCCTGCCCTTGATTGCCCAGCTGAGTCGCCACCTTGGCCTGCCGCGCTGCTTCGGTCACCGCACGGGCTTCGAAGACGGAATAGGTGAGCGGTTTCTCGCAATACACATGCTTGCCGCGCCGGATCGCCGCCATGGTGATCACCGCGTGCGAGTGGTCCGGCGTGGCCACCATGACGGCGTCCACATCCTCTTTTTCCAGCAGCTCACGGTAGTCCACGTAGGTGCGGCAGCCGTGATACGTACCACGATCCTGCTGGTCGGCATAGCGCCGTTCCACCTCGCGCCGCGCCGGTTCGCGACCGGCCATCTGCAGATCCTTGCCCTGGTTCCAATTCCAGGACATATAACGATCCCCTTCGCGATGCACGTCGCAGACCGCGGTGATCTGGATCTCCGGGTACTCCGTGAAGCGGGCCATGTTCTGAATGCCCTGCCCCCCCATGCCGATCCCGGCCAAGGTCGTCTTGTCGCTGGGCGCAATGTGCCCGGCCCCCCCCAGGACGTGCCGGGGAACGATCGAAAACGCTGTCGCCGTGGCCACGCTACCCATGAATCGCCGGCGCGACACCCCGCCGCGCGCGGTGCGGCGATTGCCGTGTACTTGCCCGTTCGTGTTCTTCATCCTCATGCCTCCTGGACCAATCGCCGTCGTACCGACTATCGTCTGCTGGTCGCGTCTGCGCGGCCACTCACCACGCAGTGCCGAGTCATCGCACAACCAGAAGCGGCGTGCCCGCCAGCGGCGCGGTCCACGCAGCCGCCAGGCCGAGCGCGCCGCCCTCAAGTATAACGTCGTCGCGGCAGCCGGGACAATTCATGGACCGCTCTTGTAATCCCCGCGGCACTGGCACACACTGGTGGCAGTCGTTCGCCCTCGGCACCGCGGCGGTGCGCTGGCAGGGCGAAACCAGGCGCAATTACACGCTCTGTCCACCGTACCGGATAATGCCATGAACCGATTCATTCTCTGTTTGACTCTCCTGGTGGTGCCACTGTTCGAGGCCCGCGTCCAGTCCCAGACTCTGCCGCTCAACGGCAGCTGGCCCGCATTCAGCTACGATGGGAAACCTGCCGCGCAGGATGGCTCGTTCGCCGAACGGATGGTAGCCGGCGCGCAGCACGAAACCGCGCAGTACCGTGCCGGAGCGAAAACGATCACCGCCGCGGACGGCAAGCTGCAGATCCGCATCGACTTCAAGATCTACAAAGATTACCCGGTGGAAGAATGTTCCGTCGAGTTGACCAACTTGTCCGGCACCGAACCGACGGGCATCGTGAGCGATTTCCGGTCGCTGTGCCTGGCGGTCGACAATCCACAGTCGGCAGACGCCGTGGCGCTGCACGTACTGCGCGGCTCGACCTGCACTGCCGCCGACTTCGTGCCGGAGTTGTTCCGCATCGAGGCAGGTGACGAACAGATCCTGACCTCTACCTGCGGGCGGTCGTCGAACGACTACGTTCCGTTCCTCGACCTGAGCCTGGACGACCGGCACGGCTACCTGTTTGCGATCGGCTGGACCGGGACCTGGAAGGCGCGGTTTGCGCATACCGGCCCCGCGGTGGCCGTGGAGATCGGCATGGAGCGGACCAACTTCCGGCTCGCGCCCGGGGAATCGATCCGCCAGCCGTCGATCACCATGTTCGTCCGCACCGACCAGACGCGGCGGGAATTCAAGACGCTCGTGCACCAGTTCATGCGCGAAGCGAAGGTGCCCCGCGATCCTCAGGGGAAGGTCATTCCGCCGATTCTGGCGGTCGCGGCGGGGGGCGGCAACAAGACGCCGCAGATGATGCGCGACGTCCTGCAGTACTGCCTCGATCATCAGATGCCGTTCGATACGTACTGGGTCGATGCAGGCTGGTACGGCCCGCCGCACGAGGACGAGCTGTACTCCAATTGCGGGCCGAACTGGTGGAAATATGTCGGCGACTGGCGGGTCAATACCACGGTCCATCCGACCGGTGATCTGCTGCCGATCGCCACCGCCGTCCACGAAGCCGGCCTGAAGTTCCTGCTCTGGTTCGAACCGGAACGCATGACCGATACCGCGCCGATTCTGGAAACTCATCCGGAGTTCCGGCACGGGCAGCTGGTCGACTACGGCAATCCCGAGGCCCTCAAGTGGATCCAGGACACGGTCTACGGGATCATCGCGAAGCATAAGATCGACGTTTTCCGCCAGGACTTCAACATGGAACCTGGTCCCGTGTGGCGCGAGATGGATGCGGCCGACCGCGTGGGGATTTCCGAGGCGAAGCACATCGCCGGGGTCTACAAATTCCTGGATGACATGCGGGCGCGGTTCCCAGCGATCCTGCAGGAAAACTGTGCCTCGGGCGGGCGGCGCATCGACATTGAAATGATCACGCGAGCCCACACGTACTGCCGCAGCGACTATTACATCGGGCAAAAACCGGGCGACACCGCGTTCATCCTCGGACAGAACGCCTCGCTCAACCTCTTACCCTATCTGCCGTTCCAGGGTTGCGAGTTCAACTGCGTGCCGGTCGGCGACGACTATGCCGCGTTCAGCATCATCTCGTCCGGCACGGTCATCACGCCATCCGACTTCGATGGGGGCATCATCCGGCGCCCGCTGACCGATGCCGAGACGGCCTGGTTCAAGAAAGTCTTCGATGTCGCGAAGCGGATGCAGCCGTTTTACCTGGGGAGTTTCTATCCGTTGACCGACGAAACCGGCGACGGCGACGACCTCTGGTGCGCTTGGCAATGCGACCGGCCCGATCAGGGATCCGGCTTTGCGATCTTCTTCCGCCGCGGCGCTGCGCCGGACGCGTCCCGCACGTTCCAGCTCGGCGGCCTTGACTCCGCCGCCACATACACTGTGGACGTGTACGGCGGAACGCCGGAAGACGTACCGGGTTCCGAGCTGGCAAATCGGACGGTGCAGCTCGAGCCGCGCGCGTTCCAGCTGATTTTCTACCAGAAGCGCTGACCCAGAAGCGCTGACCGGGAATCAGGAGCCCATCATGTGGAGGTACCGGGATAGCTGTCGTCTGGCCGAAGGTCAGTTCTCACCGTAGCCTGGGGCTACGTTGATAGTGGCCTTCGGCCAATTGCGGGATGTAACCTCTGAACGGTGAGGAGGTAGGCAGTCCATGCGAATGGGCCCATCCATGGCATGGATTTGTCCACTACAACCGGCTTAGAATGACCGAGCCTTTCACCGTCCCACGTTGGAGGAGGCACACGCCGCGCTGGTCGGCCAATACCCGGGGCATTCGCCCGCGGCGCTCCGATCCGCGCTGTTGATGGGCTACTGGCCTGGGTGCCGACGCGATCCACGTCGAGAACGCGACTGCCACGTTTCGCAAGGGACCGCAACCCGACAGCTTGACGGTGGATGTCAGTATTTGGACGACATGCCCAAAGGAATGCCCGAAGGAGACCCATGTTTTGACCCGGATGCTCGTGCTGAGACGCCGCCCACACCTAGAGTCAAGCGGCAAGCGACACATGCGGACCCGTTTGACCCGGATGCTCGTGCTGAGCGCAGTTGTCGTGACCACTGTCGTGATCGGCCACTCCGCCGGGCGTGAAATGCCGGCGAACCCTCTGGAGCGCCGGGGGGCGGACGACGTCCCGGAGGCTGCCCCCCTGGATCCGTCCGACGCGAAGTTGGCGGAGTGCATGGAGCAGGCGTGGGAGGTGTCGTGGCAGCGGTTCTATCATCCCCGCACACACTTGTTCTACGACTATCTCAGCAGCTATGAGCCCGGGCGCGAGCTGGCCCATCTGCCAACGGCGGATGAAGTCGCCCGCCAGCACCCCAATCCGTACGGCTACGGTACCGGCATGGAAGACTGCATGATCTCGGCCGGCGTGATGCTCCAGTTGATCGTGGACCGGTATGCCGTCACGCGGGAGGAGCTGCTGCGCGAACGGTCGCGGTCGGTGTTCGAGGGGATCCAGTTGTGTGCCACGGCCCACGGCGTGCCGGGGTTTCTGGCGCGCGGCGTCTGCCCGGCCGACTGCCAGAGCAGCTACATCGCGTCGTCACGGGACCAGTACACCCATGCAGTACACGGGCTGTGGCTGTACTATCACAGTCCGCTGTGCGACCCGGCGACGCAGAAAGAAATCGGCGTGATTCTCGCGGCAATTGCCGACCGGATGACGCGTAACGTCACGCCGGAGAACGATTACGATTCGCTGCGGGCCGACGGCACGCGCGACCCGCGTGGTATCAGCCGGATGTGGAATGTCCAACAACACGAAGCGGCGCGCCTGCCGATGATCTACGCCGCGGCGTGGGATACGACTGGCAGACGCGAGTATTACGATCTTTATCACCAGTACCTGGCACCGGCTGTCGCACAGTCGGTCCTGACCGAGCAGGGGCAAAACACTTACGCGCTGTTGCAAATGCAGGGCTCGCTGGAACTGTTGGAATCGCTGGAAGAGGACCCAGCCCGGAAACAACAGATACGGGCGATCCTGCAGCTGGTATCGCAGCGCTGCGCCGGCCGCGCGACCCGGGCGGATCGCAACGCCCAGCAGCTGGATTTGACGATGCTCTGTTCCGACTGGCGGACCGGCGAGGGGCTCGGCGAACAAGGCGCCTATCGGCGGGTCTGGTACAACATTCGCGAGAGTGGCGAGGCAGCGCTGACGCAACTGATGGACCCTGCCGGAACTTTTCCGGAAGACCAGCGCGTGCTGCTGGCCCGCGCCATCGCCCGGCTGGATTACAGCCGGGTGTCGAGCAGTGGCATATTCTACCTGCAGGCCGCCTACTGGAAGGCCCGCCGGCTAGGCTGCTTCCAACCGCCGGCGCAGGCAGCCCCTGGAACCGAGGTCCCGCCCGGCGGCCTGCCAGAGCGCCGTTCAAGCGGCGGACTCTGAAAGCGGCACGGTCCGCATGGAACTTTCGTCACACGTTGGTGAAGAACTGCTCCAGCCGGAGAAACACCTCGTGCTCGGCGTCGTGCCGCCGCACGTCCAGTACGTCCACCAGCTTCAGGGTCTGCCGGATCAGCTGCTCAAGCCGCCGGTCTTCCCGGACGCGCAGCCAGATCCGGCTCGTGCTCCCCTCGCCGATCGGCATGCACAGAATCGCATCCATGTTGAAGGCCCGGCGGGCAAACAGCCCACAGATGTGGGACATCACCCCGGGATGGTTCCTCACGGTCATCTCCAGCACGGTGTACGGCGATGAGGGGGATGCGCTCGCGGGTGTCTCAGGCGTGCGTGTCGACATGGTTCTCTCCTCCTAACATCTCTCGATTGGCAGCTCCCGGCGGCACGATCGGAAACACGAACTCGCGAACATCGATCGGCGCGTGGATCAGACAGGGACCGGGGCGGGTGATGGCATGTTCCAGCACGGCGTGCGGCGCAGCACTGCCAGCCAGATCGTAGGCCGGCACGCCGAACCCGGACGCGATCGTCACGAAGTCCAGATCCGCCCGGAATCCGGACGCGAAGCGACGCTTGCCAAAGAACAGCTCCTGCTGCTGATGCACCAGACCCAACGAACGATTGTTCATCACGATGACCTTGACGTTCACCTCCTCCTCGATGGCCGTCACCAGTTCCTGGATGTTCATCAGCAGGCTGCCGTCGCCGCTGAAACAGATCACCGTCCGATCAGGGCAGCTCAAGGCGGCTCCGATCGCCGCCGGCAAGCCGAAGCCCATCGTCCCCAGGCCACCCGACGTCAGCCATTGCCGCGGGTGGCGGAACGGATACACCTGAGCGGTCCACATCTGGTGCTGGCCGACATCGGTGGTCACGATCGCGCGGTCGCCGGCCAGCCGCGCGGCGTGCAGGATCAGTCCGTAGGGCATGCACGGATCGGTCGCGCCGGGCGTGCTCAACGGGTACTGCTGTTGGAGTGCCGCGACGCGGGCGCGCCAGTCGGGGCGCGCATTCGGTTGCACGCGGGGCAACAGCGCCTGCAGCGTCTGCCGGGCATCGCCGTGGATGGCGACATGCGCTGTCTTGATCTTGTCCAATTCGCTCCGGTCAATGTCGATGTGGACAACCGCGGCCTGCGGACAGAACTGAGCCACTCTGCCCGTCGCGCGGTCGTCAAAACGCACCCCCACCGCAATGAGCAGGTCGCACTCCTCCAGCACCAGGTTGGTGTAGCGGGCCGCGTGCATGCCCAACATGCCCAGCGCCTGCGGGTGATCGGACGCGACCGCGCCGAGTCCCATCAAGGTCATCGTGGCTGGAATGGAGGCTCTCTCCGCCAGCGCCGTCGCCAGAGCGCTGGCCTCCGCCTGGATCACGCCCCCCCCCAAGTACAGAACCGGATGCTGCGCCGCGTTGATCATCGCCGCCGCACGCTCCACGGCGGCCGCGTCAATCGCAGGAGGCGAATCGGGCCGGCCTGGGTCCGGCCAGGCATCGCAGACAACCGACTCGGTCTGCACGTCCTTCGGCACGTCGATCCAGACCGGACCGGGACGCCCCGAGGCCGCGATCCGAAACGCCTCGGGCACCACCTTGAGCAACTCGTCAGCCGAGCGCACCAGGAAGTTATGCTTGGTGATCGGAATACTCAAACCGTACGTGTCGACCTCCTGAAACGCATCAGTTCCGACCATGCTGCGCGGCACCTGCCCCGTGATGCAGACCAGCGGCACCGAATCGAGTTTCGCGTCTGCAACGGCTGTCAGCACGTTCGTGGCTCCCGGCCCGGAGGTTGCCAGGCAGACCCCCGGCCGACCCGTGACGCGCGCCATCCCCTGCGCGATGAAGCCAGCCGCCTGCTCGTGACGCACTAACACGTGGCGTATCTGGCGGCTTTGGGAGAGCGCGTCATACATGGGCAGGTTCGCGCCGCCCGGTATCCCGGCGACGGTGCGGACCCCTTGGCGTTCCAACAGACGCACGATCGCCTGCGCGCCGGTGGTGTGGATCATCGCGGAGCTCCTTTGCTTGGCTGCCGAAGCGATGGCCGGCGCGGGTCGGGATGCCAAGAAAGGCCAACCCCCGCCGACGTGCCGCGTCGGCGGGGGTTGGATGATGGTCCAGGATTCAGTTGTCCGTTGACCCCCTACGACGCGACGTCGTCTACGACGACGCCGAGCAGTACCACGACGCCCAGTACCGCCGCGCGGGCGGCCACAACTGTCAGGCTGGGAGACATGTCGCGGTTCATGGGGGCACAACCAGAAAAAATTGTTTCAACACCGCAAGTAACAGTAACACTCGATTCTATCGGCGTCAAGCGTTTTTCAGATCCAGCCATCCTTTCGGGGACCAGTTCGAGTGATCCCAAGCGTCGGCGTTTCCAGAGCCGGTAATTCCGAGTACAATGCGGGGCATTCCCTGGCGACGTTTCTGCAGCGTCGACGATCTGGTGTCACTTTTCCCGGCAAAGGATTCACCCCATGAACAATCCGATCTGGATTATGACCTCGGCCTTACCACGCCGTACGCTTGATCAAATCATTGACGACACGAAGCAGATTGGCGCTCAGGGCATGGAACTGTGCGTGTTCCGCCGGGACGGCTCCCGGACCGATCACGTGGCGACACACCTGGATTACGACAACTTCGGGCCGGACGAGGCCAAGGCGCTGATCGACCGGTGCAATCGCGAGGGTCTGCGGTTCTCGGTGGGTGCTTACGAAAACCTGATTGGTGGCGACCCGGCCCAGCGGGTGCAGAACCAGGACCACCTGCTCAAACTGATCCGCATCGCATATCTGTGTGGCGGCGACGACAACGACGTGAAGGTGGGGACCTTCGTGGGCTACAACCAGGAACTGGGGGTCCAGGACGGCGGCTTCGAGAAGAATCTCGAGGAGTATGCCAAGGTGTTCACGCCCATCATCAACTATGCGGCGGACCTGGGGGTCACCATCATCTACGAGAACTGCCCGATGGAAGGGTGGTGTCCGGCGACGACGCCGACGACCTACAACAACCTGCCCGGCTGCCTGGCGGCCCGCAAGCTGATGTATGCCATGATTCCCAGCCCGGCCCATGGCGAGACATACGATCCGTCGCACGATGTGTGGCAGAACATCGACCCGAGTGACGTGATTCGCGCATCGGACATGCGTCGCGTCCATCGCGTGCACATCAAGGGAACCCGCAACCTGCGTTCGCCCGGCCGCGTGCATTGGGGCGCGATGTACCCAATGCAGTCGGTCCAGGCCGAACTGGCGGAGCGGGCCGGCGTGCCGATCCCGGCCCACGCGTGGGACCGGCACCACTACGAGCCGATGCTGCCCGGGTTCGGCGGCAACGACAGCATGGACTGGCGGGGGTTCCTGGAGACCTTGATGGAGCGCGATTTCTCCGGCCCCTTCGTGATCGAGAACGAGGCCGACAATTCGGCCCACACCGGCAACCTGGGCGCCACACTGCAGGGGTTCCAGGCGGCCGTGCTGTGCTTGGCGCCCATCGTCTGGCCACTCGTCCCGGACGCCGGATATCAGCTGGACCGGTCGCAATGGCCGCCGCTGTCCACGCCAAACGTCAAGGATATTTCGCCGCGAACGATGCGCGACTTCGCGTGAATGGAACCCAGGGTGCGCTGCTGCGCAGCGACCCTGGGCTGCGGACTGTAACCGCTTCGCGGTAAAGAACAGAGCGTAAAGGAGACTCCGACACACGACTTCGGCGCAACCTTGGCGTGCAGGCGTGGCGGGACTCGGCAGCCACATGGCGACGCGGGAGGGGCGGTGCTGGCAACGTCCTGGCGGGGCCGCCTCCAGCCGGATTGCGCTTTAGGGTGACACGGATATGTCATCCTGGACGCTTGGGAGACCTGCTTGCTTGGCGCGGCAGTAGCGGCTAGCATGGCGGCGCCGCACCGGGTATCTCGCCGTAACACGTGCGACGAGAACCCGCGTGCTCACTCGTATTCGTTCCTGCCAGATGCCACCCGCATGGAAAGGTCGCGCCATGACCACCCCCTCTCCCGCAGATCGTTCCGAATCCAGTCGCCGATCCTTCTTTGGACGTTCGTTCACTTCCGCCAGCGCCGCGCTGCTCGCCGCCGGATTCGTGCCGCGAACCGCAGGGTCGGCTCAGGAACCCGGTGCTGGAGATGCCGTGCCACGCGCAGGCCGGCACATTGTGATTGCCAGCCAGACGGGGGCGAAACTCGACAGCCATGTCGAAACCGGTGGCGGAACGGACGACACGGCCATCCTGCAGTCAGTGCTCGACAAAGCAGTCGAATGGGGATCGCTGCATCTGATCATGGACGGCGCGGCGCTGACGGCCGGGCTGCGGGTCCACTCCAACACGACAATCCAGTGCCTCAATCCCGCCTGTGGGTTCTTCCACAAGGCGAACACGAACAAGCCGGTGCTCTGCAACGCGCGGCCCCGCGTGGATGGCGAGCGACTGGACAAGAACATCACCCTCCTCGGCGGGACCTACAACAACAACTGCCGAGAGCAGGTCCACCACTACGACCTGGACGAGACACAGCGGGAGACCGCGCCGTCCTGTTTCGGCGAGACGCGCTGGAATATCACGCTGGAGTTCTTCGGGGTAGAGAACTTCACGATGCGCGACGTGACGATTCGCGATCAGCGGACTTTCTCGATGCTGATGGGGAACTTCTACCGCGCGACACTGGAGAACATCTATATCGACTGCCCCAACAGCACGGACGCCGAGAACCAGGACGGACTGCACTTCTGGGGACCGGGCCAGTTCCTGGTGATCAAGAACCTGCAAGGGGACGCCGGAGATGATTTCCTGGCGCTGGCCCCCGACGAGAACGACCTGGTCTCCGATATCACTGACGTGCTGATCGACGGCGTGACGCTCAATGCCGCCGACCAGGGGATCCGACTCCTGTCCCGCGGGACCGGGCGGCTGGACCGGGTCGTGATCCGCAACGTCACCGGCACGTACAAGAGTTTCGGGTTCTACATCGAGCCCTGGTTCAACAAGACGGGCGGCAACTACGGCAGCATTATTTTCGACACCGTCGACTTGCGCGCGCTCCAGCCGAACTACACCTATCGCACGCCGGTCCTGTTCAGCGTCGGGGGGACCATTGAGAATCTGATCCTGCGGAACATCACCACGCATCAGCCGTCGGATGACCGGGTCCTGGTCGATCTGGGTGCGGCCAGCTGCATGCAGGGGCTGGGCGAGAACGGCGATATTCCGCAGATGAACATCAAGTCGGTCCTGGTCGATGGCCTGCGCATCTATGAGGACACTGACAAAGCGGCCGAGGCGGCCTACATCCAGGTGCACGGGCCGGTCGGCTCACTGGTCGTTCGCGATGTCGAGGTCCTCCGCACCGCAGACGTGCCGGTCGCCGGTGCGCTGGTCGAGATCCAGCCGGACGCCGCGGTTCGGACACTGCTGGTCGAGGACGTCCTGGCGGAGCGCATCAGCCGGATCGTCTCCCATAAAGCGGGAGAGATCCAGCACCTGTGCCTGCGGCACGTGATGGCCCAGGAAACGACCGAGCCCGCGGTGACCGTGGAAGCGGGCCGGATCGGACGCCTGACAGTCCACTCCGTCACGGGAACCGCTCCGTCGAGCGTTGTCGGCGACGGCGGAATCGACAGCATCGAGACGGTTTGAGCTGGTCAGGCTCCGGTGGCGGCACCGGCAGATGAACTCCAGCGTTGCATACGAATTCAAGCGGCGTCCGCGGCTCGACCAACGTGTTCTCGGGTACGCGTAACCACGGGTGGCGCCGCGGGGCGCGGCTTACCCCGGGCCATGTTAGTAGCGCCGCGTTGCGGCTCAAGACGACAGTTCGCGTGGCGCGAATAGGTCACGACACGTGACTTCCATCGACACACGAACAAAACGCGATTACTGCCACGATACCAGTTGCCTTTCACGTGCATGTGGCGCAAATAATGCAACTGGAGGGTGCACAGGGAACTGAGTTGCTGTTGACAGGCCCGGATGGCTGCTCGACAATCGCCATCGACTCCCCCCGCGGTGTTCCAGAGGACTTGTCCGGTATGGCAGTACAGTGTTTTGAGCCTTCGCTCGTGTGGTTCCTGGAAGAGCTGAAGGACAACAACAATCGGCAGTGGTTCCAGGCGAACAAGGAGCGTTATGAGCGAGAGGTCCGGGAGCCGGCCTTGGCGTTCATCCGGAAGTTCGCTCCCCGCCTGCGAAAGATCTCCCCGTACTTCGTGGCCAGCACGGAGCGTGTCGGCGGTTCACTGATGCGGGTCTACCGGGACACGCGGTTCGGCCAGGACAAGACGCCGTACAAGACCAACGTCGGGATCCAGTTCCGGCACGAGATGGGGCGCGATGTGCATGCGCCGGGATTCTACCTGCATATCGAGCCTGAAGAGTACTATCTGGCCCTGGGGGTGTGGAGGCCGGACCGCGACTGCCTGAACCAGATCCGGCAGGCGATCCTCGAGCGGCCCGCGCAGTGGAGGCGAGCCGTGAGAGCGACCGGGTTCCAGCGTCTGCAGTTTGTGCTCACGGGTGACAGCCTGAAGAGACCACCACGCGATTGCCCCGCCGACCACCCGCTGATCGAGGACCTGAAACGGACTGACTATGTGGCGCTGCGAGACCTGGATGAGCGGGCCGTGCTGAGTGCGGACTTCCTGGACTGCGCGGCCGAGTCATTCGCAGCCGGCCGCCCGCTGATGCGGTTCCTGTGCGCAGCGCTGCACGTCCCCTTCTGAGCCACCGGCAGCACAGGTCCACCATGGCGTTCGAGCGCGCCGCCCACGGCGTTGCGGCACGTCAACGGGGCTCGACGAATCGCCTCAGATCAGTATAAATTCCTGCTTACAACGGATCAGAGGCGGGAGCCACGAGACAGCTGAAGGACGCGGAGCGGCACTCGACGAACCAGTGCGGGTGGTACGCGCGCAGAATGGGCCAGCATCTCACACACGGGATCTCACACACGGAGAAACAAAGCCGATGAAAAATCGACAGATTATCCTGGTGACGCGCCCGGAAGGCCTGCCCAAAGCAGCCGACTTCCGATTGATCGAGTCCGAAATGCGGGCACCCGACGAAGGGCAGTTCCTGGTCAGAACCGAGTTCCTGTCGGTTGACCCGTATATGCGGGGGCGGATCGGCGACCAGGAATCGTACGCCGAGCCCGTGGCACTGGGCGATGTGATGGTGGGGGGCACCGTCGGCACGGTGCTGGAATCCAGGCATCCCGATTACCACGCGGGTGACGTCGTCGTCGGGTACTGGGGGTGGCAGGAGTACACCATCTCGGACGGCCACGACATCCAGCGATTCGATACCAGTCTGGCTCCGATGTCCACCGCCTTGGGCGTGCTGGGTATGCCGGGCATGACCGCCTACTTCGGACTCCTCGACATCGGCCAGCCGGAGCCGGGCGAGACGGTCTTCGTCTCCGGGGCAGCTGGCGCCGTCGGCTCGATGGTGGGACAGATCGCCAAAATCAAAGGGTGTATCGTGGCCGGATCGGCCGGATCCCAAGCCAAGGTGCAGCACCTCCTGACCGACCTGGGTTTCGATGCGGCGTTCAGCTACAAGGACGTCACCGACTACACAACCTGGCTGCGCGAGATGTGCCCCCAGGGCATCGACGTGTATTATGACAACGTGGGCGGCCCCCTTACGGACGCTGTGTTCACACACATCAATCAGCGGGCCCGGATCGTCGTCTGCGGCCAGATCGATCAGTACAACGCCACGCGGCCCGCGCGAGGACCACGGCTGCTGTGGCACCTGATCGTCAAGCGAGCCCGTGCCGAGGGGTTCCTGGTCTTCGACTTCGCCCACCGTTACCGCGAGGCCCAGGAGCAGATCGCCCAGTGGCTTCAGGAGGGAAAGGTGAAGTACAGGGAGACGATCGTGGACGGATTGGAGTCTGCCCCTGAAGCGTTCATCGGCCTGTTCCGCGGCGACAACCTGGGCAAACAGTTGGTGCGCGTCGCCAGCGAATGATCTGGAGCCATCAACCAGAACGCACGGCGCTTCACCGCGTGGTCAACTCCAGCGTTGCATACGATTTCAGATGGTGCTGTCCGAGCCCACCGCGAGCCGCCCATTGCCGGCCGGGCCCCGGAAGCCCGGCCGCGGCTGCTTTTGATCTCGGTCTCGGTCTCGGTCTCGGAGGCCGCCGGTTCAGCGCGGCGTCTCTGGCTCGACCGACATGTTCACGGGCACGCATACCCACGGGTAGCGCCGCGAGGCGCGGTAAAGAACAGCGGACAAGCAGACAACCGGCCGGCGAGCGAACACTCCCGGGGTCACGACGCCGGCACAAACGTGACCGCGCCGTCGCGACTCTGGCGGAGTGTCCCCAGGGTCGTGCGCCGCTGGCCGCTGTCGCGCAGCGGCAGCAGGGATCCGTACTCGCGGGCGTTCCCGAACCCAAACAGCATGTCGTGCACCAGCCCCACAGATATCTGCAGATCGCGGTCCCGCGCTCCTGCGGGCAGGGTGAAGCGGAACTCGTCTTCGTAGCTGCCCGGCGCCACAATCGCAGCGGCCCGTTCGGACTGGACCGAGAGCAGCGTCGCATCGGCGTCGTGTACGTCACAGAAGGCAAAGGTGCCGCCAGGCAACACGTTCCGGACCTGCCAGGTAACCGGCAGTACTACCTGCTCCCCGCTCTGAGCCGGCTGGCCGGCGCGCACGTCATATTCGCCTGTCACAGACACCTTCCCCACAGGGTAACGCCGCTGGCCGTCGCCGCCGTCCAGCGGCAGGGCAATGCGCGGTGTCCCATCGATGTCGCCCACCGACACACGCAGTTCCAGGTCGCCCGCCGGCAGATCATAGGGGAGCATCAGGGTAGACCTTTGTACCACCGTCTGCGCCGCGCCCGGCACACCTACCGGCAGATCGCTCAGGCTGGCGCCCGGATCGGTCATGCACGCAAGCGTATGGCCGTCCGCATCCACCAGCCAGTAGGTCACGTAGCTGGGAGGCAGGCAGGGTGCCACGCCGACATTACTCCAGGTTGCCTGCACCTCCAGCGTGCCTGCACTGGTTACAGTGGGCGCCCACGCCAGTTCCACCAGATTCAGGCGGTATCCCAACCGGCGGTTGATGGCCGACACAACCTGCGGGTGATCACGAAAGATCTCGGCGGGCGGGCCGTGGATCGACACGTAGCTGGCATGATAGGCTTCCACATCCGCCAGGTAGCGGTCGAAATGTTCCATCAGCCCCGGCCGCGGCTGGATGTGCCAATAGTGGCCCATTTCCAGAATCACCGGCCTGTCCGGCCAGAAAGGCTGGGCCAGATCGGCGGTCTTGTGCACTTGCGGGTCTTCGTAAACGAGAATCGAGTTGTCCCGGAATGTAGCTCCCACGCTACGACCGTATTCGAGAGGACTCATCTGACCCGGCTCGCTGACCCACCGATCGGCATCGTCGTTGATCACCAACAGCGCGCGGGGGAAACAGCGGCGATGCAGGTCCACATGCTGCCGGAACATCGTCATGCCGTACTTGCGTGCGATGGGATGCATTTCACCCCAGATGCCGAAGCTCCCCACATCCACAAACGCCAGGTGCGGGCTGCCGTCGTAGCGCGCTCCGGCAGCGCGGAGGAACTGCTCCAGCTTGGCCATGAATATCGGGTCTTCGTAATCCGGTTCCCAGGCCGTGCGGCCATCGGCATGCACCTCGCTCCCCTTGGCGCCGGCGTCCCGCACCCACATTGGCGTACCCTGATGAGGCGTCCCCTCGAAACAGGTCAGGCACAGCGCAAAACTCTTGCCGGCCGCCGCATAGCGTTGAATGACCGTATCCAGCACGGACCAGCGGAACTGGTTCTCGCGCGGTTCCAGGACCGACCACGGCAGCCGCAGATAGGCGACCGTGCAGCCTGGAAAGTCGTTGGTGACGTAAGCCGGACCGAGCGGCGCGCCATAGGCATTGAGCGCATTGTCGTAGTGGTGAAACACCCAGCCCATGCCGGGGTTCTCCAGCGCCGCACCATTGTCGGCAAACCGGGCCACCGTGAACGTCTGCGCGGTCGCTCCCGCTTCCTCTTCCGCGCCGGCTCCCAGAGACTCGCCCGCGCAATACACGAGCGCCGCCGACACGAATGCCAGCATCAACCCTCGGCACGCTCCGCCGCGGCGACGCCCCACACACGCCGCGCGGCATGCGCCGCCCTGCCACGTTCCACTCGTTGTCCAGCAATGTCCGTCGTACACGTGATGAGCCCTCATCGCTGCCAATCGACACGGTCCAGGTAAGCGTGGGGCCGCGGCGCCGCGACCGGCCGGTCGCCCTCCGCCCCGCGCGCTGGAACCAACCTATCAGCTCCCCTCCACGGCAACAATCGGATGGACCGCGCGTGGCGTCGCGCGCGGCACATGCCGCATGAGACGGGCCACGGTTTGTTTCGGTCTCGGGCACATGCCGGTGTGATGGTGTGTCGCGGATCAGGAGAACGGTGGCTACCTGCGATCGAACGTCCCTGTTGTGAAACGCCTTCGGCGTATCCTGCGAAATGGGTACGGAACCCAGGGGCGGAGGGCAGGTATGTCATGGGTGCGTCACTGTGTCTGCGGTAGCGGGTGGCCGCGGGTCGGCGCTGCCTCGGATGGGCACGGTGCGGCGCTGGCCATCGCTGAGGTCCACCGCCACGTAAGTCACTTCGGCCTCGGTCAGGTGCGTGATCTCGCCGTAGCGGTCGGCCTCGACATCCACGTGCATGGTGATGGAGGAGCGTCCCACATGCACCAGGCGTGTCCAGAAGCTCACCGTGTCGCCAACGAACACGGGGCGGTGGAACTCCACGCTTTTCATGGCCACCGAAACGAGCGTCTGATGAGGCCAGCCCGCGCGGCGGATCTCATGGTGGGCGCCGACCGCGCCCGCCTGATCGGTGTAGCTCAGGATCACGCCGCCGAAGATCGTGCCGTGGGGATTGGTATCGCGGGGCATCATCACGACTTTGATGGCCAGATACCGGTCTGCAGGCTGCGTGTCTGACACGAGTCCACCACACTTTCTCTGCGGGGCACAATCCCGTTCTGCGGATCGCACACTCCTGCTCCGCGGGGCACATCCCGGCACCGGGCGGCACGCTCCGCCCATGATACGACGCGTGCCTCCCGCGCAGAAGCCCCGGGGATCCGGTCGGAGCGCCGGCGGGAAACGGGTCGCACCACTGCTTGACACGCCCCCCTGAGATGTAGGACGATCCAATCAGGTTTCAGGTGCCGGTTGCGCCGCATTCTGCCCCGCGGCACTGCCCACCCCATCCCTGCCCGCCAGGTCACACCAAGGAGAACAACTATGCCGGACAAATCGGCTTTCTCACGTCGGCGATTTCTCAAGACGGCTGTCGGGGCCAGTGCTTTGATGGCCGCCCCCTGTATCGTACCCGCCTCCGCCCTGGGCAAAGACGGCGCGGTGGCACCGAGCGAGCGAATCATCGCTGGTGGCATCGGCATTCACGGTCGTGGCATGTACGACGTCCAGTGGATCATGCGGCACCCGGATGTGCAGTTCGTGGCGATCTGCGACCTGCAGAAGAAACAGCGGCTGGCGGTCAAGGAGTACGTCGACAAGCATTACGGCAACCAAGACTGTGCCATGTACCCGGAGATCAACGAGTTCCTGGAAGTGCGTCCGGACATCGATGTCGTCGTGATCGCCACCGGCGACCACTGGCACGCCCTGGCCTCGATCCTGGCCATGCGGGCCGGGAAGGATGTGTATAGCGAGAAGCCCTCGTGCATGACGATTGCCGAAGGGCGCGCGGTGGTGGAGACGGCCCGCCGCTATGCGCGTGTCTATCAGACGGGCACGCAGCGGCTGAGCGAGCCCAACCATGTGTTCTGCATCGAGATGGCTCGGACCGGCCGGCTGGGCAAGGTCCACACGGCGTACGCTCACATTGCCCCTTGGGATGCGGCCGAGATGCGGCACGACTGGCTTCCGGAAGCGCCGGAGCCACCTAAAGACGAAGCCGACTGGGACGCGTGGCTGGGCTCCTGCCCCTGGCGCCCGTATAACCCCAGTTACGTGTCCGGCGGGTGGCGGGGCTTCTATGACTTCCACACCAGTTGCATCGGCGAGTGGGGGGCGCACACGTTCGCACAGGCCCAGGCCGGACTGGATTGCGGCGAGTCGTCACCGGTCGAATACGAATACGTGGCCAACGACAGCGGCGATGGGATGGTGACCCACTTCGCCAACGGCGTGCGGATGATCCTCTCACGCGGCGAGAAGTACTGGTACGGCTCGTGCGGGGAACGGTTCGACGGGCCCGAAGGCTGGGTCGCCGCCGCCGATGGCTATACGCAGCCCGACGTGTCATCCCCCGCGCTGCTGAGCGAGTTCCAGCGCGTCATCGGCCAGTACGTGGCCCGCACCGGCCGCTCGCTCGACCATATGCAGAACTTCCTCGACTGCGTCCGGAGCCGTGAACGGACGGTGGCCAATCCTGAGGTCATGCATCATTCGATGACCACTGTGCATGCCGCCAACATCTGCATGTGGCTCAAGCGGAGCCTCAAGTTCGATCCGGTCAAAGAAGAGTTCGTGGGGGACGAGGAGGCGAACCGCCTCCGCTCACGCGCCATGCGGGAACCGTACGTTTACTGATCCGCCCATGGAGCCAGCTGGCTGGCCCATCCCGGTTTGCTCACCGTCTAGGAGAATTCACCACCATGTGGAAGACACATCACACATATCTGGTCGTGGCCGCCGCGCTGCTGGCCACGATGACTACTCTCGCACCGGCTCAGGAAGCTGAGCTGTTGGCTGTGCTCCGTTCGGACGCGACGATCCAGGAGAAGTCGACCGCCTGCCGCGAGCTGGCGCGCATCGCCACTCACGAGGCGGTGCCGACGCTGGCGGCGTTGCTGGGCGACGAAAAACTCTCGCACATGGCCCGCTACGCCCTGGAAACGATCCCGGACCCCTCAGTCGATGCGGCCCTCCGCGACGCGCTCGGCAAAGTCCAGGGCCGGCCGCAGTTGGGAGTGATCGGCAGCCTGGGTGCCCGGCGTGACGGCCAGGCGGTGCCGGCGCTGGCTGCCCTGCTCACCGGTGCCGACGGCGAGACCGTGCAGGCGGCAGCGCGCGCCTTGGGCTGCATCGGCACGCCGGAGGCCGCCGCGGCACTGCAGCAGGTGCTGCCAGGCGCAGCCGGCCGCAACCAGACGGCGATCTGCGAAGGGCTGTTCCGCTGTGCCGAGGCCTTGGCGCACGCCGGTCAGGCAGCGGCAGCGCAGGCGATCTACGACGACGTGCGCGCGGTGGCGGACGCCCCGGCCCAGGTGCGTGTGGCGGCCTTGCGCGGGGCGATCCTCACCCGCGGCCAGGACGGGATTCCGCTCCTGGTGGAGGCCATCCTGGGTCCGGACTACGCGCTGGCCGCCGCCGCGGTGCGGGCCGCCATGGAGTCGCCGGGGCCGGAAGTCACCGCCGCGTTACTGGACACGCTGCCCAAGGCCGCCGTCGAGCGGCAGGGGCTGCTGATCCTGGCATTGGCCGATCGGGGCGCGTCCGAGGTATTGCCGGCCGTGCTCGAGGCGGCGCGGAGCACCGACCAGCAACTGCGCGTCACCGCGCTCCGCGCGCTCAAACGTGTCGGCGATGCCTCGTGCGTCCCCGCGCTGCTGGCCGCGGCAGTCGAAGGCAGCGCCGAGGTGGCGCCGGCCGCGCTCGACGCGCTCGAAAGCCTGCAGGACCCGGCGGTGGACGAGCAGCTGGTGAAGCAGCTGGCCGAGGCGCAGGGCAAGACGCGGACCGTGCTCATCGAGCTGGCGACGCGGCGGCGTACCACTGCCGCTGCGCCGGCGCTGTGGCAGGCCGCCGACGACCCCAACGTGGAAGTGCGGGCGGCCGCCCTGGCCGGGCTGGGTGCCATGCTCGATACCGCCGACCTGCCCAAACTGATCGCGCGTCTGAACGTGATCCATGAGGAGCCGGAGGCCGTGGCGTTGGACAACGCCATTCGCGCCATCTGCCTGCGGGCGGCGGATCGCGACGCCGTGGCCACCCAGATGGCCGACGCGTTGCAGGCCGCCAGCGAACCGGCCAAGCCCCGGATCCTGCAGACACTGGCCGTCATCGGCGGCGCCAAGTCACTCGATGCCGTGGCCGCTGCCGCGCGAGCCGAGGACGAGACGCTGCGCGACCCGGCCTTCCAGGTGCTCGGACAGTGGGGCTCGGCAGACGCCGCCCCCGTCCTGCTCGAACTGCACAACACCATCCAGGACGAGCGACTCAGGTCCCGCGCGATCCGGGCTTACATCCGTATCGCCCGGCAGTTCGACATGGAGGCTCCGCAGCGTGCGGCCATGTGTCGCACCGCCCTGGAGGTGGCCGATCGTGACGCCGACAAGCGGCTGGTGCTGGAGGTCCTCCTGCGCTATCCCAGCGACGAGATGCAGGCGATTGCCGAAGAGGCCGCCCAGTTCCCGGCGCTCAAGGATGAAGCCATGCTCGTCGTGGCGGGCATGGCCAGCCAGGGTATCAACCGAGCGGAACTCGGCCGCGCCCTGGCCCAGGCCGGCCACCAGCCCGTGGAGTTGGAAATCATCAAGGCCGAATACGGCGCCGGGGACAAGATGAAGGACGTCACGGCGGAACTCCGCCAGTACGCCAAGAACTACCGTATCATCTTCCTGCCAAACGCCTCGTACAACGAGAGTCTGGGCGGCGACCCTGTTCCAAACGTGGCGAAGCAGCTCAAGATCAAGTACAAGGTCGACGGCAAGGAAGGCGAAGTCACGCTCACCGAGAACGCGCCGGTCGTGCTGCCGATGCCGAAATAGTGGTCGAAAACGCATTCGGAATCCCGGCTGCCCACCGGCGAGCTCGCGGACCAGATGTACCAGCGCGCCGCGGATGCGATATGTTCCGCGGCGCGCTGTCGTGCGCATGTCACTGACCGGCCGCGCGACCGCCGAGACAGCCATGCGCGGCATCAACGACGGGGCCGTCTCGCGGTTCTTCACCAGGCCCTGCAATCCGGCCGATCTGACCCCGGCTGACCGCGCCAGCCGCCAGTCCGCGTGCCGCGGTTAGCGGCCGGTCAGGTCGAGCGCGGCGTCAGCCGGGAATTCCAGGTATTTCATCACCCCGTCGCGCCAGTAATGGAACTTGACCTTCAGCGTGTTGTCAGCGCCGGGGGCGACACCGCCGAAGAGTTCGGAGTACCGACCCAGCGGCGTGACCAGCCGGTTGTGGAACTGCGCCTGCACGCTGTCCGTCACGTCGACCTGATCCGTGAACTGCTGTACGTTGGCCAAGGCCCGAATCCGCAGCGCCGTCGCATCGCAGACGTGGGACCCGGCATTGTGCAGCACGAAGTCCACGTGCGGGCCCAATTCGCCAGGCCGCAGCCGCAGCGTGAACTCAGCACTGCCACACGAGCCCACCTGCGTCTCATTGGTGTTGCAGGTGCCCAGCAGGTCGTGCCGCGTATCGTCGAGCCAGCGGATGACTCGCAGCTCGACCCCGTTCCCCAGATTCGAGAACAGCGTGCCGCGGAGCGTCACATCCTGCTGCCGCACTTCGGCCGACGGCGTCCACCGGAAGACACCGTAACTGGCCGGGTCGGCAATCGGGTGCGTGTAGAGGAATTCCTGTCGTTCCGCTGCCGGCAGCACCTGGTCGAACATCTTCTCGGTGTAATGTTCCCGCCACGCATCCTCCTGCTGAGCGCTCGGGGCGTAGTCCGACACGAAGCCAAGTTCATCGGCCTGGCCAGCCAGCCCATAGGCGCAGCCGAGCGGTGAGCCGAACGCCTTGAACGTCGAACTCAGCTGCTTCACGTCGCTGGCCGCCGCCGTCGACAGCAGCCCGTGGTTCCGGCAGTTGTAGCAGGCCCAGCGCCCGCCCGCGGCGTCCGGGAACTCCGCCTGCACCCCGCTCCTACCGCCCGGCTGGACATAGTCGGCAGCCAGATCCGCCACGACGTCGCCGCGGATCTCGAACATAGCTTCCACGTCGCCAGACGCCGGCGGACCGTAGAGCGCCTTGACGACGTGCGCGTTGACAAACTCGTTCGGCCACGACACCAGCTCGTCATCGGCCAGCTGCAGCGGAGATGTGTCCGCCAGGTCGGGAACGCAGAAATACACCTCTTCGCCACTCGGGTCGATGAACTCCGTGAACGTGACGTCAACCTGCTCGCCCGTGCGATCCGGGTGCAGCCATCCTTTGGCGACGACCTTCAGGCCACCGGGGCGAATCGAGTCGTCGCGGACCGGTTCGACGAGCGAGGCCGGGTCGATGACCAGGTCCCGCGGATTGGGGCAGCGGGCCCACCACGCGGCGTTCTGGTCCTTGCCGATGCAGAACACCACCGGGCCGCGCAGCAGCGCGACGCGGCCGTCCTGCAGCGCCCGGCCGCGCAGCAACCGCCACGCCATCGGCATCGCGATGTGTACCACGTCGCCGTCCTGCCAGCTGCGTTCGAGCGCATAGCAGCCCAGCGGCTGCTGGCGCGGATCAAGTGTCACCGGCGCTTCGTCGTTGACGCGCAGCGTGATCTGCTGGCACCAGCGCGGCGTACGGAACTGGAACCGGAACGCCGCCGGTTTCCCGCCAGCAACGCCGAATGTCAGTTTCACGTCACCGTCGCTCGGGTAGTCGGTCTCCTGGGTGATCGTCACCACCCGACCCTGGACGTCGAACGCCTTCCGCGAGTTGGTGAACAGATTCAGTGCGATGCCGCCATCCGGCGCGCGGTAATACACCTTCTGCGGCAGTTCGGCCACCGCTCGACGATAGTTTCCACAGCAGCAGAAGTAGTCCCGCGTATCGTACTCGCGCGGCCCGCTGAACGGCGTGAAGTAGCGGATCCATCGGCCGTCGGGGGAGTTGGCGGCGAACAGCGCGTTGTAGATGGCACGTTCCAGCAGATCGCCGTAACGCATGTCTCCTTCCAGCCGCTGGAGGCTGTCGATCCACCGCAGCACGTACGCCGTAACGCACGATTCGCCGATCGCACCGCGCCCGTTCTGGTTGTACGTGAACTGCTCGCCGTCGGAGCACGAGCCGGTCACGAGCAGGCCTCCTTCCCCCGCCTTGAGCAACTCGTTGCGCATCAGCTGGCTCATGTGCAGCAGGTTCGCTTCAGCGGTGAGCCGGTACAGCTCGGTCTGCGCGTAGCAGCGTGCCAGCATCACGTAGACGTGCCGCGGGGGACGGCTGAAATCCTGTTCCCACGTCCGCAGCGATGCAAGCTGGACCTCGCCATGGTTGTTCCCATGCGGCACATCGGCGGCGAAATCGAAGTAGCGTCTGTCCCCCGTCACCCGGTACAGCTCCAGCATCCCTTCCGGGAGGCCGGCGGTGCAGATGTCCCCCGGGTTGAAACAGGGATGCTGCGGCGTGGGAAACGTCTTGAGAATGTAGTCGGCCATCACCCGCGCGTGCATCAACGACTGCCGATCACCCGTGCAGCGATAGTGCCGCACGAAAGCCAGATTGATGTATTCCTGCTCGTGGAGAATCCAGTTGATGTGGTTCTGCCGATTCTCCGGCTCGACGTTCCAGAATCCCAGATACCCGTCCGCATCGCGGGACTTCACCAGCTCGTCAATAATGTACTGCGTGCGGGCCGCCACCTGCGGGTCACCGGTATAGGCCGTGAACAGACTGCCCGCATCGAATACTTTGCCAATGCCGTAGTACACAGCCTGCCTGTCGCCGCGATCCGTACGCTGGCGGAAATGATCGAGCCAGTTGCCGTCCAGATCGATCACCATGTAGTTCTTCTGGACCAGATTCTGGATGCGGCGATCGATTTCTCCCCCGAGTTCGTGGTGATTGAGCGTCACGCGGCACAGCTTGTCCGGCACACGTGGTTTGACGGCATCCAGCGGGGTATCGCACCACTCGCCCGCCCCCAGCGAGGCCGCCAGGACCAGGCTGGCCAGAAACGTCGACATCGCGCTGCGCATATTCATAGGTGAGACTCCCTGGTTTGATGCTGGTTTGATGATTCGAGGCTGCCGTCCATTTGACTACGTGGCGGACGCTCCAACAAGGCGGCGGCGGGGGTATGGGTATGTCAGCCGTATCGGCCATGCCGGGTGTATTGATTTGGTTGACATCCGCCTGTCAGGTTGCCGACAATAGGTTGGTTATTATTCGGCGGCCTGCGCGGCGGAGGCTATCGCGGCGGCGGCTGCCGAACCGCCCCGAGTTCCAACTGGAGAGATTACTGCCATGAAGCAAGAACACACGTCGCCACAAACCGACACGCAGGGGACATCGCGCCGACAGTTTTTACAATGGACCGGCACAGTCGCGGCCGGGTCAGCGCTGTTGGGAGCCGGCATTCCGCGCGTCCATGCGGGAGAAGACAACACCATCCGCCTGGCTCTGATCGGTTGCGGCGGGCGTGGGAGCGGGGCAGTGGGCAACGCCATGAATTCCCCGTTCGGGCCGGTGGAGCTGTATGCCATGGCGGACGTCATGGAAGACCGGTTGACGCGTGCCCACCAGGCGCTGTCGGACGAGTTCGGCGACCGGATCAACGTGCCGAAGGAGCGTCAGTTTGTTGGTTTCGACGCGTACAAGAAAGCCATCGACTGCCTCGGCCCCAACGACGTGGCCATGATCACCAGCTTTGCCTACGTGCGGGCTCTGCAGCTGGAGTACGCGGTGCAGAAGGGGGTGAATGCGTTCCTGGAAAAGTCGTTCGGGCCTGACGCGCCGTCCTTGCGGCGGTTGATGCAGGCCGGCGAGGAAGCCAAGAAGAAGAATCTCAAGATCGCGGCCGGCCTGCAGTGCCGCCACAGTGTGAACCGCCAGGAACTGATCAAGCGGATCCGCGACGGCGAGCTGGGTCAGCTGATCCTCGTGCGGGCCTACCGTATCCATCCGGCCGGCGGCATGGGCAAGAAGCCGGACGGCATGAGCGAGTTGATGTGGCAGATCCGCAACTTCACCAGCTTCCCCTGGGTCTCCGGCGGACTCTTCGCGGAGATGAACATCCACCAGATCGACGAACTCTGCTGGCTCAAGGGAGACTACCCGGTGATCGCCCGCGGCATCGGCGGCCGCAAGTTCAAGAGCGAGGACCGCAGCCAGGAACTCGACTCGCACTCCATCGAGTGGACCTTCGCGGACGGCACGAAGGCGACCGACGGCGTCCGGTGGCTGGGTGGGCATTGCTTCCAGGAATTCGCCACTTACGCGCACGGGACCAAATGCGCTGCGCAGTTCTCGGGCGACATCCACAGGGGGGATGTCCGCATCTACAAGGACCAGCGGATCGCGCCGGACAACATCGCGTGGGAAGCGCCCGAGGAGAAGTACAATCCGTGGGATGCCGAGTGGAACGTGCTGCTGGAAAACATCCGCCAGGACCGGCCGCAAAACGAAGTGGAGCGGGCAGCGCTGTCCAACTTTGCCGACCTGATGGGCCGCGCGGCCGTCAATTCCGGCCGGGAGATCACCTGGGACGAGATCACCAAGTCGACGTTCCAGCTCTATCCGGGCCGCATCGACGACCTGGACTACGATTCCGAGCCGCCGGTGAAACCGGACGCGGACGGGTTCTATCCGGTTCCCGAACCGGGTGTCTGGAACGAAACCTGATCGGCAAGTGTGGAGCAACATGATGACGAAACCAACCCCGGCGGCACCGCAGATCGGTCGTCGCGCTTTCTTGACAACCACCACGGCCCTCGCCAGCAGTTCGCTGGTGGGCGGATTGAGCATCGCGCGGGCGGCCCACGCCGCCGGGGATGACACCATCAAACTGGCGCTGATCGGGTGCGGTGATCGGGGTGCCGGAGCCGCCACCCAGGCGCTGCGCACGTCGGGCCCGATCAAGCTCTGGGCGATGGCCGATCTGTTCGCGGAGCAGATCGACACGAAGCTGGAAATCCTCCGCACGGGCGAGGAAGCGGCGTACGATCGCGACAGCCATCAGGGTTTCGCCTCCCAGATCGACGTGCCGCCCGAACGGCGTTTCGTCGGCTTCGAGGCGTACCGGCAGGCCATCGACAGCGGCGCGGACGTCGTGATCCTGGCCACGCCACCGCACTTCCGCGCCAGCCACTTCCAATATGCGGTCGAGCGCGGCCGACACGTGTTCATGGAGAAGCCGCTGGCGGTCGATGCCCCGGGTGTCCGGCAGATTCTGGCCACCAACGAAGTGGCTCGGGAGAAGGATCTCAAAGTGGGCGTCGGCTTCCAGTTCCGGCACGTTCCGTGCGTCCAGCAGACCGTCGGCCGCCTGCGCGAGGGAGCGATCGGCACGATCAATCTGCTGCGCGCCTACTGGAATGTCGGATTGCTGCGCAGCACGCCGCCGCGGTCCCCCGACACACCGGAGATGCTCTACCAGTTGCGCAACCCGTATCACTTCCTCTGGCTCAACGGCGACTACTTCGTCGATGCCCTGATCCATTACATCGACCTCTGCTGCTGGGTGAAGGATGCGCATCCGGTCACCGCGCAGGGCCAGGGTGGCAAGCAAGTGTTGCTCCCCACGCAGTCGGGAGACACGTTCGATCACCACTTCGTGGAGTACACGTTCGAGGACGAATGCCGGATGTACGCCCAGGCGCGGCAGATCCCCGCCTGCTGGAACCTGGGGGGCGCGCACGCCCAGGGCGCGACCGGCCACGCGGACATCGTGCAGGGCCGCATCGCAGGGGCCGCTCGTTGGCGCTACGACGGCCCATCGGTCAACCCCTACCAGGTCGAATTCGACACGTTCATCGCCGACGTCCGCCGCGGCGCTGCGCACAACGACGTGGCGTTCGGGGCCCAGAGCACGATGACCGCCATCATGGGGCGGATGGCCAGCTATTCGGGGCAGCTGGTCCAGTGGGAGGAAGCTTTTAACTCCGACCTGAAGCTCGGGCCGGAGCGGTATGCGTTCGACGCCCCGCCGCCGGTGACGGCTGACGCACAGGGGGTCTACCCCGTCGCGGTGCCCGGTGTGACGCCCGCCTTCTGACCACATCAGCACTTGATACGCACTTGATACGCACTCGCCCGGGCAGCGGCCCGGCGAGGTGCCCCGCACGGGCCGATTCGGGCGCCCGGCTGGAGACCGTGGGCGCCGGTCACCGGCTCATGCGCTGCTGCTTCGTGTTCATCCGGTGGGCGATGCAGAAGGCCATTTCCAGTGCCTGTTCGTAGTTCAGGCGCGGATCGACGTCGCTCAGATAGGCCTGGGCCAGATCCGCCTCCGTCAGCCCGCGTGCCCCGCCCAGACACTCCGTCACGTTGTCGCCGGTGAGTTCGAAGTGCACGCCCCCCAGGATCGAGCCGGATTGTTCGTGGATTTCGAAGGCCAGGCTCAGCTCGCGCAGGATCTCGTCGAAGCTGCGTGTCTTGAGTCCCGAGCGGGTGACGACGGTGTTGCCGTGCATCGGGTCGCAGCACCACAGCACCTGATGGCCGTGGCGGCGGACCGCGTCGATCAGCGGGGGCAGGCACCGTTCGATCTTCCCGGCGCCGAAACGGTGGATCAGCGTCAACCGTCCCGGCTCGTTGCTCGGGTTGAGCACGCTGATCAACTCAGGCAGTTCCTCGGGAGTCATCGCCGGCCCCACCTTCACTCCGATCGGGTTGGCAATGCCACGGAAGTATTCGACGTGCGCCCCGTCGATGGCCCGCGTCCGATCACCGATCCAGGGGTAATGCGTGGAGAGGTTGTACCAGTGCGGGCGGCGCGGCACCTGCCGTGTCTGCGCTTGTTCGTAAGCCAGGTGCAGGCCGTCGTGACTAGTGTAGAAATCCGCGCGGGTCAGTTCGTCCAGCCGGCGGCCGACAATCGCTTCCAGGAAGTAGACCGACCGGTCGATCGAGCGCACGATCCGGCGATAGTCGTCCGAGCGGCTTGCGTGGCTGACGAAGTCCAGGTTCCACTGTTCGGGATGGTGGATATCGGCGAATCCGCCGTCGATCAGGCCGCGGATGAAGTTGATCGTCAACGCCGCGCGCTCGTATCCGCGTAACAGCAGTCGCGGGTCCGGCGTACGATCCTCGGCCGTGAATTTCGGCCGGTTGATGAGGTTGCCGCGATAGCTCAGCAGCGTCACGCCGTCACGTGTTTCCGTTTCCATCGAGCGGGGTTTGGCGTACTGGCCGGCCACGCGTCCGACACGGACGATCGACTTGTGCGAGCCGTAGATCAGCACCATGCTCATCTTCAACAGGATCTTGAGCTTGTTGGCGATGACGGACGAACGGCACTCCTCGAATGTCTCGGCACAGTCGCCGCCCTGCAGCAGGAACCGCTCCCCCCGCGCCGCCTCGGCCAGCTGGGTCTTGAGCCTTTCGACTTCCCAGCTCGTGACCAGCGGTGGCAGCCGCGACAGCTCGGAGAGCACTTGATCGAAGGCCGCGCGATCCGGGTACTCAACGGCCTGCGAGATGGGCTTTGTCTGCCAGGAACTGGGGGACCAGTCACTCTGCATCGTGGGAACTCCCAGGGCCGGCACTGCGGGGAACCGTGGGCTACGTCGCACTCCCCCCCGGGCCCAGCGCCGCTGCCCAGACAACTTCAACCTATACGTCGCTCCACTCTATTATGTTTACGATTACCGCACCGAATTAGAATTATGTGCATTATTTCCGCACCGATACTTGATGGACCAGGATTTCGTGCGGTGCGTTCGGGTTACGGCAGCTGGGGGAGCGATCCCTTGGGATGACGCGCCCCCGAACTCCTATTACGACTGGGTACTCATCCTGCAGACGACCGGCACGGAGCAATGCCGCCGGGGGCGGTCAGCGCGACGCGCTCCGCGTGGACGCGCAGCGCCCGCTCGACCGTCATCTGCTCCAGCCCGGGGTAAGCCGCGCCTCGCGGCGCTACCCGTGGGTACGCGTGCCCGTGAACATGTCGGTCGAGCCGCGGACGCCGCGCTGAACCGGCGGCCTCCGAGACCGAGATCAAAAACAGCCGCGGCCGGGCTTCCGGGGCCCGGCCGGCGAGTTCAGCTTCGTCGCGGTGGAGATTCTCGAGAAGCTGCAGGTGTCGCGGACTTCGACGGAGCCCGGTCGGCCACGCGACCGGCATGCCGCGCCGACCACAAGCCCCAGAAAAAGTGGCGGGCGTTGATGCCCAGGTTGCGCGTGTTGTAGCCCCCTTCCTGGACCACCAGCGTGGGCAGCCGCAACGCGCCCAGGATCGCGCCGTTGGTCTCGAAGTCGACCGCGCGCAGGCTCCACGTGCCGGTGGGATCGCCTTTGGCCGTGTCGAGCCCCAGCGCAATCACCAGGAACGTCGGCTGAAAAGAGGTGATCAGCCGCACCGCCTTCTGCAGCGTCTGCGCGTAGCGGGCGCCATTGACCTTCTCCGGCAGCGGAAAATTCCGGTTGAAGCCGAGCCCGGAACCGCGCCCCCGCTCGTCCTCGAAGCCGCTGAAATAGGGATACGCGAACCGCGGATGCCCGTGGATCGAGATCGTCAGCACGTCGTCCCGTTCGTAGAAGATCTCCTGCTGGCCGTTGCCGTGATGGTAATCCACATCCATGATCGCCACCTTGCCGAAGCCGCTCAGATAGTTCGCGGCGATGGCCGTGGAATTCAGGTAGCAGAAACCGCCAAAACAACTCCGTTCCGCGTGGTGGCCCGGCGGACGCACCAGGGCGTAGGCGAGCGACCGGCCACCCAGAATCGCGTCGGCACCGGTCAACGCACAATTCACCGCCCGCTCGGCCGCCGCGTGCGCACGGCGGTTGAGCGGTGTAAAGGTGTCGATACAGTAATACCCGGCCCGGATCGCCAGATCTTGCGGCGGGCGCGCGGCGTTGCGGATCGGAAACACATACGGATAGACCGACTTCCCGTCCGCCACCTCCCCGCACACCCGCTTGAGATACCTGAGGAAGCTCGCGTCGTGTACCGCCTGCGAGTGATGGACCGGATAGGACCGGACCGGCACCTGGGTGAACCACTCGGTCCTGCCGATCTCCCGCAGAATCGTGGGGATCCGTACCGGTGCCTCCACGTACCCGCGCTCCCGCACCTCGTGGATGCCATGCCGGTCGTTGACCACCAGCGCGATGCGGAGATCCTCGGGAACATGCACTGCGGGCGATGCGGGGAGCTCTCGGCGGCGATAGCGCGGCTCACGCAACTGAATCACCGGGTCCTGGAACGAAGCCACTACCTTGTCAATGTATTCCGGACTGCATACCCGGCCATACTGGCGCTCCAGTATCGCGCGTACTATCGCCTGCGCTCGACTGGACGTCGGTGCCACCTTCCGCTCCAGATCGTCGAAGACCAGATACGGCGGGTTGTCACTCTCCGGCGTGAGTGGCGTCTCGTAGGCCGTGTTCACGATCGGCCGCGCACCATACCGCTCGTAAAATCGCAGCCGCGCGGCGTTCTGCTTGAGCATCACCGGGTCGCTGCACAACGCGGGATCGTCCGGCAGACACTCAAAAAACACCCCCACCGCCCGCAACAGCCGCGCCTCCTGCCGGATCCGCTCGTACAGCGCACCGCCAATCCCCCGATCCAACATGTGCTTGGCCGTCGCCAGATAGTCCAGAAAACAGAAGTTCAACTCCGGATCGTACGCCACCAATGCAAATCCCTTGACCAGGGCCCGCGCCCCCTCCGCCACGAACAGCGTCGAGCGAAACCGGTACTTGAACGGGTTCCGCAGTCGCTCCGGTATCTCCAGCACGATTCCCTCGCGCAGCTGCGGAAACTGCGCGCGCAGAATCGCCTGCACCTGAGCAATAGCTGACTGATTACGCGGCAGATGGTCATCAAATATCGAGCGAATCCTAAACATGAACGTGTGTCCGTATGACGAGTGAGTGAATAGACAGGTAGAGAATAGAGAGTAGAGAGGAGAGCATGAAGAGGAGATCAACGGGTCCAAGCAGTGCTTAATGGCCCGCAAGCCCCCATTTCGGGCGTCCAGGCGCCGGCAGAATTATCGCATCTGCTTGACGCACCTCCCTCGAACGTCGTTCGCATGCTGCGGGAACTCCCCTGCAAACCGCTTGCCGTTCCGGCGTTCCGCGCCGCACGTAGAACATCCTCCGCAGCGCGGCAATCGTGTGGCCGAGCGGCCGCGGGTGCAGACGCGCGTCTTGCAACGCTCGACATGCTCCGCCAGAATGGCTCTCTGTCCGCGGACTGGGACTGGGATTCCCCGGGGGAGGTTGGCATGCGGTCAGATCAGCAATCCTTGCAGCACACAGGTCAGGCATCCATGCACGCATCGACGGAAGACAGCGCACGTCCGATCGCTCTTGTCACCGGAGCCTCGTCGGGACTGGGGGAGGCGTTCGTGCGGGCGTTGGCGCAGAGAGGGTACGACCTGATCCTCGTGGCTCGCCGCGCGGAGCGACTCGCGGCGCTCGCCACCCAGGTCGGAGCAGCGGGGGTGGCCGCCGAGGTGTTGCCGGCCGACCTGACCAACGACGCGGATCTGGCGCGGGTGGCGGACCGCATCCGCACCTGCCCACGGCTGGCACTGCTCGTGAACAATGCCGGGTTCGGGGTCGACGCGCTGTACTACCAATCGGAGTTTGCCGGGCAGAGCGCCATGGCCCGGCTGCACGTGCTGGCCCCGATGCACTTGACCCACGCCGCGCTGCCGGGGATGGTAGCGCGCGGGCACGGGGCCGTCATCAATGTCTCCTCCGTAGCAGCCTATCTCTGCGGCGCCGCCAGCGTAATGTACTGCTCGACCAAGGCGTTTCTCAACAGCTTCACCATCAGCCTGGCGGCTGAACTGGCGGGCACCGGGGTGCGCGTCCAGGCGCTGTGCCCGGGTTTCACGCATACCGAGTTCCATGATGCGGCGGGCATGGACCGGAAGCTGATCCCGAAAATCCTCTGGCTGCGCGCCGACTACGTGATCGACCAGTCGCTGCGCGACCTCGAACGCGGACGGGTGATCAGCATCCCGTCGATGCGGTACAAACTGATCGTCCGGGTGCTGCGCATGACGCCCCAGTGGCTGATCAGCCGGGTGAGTCGAAAGAAGTTTGCCGCGCGGTGATGGCCGCGTCCGGGCAGGCGGGTGAGCAGTACGACATCGCCCCCGGTCGTGCTAGACTGGTGGCGGGCGGACAGGGTTGGCGGACAGGGTTGGCGGACGGGGCCGCGGCACGTGCCCCGCAGCGAGTACCGCAGTGGCAGACAGTGTGGAAAGGACGTCATCGATATGGACGAAACACCGGCGAGGCTGCGCAGCCAGCGCATCCTGCAGCGGCCCGAGGGGTCGATTCAGCGCACCATTTTCAAATCGATGGGTTACAGCGATCACGACCTGGAGCGGCCGCTGATCGGGATTGCCAACTCCTGGAACCGCGTAGTGCCGGGGCACTACAACCTGCAGCTGGTGGCAGACTACGTGAAACAAGGGGTGCTGCAGGCGGGAGGCACTCCGGTCGAGTTCGGGGTGATTGCCGCCTGTGACGGCGTGGGTCAGGGCAATGCCGGCATGCATTACATCTTGCCCACGCGCGAGCTGATCGCCAACGACGTGGAGCTGATGGTGCAGGCCCATCAGCTGGATGCCGTGGTGCTGCTCGGTTCGTGCGACAAGATCGTGCCGGGCCTGCTGATGGCGGCGGCCCGGCTCGATGTGCCGGCGATCGTCGTCGTGGGCGGGCCGATGGAGGGTGGATGCCATTTCGACGGCCGCCCCTCCGATCTCACATCGATCACCGAAGCCCTGGGCATGCTCAAGGCCGGCAACCTGGACCCGGCGGTCTATCGCGACCTGGAAGACCAAGTCGCGCCCACCTGCGGGTCGTGCTCGTTCCTGGGGACTGCCAACACGATGTGTTGTGTGGCCGAGGCGTTGGGCATGTGCCTGCCGGGTTCCGCGACGATTCCGGCCACGCACGCGGCCCGTTTGCGCAGCGCCCAGGCTGCAGGCCGGCAGATCGTGGAGCTGGTGCATCGCGGCATCTCCGCGCGGCAGATCATCAATCGGCGGGGGATCGAGAACGCCTTCCGCCTGGGCACGGCCATCGGCGGCTCGACCAACCTGGCGCTGCATATCCCGGCCATCGCCTACGAAGCCGACTGTACTGACGTGACTCTGGACGTGCTGGAAGCGCTGTCGCGCAGCACGCCGTACGTCGCCAGGATGAATCCGGCCGCGTCGTACAACGTGCCCGACTTCCATGCGGCGGGCGGCGTGCCGGCCGTCATGAAGGAGATCCTGCCGCTGCTGCACGCCGACGCGCTGACCGTTACGGGGCGCACGGTGGCCGAGAATGTGAGCGGTGCCGCGGTCCCCGACATGCGAATCATCCGCTCGCGGACCGATCCGTGGAGCGCGCAGGGTGGCCTGGCCGTGCTGCGGGGCAACCTGGCGCCGCGAACAGCCGTCACGAAGCCGGCCGCCATCGATCCGCGACAGCAGGTGTTCACCGGCCGCGCGCGATGCTTTGACAGCGAGGAGGCGGCCAACCAGGCGATCCTGGCGGGGCAGGTGCAGCGTGGTGAAGTGGTCGTGATCCGCTACGAGGGCCCCAAGGGGGGCCCCGGCATGCGGGAGATGTACACCTCCATGAAGCTGCTCTACGGGCGTGGCCTGGCGCTGGAGACGGCCGTCGTGACCGACGGGCGGTTCTCGGGCACCAACCGCGGCTGCTTCGTCGGCCACATCTCGCCCGAAGCGGCCGAAGGGGGGCCGCTGGCCGCGGTGCGCGACGGCGACACGATCACGATCGACATCCCCCAGCGCCAGTTGCAGCTGCAGGTCGAGGACCAGGAGATCCAGCAGCGTCTGGCCCAGTGGCAGCGCCCGCCGCTGCGATTCACCCGCGGATATCTGGCTCTCTACGCGCGGCTCGCCGAGTCCGCCGACCAGGGCGCCATCATCCGCCACCGGTCCACGTGACCGGCACAGGCGCGCCGCGTGTGCGGTCACCCGGTGTTCATTGCCCAGCATGCATCTCGGCCTTGACTCCCCGCCCTCGGCGGTAACGCCCTGCCGAATCGAGTCCGCTGTGCGGCAAATTGGACGGCGGTGCTCTTTGTCGTAGAATGTGCGTTTGCCTGACTGCAGACGACAATGGGAGCGACAACATGAATCAGCTGTATATCGACGGAGCCTGGACCGACGGCAGCGGCGGTCGGACCTGGACGGTGACGAATCCGGCGACCGGCGCACCGCTGGCGGACGTCGCGGTGGCGGCGGCCGAGGATGTGGATCGGGCGGTGGGTGCGGCGCGGCGGGCGTTCGATGACGGCCCGTGGCCGCGTCTGGATCCGCTGGAACGCGGCCGCCTGCTGCGGCGTCTGGCGGATCGCATCCGCGCTGAGCTCGACGAGCTCGCGATGACCGACACGCGCAACATCGGCAAACCGATCCGTGACACGCGCGGCTTCGACGTGCCTTGTGCGGCGGATCTGTTCGAGAGCTATGCCGGACTGGCCGACAAGATTGCCGGGAGCTGCTACGGCACGCTGCCGGACAACGTCACGATGCAGTTTCGCGAACCGATGGGGGTCATTGCGGCCATCGTGCCGTGGAACTTCCCGCTGACGAACGCGGCCATCAAGCTTGCGCCGATCCTGGCGTGCGGCAACACGGTTGTCCTCAAGCCGTCGGAGGTCGCGCCGCTCTCGGCGCTGATGCTGGCCCGGCTGACCGATGAAGTTGGCTTCCCGCCGGGCGTCGTGAACGTGATCCACGGGGCGGGGGCTGAGACCGGGGCGGCGCTGGTGCGTCATCCGGGGGTGGATAAGATCACGTTCACAGGGCGGCATCAGACCGGTGTGGAGATGCTGGAGGCGGCCAAGATCGGCATGAAGGGGGTGATGCTGGAGCTGGGCGGGAAGTCGCCGAGCATCGTGTTTCCCGATGCGCCGCTCGACCACGTCGTCAACGGCGTGATCACGGGGATCTTCTTCCATCTGGGTCAGGTCTGCGTGGCGGCCTCGCGGCTGCTGGTCCAGCGCGACCAGCATGACGAACTGCTGCAGCGGATCGTGGCCAAAGCCCAGACGCTGCGGCAGGGGGATCCGACCGATCCGCAGAATCATCTCGGCTGTCTGGCCACGCCGCTGCACTGTGCGCATGTGCGGCGGTGTGTGGAGCAGGCGCAGCAGGAGGGAGCGCGGTGCGTGCTGTCGGGCCCGGTGAGCGACGACCCGCAGAACTGTTTCTATCCGCCGACGATCTTCGACGGCGTGACGCCGGACATGACGATCGCGCGTCAGGAGGTGTTCGGGCCGGTGCTGAGCGTGCTGACTTTCCGCGACACAGACGACGCTGTCCGCCTGGCCAACGACTGCGAGTTCGGGCTGATGGCGAACATCTGGACTGCCGACGGTGGCCGCGCGCTGCATGTCGCGCGCCAGCTGCGTGCCGGGCGGATCGCCGTCAACGGTGGCGGCGCCTTGCGTCCGAACGTCCCGGTGTTTGGCTACAAGCTGAGCGGCATCGGGGCGGAGTTGGGGTTCGCGGAGACCGTGCACGAATACACCAACTCGAAGTCCATCCTGTACTCGCTGGCGACGGAGAAGACATCATGGCCGGAGTAGACGCCCGCGACAGCGGTGATCCGCGCATCGGCCAACCGCTGGCCGAACTGGACACCCCGGTACTGCTGCTGGACCGCGCCGCGAGCGATCGGAACGTGGCACAGCTGGCCGCCTTCTTCCGCGGCCGCCCGGCGCAGCTGCGCCCGCATTTTAAGAACCACAAATGCGTCACGCTGGCCCGGCGGCAGCTGGCCGCCGGAGCGGTCGGCATGACCTGCGCCAAGCTCAGCGAGGCGGAAGTGCTCGTCGACCAGGGCGTCCGCGACGTCCTGATCGCCAACCAGGTGGTCGGCAGCGGCAAGGTGAACCGCCTGGTACAACTCGCGCAGCGCGCACGCATCAGCGTGGCCGTCGACCACCCGGACCAGGCGGCGGCGATCTCGGCGGCGGCCACCGCTGCCGGCGCGCTGGTCCACCTGCTGGTCGAAGTGGACATCGGCATGGGGCGCTGCGGCGTCGCCCCCGGCGCGCCGGCGGTGGAACTCGCCCGACGCGTGACCGCGCTGCCCGGCGTGCGTTTCGCCGGCCTGCAGGCGTATGAGGGACACGTCGTCAATACGCTCGACCGCGCAGAGCGGGCCCTGCGCGCGCGGGCCGCCATGCAGCAGGCGCTCGATACGCGCCACCTGCTGGCCCAGGCGGGCATCTCCGTCGCGTGCGTGAGCGGTTGTTCGAGCGCGACGTACGACAGCACCGGCACGCTGGAGGGAGTGGACGAGGTCCAGGCCGGCACCTACGCCACGATGGACCGGCATTACCATCAGCTGGTGCCCGAATTCGAGATCGCCTTGTCGGTGCTCGCCCGGGTCATCAGTCGCCCGGCCCCGGACCGGGCCGTGCTGGACGTCGGCGTCAAAGGGGCCGGCGGCGAGTTCGGGGTGCCGGCGATCCGCGATTTCCCGGACGTGGAGATCCCGTTCTTCCTCGCGGAGGAGCACGTCGTCGTGCGGCGCGCGCCGGGCTGGCCCATCGGGCAGGCGCTGCAGTTGATTCCCAGTCATGCCTGCACCACGTGCAACCTGCACCGCGAGCTGGTCGTCCACGAGCAGGGGCGCGTGGTCGAGATCTGGCCGATCGAAGCCTCCGGGAAGCTGGCCTGAATGCCGCGTCGCCCGCCGCCCGGCTGCGAACCACACAGGCCGCAAACGACAAGCAACAAGAACACATGGTAGATCCTGCCGCAGCGCGGCGGGGCGCAGGGGAACACGGGTCATGAGCGTGCCGATTGGTGTTGTCGGGATGGGATTGCTCGGCCGCGGCATCACGGCCTGCCTGCTCGAGCGCGGTCACCAGGTCGTGGCCGTCGCACGCACGGCAGACAGGCATGCGCAGGCGCTGCCGATCATCGAGCAGATGCTGGGCGAACTGATCGAGCGCGGCGTGGCGCCCCCCGACCTGACGGCACGGTGCCGGGAGCGGCTGGAGCAGGTCACCACCTGGGAGCCGCTGGCGCCCTGTGGCCTGGTCATCGAAAGCGTCTCCGACGATCTGGCGGTGAAGCAGTCGGTGTTTGACGAGCTCGAGCGGGTGGTGGCGTGTGACGCGGTGATCGCCAGCAACACGTCGGCGATTCCGATCAGCGTGCTGCAGCAGACCCGCCAGCACCCCGCGCGGTTTGTCGGCATGCACTGGGCCGAACCGGCGCACGCCACGCGGTTCCTGGAGCTGATCCGCGGCGAGCAGACCTCCGACGAGACGCTCCGCCGCACGGAGGAGCTGGCGCGCCGCCTGGGCAAAGACCCGACCATCTGCCAGCAGGACATTCCGGGGTTCATCGTGAACCGCTTGGGCTACGCGCTCTACCGCGAGGCGCTGCACCTGGTCGAACTGGGCGTCGCCGACTGCGCGACGATCGACCGCAGCGTGCGGAACACCCTGGGTCTGTGGGCGGCCTGCTGCGGGCCGTTTCGCTGGATCGACTTGACAGGCGGACCGGCCCTGTACGCCCGCAGCATGGAGCGGGTGCTCCCGACGCTGTGCCACGACGCGGCCATCCCGCCGGCGCTGGCGAACCTGGCCGACCAGGATGCGCGTGGGATTGTGAACGGCCGCGGTTTCTACGAGTATACGGCGGAAGAGATACGTGCCTGGGAACAACGCCAACGCCGCCACACCTGGATGGTCAAGGAGTGGCTGGACGCCGAGTTCCCGGTGGAATGAGTGGATGGTGCTGCGCGAGAAAGGCGGAACAGCATGCGATTCAGCCGTGTCAAGGCGAAGCTGCGCAACGGCGACGCCGTGTTGATTACCTGTTGTCACTTCATCGATCCGAGCGTCTACGAACTGGTGAGCCTGCTGGGTTTTGACGGGATCTGGCTCGACCTCGAACACCACGCCACCAGCGACGAGACGGCCGCCACGTTGATGCGCGCTGCGCGGGTGGGCGTCTCGGACGTGATCGCGCGGCCGGCCAAGGGCGAGTTCATGCGCACCGGGCGGCTGCTGGAGGCCGGTGCGCAGGGGATCATGTATCCGCGGTGCGAGTCGGCCGAGGAGGCGGCGGAACTGGTCCGCTGGGCGAAGTTCGCCCCGCAGGGAGAACGCGGCGTGGACGGGGCCAACGGGGACAATCCCTACTGCGCGGTCCCCATCCCCCCCTACCTGAAGGCGGCCAACGAGCACACGCTGCTCATCACCCAGCTGGAATCTCCCGCAGCGCTCGACGCCGCCGATGCCATCGCGCAGGTGCCGGGCGTGGACGTGCTGATGATCGGACCCGGGGACCTGAGCACGATTGCCGGCATTCCGTATCAGTTCGATCATCCGCTGATCGCCGACGCCTACCGGCGCGTGGCGGCGGCGGCCCGGCGGGCCGGCAAGTGGTGGGGCACCGTCAGCGGCAGTCCGGAGCACATGCAGCAGCTGCTGGACCTGGGGGCGAAATTCCTCTGCCACGGCGCCGACATCATCATGGTCAAGCAGGGCATGGAGCTGATCCAAGAACGTTTCGCAGCGCTCGGTTTCACGTTCGAAAACCGCCTCGCTGCGCTGGCCGCGGAAGTGGAGCGCGCGGGGTGATGCCGCATGATCGTCACGACCTGGAATGACTATCGACTGTCGCGGTTGATGCTGGGCACGGTGCAGTTCGGTATGCCCTATGGTGTGGCCAACCGCACGGGGCAGCCCACCTACCAGGAAGTCCGGTCGATCGTGGCGGCTGCCGCGGAGGGGGGAGTCAACTGTTTTGACACGGCCGCCGCGTACGGGACCAGCGAAGCGGTGCTGGGCCGCGCGCTACGCGAACTCCAGCTGGCGGAATCGGCTTTCGTGGTGACGAAGGTACGCCCGCTCACCCCGGACGAACAGGCCGACCGGGCGCTGGCGTCGCGCGCGATCGAACAGTCGGTAGCCGATTCGCGGCAGCGGCTGCAGCGCGACTGCCTGCCGGTGGTGCTGTTTCACCGGGAGCCGAACGCCATCTACAGCGATGTGCTGGCCGGACTTGCCGACCGGGGTTGGCTGCGTTACGCGGGCGTGTCGTGTGATAACCGTCCCGGTCCGGCCGCTGAGTTCGTCACGGCGGCGAACGTGGCGGCGCTCCAGCTCCCGGCCAGCGTGCT
The DNA here is from genome assembly GCA_012729315.1 of Planctomycetaceae bacterium. Lineage (GTDB taxonomy): Bacteria > Planctomycetota > Planctomycetia > Pirellulales > Pirellulaceae > JAAYDI01. The sequence continues at coordinate 57,601 of JAAYDI010000067.1, forward strand.
CGATTGCCGGCACCAGCGCAGCGGCGTGTTCGCGGCGGCCGCGGCCAGGGGAGTGGCCGTGTTCATCCGGAGCGTCTACCTGCAGGGCCTGTTGCTGATGCCCGAGGCGGAGATGCCCGCGGCGCTGCGCGCGGTCATCCCGGTGCGGCGGCACTTGACCTCGCTGGCCCGTGCCGCCGGCATGCCGCTGGCCGAACTCGCCCTGCGATTCATGCTGGCCCAGCCGGGAGTGACCTGTGTACTGACCGGTGTCGAGACGGTCGCACAGCTGCAGGCCAACCTGGCGATTGTCGCGCGTGGCCCGCTGCCGGACGATCTGTTGCGCGCAGTCGAGCGGGCAGTTCCCGCGCTCCCCGAGACAATCCTGACACCGTCTTTGTGGCCCACCGCGGGCTCCGGCTCGGAGGGGGTACCGACAGACCTCCGCCCGGATGCACACCACACCTGACACACACCATTACAGAGGTTGCGACATGACTACACCCGATGCCGATTCACCTACCGTTGAGCAGCTGTTCGATCTGAGCGGCCGCACAGCGCTGATCACCGGGGCGCGCGGTTACCTGGGGCGTGCGCAGGCCGCAGCGCTGGCTGAGGCCGGTGCCCGAGTCATCGTGTCGAGCCGCCATCGGGACCAGGCGCTTGCGGTCGCGGAGGAACTCGGCGGCCCGCAGGCGGGGCGCCACCTGGCCGTGTGCCTCGACTACCTGGACGAATCGTCGCTGGCGGAGGGGTTCGCGGAGGCGGTGGCGCAGGCCGGACAGATTGACATCCTGGTCAACAACGGCAACGCGGCGGTGGCCGCCGACTGGTCGACGGTCACAGGCGCGGAGTTTCAGCGCCAGCTGGCCAATCTGACCGGCTACTTCCTGCTGGCGCGGCAGGTGCGGAACCACGCCGTGGCGGCCCAGCGGCCGGCCAGCATCATCCTGCTCGGCTCGATGTACGGCGTCGTCGGCTCCTACCCGGACGCGTACGCGGGGATCTGCCCGGCGAGCCCGGCCGCCTACCATGCGCTCAAGGGCGGGATCGTGCACCTGACGCGGCACCTGGCGGTGTACTGGGCCCGCGACGCGGTGCGTGTGAACTGTCTCAGCCCCGGACCGTTTCCCAGCGACCAGGCGCCCGCCGGGCTGGCCGAGCGGCTCAGCACGAAATCGCCCATGGGGCGGATGGGCCGGCCGCACGAGCTGAAAGGCGCCATCGTGTTCCTGGCGTCGGACGCGAGCAGCTACATGACGGGACAGAACCTGATTATCGACGGTGGCTGGACCGCCTGGTGAACCGCGCGCCGCACCCGTGGCCGCGGGCAGGCGTCCGCGCCGCCCCCATTTGTGAAGGAGTCTCCATGCCCCAACCGCCGCATCCTACACGTGTGCCCCAGTCGATGGCGCTCTACGCGCGTGCCACACAACTGATCCCCGGCGCGACGCAGCTGATCAGTCGCCGGCCGACGCGAGTCGCTTATGGCGTATCGCCGATCTACGCCGCGCGCGCCCAGGGGGCGCGGTTCTGGGATGTCGATGGCTTCGAATACATCGACTGGATCAGCGGCATCGGCGCGATTCTGCTGGGCTACGCCGATCCGGTGGTGGACGACGCAGTGCGGGCGCAGTTGGCGCAGGGCACCATCTACTCAGTCAATCACGAACTGGAAATTGAACTGGCGGAGGAACTGTGTGCGGCGATTCCGTGTGCCGAGATGGTCCGCTATGCCAAATGCGGCGGCGAGGCGTGTGCGATCGCCGTGCGAATCGCGCGCGGCGTGACGGGGCGGGACAAGGTGTTGTTCTGCGGCTATCACGGCTGGCACGACTGGTATCTGGCAGCGAATCTGGCGGAGGATGCCAATCTCAACGCGCATCTGTTCCCCGGCATCGACCCGATCGGCGTGCCGCGCGCGCTGGCGGGGACCGTGTTGCCGTTCCCCAGCGGCAATCTCGCGGCGTTGAGTGACCAGCTGGAACAGCATCGTGGCGAGGTGGCTGCGATCATCATGGAGCCGCTCCGTTCCGAACTCCCGCCCGCCGGCTACCTGGCAGGGGTAGCCGACCTGGCCCGCGCGCACGGTGCGGTCTTGATCTTCGACGAAGTGTCGTCGGGACTGCGTTTCAGTACGGGTGGTGCGCAGCAGTATCTGGGGGTCACACCGGACATGGCGGTGTTCGCCAAATCGCTCTCCAACGGCTATCCGATGGCGGCAGTGGTAGGTCGGCGTGCGGTGATGGAGCCTGCTGCGCGGATGTTCATCTCCAGCACCTACTGGAGCGACACGATCGGCCTGCGCGCGGCGCTTACCACGCTGCGTGAAGTTCGCCGGCGCGACGTGCCGGGCCAGTTGTGGCGTTTTGGCCAGGCGTTGAAGTCCCGCTTAAACGATGTGGCCGCCGAAGTCGGGCTGGATGTGCAGTGCACGGGCGTCGACGTGCACCCGCACCTGGAGTTCGGTATCGCCGACCCGCAGCTCAAGAGCCAGGTGATCACGTTGTACATCCAGGAGATGGCCAAGCGCGGCTGCCACGGCTATGCCGCCTTCTACCTCAACGCCGCGCAGGGGGACGCCGAACTGGCGCAGACCAGCGAGGCAGCTCGCGAGTCCTTTACGGTCATTCGCGATGCGCTGGCGTCCCACACGGTCGCACAACGGCTGGAGTGTGCCCAGCAACAAGACGCCTTCCGCCGCCTGGTCCGCTGACGCATCCGGCCGAATTGCGGCGCGGCTGCCGGTCACGACAGGATCTTCATGAGCTGCCGCACCCAGTTGCCGTGCAGGATGGACTCCACATCCGCCTGGTTGTAGCCGCGCTGGGCGAGTATCCCGGCCAGTCGCTGCAGGTCCGCGATCGAGTCCAGATCGCGCGGGCACTGCTCGCGGCCATATCCGCCGTCCAGATCGGAGCCGATGGCAGAGTGCCGCGTGTTCCCGGAGAGCTGGCAGATGTGGTCGATATGATCGGCACAGTGTTCGATTCGCACGTCCGCCGATGCCGGAGTCGTCGTGCCTGGAATCCAGTTCGGATACAGCATCCAGGCATCGCAGGCCACGCCGATCACGGCGTCGCGCGCGATCAGGGCCCGGATCTGATCATCGCTGAACTGGCGGCTGCCGGGCACCAGCGCGCGGCAGTTGTTGTGGCTGGCCCACACGGGCCCGTCGAACAATTCGAGGGCCTCCCAGAACGCTTCGTCCGTCAGGTGAGTGCAATCGAGGATCATGTTGAGCTGCCGCATCTGTCGCAGCAGATCGCGCCCGAGCGGCGCCAGTCCGCCGCTGGCGCCGGTGCCCGGCGCATACCGACCGGGCCCGTAGTGCGCCGGGCCAATCGCCCGCAGCCCATATCCATACGCCCGCTCGACATGAGCAGGTGACAAAAGAGAGTCAGCGCCTTCGAGGCTCAGAATGTAACCGATCGGAGCGTGATCGGAGGGGGCATCCTGCCAGAGGGCGACGTGCCGCGTCAGGCTGTCCCGGTCGACAATCTGCACCAGGTGGCCGGCATCCTCCATGGCGCGATACCAGGCCAGTTGCCCCTGCGTGACGGCCCACGCGATGTCGGGACTGTTCCAGCCCGGCAGGCTGCTCCCCGGCTCGACGTAGCGGGCGATTTGTGTGGCGACGCACAGGCCGATCTGCCCCGTGCGCATTTCGCCGAACGTGAGCACGTTCTGCCCCCGATCAGGCTTATCGGTCAGGTTCCGCTCGCGCTGGCGGACTTCGTCCAGCGAGCGTGTCAGATCACGATTCCACTCGAGGGCGTTCATCGCCAGGTCGAGATGTCCGTCACAGATCAACATGGCTGTACTACCGGTGGCAGGTCCGTGGGTGAAGCGAAGCATCAACGTGCACTCATGGTATCGTGCCGCCCACAGAGCGTCCAAGAGGTGGCGCCCGCGTCGGCGAAGCACCGCCCCACGGCCGAGGTCAAGGCCGGAGTCGCGCCGCCCAGCAACCCCAACGTCCGTTCCAAGGGAAACAAGGTCGGTTCACCCCCCTCGCGCTGCCAGTCCCGATAGCCGAAACGCCAGAGCAC
>JAAYDI010000068.1 GCA_012729315.1 Planctomycetaceae bacterium
ACGATGACCAAGACCTCCTCTGGGTGCCGATCGCCTGAGCTGCCGCGGGCGGGCCGCACTTCCTGGCGCGTGGCACGGCCACCTCTCGGGCACCCGTGCCGCGCCGCCCGCCGGGTCCCCACAAGAAATCGCTTTACATCGGGTCCCCGTCGTCAGTACAATTTCAGGCAGTTCTTTGACATGTCAACACGCTTCCGCGCGCGGGCGCGCGCGAGATGCGAAGGGCGGCTGCCACCTGAGCGCCGCAGCGCCGAAACCCCGGGAAATCCCGCTCCGCGCGCCCCCGCGTCCGTTCGCGAGCCACTGCAACTACACTTGGGCCCGCTTCTTGAGCGCTCAGTTGGGGAGGTTCCGCAGCAGGGATCCATTGGTATATAAGGCCAGGGATTTCAACCTGTATCGGTATGTCGGCAACAGCCCGACGAACGCCACGGACCCCACAGGGAAGGCTTGGTGGACTCCTTATTGCCTTGAATCGTTAAATGTGTTCGTAGCACATTCCTGCTGTGCATCCTGTCGATGGTCGAGCGGCGTCGGCGACTCCGCCAACGAGGCTGCAAGGCTTGGACTGCAATTTGCAGATGGCGTGAACAGCGACCGCACCAGTGGTGTGAACATCGTGTTGCGTCATTGCTTCACTTCGGCCTACCTTGCCGTCAAGGAAGGCTGTAACTGCGCAGGATGTATCGGCGGTGCTCGTGAGAGGTATCAGACGTGGTGTCAAGGCCATTCCGACCAGAATCGCAACATCGGAAACTACAACAACCAGGCAGGACGACAGTGTGCTGGATGCACCGGTGACAACGCCAGAGGTGGTACGGCCGCTGGAGATGCGGCTTCCATTGCGAAGTGTTGCTTGAAAAAAATTGACGATGGAGATTTTTTCGTGCCGGGAGGAGGACGCGACTGAATTAGTCAGGAGGGCTTCTCAAAGAAGCCGAGGCGTCTTCTGCCGCCTCGGCTTCCTGGCGCTGCATCTTGGCGACTGATTGTCGGAAGCGATGGGCTGATATGAATGACGAGATATCGAGAAAGTGCTGGTCGCACTGCCTTGGCTGGTTTGGTGGACGCTGCTTGTACGGACTTGGCATCCTGGGGCTGTCGATATGTACAATCGCGGCGGCCATCGCAGGGTATTCGTTTGCGTCTCGAAACATCATGGCCGCTATGGGGTTCTCGGTCATTGGGTGTGGCGTCTCGCTCTTGAGTGCCGTCGCTTTCGTCGTGTCAAGTCTTTCCGAAGCACGTCGATGGCATCGCCGTGCTGCGTGTGCCGTCGTTGTGCTCCTCTTGCCCCTGGCTGTCTGTTTAGCCGGCATTGTGGTTGAGAACGGGCGTCAAGAGCGTTGGATCGAGCGGACTCAGAACTCGATGATGGCTCTGGTCGCAGATATTGAGGCGATTCGCGCACAAACGGGTCAGGTGCCACCCGACGAAAGGCAGCTTATGGATCGGCTCGGCACGGCCATGTCTCCCGTAGGTCGCCAAACAAGGTTCCAGTATGAACGAGATCACTCCGATCCACAGCACTACCGCATCTGGTGTGTCGGTGACGGATTCGCTGGCGACATTCTTGAATACGACTCTCGAAACGCATCACAGGGGATCGTTCACCGTTCGTTCTAACGGACGTTCTGGCGCGCGGGCGTCCCTGCTGGTTTTTCAGCGGTGTCCCCCTTCGAGATTCACAGATTCACGGGTATCTGTCCACAGGGAACAGAGAACTGAGCCGCAAGCAGAGCCACCAGGCCAGCACCGGGAAGGGCCCTGAGTAAGCCGTGGAGAGCGCGTCGGCCAGCGCACTCTATATATCTGGAAAAAGTAACGATTCGGGCGTGGGGCTGTCAGAGGTGTGTCATCTCTGTCGAAAGCACGCAGGGCGTCGCCCAGTGTGCGGAGCACGGCCACGAGGCGGGAAACAGCGGGTCGAACGGTCTCCCGTGTGACACAGATGTGGCAGTGTCGGCGGTGTTTCGC
>JAAYDI010000069.1 GCA_012729315.1 Planctomycetaceae bacterium
ATCTTGAACGCTCATTCATGCCGCAGTGGCTTCCTGGTCCTTATTGTCGATGGTAAACACGACTACGTGCTGCGCTCGTGCTCTGCCACTGCCGCGCGAAAACCACCCGAAATCCGTGAACGGTTACGAGCCGTGAAATCAGCCAGGGCCCAATCGAGGTGGTCGGCGTTCATTTGTGCGGCGGCTCTTTTTTCCCTCGGCCTCCACCCAGTTCTGGATGGTAGCATAGGGAACGAATACGCGGTGATCGCGCCATAGGTGCCACCTGGCAGCTTGATAGGGCAAGCCGTCCTCCACAACGAGTCGGACAGCCAACGCAACGACGCGGTGGGTGTAATGTGCTTTGGGCAGGGCATAGTCGGACATGTCCGCGTTGAAATACCTGCGGCAATGCGTGCAACGATGCCGCAAACGACCGATTGTGTCATCACCATCTTACCGTGGTCTTCTGTGGTGCGGCAATGAAGTCGCGCGCCGCAATGCGGAAGCGCCGAACCGTTCTCGAATCTGGTCGGCCGCCGCATCCAACCCAGCGTGCCGCTGCCGCTCCTCCTGGTCGAATAGCAGTCCTTGTCGGAGATCGGGTGTTTCCAGACCACTTACGCCCATTCCCAGCAATCGCACGGGAAGGTGGCCAGCCGGAAGACGCTCGCAGAAGACCTTGTCCACAATCTGCCACAGTTCGTCGGTAATGTCCGTGGGTTCCGGTAATGTCTGTGAGCGGGTGATGGTGGAAAAATCAGCAAAACGCACTTTGAGTTGGACCACCCGGCCTCGCAATTTGTGCCGCCGGAGTCGCCACGCCACCTGCTCGGTCAAGTCCAACAGCCAGGCTCGCAGCACCTCCTGATCATTAATATCCTGTTCAAAGGTTGTCTCGTGAGAGAGTGATTTCGCCTCCTGTTCGGGCACCACGGGGCGATCATCGATCCCGTGGGCCAACTGCCAGAGGTGCTCGCCCTGTGAACCAAAGTGAGCGGCGAGCGTGTCCATCGGCCATTGCCGAAGGTGACCGATAGTGCGAATCCCCAACCGCTGAAACACCTTGCTGCCCTGACGGCCAACGCCCCACAGACGCTCCACCGGCAGGGGATCGAGGAACGCCTGAATCCGATCAGGCTCCACCACGACAAAGCCATCCGGTTTCCTGAGATCACTGGCAATCTTCGCGAGGAACTTGTTGGGTGCTATGCCGACCGACACTACCAGTCGGGTCTCCTCGCGAACCGCCTGTTTGATTTGCCGACCAATCTCGACTGCTGACCCGAAAAGCTGCTCACTGCCGGTCACATCCAGAAACGCTTCGTCCAGCGACAGAGGCTCGACCAGCGGTGTGAATCGTTCGAAGATCGTCTGGATCTGGCTGGAAACCTCCGAGTAGTAGTGGATGCGTGCAGGCAAGAAGATGCCCTGGGGACAGAGCCGCCTGGCGGTGACGGCGGCCATTGCACTGTGGACGCCATATTCTCGTGCCACGTAGTTGGCGGCTGCCACCACACCTCGTTTTTCAGGCGAACCGCCGACGATCACGGGATGGCCGACCAACGCCGGGCAGTCTCGCTCCTCGACCGAAGCGTAGAAGGCATCCATGTCGCAGTGCAGGATCATCGGTGATGGTCTTTCACGGCTCAGCTTCTTCCTGTCTTGTACTTCAGTCCGTCGGCGGCTACGACGTACATTCTACCGATCATCGGCCAGTCCCGGTAGAATTGACTCCAGTGTTGCATACGACCGCAAATGGGTTACGCCAAGAGACAAAGAGAGTGCTGCTGCCAGGAAGAGGACTCCTTTCGGGGAGCAACACAACATCCTTGCCACATACAACAGCCTCCTTGCTTGCATGGCAGTCACGGTCCGCCATTACTTCGCAGGAGGCTGTTGTATGCGCCGATTTCAACGGTATTGCGCTTGGCCCGACGACTTCTGAATTGAGTCGATATCCCGAGAACAGCGATTTCAGCCCGGGGACCGCACGCCTCTCCCGTAAGATCGCAGTTCAATTCCGCTAAGGAAATCGGGAATATGCCCGGTCCTCCGGTGGAGGGTGAACCGTCTCACTTGCTGTCGCAGCACTTCGGTGACGTGCGGGGCATACGTGACTCGCTGGGAACGGCGTTGCGGGATACTCCGAACACGCATCCAAAGGACTAGTCCATCGGTTTGTTTTCGCGTCATAGTGTCCTCCATGAACTAGAAGTGCGATTTGCTCCTGTCTCGGTAACTAGCAAAGCTCGTGCCGTCCGGCATCGGAACCTGAAAGGATCGTCCGAAGGTCTTGTCACCCTTGCCCTTAGATGAGAGCGGGCTACGTCAATCCAATGCCCGTGCAGCACGCCGTTTTGAAAGGATTACAGGCACGAGTTGTCCTCCGTTACAAAAACTCGAATGGCCGTGCCGTCAAGGTCGGCGGAATCGGACCAAGTTCACATCAGCGTCGCATACGACTTCAGGCGGCGCTGTCCGGGCCTGCCGCAAGCCGCGCATTGCCGGCCGGGGCGACTGGGTCCCCGGATGCCCCGCCGCGGCTGCTTTCGGTCTCGGTCTCGGAGGCCGCCGATTCAGCGCGGCGTCTGTGGCTCGACCGGCATGTTCTCGGGCACGTGTCCACGGGTGGCGCCTGGCGTGGTGAAAGGCCCGAAGAAACGGCCCTGGTGCCGGCTTTGACATTTGTTCCGCCGGTGAGCCACTTCGCACTTGTACTCTGTTGAGCCCTCGGACAGCGCCCCTCGAAACGGAATGCGGTACCGGCCCTTTTCCGGCGTACTGCTCCTCGAGCAAAGGTGGACTGCCTACTGCGTACGGAGCATATCGTCCGGCATCATTACCGGAATGAGAGCGTCAAAATCGGTCTTGATGCGGCTCTCGGCGATCACATCCCAGAGCGACCGGTTTAGCTGTCGCATGGCCAGCATGGAGGTGATCCAGGTTTGAGTCCAGCCGGTCTCGATACACCAGGGCCCCCAGTCCCAATCGGCGCCACTGGCCCAGTATTCCCATGTGTCAAGATCAAAACACCGGAACCATCCGCCGTCCAGTTCCTGGTGTTGGTCCGATTGGATCTGTACCCGGCAGAGAAACTGCGCGAGTCGATCTTCCGCGTGTGAATAGGAACGGTCGCCGGTGGCCGCCGCCGCTTCGTGGAAATGCAGCAAAGCGAAATTGCAGATATAGAGCAGATCGGCCGCCGGGTCGCCATCATCCTGGACGACGGCCGTTTCTTTGGTTCCGTAGTCTTCGTTGGAGACCGTTGCCGACCCGCCGAAGAGAGCCGCTCGCAAGCCGCCGCTCGGATGCTGGTTCGCAAACCAATCGGAAGCCACCTTGTGGAGCCAGCCACGATGTTCCGGAGTGTCCTCGATGCGGACGAGCCAGGCCAACGGCAACATCAGTCTTCGCGCATCGCCTCCTGTAGATGATTTACCGTTCGCGTAACCACGCATGCAGGTGGCGATGCCCGCCTTGCCCCGCTCCAGGAACGGCGCATAGCCGGTCTGCTTGTACGCCCAGAGATAACAGGCCCACAGATAGTGTGACTGGCCTTCGGGCGGGGACTGCTTGTTCCAGTAATGCTGCCAGCCATTGGCCTGAAGTGTGGCGTCGATAATGACGTCGCGGAATCCATTCGGTCCCTGGGTCCGCAGATTGGCCAGGCAGGCTTGTGCAATGGTCTTGTTCCAGCGGTCGGATTTGAGCAGCGCAGCCGTTGTGATCATACCCAACAAGGTTCGAGCGTTCTCATCCCCGAAATAAACATCGAAGCCATTCACTCCGTCATTGTTGAAGTCCGCACGGTCCAGCCAGCCGATGAAGCCAAACGACGGACTGTTCGGGTCGGTTCTCGGACCTGTACACATGGGCGAATGAAAACACAGGTAATCAAGCAGATTCTCCGCGATCGCCTGCGATTGCCGGTCGTGGTTGATGACGGCAGCAAAGGCGAACGCCATAGCGGTTTCCGCGATACAGTCCGCGCGCCGCATCCAACGAGCCTTCTGTTGGCCCTGGCAGTCAATCGCCGAAGCGAAACCTTCCAGCACCCCCAAGCTACCGTCACCGACTGGCCAGTCCAGCTGAGGCTTGGGGGCCACGGAGGGATACTTGCCGGCATCTTCGTATTTCTGTTGCCAGCCGGGATGGATCAACATCCGGGAACGGCGAAACCACTCGATTCCTGTCTGGAATGCCTGCAGTTCGGCGTCCTGGGGCAAGATCTCGTCCGCGCTGAACCGCGGGCACACGGTGGGCGTCCATTGAAGTGCGGGTATCTCGGCTTCGGGACACAGTCGATGGAGTATCTCCCGCCAGATTGCCTGCCACGCGCGGTATGGTGCGTAACGGCCGGAAACGAACTGGCTTAGCTTGGTGGTGGCCACGAGCAGGTCACCTTGCGGATGCGAAAATAGAATGGGGAAGACATTCTCCTGCGGCAGACCAAACACCGCGGTATTGTAACCAGCGACTTTGGCGATGACGATCAAGGGCGCATCCGCCGTGACCGGTACGAAACGACAACCGTGAATCTCGGTCACCCCCAGTCTTGGAAATGCGCTCCCAAACACATCGGACGTTGCGACGCCGCGCCCGTGAGCGATTTCCCTGGGGGGTGCTACTTCCATCTTCGGCAGTGTCGCAGGATACTCGACATACAGCCGCAGGCGTTTGCCGGCCGCCGTTTCGAACAAGGCGTTGTCCAGCAGGGTGGTCTTGTCCGGGTACTCATCTGCCATGATCAGCACGCCGCAGCCATCGGGTGCGTCCGCGATCGCCTGGGCCGCGCTATCAAACCGTGGATACGTTCCACCATCTGCTGTAAGAACCTGGTACAAATCGTTGTCTGCACGACAGGCAAACACAAGTTCCAGGTGCCGGTCGACGTGGGGTGCAGCTCCGCTCACTTCGCCCGGGAACACTGCCCAGACTGCGAACCAGACTGCGAATCCGATGATTGCCAGTTGTCTCACGACAGGACTCTTTCTGATCTGCGAAAACGAGTCGCCCGGGCGATTCCGTTGCCCTGGGCGTCAAATGCCATGCACCTGCCCTGGCAGTCGTGCGTCCAGCGCCAGGCCGCTCAAGTCAGCGGGGATCGATCGGTTTTCCCGCATCAGTTCCTCCATGGTCAGCCGTGTCCGGCGTGCCGCAGCCTCGCGACCGAGGATGGTGGCCAGCGCGCTGCGGAGCGCTGGAGCAAGCGTGGTGTTCGACGCGTCACCGGACTGGATCGCGTCGTGGAAGCGGGCGATGTTCCGCACCGCGCCGGCCTGATACAGATTCTCGATCTGCCCCCCCTCGTACGCGGATTCGCCGTTGAGTTGTGCTGTGCCGGTATAACCGATTTCAGCATTCCCGGCCTGGCCGTACGCCACGCACCGCACGTCGAAGACCGAATTCAGGTGCGAGCCGACATGATTCATGAACGTCCCGTCGGCGAACTCGAAACAGATCGAAAACATGTCGTGGCTGTCACCGTGAGGGTCAGAGCGCCCGATGCGCGAGACGCCGGTGGCGGCGATCGGTTGTTGGTCGAGCAGCCACAGTCCGCCGTCGACACCATGTATGCAGGCGTTGACGTGATAGCCGCCCCCCAACGCCGTGTCGTTGACCCACACCAGGTTGCGCAAGCGGCTTTCAACTGACTCGGTCAGAGGCGGATCGCTGAACGTTCCGGCCAGGTAGTGTGTGCGGACCATCAGGAGCGGTCCGATCGCGCCGTCGCGAATCCGGCGCACCACCTCCTGATTCAGCGGGTCGGTCGGAATCTGGTAGTCGACCAGGAAGCACTGTCCCTGCTGTCCTGCCTGGCGTCCCCAGCGTGCGATTTCCAGAGTACCGGGCACGTCCACGGCGACCGGTTTGGCCATGAATACGTGCAGGCCAGACTCCACTGCCCGTCGCACGTGCTGCGGGAAACAGTAGGGGGGCGTCTCGAGTGCCACCGCGTCAATTCCGCTCTCCATCAGTGCCTGGTAACCGGCCAGGCCGGAGAAGCGGCGCGCCGGATCGACCTGCAACTGCTCGCCGCAGTTCTGTACCACGTCGGCAAAATAGTCGGCTACCGCGTGGAGTTCGTAACCGCCATGCTGCGCGAACAGGTTCGCGATCCAGTGGCCTCGTCCGCCACACCCGACCACACCCAGTTTGAGACGCGAATTGGCGGCCGTTCCCCTGACCTGCGCCGGCTGGACAACCGCCAGTCCCGCAGCGCCTCCCCACAGTGACACCGATCCGAGAAACCTGCGACGGTTGATTTGATTCATCGTTCTCTCCCGTAATATTCAAGGGGATCCATGCTTCTACCGTGTCTGCGCCGCAGGCCAGGATGGCGTCAACCTGATGAATGCTCAAAGACCATGTTCGCCACCCGTTTCCAGAGCAGCGGGCCCACGCTGATCGACCGCGCCGAGTCGATGTTATCCGGTTCGCCATGGCGGTACAAGTTTCGGTGCACGGCACTCGCGACACTGGCATGTGGCTGGCCGGGCGCGCACTGCATTGATTTTCGTGGCCTGCCGGTTTAGGTTCATAGCAGCCGTGCCGGGCGGGCCGGTACCCCGGTCCGGCGGACGGCGGTCGGTGGCGTTGTCCGCCTGGTGTTCGTTGTGCTCGGCTCCAGCTCCCCGGGCCAGCCACGGGGTGCGCACTGAAGTATGGGAGTGGTCTGATGAAACGACGTGTCTTCCTGGCAAGCGGTCTTGGCGCGGTCGCGGCAGGCGCTGTGACCGAGGGCATGCAGGCACCTGACGCACCAGCTGGACCTGTTTCACCGGCTGACGACGCCGCCCGCGTTGGCGTGCATCCGCGCGACACCCGGCTGTACGTGAAGCCTGTGTTGACGAACGTGATTCACTCGGAAGCATGGCAGGGGCCGTGCCGCCCCACGGCGGTCGCGCCCGCACAGGAACGGGCCCAGGCCGAGAAGTGGTTCCAGGACTGGTGCCAGCAGCTCAAGGCGAACGGGCTGGGCCGCACCGAAGATGTCCGGTTGCTCGAACCGGTCCACGTGACGTTTTCCGAAGACTGGGTCATCAAGCCGGATCAGGTCGCGAAGCTCGCGCCGGACAGCGCCGAGACCGATGTGTTCTTCATCATCTCGGCGGGCAATGCGCGCGGCGCGTACGAGATCGGGAATATGTTCTCCAAGCCCATCGTGCTGGACGGCTTGAACTGCCGGAACATCAGCATCGCCGGCTACACGCTGGCCAAGGGAAACGAGGTCTTCGTGGCGGGGGAAGACCTGGACCTGACCAAGCTGCTGTCGCTCTTGCGGGCCAGAAAAGTGTTCCGGCAGACGCGGATCCTGTACCCCACCGACGGCGTGCCGCCCTTCTCGCCAGACACTGTCTGGGATTTCGACGATCTTCAGAAACGGCTGGGCGTGACCGTGGTGACTGTGGACTACCGGGAACTGACGGCCGAGATGGACCGCCTGTTGGCCGACCGCGACCAAGGGCAGCTGGCGGAACAGGCGGCTGCTGAGCTGGTGAGCAAGGCCGACCACCTGTTTCTCGACAAGTCGTTTGTCTGGCGCAGCATGATGTTCGACCGCTGCCTGAGGAACCTGATGGCCCGGTACGGCTGCAATGCCTTCACGATCGACTGCTTTGAATTCTGCCCCAGCCTGCTGCCACAGAAATGGCTGGTTGTCCCTTGCCTGCAACACGCGTTGTTCGGCAACGAAGGGATCGCCTCGTCGTGTGAGGCAGACCTCGGAATCCTCCTGGCGCTGCGCCTGCTGATGAGCGTCTCGAACAAATCGTGCCACCAGGGGAACGCCGACGCGCTGCCGGGTGGTACGTTCCGCATCAACCACAGCGCGCCGAGCATGAAGATGAACGGGCTGGACCAACCCGACGTGCCGTTCCAGCTCGGGCGGTTTGTCGAGCAGGGGTGGGGCACGAAGGTGGTCGTCGATTTCATGAACAACACGGAGAAGACGGTCACGGTCGCCCGGGTCGATCCGACCGCGACGAAGCTGCTGGTCCTGAAAGGCACACTGGTCGGCGCCAGTGGTTGGGGAGAGGATCTGCTCAGCTGCTCGGTGGAAGCTGTCATCCAGCCCCCGCCGGACCAGGCACACGAGTTCCTGCGGCGGCGGATGGTCTACGGCAACCACCTGCAATGGGTCTATGGCGACTACACCCGCGAACTGAAGATCCTCGGCGAGATGCTGGGCCTGACCGTGGAAGTGTTTGCTTGAGTGCCTGAGTGCCTGAGTGCTTGAGTGCCTGAGTGTGTCTGAGTGTCTGAGTGCTTGAGGGACGAGACGGTGCCGGAGACAGCCACAAAGTCGGCCTGGCATCGCCATTTTCCGCGGTTGCCTGTAATGCATCATCACCACCTGGCTTTGCCTGTTTCTCCAGTCCGGTGAAGCGTCTCGGGACGGTGATAGCGGCCACAGCGGCTGCCGCGGCAGTTGCGAGGGTCGGCACGTTGCCGGAAGTGCGCATCGGGCGGCCGGTGGGCGTGGGATTCTGGCACCGTTGCGGGCAGCGCGCGCGTGGTCTGCGGGCAGCGTGTGTGGATTTGGCAACACACGGCTCCTGGCTGTGACGCGTGGCTGGATGCCCGGCAGACAAGCAGGCGAGGCTGAGCTATATTTCCGCGAAGGGCGGCTCCAGTCTCGTCTGTAGCTTATCCCAGGGCCTGGCATCTGCAGGCCTACCCGTTGTTGCCAACGAGCCGACACCTTCATACAACATTGATGATGCAACTTGGAGTCTGGTTCGATGGGTATTGTACCACGATGGGCTGTGGTGCCGGCGTTAGCCGTGCTGGCCAGCTGGTGCGCTGTTGCGGCCAGCGCCGCTGAGCATAACGCTGCGCATGCGGCGCTCAATACGATCACTTCCACTGAGCTGGGGCATTATGTGGATGTCCTGGCCTCCGACGCGTACGAAGGGCGCGAGGCGGGCAGCCGGGGCGGTCGCGCTGCGGGCGATTACATCGTGCAGGTGCTGGAGGACAACGACCTGCAACCGGCGGGCGAGGACGGCGGCTACTACCAGCCCTTTGGCGAGGGTTACCGCAACATCCTGGGACTGATTCCGGGGCGCGACCCGGAACTGACGCGGGAGTACATCGTGATCGGTGGACACTACGATCACGTGGGGTACGGCACCGCGCAGAACAGCTTCGGCCCGACCGGGGTGATCCACAACGGCGCCGACGACAACGCCAGCGGTACGGCTGGCGTGCTGGAAGTCATGCAGGCCTTCAAGTCGCTGCCCGAGCCGCCACGCCGTTCCATACTGTTCGCCTTCTGGGACGGCGAAGAGAAAGGACTGCTGGGGTCCAAGCACTGGCTGGCCTATCCGACGGTGCCGTTCGAGGGTATCGTGTTCGCGTTTAATGCCGACATGATCGGCCGACTTCGCGACAATCGCGTCGAAGTGTTCGGCAGCCGCTCTGCTGACGGACTCCGCAAACTCGTGAGCCAGCACAATACCGACTTCGGCCTGCAGCTGGATTTCATGTGGCATGTCCACGCTGATGGAGATCATCATCCGTTCTTCGAGCGCGACATTCCATTCCTGATGCTGCACACCGGCACGCACGACGACTATCACCGGCCGAGCGACGATGCGGAGCGGGTTGACCGGGACGGCATGCGATCGATCTCGCAGCTCATGTTCCGCATCGCGTACGCGCTTGCCGAGGCGGACGCACGGCCGGAGTACCGGGCCGCTGCGCGGTACGAGTCCATTGCGTCGCGCGCGCAGTTCGAGCGCGGGATGGCGGATGCGCCGCCGCGGCTGGGTGTGTCGTGGGGCGCGGACGCGTCCGCTGGCGGGCTGACGATCACGCGTGTCACTCCCGGGTCTGCGGCGGAACGCGCGGGCCTGCGCATTGGGGACCGGCTGCTGCGTTTCGCCGGGCGTGCGATCACGAACGGCGACGAGTTCCGCCTGCTGGTGCTGGCCGCCCCTTCCAATGTCGAGGTCGTGATCCAGCGTCGTGGGGAGGGCGAACCGCTGCTGGTGCCGCTGAAGCTGCCCGGCAGTCCCGTCCGACTGGGGTTCTCCTGGGATCAGGATCGGGCCGCCTCCTCGATGGTGATGCTGACTCGAGTCGTCCCCGGCTCTGCGGCGGAACAAGCTGGTCTGGCAGCGCTCGATCGCGTCTACCAGGTCAACGGCCGCGAGTTCGCCAGCGGCACGGAGTTCGGCCAGCTCGTGACGCAAGCGGCTGGCCCCGTGCAACTGCTGGTCGAGCGGCAAGGGGTGCTGCAGACGGTCACGATCGAGCCGTTCGACCTGTTCGCCGCCAGCGCGGAGCCAGCTGGAGGCACGCCGCATACGGTGGCGCGGCCGATCGATGACGTTCCGCGCATGGCCAATAGCGGGGGACTGTGACGTGCCCGCGAAACGCCGCCGCGTTTGATTGGACAGCGCCGGTTCGCGCAGCGGTACTCGAACGTGCTCCTGGCCAGCTAATCTCGTCGCGCGACGCCGCCTTCGTGCAGGAAGATGGTCGTCTGCGCGCGGGCGGCGGCTGGTGACTCGTGTGTGACCAGCAGGACCGTACCGCCCGCCCGGTGAAATCGATCGATCTCATCGAGTACGAGAGCCGCGTTGTGCGGATCGAGGTTGCCGGTCGGCTCATCAGCCATCAGGATGCTGGGCCGGTTGAGCAGCGCGCGGGCCATGGCCACCCGCTGCCGTTCGCCGACGCTCAGCTGCGCCGGCCGGTGGTGACACCGCGCCAGGAGACCAAACTGCTCCACCAGTTGCCGCGCGTAGTCCAGCGTCTCGCCATCGCGAGGCTCCGCGGCCGCTACCATGATATTGTCGAGCACATTCAGGAATGGAAACAGGTGAAACAACTGGAACACAAACCCGATGTGCTGGGCGCGGAAGCGCGCACGGTCGGCGGAGGAAGCCGTCGAAATGAGCATCTCATCGACCGTGATGTTGCCGGCCGTCGGGAGCGCCAGGCCGCCGATCAACGACAGCAGCGTCGATTTGCCGCAGCCGCTCGGCCCGCAGATCGCCGCGTACTGTCCCCGGTCGACCGTCAGGGACACATCCTGCAAGGCGCGCACGTCGCCGCGCCGCGTGGCATACACTTTCGAGACGTTCTCCAGTCGGATCATCTCAATCCTTGTCAACGTGGCCGCAGTATGAGAAAGGTGATGCCGAACAGGATGACCAGTGCGCCGGCCAGACCACCTCCCACCCACAGTACCGCGCGCCAGGGATTCGCGGTGGAGACGGCGGCGTGGTCTTCAGACGCGATGGGAGGCGGGCTGTTGACCGCCAGCTGCTGCACGGGCGGGTCCTCCAGGGATGCCGCGGTTGGCATGGCATCGGCCGTTGACAGTTCGGCGGCTGACGTCGCGGCAACTTCCACCATCGTGGCCGGGGCCGTGAGTTCGGCCGCTGTGGTCACCGCAGCGTCGTCGCCGGAAGATGTCAGGGGGTCCTCCGCCGGTATGATCAGCTCGGGAAACAAGGCATCGCCGGAGAACCGGTATGGGCTGCCCTCCTCCCTGCCGAACTGCTGCATGAGACTGTCCGCAACCGCATCCCAGTCGAACTTCATCAGCAGGTCCACTCCCGGGTTCTGTTCCTTCACCATGCAGGAGCAGGCACCGGTAATGAACTCCATGTCCGGAACCAGGTTGTCGCGGTGGATGCCTTTGCCGAGCGAGGAGAACAGGGCGCGGCCGCGGCCGTAGACGAGAAACGCGATCGGTTCGGTGGCGCTTCGCAGATCCGGTTCGAGTGCCAGCAGGCAATCGAGGAACCACTTCTCGCCCGCGTCATCGCGCGCGACGGTGACCAGCCCGAAGTTGATGTCGGGCGCGGGAGCCGCGTCATCATCCGACCCCAGCACGGTCGAGTACAGCTGCACCTTGCCGGCCGCCACGTCGTCGATCGCGCCGCGAATCACCTGCTCGGCCGCCTCGCTCTTGGCCTGGTCGTCTGTGGTGACCAGCACATAGACGCCGGCGCGCCCCTCTGCCAGCAACTGGCCGACCGCCTGCCGCCCGGGTGAATCGATCAGTGTTGCGATGTCATGTGCGGAGACAGACCCTTCGAAGAGATGCACACCCGCCGGGGAGGAAATCAGGTACCAGGGCGTCTGCTTAGTGGATCGTTTGTCCCACGCCTCTTTGATGTCCGGTGGCCCATCGCGGAACTGCCCGTCCGGCGCCACATCGACCGGCAGGAAGGCCAGGTTGGCCGGCGCCGCGCCAGCCGCAACGTGCTGCTCGACAGCCGCTGCAACGGCCTGTGCCTCAGCGTCCGGCTGCGTGTCATGGAAACAGTACAACTCGTACGGTGCCGGATGCCAGCGATACATCGCATACCGGTACACCGGCGTATCGCAGGCGCCGGCCGATCCTGCGAACCCGGCCACAGAACACCAGGACGCCAGCAAGACCACGGTCCGCAGCAGCTGAGGCGACAATGGACGAGTCATAGCGAACTCCCCCAGGTTCGGGAACGCCGCACGCCGGTCCCGCGCGCAGGCCGGCCTGGTCATCAGTCGGCTTCATCCGTGACGGTCACCGCTGTCATTTTATCCCCCTGCTGAATGGAATCCACCACATCCTGTCCCTCGAGGACCCGCCCGAAGACCGTGTGTTTGTTGTCCAGCCACGGGGTGGCGACGTGGGTAATGAAGAACTGAGAGCCATTCGTGTTGGGCCCTGAATTGGCCATCGACAGCGTGCCGGGCCCGTCGTGTTTGAGATCTTTGTGGAACTCATCGGCGAACTTGTAGCCCGGCCCTCCCGTGCCGTTTCCTTTCGGACACCCGCCCTGGATCATGAAGTCTGCGATGACGCGATGGAATTTCAGTCCGTTGTAGAAGCCCTGCTTGGCCAGCTTCTCGAAATTCCCCACCGTCTTCGGCGTCTTGTCCGCGAACAGTTCCAGGCGAATGATGCCGCGCGCGGTCTCAATCGTCGCCACTTTCATCCGGTCATCTCCTCTGCCACACGTGTGGCTCAGCAGTCATCCGTCCGACGTTACGCTGGCTACACCTTACGTGGTGCAGGGGGCGGGTGGCAAGAGGTGACGGGGCCAGGTCCACGCCTGCCGGGCGGGGCGCGAGACGCCGCGATTCGGCCTGCGCCGTGGCTGCAGCGCAGCCGGCCGGCGCCGTGAGGGGGAGCTTCAGGGAGCTGACCTGCGGCCGCCCTGCGGCACTTGAAGGTGCACATCTTCCAGCCGGAACGTACCGGCCCGCACGATTGCGGGGATGGGCTGTTCGCCCTCTACGGCGCCATCTTCTCTGTATCCTGATCCTGGCGGACCACTTGGACTCCGCACAACATGGGGTCAACGCCGGGTGGCGAGGCTATGTCCAGGTCCAGGAACTCTCCCACCTGCACGCCGGACCACTCCTGAATCACTCCCCCACCGGTCGCGTCAGGATCTGCCCGCACGCTGCACTTGTCTCCAGGAGATTGTCCTTGGAGCCGGATGTTAATCCTGGAGCCGGACAGATCGGCCGGCGTAAGGTCGCGCCAGTACAAGCGGACGCCATAGGTGGCCAGCGTGTTCCCCGCCTCCTCGCGGCTGGCCAATCGCAGCCGCATGTGCTGCGCACCCCGCACTCCCGACGCGAAAACCCAAGGCAGCTGTCCGCGCGGCCGAAGGGACGAGT
Source organism: Planctomycetaceae bacterium (assembly GCA_012729315.1). Lineage (GTDB taxonomy): Bacteria > Planctomycetota > Planctomycetia > Pirellulales > Pirellulaceae > JAAYDI01. The sequence goes on from JAAYDI010000069.1 coordinate 13,618, forward strand.
GAACGCGCTCGTATTCCAGCCGCTCCCCCACCAGCACGAGCGGGACGTCGGGGGACGGTCCACCCACGCTGGGATAGTCCAGCCAGAGTGTGCCGTCGTCCGCTCTGCGATCCCCCGGCGCTGCGAAGTTGATCCCCATCCGCTCCACCCGCTGTCCGCTCGACGGGATCGCATTGAACGTCCAGGTTTCGACTTCGGGCATCGGCAGCAGCGCCAGCGAACACTGATTCTGGTAGCTGCAGGTGCAGGTGCGTGTATAGTCCGGGGCATTCACCAATCCGTCGGCCACGATCAGGTTGGCCGTGCAGCCCGACCGGAAGCCGCCCCAGTTGCCGGTGCCGCCATCGTTAGCCAGGTCGAAGTAGCCGGCGGCCGCGCTGCGGAAGGTGATCAGATTCAAGCAGCCGATGGCCGTGTTGCAGCCGTAGTTGCGCGAGAACCCCCAGCGCAGCGGCTGCCCGGTCAGCGGATGCGTGCGCTGTATCGCCGCGCCGGTCCAAAGATCGTAGGCGGTCCCTTGCGTCACGATCTTGTCAGGGTAGAGCAGGGGGGGACCGCCGTAATCCTCGTCCAGGTGCCAGATCAAGCGCCCCGTGGCCCCCTCGAAGACCGCCAGTCCCTTGCCGACCTCGTCGGTGGCCCGGTCGCGGTTCTTGCTGCCCGCCTGCAACAGCAGGCCGGTCGACTCGCTGTATGCCAGCCACGTACCGAAGGCGAGTTCCGTCGATTGCCACACCGGTTCACCCGTGTGGATGTCCAACGCATGGAGCGCGAATTCCGCGGCAGGCACCGTACCGCGCCGGCGAAAATGCGCCAGACGCTCTTCCGTCATGCGGTCGAGACAGAACACTTTTCCCGCCCCCACGGCAATCGCATTGTGCCGGAAGTTGAACAGCGCGTCGCGCGTCCAATGCACACGTCCGTCAAAGCGATCCATGACCACCAGCCGCCGGCTTCCTTCGCCAAAGGCCGAGTACAGCGGCATGGCACGCTGGAGCTGGATCTTTTCGCCAGGCCCGCGGGCCAGCAGCAGCATCGGCGAACTGCCGGCCACCAGGTAGTCTCCTGCCACGGCCAGATAGCCCCAGTACGGCTGGTCCCCCGACTCGTCAGGTGGCAGGGTGAACTCCGCCAGCGTGTCGCCGGTGGCGGGGTCCAGACGCAGGCAGCGCCGCCCCCACAGCAGGTACACGCTGTCGGCCGTACACACGTAGTTGCCGCCAATCGCGCCGGCACCCGGGTGATGGTCCGTGTTGTCGTAGAAAATGCCCACGTCCGGGAACTCCCGCTGCCACAGCAGCCGCCCCGTGAACACATCGACCGCACGCAGCATGTTGCGTCCTTCGATGAACAGCCGGCCACCGATCACCTGCGGCGAAGGTCCGTGGCCATGACGCGGCAACACGTCCCGGTTGGACGGACCGCCAAACCACAACAGCCCGAGCGGGGTCGTCACACGCGTGTCGAGCGAAACCAGCGTATTGCCGGCGTTGGCGTTCTGGCTGGTCCAGCTCCCCGCGCCTGGCAGCGGGCCGGGACGCCGCGCGACCAACAGATTACCAGCTGCCTGGAACTCCGCCTCCGGCAACACGGCCGTACAGGCCGCCGACAGCGCGGCTGCATCCTGCGAGGCACACCGCCACAGTCCCGTGCCGCTGTACGGACGCAACGCATCGACCACGCGGCCGATCAGCTGTGCGTCAGCCGGACCGGTGCCCTCAGAGCTGCTGCCCACCACCAGGTCGGCCAGGTACAACGGCAGGCCAGGCGTCCGCAGATTCCCGGCTATCACGTCCACACGCGTGCCCAACAGTCCCCAGTCTCTCAGGGTGCGCCGCAGCGTTTCACGCAATTGCGCGTCGTCCTGCAGCACAATCACGAAGAACTCGGTCTGCTGGGCGAGCGCCGCCAACAGCTGAGGATCTTGAGCCTGGTCGATGACGGCATATCCGGCTCGACTGCTTACGTGCTCAAGAAGCGCCGCAAGCTCCCGTCGAACGTCCTCCGCCACCGCGACCTGCTGGAGCGCCACGGCCGGAGCGTCGCGCATCAGGCCGGCGTCCACCGGCCGCTCGGCACGCGCACCGAAACAGGCAATGACGCCGTCCTCGCTGGTTACAATCAGACGCTTGTTGGCGACCAGTGCCCGCGACACGACTCCCGGCAGACGCGTCTCCCACTCGACCCGGCATGTGTCATCGGACGACTGCGGGACATTCAGCAGGACCACGCGCTGCCCATCATCGGACGCCACGAAGCAGTTTGCCGTCTTGACGTGCAGCGCGGTGATACCGTCAGGCAGCTGCGTGCGCCACAGTTCCGGCAGCTTCCACGTCGTGGCGTGCTTGGCCTTCCCTTTCCTGTCCACGGTCGTTGCGACATGCTCGACCACCTGCAGCTGAGATGCCACCAGCTGCTTGCCGGCGATGCCGTAGGTGCCGTGCGGGGTGACGATGTCCACCGGCGCAGCCACCAATGGTTCTCCATCCTGCAAACGCTGCACGCGCCCCCGGTTGGCGAACCAGTCGGGTCCGAGGAGCACATCGAAACTGCCGATGTCTTTGCCCAACTCCCGCACCCCGGGCCGATAGTAGAGAAAACGACCGGTCTGCCGGTCGAACGCGGCCGGCACCGTCAGGCCACCAGAAACCAGCAGCGTGGTATCGTTGACCGTCAGGTATCCCTGGGGCGCGATGCCCGCAAACGCCGGACTGTTGTGTTGCTGCACGGTGTAATTCGAGCCGCTGCCGCTGTTGGTCCACACCGGCTGCCCCGACGCGATATCCACCGCTTCCACGTAGACACCCATGAAGGGCCAGATCCCGGCCGCCCAGTACACGGTGTCTTCCCACACCACCGGTGCGCCACGCGCCGGCCACATGGAAATGAGCCGATCGTTGCCCAGCACCTTGCGGTCATCGGGGCCGCCCCGTCGCTTCCACACGAGTGTTCCCGCGCCGGCGGTCACACAGTACAGGTGTCCGTCGTCGGACGCGAACAGCACGCGGTCCTGATACACGACCGGCGCGAAACGGACCGGACCGTCGGTGTAGAACCGCCATGCGAATTGAGCGTCCGCGAGACGATAGGCCGTCACGCTGCCGTCCACCATGGACGGCACGAACAGCAACGGGCCGGCAGCGACCGGTTCGTACGACGCGTCAAACCGCACCTTGCCCTGTTCGGCGGGCCAGGCCGGACGTGGCGCGGGCAGTTGCAGCTGCCAGTGCAGTTCCAGATCGGCCGGCAGACTCCCTGATGTGACCGCACCGCGGGCCGCGTCACCGCGCCACATCGGCCAGTCGGCAGCCACAGCGCAGCACGCGGCGGCCTGCAGGCCACACAGCCCGGTCCACAACAGCAGGTCGGTCGCTCGGCGTCGCATCATCATACAGCCTCTCACGCAGCCTCTATCGTCTCATTTGTGTTTTATATGCGGCGTTCCAGAATCGACAGTCGCAACAGATTCAGGGCCTGTTTGGCACAGCGGTGACGTTGGATCGCAGGGTGCGCGGCAAACGTAAACGACTCGCCAATCGTATCGCCGCGCGCGGCCACCGCCAAATGAACCTGGCCGGCGGACTCGGAATCGGGGCACGGCCCCACGGCCAGACCGTAATCGGTGTTGAAGCGTTCGCGCACCGCGCGGGCCATCTGGGCGACATACCGCGGCGGATCCGGTGGCGACGGCGGCTTGGTATTCACGTCGAACCCCAACCAGCGCGTGAGGGCCGGCAAGTCCTGCACGATCAGCCCGCCGCGAAAAGCGGTGGCAGCCCGCCGGGCGCCGCCGAGCCAGCTGGAGACCAGGCCCGCCGTGCCCCATTCGGCCGTCGCCACGACAGCGCCCCGGTCGGCCAGCAGATCGCAGACGGCATCCTGCAGCTGTGTGTCGTTTTCGCCGAAGACGAGCGATCCCAGGCAGTTGTAGATGGTGGCGACGGTCGGCGCGATTTTCGCCTCACATTCAGCGCACGTGGCTCCTTCGGCCGTGACGCGCAACGTGATCGTCGCCTCGCTGGCCGTGATGCCCACCAGCGGGTCGCGGCCACGGCGGATCAGATCGGGCAGGCGACTCTCGATGTCACTCTCCCCCGCCCCGAAACAGCGAATCTCCCGCTGCTGGATCACACGCCGCGCCGCACCCAGGCGGGCAGCAATGGCGGGCGCCACCGTCGCCTGCCACATCGGCTTCAGCTCGGCCGGGACGCCCGGCAGCGCGAAGAGATCGACCGGCGTCCCTCCCGGGCCGTCGAGCGTCACGTGGATGCCCGGCGCTGTCCCTTCCACATTAGCAATCGGCCGGCTGCCTTCCGGGAAACAGGCCTGGATGATGTTCTGTTCCGGCATCGGCCGCCCGCGCCGCGCGAAGAGCCCACGGATATACTCGAGCGACTGGTCGTCCTGGACCAGCGGCCGGCCGGTCAGAGCGGCGATGGCCTGGCGGGTCAGGTCGTCAGCAGTCGGCCCAAGCCCGCCGCTGACCAGCACCAACGCCGAGCGTCGGCAGGCCGTGGCGAGCACGTCCACGATGGCATCGTGATCGTCGCCGACCGTCGTGTGGTGTGTCACCGAAACGCCCAGCAGCGCAAACTGCTGGCTCAGCCACTGGGAGTTCGTGTCCAGCCGCTGACCGCCGGTCAGCTCGTCGCCAATCGCTATGACTTCCGCGCGCATGGGCAGCAGACTGTATCTGTTTTGTGTTTGTTCTGTTCTGTCTTCGATCAGAGTATCGGGGAGAGCCTGTTTACGGGATACCGGGCCGGGTTTCTGCGACCAGTATGTATATCGTCACAGGTATTGTCCTCGTCCGGCAAGACCTGCGCCAAGTCCTGGAGGCAATTCTGCTGGCCCGGGCAACGCTCCGCACCATCCGGCAGAACCTGGTGTGGGCATTCCTGTACAACCTCACCCTCATTCCCCGGGCCACCGGGGGCGTCATGCCGTGCCGGACCGGGCACGCTGCACCTGCTCCCCTCCTGCCACGACGGACGGTCTGCCCCATCCCCGCTGGGGACGGGCGGAAACCGGGCGATCCGGGCAAGCCGCCCGGGCGGTTCGAGTGGGAACCGTGCCTCGCAGCCTGTCGCGGAATTTGTTAGGATCGCGGACTATTGAACGCCACGGGAACGTCGGCCAGCAGCGACGGCCCGTATCCGCAGCGACGAGCAACTCACACCCATCCACAGGATGAACTCATGGGCGCACTCAGGGGGTTTGAACACATCATTCGCGAACATGAACCGTTGGCACCCTATACGTGGCTGCGTCTGGGCGGGGCGGCGGAGTATTTTGCGGAGCCCACGTCCGCCGAAGAACTCAAGGAACTCGTCGCCCAGTGCCGCGAGCACGGTATCCCGGTCCGGGTGCTCGGCGACGGTTCGAACCTGCTGGTACGCGATCAGGGTGTGCCCGGCCTGGTGATCCATCTGGGCGCCGCTGCGTTCTCGCAGATTGCGATCGTGGACAACGTCGTTACGGCCGGCGCCGGCGCCAAACTGGGCCACGTCATCTCCACCGCCGTCCGCGAAGGGCTCTCAGGTCTCGAGCCGCTCGTGGGCATTCCAGGAACCGTTGGCGGCGCCCTGCGCAGCAATGCGGGGACTGAAAGCCACGATGTGGGACAGTGGACCGAATCGGCCGAGGTGATGACGCGCAGCGGCGATTTGCTCGTGCACGGCCGCGATGACCTGCGGTTTGCCTACCATTTCAGCAGCATCGACGAACTGGTCATCCTGCGCGCTACCTTCGCTCTCGAACGCGAGGATCGGACGGAATTGACCAAACGCATGCAGATGTTGTGGATTGTGAGGAAATCCAAACAGCCGTCACGCGACGTCAACATGGCACGAATCTTCAAGAACCCCATGGGCCTCCGCGCAGCTAACCTCATCGAACAGGCCGGACTCAAAGGCGCTAAGGTGGGCAGCGCTGAAATCAGCGGTGTCAACGCCAATTTCATCGTTGCCCATACGGGCACCACCAGCAGCGACGTCTTGCGACTGATCGATATGATCGCCAGCCAGGTCAACGAACGGATCGGGGTCGAACTGGAAACGGATATCGAAATCTGGTAACGTCACGCACCGTCATGGAGGATGGTGTATGAATGCACGGCGAGGTCCAGCTTGGACGAACTCAATCACGTCCACAGTGCGCCGCGTGCTAGCTCCTTTGGCCGGAAGTGGACGAGGAATCTTCGGCACCGCCGCGCTGCTGCTATTGCTGATTGCCAGCGGATACATAGGCTGGGCGAAATGGGGTGATATTATTGTCCGGCGACCGCAGTATGTGTTGACGGCCGACTGTATTGAGATCACGCCGCAGCCGCCGTGGATCCATTCGGACATCAAGTCGGCCGTGATGCGTGACGGCAGTCTGGCCGAGTTGTCGGTGCTCGATCCGGACCTGACGAAGCGGGTGGTACAGGCTTTCGAACTCAATCCGTGGGTTGCCGAGGCCTTATCGGCTGTCAAGCGGGCGGGCAAGACGGCACCGCGGGTGACAGTACAGTTGCGGTATCGCGAGCCGGTGATCATGGTTCGGACGCGTGATCCGCGTTGGAAGGGGGACTGTTTCTGGCCTGTGGACACAGAGGGGGTATTTCTGCCGCCGGAGGAGTTCTCGTCGACTCAGACGAAGGCATTCTTGCGAGTGGAGGCGGGCAATTCCCTGCCGGCCGGCGCTGTAGGCACGTCGTATGGCGATGCCGGCGTGACGGGGGCCGCGCTGGTCGCTGCGGCACTGAAACCGGTGTGGAGTTCGATGGGGCTGGAGTGGATTATCGTGCGTCAGGAGTTGCCCAACGATGTGGGGCAGCCGATGGAGCCGACGTACATCCTGCTGCCCGCCGGCGCTCCGGTAGATGCCGTGGCGGCGCGGCGTTCCGGGCGGCTGGTCAGTCTGGCTGATCCGCCCGCGGACGAGCCGAGTCTGGAGGTGCGATGGGGCCACGCACCGGGGCGAGAAGCGCCTGGGGAAGCCTCGGCCGCCGAGAAAGTCGCGCGTCTGCACCAGTACGTCGCGGCCAACGGCCGGCTGGATCAGCTCCCCCCGACAACCGTGGTTGATCTGCGGCCTGGAGCAGCGGGGACAGCCGTCGCGACTGGGCGGCCGGCGCAGACCCGATAGAGTACAGAAACTGCGGTCTACGACCGCACGTCCGCGTCCTTGGCCGGCCGAGGTACTCGCGGCGATATGGGCTTGTCGAGGTCGGTCTGCAGCTCTTCGCGAATCACGGCCATTTCCGGCGGCGCTTCGATCCCCAGTCGCACGCCACCCCCGGTGATACGGACGACGGTGACCGCGACGTGATCCCCGATCAGAATCCTTTCGCCAACCTTTCGACTAAGTACGAGCATGGCGCACCGCAATGTATCAATGCCAGCAGGCGGATGCAAGCAATAAACTCCGGAAATTAGATTATTCAGCGAACCTGGCCGTGGGGCAAATCGCCTGCAGGCGGCAACTGGCGTACCAACGCGCTCACCTGCTTGAATTCCGGCGTCCCGGCGACTTCCAGCCATTCGAACAGGGCGGCTTCCGTCGTCGTGAGTATGGCACCACTCAGTTCCATCCGGCGCAGCGCCGTATCGCGGTCGATGGCGTACCGGGATTCCACGGCATCGACCGCCACATACACCTGGAATCCGGCGGCCATCAGATCCAGCACCGTCTGCTGGACACATACGTGGGCCTCGATGCCCGTCACCAGGATCTTGTGGATGCCGCGATCCCGCCAGCCGGTGAAGAGCTGGCTCAACACACGGCAGCTGAACATGAGTTTGGACGGAATGTCACCGAGTCGCTGGGCCAACGCGCCGGTGGTGGCCCCTAACCCCTTGGGGTACTGCTCGGTCGCCTCGACGGCCACGCCCAGGATGCGAGCTCCATCGATCAGTCGCCCGATGTTCCAGACCAGAGTGGGTGGTGGGGACATGGCTGCGAGCAGCTTGGTCTGGACATCGATCACGAGCAATGCCGAGTCGTGGCGCGACATCAGTTCAGAGCTGCGTGGTGCGGCGGTGGTAGGGCTCATGCGGGAGAGCATACTCGATGTGCGTGGCGGGGGGCAAGACGGCGTGGCCGTGTGGCTTACTTGTTAGCCGTGTCGAAGGAGCAGACCGGCGAGCCCAACAGCTGCGCCCGCTCGGAACCGGAACAGGCTGGACGAGTGCCACTTCGCACGGCCAACAAGGGACGTGCCACACGTGCCACACGACTGACCCGCTACGGACACTGCGGCTATAATAGCCCGTTCCCGCACCCGGAGCCCGACCGGCCCCTGGAGCGTTCACACGTGATAGGCCACAATACCCATTATGGAACTCCATGCAACCACGATTCTGACAGTGCGTCACCGCGGGCATGTGGCGATGGCCGGCGACGGCCAGGTGACGCTGGGCACCTCCGTGATGAAGAGCGACGCCGTGAAGATCCGCCGGCTGGCCGAGGGGACAGTGCTATGCGGGTTTGCCGGGGGCGCCGCTGACGCTTTTGCACTGCTGGAGCGGTTTGAAGCCAAGTTGCGGGACTTCCCCGCCAATATGCCGCGTGCGGCCACGGAGCTGGCCAAGGAGTGGCGTACCGATCGGGCGCTACGGCGACTCGAAGCGCTGCTGGCGGTGGCCGACGCGCAGCATTCGCTGTTGGTCAGCGGCACGGGGGACGTCATTCTGCCGACCGATGGTGTGCTGGGCATCGGCTCCGGCGGCAACTATGCCCTGGCTGCCGCGCGTGCGTTGTGCCGGCACTCGAGCCTGACGGCTGCGGAAATCGCCCGCGAGGCGCTGCTGATTGCCGCGGGCATCGACATCTACACGAACACGAACATCGTGGTGGAGGAACTGGAGTGCAAAGTCTGACCGTTGTGCCGGCCGATCCAGCCGCCCGGCTGCGTAACCTGACGCCCCGCATGATCGTCACGGAGTTGGACCGCCACATTGTCGGGCAGCATGAGGCGAAGCGCGCGGTGGCGATCGCCATCCGCAACCGCTGGCGGCGGAAACAGCTGGCGGACGACATGCGCGCCGAGGTGTCGCCCAAGAACATCCTGATGATCGGTCCCACGGGGGTCGGCAAGACGGAGATCGCCCGGCGGCTGGCCAAGTTGACCGAGGCGCCCTTCATCAAGGTGGAGGCGACCAAGTACACGGAGGTCGGGTACTACGGGCGCGACGTGGAGAGCATGGTGCGGGAACTGGTCGAGAACGCGATCGGCCTGGTGCGCGAGCGGGAACGGGAGAAAGTCGAACAGGAGGCGCACAGACGCGTGCAGGAACGGCTCCTGGACCTGCTTCTCCCCCATCCGCTCCGGCAGGCCGAAGAGGACCAGCAGGCGAGTGCCGAGCGCTATGAGCGGAGCCGCGAAAAGATGCGCAACATGCTGGCCTCCGGCGATCTGGACGAACGCTCCGTCGAGCTGACGGTCGAGCAGAAGGCCACGCCGGTCGTGTTCAGCGGCATGGGCATGGAACACATGGACATGGACCTGCAGGGCATGCTCGAGAAGATCATGCCGCGGCAGTCAGTGACGCGGCAGGTCACCGTGGCGCAGGCGCGCAACGTGCTCTTCGAGCAGGAGTGCGACGCACTGCTCGAACCCGACAAGATCAATGCGGAGGCCATTGAGCTGGCCGAGAACCTGGGGATCATCTTCCTGGACGAGATCGACAAAGTGATCTCCAGCGACACCCGTGGTGCCGATGTTTCGCGCCAGGGGGTGCAGCGCGACCTGCTGCCAATCGTCGAGGGGACCACGGTGCAGACGCGTTACGGCTACGTCGCCACCGATCACATCCTCTTCATCGCCGCCGGCGCCTTTCACCGCAACCGCCCCAGCGACCTGATGCCCGAACTGCAGGGACGGTTCCCCATCCGCGTCGAGCTGCACGATCTGACCAAAGACGATTTCGTGCGGATCCTGAGGGAGCCGAAAAGCTCGCTGACCCGGCAGTATGAAGCCCTGCTGCTGACCGAAGGGGTCGAACTCGTGTTCACTGACGACGCCATTGAAGCGCTGGCCACCCATGCCCATAAAGTGAATCAGTCGACGCAGAACATCGGCGCCCGCCGGCTCTACACGATCCTCGAACGCCTGCTGGAGGAACTCAGTTTCGAAGCACCGGAGATCAACCCGAGCCGCGTGGTCGTGAATGCCGCCTACGTCAACGAGCGGTTGCAGCGTTTCACGGAAGACGAAGACCTCAGCAAGTACATCCTGTAACAACCAGCCGCAGCCGGCATCCATGCAGCACCTGCCGTACACCAGCCGGGACGAATCCGACACCACGCGTCTGGGACGCGCGCTGGCTCAGTGCCTGCCCGAGACCATCACCGTGGCGCTCGTCGGAACGCTCGGTGCCGGCAAGACGCGTTTCGTCCAGGCCGTGGCCGCCGGCTGTGGCATCGATCCGGCCAGCGTTACCAGTCCGACCTTCGTGCTGTGCCAGCCCCATTTCGGCGCCCGCACCCTCTATCATCTCGACGCCTACCGCATCCAGGATCTGGACGAGTTCCTCGAGCTCGGTGTCGGCGAGTACTTTGACGGGCCGGGCATCACGCTCATCGAATGGGCGGAGCGCGTCACCCCGTGCTTGCCGGACGACTACCTCGAGGTCCAGATCGAGATCACCGGCCCGCACAGCCGCTCCTTCGATCTGGTCGCCCACGGTCCCGTCTCGGCTGCCGCACTGGATCGCCTGGCCGCCGGCATGCACTTGACCGGCGGCTAGCGCCCGGCACCTTGCCGCACGCCACGTGACGCGGCCTGTTTCGCGCCGCGCCTTCACGCCGAGGGGATCATGCCCAGCAGGAAGACCATCGTGAAGATACCAACGGTCTCGACCACCCCCATCGCAATGATGATGAAGGCGAACCCTTTGCCCTCGCCGTCACACAGTGAGCGAATGCCGGCTGCGCCGATCAGGCCCTGCATCCAGGCCGACAGCATCTCCCCCATCCCGGTCGCCAGCCCAATGCCCAGCAGCAGTCCGGCCTCGGAGGCCGTGATCTCGATGCTGCCGAACACCGACTGCATGCGGTTCATCACGATCATGGCGTAGAGCGTCTGGCTGATCGGCATGCCCAGGAGAATGATGTAGGTGAAGCTCAAGCTCCGGCCGGCCCGCGCCTCCTTGGCCCAGGCGCCGGCTGCCGCCTGGCCAGCCAGCCCGATGCCGATGGAACTGCCCAACGCGGCCATGCCAAGCGCCAACACCCCCCCCATCTCCGCCGGAAAATGCCAGAACGTGGCCTCGGTCGTCAGGATCGCCGGCAGGGCCAGTGCGATCAAACTGCTTAAGTACGTCATGGTTGCCATGTGCTTAGCTCCCGAATCATTCATTTCGAGAAGGGACTGTACGCATACCCCGTCCATTGCATGCCGAGGTGATTGCAGAACTCCAACATGTTGAGGCGGACACCATGCGCGAACATGGCAATCATCGCCAGGCCCATGTTCAGGCTGTGCCCGAACACCAGCACCAGCGCCGCCAATGGCCAGGGCTCGATCCCGCTCGCCATCTCATTGAAATTGGTCGCCAGCACACCGCTGGCCAACCCCACAGCCATCAGACGCACGTAACTGATCACGTCGGAGAACGCTGACAGCATCGAGAGGGGGAAGTTGGCCAATCCCCAGCCGAGCATCTTCACGGGATTCCGGCTCGGTTGATGGAAGACGATGGCCAGGGCGGCCCCGACCAGCAGCAGGTAGGGCCACGGCGTCGACCAGTTCAGCGCCGTCTTGAGCACGAACATCTGCACCACGCCGAGCATGCCCCAGATGAAGATGGACCAGCCGACCTTGCTCAGAAAACGCAGGTCGGGAAACAGGCCGGCTGCGCCCCACAGCTGCGCGATGCTCAGGTGTATCGCCCCCATCACGAAACACAGCCGCATCATGAACTCCCGTGACTGCTCGCTCAGGTCCACCGCGATGAGCGGCGGATACAGAGTCACGCCGAAGAATGTCGCACACGTGAGCCCCCAGGCCAGCGTGGCGCCGGCCACGATCAGCAGGAGCTGTGTGAAGTGCTTGCCCAGCATCCCCACTGCACGCCGGTAGCCGACGGTCAGTGCCAGCAGCATCACCGCGCCATAACCTCCGTCGCCGATCAGTATGGCCGTGAAGATCGGCACGGCGATCAGGAACGGGATCGACACGTCGAACTCGCGATAGCCGGCGACGGTGCCGAGGACCTTGAGCAATCCCTCGATGGGTTGTGCCCAGGCAGGTCGCCGGATCAGCGTCGGCGGCTGGTCGTCGTCGGTTGGCTCCAGGAACTGCACGGCCCCCGGAAGGCCGGCTTCAGCCAGGCGGTCGACCAGCGTCGGTGCCACGTCCGCCGGACTCCAGCCCACGACCGCGAACAGCTGATCGCGCTCCAGCCCGCCGCGCAGGGCGGCATGGAAGGCGGCCTGACGTTCCAGACGCTCCCATTCCTCCTGCATCGCATCGGCCCGCTGCGCCAAGGCGCCGAGCGTGGCCGAGTCGGCCTGCAAAGCAGCGTCGATCTCCGCCGCTTCAGTCCGGATGGAGGGGGCGTCACGCTGCGGCAGCGGCACCGGGACAGCGCTGGCCGGGAGCCCGGCGGGGGAGGGCGGTGCCGCATCCGCCGCACCGGCCGGGACGCGGGTGGCGACGGCCACCAGCGATTGTCCATCGGGCAGGCTGCCGACAACCGCCGTGCATGCGGCTTCAATCGCGACCACTTCCCGCTTGGGCACCGCGTAGAACCGCACCTCCACGCCGCTGGCCCGCAACGTCTCGAACTGATGCAGTTCAAGGTCGCCCCACAGGTTCAGTTGAGCCAGCTGATGATCCAGCGCCGCGAGTCGGTTCAGATGCTCCACATTCCGCTGCTCGATCTCCAGCACGCGGTGGGCGGCCTCGAGCGGTGTCAGTTCCAGTGCCACTTCCGGGTGTGCACTGCGCGGTGTGACATCGCGGAGGACCTGCAGCGCGCGCTGCAGCACCCGCCGGTGGTCCTGCGTCGGTTCGTCGGCCGCCGCCCGCTCCGGATCGGCCGGCACGAGGTGCATCACCCCCGCGTCACGAATCGTCTCCATCAGCCGCTCGCGGTCGCGACGGCGGCCGACCAGATAGACTTTGCACATGGGCACGATCATGGGCGCGCCTCCTCCGGCCGACCGGCTGCGGCCTTCCCCGGATCATGGACGTAGGCTTCTGCCAGTTTGTTCTTGGCGATTTTGGCTCGGCCGACGCCGGCCGTCATCTCGTCCCCCAGCTTGATGCGGATGCGGCGCACCGCCTCGCGGCTCAGCGGAATCATCACCCGTTCAAACAGGTTGACGCGTTGGATCGTGCGGGCCAGCTCGCGCTCCAGGATCGCATACTCTTCGCGCAGCACGTCGACCGCCGCCTGCCGCCGGTTCTGCTCGCGCAGGTCGGCCAGCGCCGCGTCGACCCAGGCCGGCGTGCCGAACAGACTGTACTCGGCCGGCGGGAACGTGACCTCTTCGAGCACGGGCACCTCCACGCCGGCGATATTCAGGGCGGAGGTCCGGATCTCGGCGGGCCGCGCGTATTCCCGGACCGGGAGGCCCGCTAAGTCCCCCAGCAGCGATGCGTACCGGGTGGCAGTCTCCGTCGCCTCGTCCGCCGCCTCTTCCGCCTCGCGCACTCGCCGTGCGACATCGCGCAGCGTGATCTGCAACTGCTGCTGCTTCAGCTTCAGCATGGGGAGATAGCGATGGAACCGCGCCAGCTGGTCGCGGTGCCGCTTCAGTTCGGGGCGAGTCAGTTTGAACTTCTGGGCCATGCGTAGACTGCTCAGATTCGCGATTCCAAGTTCTGTACGGCGCCGGGATCTACTCTCGTCTGTACGGCCAGTGCTTCTCGACAATCGCCCGCCGAATGCCGGTTTCCGCCGGTTCGAAACACTCCGCCAGGATCTCCCAACAACGGTCCAGAGCGGCGGTCAGCGGGAGATTGATCGACAGATCCATGATCCGCTGCTCGAACAACAGGCCATATTTCAACAGCTTGCGGTCCCACGGCGACGCCTCGAATCCCATGTCGCGTTTCTCGCGGCTCTCGCGGCACAGCGCGTAGAGCTGGATGCAGGCGTCCATGATGGCACGGTGATCGTCGCGGGTCGCGCCGTTGACCTGTTGCTTGAGTCGCGACAGCGAGCCAAAAGGTTCGATCCGCCCGTTGTGGAGATAGAACTGACCTTCCGTGATGTAGCCGGTATTGTCCGGCACTGGATGAGTGACGTCATTGCCCGGCATCGTCACGCAGGCCAGCACGGTCATCGAGCCGGCCTCGTCAAAATCGACGGCCTTCTCGTACCGCTTGGCCATCTGGGTGTACAGATCGCCCGGATAGCCACGATTGGACGGGATCTGTTCCATCGTGATGGCGATTTCCTTCAGCGCGTCGGCAAACGCGGTCATATCGGTCAGCAGCACCAGCACCCGTTTGCCCTGCAGCGCGAACTGTTCGCCCACGGCCAGGCACAGGTCGGGAACCATCAGGCACTCGACCACCGGATCGGCTGCCGTGTGTACGAACAGGATCGCACGGCCCAGCACGCCCCCCTGCTCAAACGCGTCACGGAACTTCAGGTAGTCGTCGTGCCGCAACCCCATCCCGCCCAGGATGATGATGTCCGCATCGGCCTGCAGCCCGATCCGCGCCAGCAGCTCGTTGTACGGCTCGCCGGCCACGGAGAAGATCGGCAGCTTCTGCGACTCCACCAGCGAATTGAACACGTCGATCATCGGGATGCCGGTGGCGATCATCTTGTCCGGCATCCGCCGCCGGATCGGATTGACCACAGGCGAGCCGATATCCAGAGGTGTGCCCGTCGCGGGGACGCGCCCGTCGCGCGGCCGGGCGGAGCCGTCGAAAACGCGGCCCAGCAGGTTCTCGGAGAACGGGACTTGCATCGGGCGGTGCAGGAACCGGACCCGGTCGTTGTTGGAGACCCCCTGGGAGCCGGCGAAAACCTGCAGGCTGACCTCGTGCCCGTCGAGCCCGATGACCTGAGCCAGCGACTCGCCGCGCGACGTGGTGATCACGGCCAGTTCATCGTAGCCGACACCCTGGGCGTCGACGGTCACCACATTGCCGGCGATGCGCCGGATCGAGTTGTAGTATTTTCTCATGGCGTTGATTGTTGCCGGTCCGCAATGAACCGGTCGATTTCGTGCAGGTAGCGGTCGTATTCCGAACTTCCGCTCGCCGCGTAGTTCCAGTTGCGGAACCAATCGGCAGCGCGGACCATGACTTCCCGCAGTTGGGTCTTGTCGAGCCCGGCCAGATCCAGTTCCACGACCTGGAGCGCCTTGTCAAACACAAACCGCTGCCGCTCGGCCGGCGTGGCGCCGTCGACGTCATCGAAGGCGTTCTGCTGCAGGAAGCAATTGTCGAAGAAATCGGCCTTCAAGGCGATGGCGAAATCCTCGGCCGACGTCCCTTCCTCCCCCACCACCGTCATCATCTGGCGGACCTCATGCCCCTGGGCCAGCAGACGCCGCATCTGGAGGACCTTGGCCGGTTCGATAATGCCGCGGTATTTACTCCAGGAGTCGAGCGGATCGATGGCCGGATAGCGGCGCGCGTCACTGCGGGCGCGGGACAGGCCCAGAAACGCCCCGACCACTTTCAGCGTGCCCTGCGTTACCGGCTCTTCGAAGTTGCCGCCCGCAGGACTGACCGTGCCGCCGATGGTCAGCGAGCCCAACTGCCCGTCGGTCAGCTCCAGAACGCCTGCCCGTTCGTAGAAGGCCGCGATCCGGCTCTCCAGATAGGCTGGAAAGGCCTCTTCCCCCGGGATCTCCTCCAACCGCCCGGAGAGTTCACGCATGGCCTGCGCCCAGCGGGAAGTCGAGTCGGCCAACAGCAGCACGTCGAGTCCCATCTGCCGGTAATACTCGGCCAGCGTGGCGGCCGTGTACACCGACGCTTCGCGCGCTGCGACCGGCATCGCCGACGTATTGCAGACGATGATCGTCCGTTCCATCAGGCTGCGGCCGGTCCGCGGATCGATGAGTTTCGGGAAGTCGCGGAGCGTTTCTACCACTTCCCCCGCCCGCTCACCACAGGCGGCGAACACCACGACGTCGATCTCCGCGTGCCGCGAAGTGATCTGCTGCAGCACCGTCTTGCCCGCACCAAACGGTCCGGGTATGCAGTAGGTCCCGCCACGTACGATCGGGAACATCGAGTCCACGATTCGCACGCGGGTCACCAGCGGCTCGGTGGGCAGCAGACGGCGGCGCGAGACGTTCAGCGGAACCTTCACTGGCCAGGTCTGCTGCATGGTCACCACCCGCCGCTCGCCCTGCGCGTCCACGACGGTGGCAATCTCCGCGTCGATGGTATATTGACCGGCGGACGCGATCCGTTCGACGGTATACCGCCCCCGCCAGGCGAATGGGGCCATGATGCGATGGGTGAAGATACCTTCCGGAACCGTTCCCAGCGTGTCGCCCGCCACCACACTGTCGCCGACCTTGGCTGACGGCGTGAAGTCCCACGTCACCGCGGTGGACAGCCCCGGGACATACGTGCCTGGTGCCAGGAAGTAGCCCACCCGCTGCGCCAGTTCGGGCAACGGGTTCTGGAGCCCGTCGTACACCTGCCCCAACAGCCCCGGTCCGAGCACGACCGAGAGCATCTCCGCCCGGAATTCCACTTCGTCGCCGGTCTTCAGCCCGCGGGTTTCCTCGAACACCTGCAGGTCGGCCAGCTGCCCGCGCACACGAATCACCTCGCTCAGCAACCGTGTGCCATCCGAGCGATGGCAGTATCCCACGGAGTTCTGTACCACGCGGTCTTCCATTTCCGCGATCACCAGGCTGCCGTAGACCGAAACTATTTTGCCTTTCATGCGGCCACTCATCATCCGTTGCCTGTCATACGCTGCCACTGCACCAACAGCATCAGCCGGGCGGCGTACACAAGCAGTTCGTCTTCGTCAAAGGTGAAATGCGCATCGTGCTGCGCCAGCCAGTCCCACTGCGCTCGCAACAACCGCTGCTGGCCGGCCAGCGGCGTCGGGGCGGCGGCCCATTCGCTCAACAGGCCGGTAAAGTCCTCCTCAGCGGCCGCCAGGTCGGTGGCCACCAGATAGTCGGCCTCCTCCAGCCCCAGACGCGTTGCACGCGCCGCAGCCAGCGCGTTGCGCAGCGCCACCTCGCGGGCCACCCACGCCGCCAGAAACGCGTTCCGCCGGCTCGACGCCAGGGCGGCCACGTAGCGGAAATACGCCTCCCACAGCGCGTCGGACGCCACACGACGTGGACTCTGCGTTTCGTCCGGATCGGGCACGAGGTACGCCGGCAGCGGACCGCGATTGAGCATCTGCGACGTGCTTAACACCGTGGGATCCACGTCGGTTACTTCCCCCGACAGGTATGCTTCACGCTGCCGCAGGTCCTCCAGCAGAAACAGGCTGTTGATCAGTTCGCGCCAGCGGCGGTGATCGGCCACCGATTCGAGAAACTCCACGAACCCGATCGGTGGCGGCGCGCCCAACTCCCCCAACACCGGCAGCGACGTGATGTAGTAATACCGGTCGAGCTTCATGACCCCGCCGCCTCGGCAACCAACTTGTGCACGTCGGGAGCGAGGAGTTCCGCGAGTGCCTCGACCACTGAGTCAGTGGTCACCTCCACCGTGCCATCACGGACGGTGTATTCAAATCCCGCGCTCGCCAACTCCCCGCGCAACTCGACAGCCTGTGCCGTGCCGGCCTGCGCGGAAAACGCTTCCAGGACCTGCCGCGTCAAACGCTGGCGCTGCTCCTCCGGCACCTGCTGCGAGACGCTGATGCCGATCGACCCTGTGCCGGCAGCGTCCTGTTCTGCGTAGCGCAGGACCACGTCGCGGATCAGTTGGGCCAGGAACTGCGGGTCGTCAAGCGTTTCCTGCACGGCAGGGAAGAGCACGGCTCGCAACGCGGCACCCAACGCCTGCTGGAGCCGCAGCAGCATATCGCGGGCGGCGAGCCGCAATTCGCTCTCCGTGCGTGCGTGGATCCGGTCAGCCTCCGCGCGCGCATCGTTGACGATTTGCTCCGCGCGCCGCGTTGCCTGCTCGAACAACTCCTGCGCGTGCTGCTCTGCTTCGGCCCGAATCTTCTCCCCCGCGACCTGTCCGGCTTCCACCCCTTCAGCTTGTAACGTGCTGATAAACGACTCGATCGATTGTGTCATGATCCGGACCCACTCGCTCAACGAACCCACACATCGCGTTCACCGGGGAGCAAGTGGCCCCCGGGCCGAATTCCATTCCCCGTAGATGCTAACGGGTTTGAAGGTCCTTGCCAACCGCCCGCCGGCTCCCGGGATCGCGCTGCACACCGCCAGCTGAGAGACGTTGCAGGATGGTCACCGCGGGCAGCAGTCACGGCAGGGTGCCTGCCCGTGGTACGTCCGCCCGTGATCCGGTTGAGAATAGTCGAACTGAGCAATCCGCGACCACGTCGCCAATCACGGTGGGCACCTGTACCGTACGGGGGCGACGTTGCGAACAGGGCGCGGGCGGTCTACATTGGCCTGTGTACTGCCTGATGGCGTACGTTTGTGAGCTTCTTATGGATGAGTGGATTACGTGCCCCGCGAAAAGGAGAGGTCATGCGACACTTCCTGATTGGTGCCTGGCTGTGGTTGACGGTGATCGGCATTTCCTGGGCTGCAGACAGCCCGTTGCGGGTCGCCACCTTCTGTGCTGATGTGACACCGCCCCTGGGGTCGCCCACGTATCCCAGCGGCAAACCGCTCGCTACCGTCGAAACGCCACTGTTGGCCAAAGGGATCGTGCTGGACGACGGCCAGCAACGGGTGGTTCTCTGCGCGATCGACTGGTGCGGCCTGTCCGGACCGGCGCACCGCCTGGTGTGCGAGAAACTGGCAGCCGGGGCCGAGACCGACCTGTCGCTCGTGACAGTCCACACCGTCCACCAGCACACGGCGCCCTACGTGGAGACCGGGACCATGGGGGTG
>JAAYDI010000070.1 GCA_012729315.1 Planctomycetaceae bacterium
CCGATCGACGGCGTGTGGCTCGGCCGGAATGCCATCATGGAAGGCGTCAACGCGGTGGTGCTTGAGTCCGGCGAGGCGCTCTACCCGGTCATGGTCGCGCCGCTGGGACCGGACGGGCAATACCACAATCCGACCAAGGCCTACACCTTCACCGACGTGGTCGTACTGATCGGCCGATGGGATGGCGATCGCCTGCGGTGGGGCGTCTCGCAGCGGATACGCATCGATCCGGGCAAGTCCACGCGAGGGGCCTTGGAGCCGGCCATCACGCCGCTGGCCGACGGCCGGCTGCTGATCGTGATGCGCGGCTCGAACGACACCCAGCCGGACCTGCCGGGCCGCAAATGGTACACGATCTCCTCCGATCGCGGACGGACCTGGAGCGAACCGCAACCGTGGACGTTCGATGACGGCCAAGCCTTCTTCTCGCCAAGTTCCATCTCACGCTTCGTCAACCATTCCAGCGGACGGATCTTCTGGCTCGGCAACATCGTCGATCGCAACCCGACCGGCAACCTGCCGCGTCGGCCGTTGATCGCGGGCCAGGTCGACCCGCGCACCGGCCTGCTGATTCGCTCCACCGTAACCATCCTCGAAGCCGGCGAAGACGACTCGGCCATGCTCACCAACTTCCACGCCCACGAAGACCGCCAAACCAGCCAAATCAACCTCTACCTGCCTTACTGGCACTACCCGCCCAAACCCGGCTGCCCCGGCCATCTCTGGCGCTACGCCATCGAGGTCTGATGCCTCATCGCGACGATGCGTTTCAGACCGGATCGCCGGGCATCGGCTCCGCCGGCGGAGCCTGCGGCGCCGGACGATCCGGCGGCTCCCGCATCTCCTCGCTCAGCCAGTTCGCCGATCGGCAGACCGCCAGACCGATCAGGATAATCGCGAGAATCACCAGTCCGACCACCACGCAGCCGGCTTTGCCCAGAAACGAAAAACATCCCGCCCGTTGTGCCTGCATGATACATCCCCCCAGTTCACAAGAACCATCCTACCGGCAACAGCGATGACGATCAAGGACCTGAATGCGCTACGCCAACTGCCGCCCGACCCGCGTCGTGCCTACGATCAGCAAAACCGCGCCCAGCGCCGTCAGCATCAGCAGCGAATGGAGGCTTTCGGTCAGGCCCCACTGCCGGAAGAAAATGCCCGTCCCGATCTCCAGGTAGTACGACAGCGGCGAGAGCTTGGTGAACCACTGCAGCCACACCGGCATCGCCTCGACCGGCGTCCACGAACCCGAGAGGAACAGCACCGGGGCCAGCACCGTCGTCACCAGCAAAATCACCTGCGAGAGGTTCCTGGCCAGCGTCGCCAGCAGCATGCCCAGCCCCGCGCACGCCCCCACGTAGATCGCCGTCGCCAGCAGAAACAGCCCCACCGGCCCCGCCGCGTACAGGTCGAACATCGCCCCCAGCACCGCGTACAAACTCAGCAGCGTCGCCCCCAGCACCAGCAGCGTCATCGGAATGATCTTGGCCGCCATGATCTGCCACGGATGGACCGGGCTGACCAGAAGCTGCTCGACCGTGCCGTACTCCTTCTCACGTACCAGGGCGGCTGCGGGCAACAACA
>JAAYDI010000071.1 GCA_012729315.1 Planctomycetaceae bacterium
GCTCCAGCGTTGCATACGATTTCAAGCGGCGCTGTCCGAGCCCGCCGCGAGTCGCACATTGCCGGCCGGGCCCCGGAAGCCCGGCCGCGGCTGCTTTTGATCTCGGTCTCGGAGGCCGCCGGTTCAGCGCGGCGTCCGCGGCTCGTCCGACATGTTCACGGGCACGCGTACCCACGGGTAGCGCCGCGAGGCGCGGCTTACCCCGGGGCTGTGGAATGTAACGCCTTCGGCGTACTCAGAGGCTCGGCATGACATTGGCGCGTTCCCACAGCAAGGCGGTACTTGGCGGTGGCGCTCGCCAACCGGTTGCCCGCTTGTCCGCCGTTGACTCCGGCCCGTGGGGTGGTGCAAGAGAGGATCTCCCTGCCCTGCCCTTCCCCGCTTCTGCCGCTATCCCACTTTCCCGCCCCGATTTCTGGATTGACCGGAGTTGATGAATCGATTACTGTCCTGCGGCTTGTCGTGGCGTGAGCGAGCTATCGCGCGCCGAATCACCCTACACGATGATCACCCAAGGGACTGGGTACCGTGTCAAGGTTCTTGAAATACCGACCAATTCTCCTTGCCTTGTGCCTGCTTGTCATGATCGGTGGCGGGTCGGCGTTGGTGTTCGGCCAGGCTGCCCGGAAAGGGGAATACGAGGTGTATCCGTGCCGGCACAAGTCGGCACGGGAAATCGAACGGCTGTTGTCCGATCTGCTGCCGGCAGATGCGAGTGTGCATCTGGTCGTTGACGAGAAGTCCAACGCCTTGCTGTTGCGTGGTCCGGCAGAGGCTCAACAGGTGGCGCGGACGCTGTTGCAGCATGTCGATCGGCAAGAAGCAGCGCCGGCCCCGAGCGCGCCGCAGGCGGCGACCACGGAGGTGAAGGCCTACACGGCGGCGGCGGACGAGCTCGATCGATCGTTGGCTCTGGTCCGATCGATCTGTGGCGACCGGAGCGACGTGCGAGTGACGGTGTCGCGTGACACGCAGCAGATCATCGTCTTGGCGCCGGCGGAGTTGCAGGCGGCGATTGCGGCTCAGATGCCGCAGGAGGCACCGGCGGAGCTCGCGGAGCCGGTCGTGCCGGCGGGGCACGCGGCATCCGCGTCCAACGCGGACGTCCAACGCGTGTTGCCGTTGCGTTCCCTCGACGCCGCCGGAATGGAGCAGCGGCTGATCGCGCTGTTCGGGCGCCGGTTGCGGGTGAACCAGCGGGATGGGGCGGCGGTGTACGTGCTGCCCGTCGCATCGCAGCGGGTGCTGGAGTTTTCGCTGGATCCCAAGCGGCGGGCCGTGTACGCTCGCGGTTCGGAGCGGCTGGTCGCTCAGTTCACCACACTGATCGATGCACTGGATGCCGCCGGGCAACCGGGCCAGAAGACCCGCGCACTGCACGTCGAGCGTTCGGCGCCGGATCAGCTGCAGGAAGCGGTCGATGCCTACCGCGGGCGCACCTCGGCGGATCAGCCGGCCGATGCGAGTCGCCAGGGCAACCAGGATCAGTCACGCAACAGCAGCCCGGTCGCGAGCCACCCCGTGCAGCTGGTTAACTATCTGCAACAGGCGGGGCCGGATGGGAATGGGGCAGCGGGACAGGCAGCGTCAGACCCGGACCTGGGCACGGTGGTACCGAACGTTCCGGGGCTGGAAGACCTGGACGTGCAGACGCTGCCCGATCTGGATGTGATCATCCTGCGTGGCCGTGACCAGGACGTGGAGCAGCTGACGCGGATCATTCGCGAGCTGGAGCGGCTGAGTGCGGAGACGAAACCCCGCATCTACATCTATCCGCTCGTGCACACCATGGGTGAATCGATGGTGAACATCATCAAGCAGGTGCAGCCGGATCTTGTCGGCGGGCGGCAGGGGCGTGTCACCATCACGCCGCTGGGCAAACCCAACGCACTGCTGCTGATCGGATGGGGCGAGGCGGTCGAATCGATCATCGAGCTGATCAGCAAGCTGGATCAGCCGGTGCCGCCCGAGTCCCAGTTCTCGGTGTTTCCGCTCAAGCACGCCCCGGTGTCGACTGTGCGGACTACGATCCAGCAGTTTTTCGGCACCCGCCAGGGGCTGGGGCCCCGCGTCCAGTTGGCTGTGGACATGCGCACTAACACGCTGATCGTCTATGCCGCGCCGCGCGACATGGCGGAGGTCGCACGGCTGGTGGGCGAGCTGGACGTGGTGCAGGGCGAGTCGGTGAATCGTGCGCAGATCATCCGCGTCTTCAATGCGCTGGCGGTGGACGTGGCAGACACTCTGGAGCAGACGATTGCCGCGGCGCGGACTGGCCAGAGCGGTCGTTCCGCCGTGCTGGAACTGATGGCGGTGGACGAGCAGGGGCGGGAGATACTGCAGTCCGGCATGCTCGACGAGGTGAACATCACACCCAATCCGCGCAACAACTCGCTGATCATCACGGGGCCGCGCGAGGCGATGCCTCTGATCGAGGCGTTTGTCAAGCAGTTGGACGCGCCGGGCGACCGGGCGCAGATCAAAGTGTTCCGCGTGTTACACGGGGACGCCACCAACCTGGTGACGATGCTGCGGTCCCTGATGCCCTCCCAACTGGGCATTGAGTTCGGCCCGCAACTGCCGGTAGCGCCGGGCGAAGAATCGGTGGCACCGCTGCGCTTTTCGGTCGAAGTGCGCAGCAACAGTATCATCGCGATCGGCTCGGAGGGGGACCTGCGGATTGTGGAGGCACTCCTGACGCGGCTCGATCAGAGCGAATCCATGAACCGCAAGAACGCGGTCTACCAGCTCAAGAATGCGTCGGCGCTGGATGTCACCTCGTCGGTGAACCAGTTCCTGCAGAGCCAGCGTCTGCTGGAAGCGGCCGAGCCCGGGCAGTCGAATCCGTACCAGGATCTGGAGCGGGAAGTGATTGTCGTGCCGGAGCCGATCGGGAACCGGTTGATCGTCAGCGCCACGCCCCGCTACTACGATGAGATCATGGAGTTGATCCGCAAGCTGGACGAGGCGCCGGCGCAGGTCGTGATCCAGGTGCTGATTGCCGAGGTCGCGCTGACGGATCTCGACGAGCTGGGGGTGGAACTGGGGCTGCAGGACTCCGTGCTGTTCGATCGTAGCCTTCTGGGCGACCTGGTCAAAACGACCAAGACGACGCAGACGTCGGATGCCAACGGGATCGTGACGGTAACCGAGGATGTGGTGCTGGCCGCCACGAACCTGCCCGGCTTCAGTTTCAACAGCCAGGAGATTGGCAACAGCGGCTCCACCTCCTCCCTGGCCACCCGGGACAAGGTGGGCGGTCAGGCACTCTCGAATTTCGCTGTGGGCCGGATGAACAAGGACAAGGACTATGGCGGGCTCGTCCTGTCGGCTGGCAGTCAGAATGTCAATATCCTGATCCGGGCACTCCAGGAGACACGCGAAATGCGCGTGCTCAGCCGGCCGCTGATCCGCACGCTCGACAACCAGCCGGCGTTCGTGCAAGTCGGCGAACGCGTGCCGCGCATCGTCGGCTCGACGGTCAGCACGTATGGCCAGTCGAACATGATCGACAACGAGAATGTCGGTTTGATCCTGGGGGTCACGCCACGGGTCAGTCCGGACGGCAATGTGGTGATGGAAATCGACGCGGAAAAATCCAAGGTGGGTCCGGAAGAGGAAGGCATTCCGGTGGCCATCTCCGAAGATGGTACGACGATTCGCTCGCCACGCGTCGAGACGATCACGGCTCAAAGCACCGTGAGTGTGGCGGACGGCGAGACGGTCGTGCTCGGCGGCATGATTGCCACGGAGCGGGAAGCGATCCAGCGGCGGATACCGTTTTTGAGCGAAGTGCCGGTGCTCGGGCACCTGTTCCGCTATGATTCGTCAAATGACCGCCGCGCGGAAATGATCATTATCCTCACGCCACACGTGATCCGCTCGCCCGAGGATGGTGAACGGATCAAGCAGGCGGAGTTTGCCCGGATGAACTGGTGCGCGGCCGACGTGTACGACATCTTCGGGGATCCGGGGCTGAGCGTGCAGACCAACGTGACGATGCCGACCGACGACCTCGACACGGAGGTCATTTATCCCGACCTGCATCCGCGGGGTACCCCGAGCGGGGATCGTGCAACGCCGCCGCCGGGCGCCTATCCGTCGACCGGCCCGGGCGCTGGCGGCAGCATCCTGGCTCCCGATCAATTGCCGCAGCCCACGTCCGCCTTGCCGTCTGGCACCGGTTACCCGGCCCTCAATCCGGCGCTCTCTCAGTTGCCGGCCGGTGGGGCGCCGCCGGCAGTCCATCCGGCCGGGCAGGGAGATGCCTGGCCACCACCGCCGGTGTCGGCGCAGCTGGCCCGCCAGCCCTGGGTCATGCCGCCGGCTGAGACGGACGCCAAACCAGTTTACGGACCGCAAACCTCGAGTTCATGGGACGACGTGCGACGATGATCCGACCGCGCAGGCAGCACCGTCTGATGTTGGCGTTTCTGCCCAGCCTCGCCCTGCTGGCGCTGACCGGCTGTGCGCCGCTGGACTTCCACAAGATGCGTTTTCCTTGGCAGGACAAGCCGGACGACTTCCAGTCGCCCGAACGCGTCGTCGCGTTCTGGACAGACACCGTGCTGCATCAGCCGAACCAACCGGCCATTCGCGGTTTTGGCGGGCGCGTGTTCTTTTATGGCGACGCGGATTCGAAGCCGATCGAAGTGGACGGCACGCTGTCGATCTACGCCTTCGATGCGGAACAGGTGGATCCCGACCGGCAACGCCCTGAAAAGAAGTTCGTGTTCCCCGCCGATCAGTTGCAGGCACACCTGAGCCAGGCCGCACTGGGGCCGTCCTACAGCGTCTGGTTGCCCTGGGACGGCGTGCTGGGCCCCAAACGCAATATCAGCCTGGTGGTCCGCTTTGAAGGGCGTGAAGGGGGCATCGTCATTTCCGAACCGATCAACAAGCTGCTGCCCGGGACCGGCACGCAAGACTCGATGCGCGTGCAACGCGGGGAGCGCAAAGGATCGGACGCGATACAACTGGTCGGGCATGAGCAAACGTCGGCCGATGGTTCGGCCGTGGCCATACCGGAATCGGTCCCGGCGTCCGGTAGCCCGCTGCGCAGCGAATCGATCGATCTGCCGCCCAGTTTTCTGCGGCGGCTGGAGCGCGACACAGAGCCCACGGCGACTAGTACGAACGCGCCGTGGCCGGCGTCCGTGCCGGAGAGAGGGACACCGGATTCACCGTCGTCCACGCTTCCGTCCGGGTCTGCTGACGGCGCTGCGCCGACAACGAATCCTCCGTCTCCTGCAGGTCCGGGTTCACCTCCAGCTCGTTCTGGATCTCCGACACACCCGGTTCGAACGACAACAGGATTTCGGCCACCTCGCGGTCCCTTGCGGAGGGGACCTCTCCTTGCAGAATCGCTGTCCGCCCTGCCATCGACACCGCGATACGGCTGGGGCCCGCCAGCTGCGGAGACCGGGCCAACGTATCGAGGGCCCGGTGCGCTGAAAGATCAGCAGCCGCTCCCGCTGGTACCTCAAAACTGATCTCCAGCTGCGGATGGTAGACCCCCCCGCGCCGTGTGGGGGTGAGCGGCTGATTGAGCGACGCCGACCGGTCCACCCGCCGGGTCAGCCCCTGGGTAGTGGGCGGCACGGTGCCCCGCGCGCGGGCCTGTAAAGCGCCGACGTACCGGCGCGACTCGCGCCCGTCCGGCCCGATGAAATCTGTCGGGCGGCGGTTTTTGCGCAAGTACCGTTCGGTGCCTTTGAGCGTTCCGACGTCCTCGATGCTCGTCGGGCCGCCGCTGGTCGACTGCAGCGACAGCGCCTGACCCAGTTGACCGGAACCGGATGACTGGCCCCGCGCTTCCAACGCCGTGGTGAGGATCAGCAGGCAGACCATGGTAACGAGCATGCGCATCGGACTAGTTCCCGTTGTGCGGAATGATGGCAATGGCTTCGAGTTCGCACAGCAGATCAGGACGGCACACGCCGGCTTCGACAATCGAGTTCGGCAGGCTCCCCAGACCCCACTGCTGCCAGACGTCGGTGAACGTCGACAGGTAACTGCTGCGCTTCAGATACGTGATGACCTGCACGAGGTCTGTAAACGAGCTGTTCTGCGCCCGCAGCAACTCCTGCACGTTCAACAGCATGCGTTCCACCTGCTTGCGGATGTCGTCCAGATGCACCGTTGCGCCATATTCGTCCACGCTGGCCGTACCCGAAATGTACAGTACCGTCTTCTCGGGCAGGACGACCTTCATGCCGCGCGAGAAGGACGAGCCGTATTCATCGGCTTCGTTGAGCGTCGGCGTGTGCATCACTTCGATCTCAACACCCTGATGATCCAGCAGTGTGTAGAGATCGAAACTGCATTGCGCTTCCGGCGGATAGAGCCCGGCGCGGATGCCGGTGCTGGCCGGCAGCCGCTGGACGTTGTGCCGCGCGAAGAACGCGTTGCGCGAAAGATTGAATTCGTCGTAGTCCCGATCGATGTCGTTGAGATAACACCAGGTGCGCAGCACATGCGGGAAGGTCGTGCCGTGCGCGGTCAGTTCGGGCACCGCACGCTCGAACATGATGTCCGACTGCTCACGGAAATCGGACGGAATCGACCCGTCCGGACGCGCGCCGTTGATGTTCGTGATGTACAGGTGCCGATGCGGGCCGATGTGCACAATCTTCTTGGCCGTGTGCGGCGCTATCTCCGGGAACGATTCGACGATCACCTTGCTGTCGCCGTTGGGCAGCACGGCCTGCACCTGCATCTCGAACGCCTGCGAGGCCACGCACGGTGGTTGATTGATGTAGCTGGCGCCCGGCAACTCCTCGCCCGTCACGCCAGCTTCCTGGTACGCGTTGTGGCGGACCTCCTGGAACGTCGCAAAGTCCTGTTCGATGTTCCGGAAGAACACTCGCTCCAGCACCACGTCGCTCATCTTCGCCCCGGCCCGCTCGAGCAGCCGTGGCAGGCACTCGTAGAACCTGGCCGCCTGCTCCCGCGGCGTGCCATCCTCAATCGTGGGCCCACACCGGACAAACACCTCCACAGATTGCGATGTGGTGACGACAACTACTTCACCGTGACAGACGCCGTTGCTCTCGGCACAACACTGGCACTCGCGCTTGGGTGTCAACAACGACGCCATTCCTCCCTCCGGATCATAAACCTGACTGGACCGCGTCATGATGGCTGTCAGTACTCCCCTGCCGGCGCTTGCTGAACACCAGCAGATAAGAAAACACCTCGATAATGGCTAGTATGGTTTCGATGCCGCCGCGCGTCGACCCTTCAACCGAAACCGGGTCAAGATGGTCGGTCTGGGGAGTTTGTGACGGGCGCGCCAACGTAACCTAAATCTAGGGACCTGAGTGTGTTACGCAGGGGAAGGCAAAAAGGTTTGCCCCCCCGGGCGGTTTCCGTGGCGAACCCCCACCTGTGGGCAGCACCACGGGGCTCTCGCACACGCCTGTCGCCACCCGACGCGCGCATCCAAACGCGCGCATTCAAACTCGTGCACCCAAGTGCGCGCACCCAAACGCGCGCATCCAAGAGTTCCTACCCGCTGTTGGGGTGCCCCAGTGTGCCGCGCGACCAGGTGCCCGAATGTCTGGTGCCTGGTGCTGTCTGACCCCCACTCCGGAGCTGCGACGGGCCAGCTAATCCGGGTTTCGCAGCAGGCCCAACCGGTTCGCCTGCCAGATCTGGCCGGAGTGGACATCGAACGCGGTCAGCCAGCCACCGGCGAAGCAGCAAGTGTCGATGCAGATCAGGTGGCCGAGATCCAGGATCTGGCCGTCGAACTGCGGTGTATGCCCCACGACGGCGGTCTTTCCGGAGCGATGGGGGGGCGGAATCACGGACGAGACATGTGTCCAGAATAGAGCCTGATCGGGCTGGTCATCGAGCTCGCGATCGGCGATGTAATTGGCGTGCATGAACAGGTGGGTCTCGGTGGCATAGTAGCGCCCACACTGCTGCAGGAAGTCCCAGTGCGACGGCGGCACGCCTGCCAGATCGCCGCCGTAGCTCTGCAGCGTCTCGTACCCCCCATAACGCTCCCAGAACATGGATGGTATCGTGCCACTGTCAACGCCCATCATCATCAGCTCGTGGTTGCCCAACAGCGGGACGAGGCGGCAGCGCTGCTGCAGTTCCCGCAGTTGTTCGAGCACGCTGCAGCTGTCCGGACCGCGATCGACGTAGTCGCCCAGCAACACCAGCGTGTCGGTGCTGGTCAGACCCAGCACGTGGACGAGCGCGGATAGTGCCTGCGAGCAGCCGTGAATATCACCGATGGCG
Organism: Planctomycetaceae bacterium; assembly: GCA_012729315.1. Lineage (GTDB taxonomy): Bacteria > Planctomycetota > Planctomycetia > Pirellulales > Pirellulaceae > JAAYDI01. Next base: position 8,254 of record JAAYDI010000071.1, read on the forward strand.
ATTGTGCGGTTCAAGGGATCCGTTATTCAGATGCTGTAGATCAGATGCTGTAGATGCAGACGCAGTGGCTCGCGCCTAGTTCATGGACGGGTCATCTGGCACTCGCAGATGCTTGATCGTGGGTGCAAGAATCTCCAGGCCAATCCGCCGCGCGACGCGGTTCCAGAGATCGCTGTAGTCGGAGAAAATCTCCTCCTGCGTTGCCGGCTCCGTCAACCAGCCGCCTGCCTCCAACTCCGCGTCCAACTGACCGGCCGCCCAACCCGAGTAACCGACGAACAGCCGAAATGTACCCGACGGCTGCGTTACGATCTGGATGATCGACTCCTTGTCGGCGGTGAAATACACGCCACCCGCCACCTCCATTTCACTGTGCGGCAGATCGGTGTGCAGGGCGATCAGAGGGCCCGCCACCGGACCACCCACGTGCACCGGATCCCGGCTGTCGCACGGCAGTTGCGACACCAACGACCACACGTCGGCTATCGTATTGTTGGTCGGACGATTCAGGACCACCCCGAACGCCCCCCCCTCGTCGTGTTGGAGCATCAACACCACGCTGCGGAAGAAGTTCGGGTCCGCCAGATGAGGGGAGGCTACGAGAAAATGTCCCTTGAGCGATTTCATGGGCATTTCTCCCTGATGCTGCCAAGCCATACGACGCTTCCAGTGATTCTACTCACCGGAGCGCGCCGAGCGAACGGGGCGACAATGGAAATGAAGCGACCCGAAGCGACCGCTCAGTGGAAATGTGCCCCTCAGTGAGGACTCCAGGTGTCTTCCCACGCACACCCGGCCCACGACCAGCCCACACCGAACGCGACCAGCAGGCTGCGGACACCCGCCCGCAACCTGCCATCACTCCGCAGCCGGTCAATCACGATCGGGATCGTCGAGGATACCGTGTTGCCGCAGTCCTCCAACACGATCGGCATCTGCCGCTGATCCAACTCCAGACGCTCGTTCAGATAGGTCATCATCTTGTACGTCGCCTGATGCACCAGGTAGTAGTCGATGTCCGACCGCTCCCATCCGGCTGCCCGCAGCACCTCGGCAATCAACTGGGGGACCGCATCGACGGTGAACGTGATCAACGCCGGGCCGTCCATATACAGAGCGCTGTCCCACCGCTGCCGGTGCCGCGGCCGATGAGCCTGGTGGGGGGCACGCGCCCCGCCTTTGGTCATCAGCAGCGTGTCCGCTCCCGAACCGTCCGTGCCATACCGGAATCCGGTCAGGCTGGGGACGTCGGCTGCTTCCACCAGAGTCGCCGACGCGCCATCCCCAAAGATCGTACGCAGGCTGCGATCCTCCCGATGTATGAACTTCGTGTACGTCTCGGCTGTGATCAACAACACACGCGCTACCGAACCCGTGCGGATCAGGCCATCGGCCAACGCCAACCCGTAGACGTACCCGGAACAGCCGAGATTGAAGTCGATGGCCCCAATCGATCGGCGTAGCTGTAAACGCTCCTGCATCAGGCAGGCTGTCGTGGGCAACGGATAGTCGGGTGTCTGGGTACAGAACAGCAAAAAATCGATGGAAGACCGATCGATGTCGTACTGCCGGAATAACTTCTCCGCAGCCTGTACCCCTAAGTCCGATGCGCATTCGTCCGGGGCGGCAATGTGCCGGGCAAAAATCCCCGTCTTCTCGTAGATCAGCTTCAGGTCCCACGAAGGGAACTCGGCCTGCAACTGGTCGTTCGTCTCCACCCGCTCAGGCAAATGAATGGCGATTGGACCCACGGCTGCATATCTCACAACGAACTGCCTTTCTGGCCTCAACTTGCCCAGGACTGTCTGTGTTGCCTCGTGTCCTGTATTTACCGCAGCCTCTGATGGCAGGACGATCCAACACGATACACGTCCCACAAGACGTGGTCAATTGCACGCCGAGACACCCACCTCGGAACTGGGACGGTGAAAGGCTCGGTCATTCCGAGCCGGTTGTAGTGGACAAATCCATGCCCATGGATGGGCCCATTCGCATGGACTGCCTACCTCCTCACCGTGCAGCGGTTCCATCCCGCAATTGGCCGAAGGCCACTATCAACGTAGCCTGGGGCAACGACCCAGGAAATCTCCCCAGGCAAGCCAGTTTGCCCATCTAGTTCATCAAAGGTTTGATGCGCGACCTCAAACGGCAATATCTGAACCACTTCGGTGGTTGGCGGCGACGGGTGTGCGGCAGGATATGCCAGCCGGCTCGCTTTTACTGGTCCCGAGCCACAAGGAAATCCGAAATTCACTTCTGGCGACTATCACTTCTGACGATTGTGTGATGCCAGGAAAACTCATCCACCTCCGAGCGCAAAGGAATGCGTCGTTGAGTGCAGCACGTCTGATCAAGTACCTGCATCTTGCCTATTTCGCCAAACCCGTTGCAGACCGCCTTGTCTATCGCACAATTCGAGATACTCGTGCCGGCCACCTGGTCCAGATTGGGGTGGGCAGTGGCCAGTTGGCCTGCAACATGATCCAGTTGGCGGCGCGCTACACATCCCGCACGCGCGTGCGGTTCACAGGGATTGACCCGTTTGAGATGCGTCCGGCGGCGTTTCCCGGCCTGTCGCTCAAGGAGGCATACAGCTGCCTGGCGTCGAGCGGAGCGCGCTTGCGGCTGGTTCCCGGCGACCCGTTCTTGGCGTTGGCACAGGCAGCCAACTCGCTGCTCGACACCGATCTGGTCGTGATTCGTGCCGATCAGGAGGGGGAGGCGCTGGAACGTGCCTGGTTCTACCTGCCGCGGATGCTTCACGAGCGTTCGATTGTGCTGGTGGAAGAGCCGGGCAGCGGCGGGCGGGAGGGGACGTACCGCGCGCTGGACTTCCCCGCGGTCCGTCGGCTGGCCGAAACCCAGACGGCGCGCCGCCGTGCCGCGTGACGCAGGGCCGGCTGGCAGCCCGTTCACAGGGCTCGATACCGTTACCGCACGTGGTGGTAATCCCGATACCAGTCCACGAAGCGCTGGATCCCCTGTTCAATGGAGGTGGCCGGCCGGAAGCCGACGTCACGTATCAGGTCGTCGACGTCCGCATAGGTGGCCGGTACATCGCCCGGCTGCATCGGCAGCAGATTCTTGCGGGCCTGTTTGCCCAGCACACGCTCCAGGGTCGCAATGAAATGCTGCAGTTCGACCGGCTGGTTGTTGCCGATATTGTAGATCTTGTACGGCGCGCGGCTGGTCCCCGGGTCCGGGTGTGCGGCTGACCAGTCGGCATTGGGTACAGGCGTACGGTCGGCCACACGCACGACGCCTTCGACAATGTCGTCGATGTATGTGAAGTCGCGCTGCATCTTGCCCTGGTTGAAGACGTCGATTGGCTGGTCGGCCAGGATGGCTTTGGTAAACAGGTAGAGTGCCATATCGGGGCGCCCCCAGGGTCCGTAGACGGTGAAGAACCGCAGCCCGGTGGTCGGCAGCCCGTAGAGATGGCTGTAGGTATGGGCCATCAGCTCATTGGCCTTCTTGGTGGCCGCATACAGGCTGACCGGGTGATCGACATTGTGGTGCACGGAAAACGGCATCTGGGTGTTAGCGCCGTAGACGGAGCTGGACGAGGCGTAGACCAGGTGCTTCACGCTCTGATGGCGGCACCCTTCCAGGACGTTGAGGAACCCCACCAGATTGCTGTCGACATAAGCATGCGGGTTGGTCAGCGAGTACCGCACGCCGGCCTGGGCCGCGAGATTGACCACGATGTCGAACGACTGGTCGCGAAAGGTCTGTTCCATCTGCGCGCGATCGGCCAGGTCGGCGCGCGCGAAGGTGAACCCGGGTCGTCCTTCCAGTTGAGCCAGGCGATCCCGTTTCAGTTGCACGTCGTAGTAATCGTTGAGATTGTCGAGTCCAGTGACCGAATCACCGCGGGCGAGCAGTCGTCCGCAGAGGTGAAATCCGATGAAGCCGGCGGCGCCGGTAACCAGGATGTTGGCCATGATTGCTCCGTGATTGCTCCGTGTCTGTACGAACGATCCAGGCTGTACAATCTGCACAATTGCGCTGGCCGCATCTGCGGGCGGCCACCGCGCATCGACCGAGTGACATACCCGGACGTGCGGTGAGCGATCAATTCCGGTCGGCGGTGCATGCGGCTGCGCCGGGGGCGGCTGATCCACTATGCTATACTAGTACGAAACTATCGCGTGCGAAAACCCACAGGCTCTGTCTTTGATGAGGACACGTATGACAACTGCCGTACTGGACAAACACCCGCTGCTGGCTGCCATTGACAACAAAACGGCCGTAATTGGCGTCATCGGGCTCGGTTACGTGGGTTTGCCGCTGGCGCAGGCGTTCATGAACGCCGGTTTCCGGACGATGGGATTTGACGTCGACCAGTCGAAGATTGACAAGCTGCTCGAGGGCGAGAGCTACATCGGACACATCACGGGCGAATGGATTGCGGACTGCATCCGGGAGGAGAAGTTCCGCCCGACGGCCGACATGTCGCGGCTGGCGGAAGCCGACGCCATCCTGGTCTGCGTGCCGACACCGTTGAGCGAGAGTCGCGACCCGGACCTGGTGTACGTGGAGGCGACCACTCGGGAGATTGCCCGGACGCTCCGCCCTGGTCAGCTGGTGGTCCTGGAAAGCACGACCTATCCGGGTACGACGCGCGAGGTGATGCTGCCGATCCTGTCGGCGTCTGGGCTGACGGTGGGGCGGGATTTCTTCTTGGCTTACAGCCCCGAGCGGGAGGATCCGGGGAACGCCGATTTCTCGGCCAGCCGGATCCCGAAGGTGGTGGGCGGGATCGACCCGCTGAGTGCGGAGATCGCCAACGCCATGTACGCGCAAGCGGTCGTGCAGACCGTCCCCGTCTCGTCGGTCGAGGTGGCCGAGGCGTGCAAGATCCTGGAGAACACCTATCGCAGCGTCAACATTGCGATGGTCAACGAGCTGAAGGTGCTTTTCGAGCGGATTGGCATCGATATCTGGGAGGTGATCGAGGCGGCCAAGACCAAGCCGTTCGGGTTCCAGGCGTTCTATCCCGGTCCCGGGCTCGGCGGGCACTGCATCCCGATCGATCCGTTCTACTTGAGCTGGGTGGCGCGCAAGCACGAGATGTCGACCCGGTTCATTGAACTGGCGGGCGAGATCAACCTGTCGATGCCCCGGTACGTCGTGGGGCGCACGATGGAAGCGCTCAATAGTGTCGGCAAGCCCATGCGCGGCAGCCACATCGGGATTCTGGGGGTGGCGTACAAGAAGGACGTGGACGATCCGCGGGAGAGTCCCTCGTTCAAGCTGATGGAGCTGCTGCAGGCGTCCGGTGCGACGGTCAGCTACAATGATCCGCACATCCCGGTGCTCCCCCCCATGCGGAATTTCCGCGTGCCGCGCCTGGCGAGCGAGCCGATGACGCCCGAGTACCTGGCCTCGCTCGACTGTGCCCTGATCGCCACCGACCACTCGGCCTACGACTACGACTTCATCGTCCGCTACGCCCCGCTCGTCGTCGACTCGCGCAACGCCACCCGGGACGTGCGGCACTCGCGCGGCAAGATCTGGAAGGCGTGAATTCGTGAATTCGTGAATTTCCGAATACCCCTGATCGCTCTCCCGAGAAAGTGTGTTCCTGCACCTGGGGAGGCGCGGGGTGCCGCCCTGCCCTACATGGAACCCGGCCCGTCCGCTATACTTGGGGGGATCATCCGAGGCATCCGCCTCCAGCCTTGACCTCTCTTGACGGATACGCCAATGGTTCCATCGTCCCCGCCTCGTACCATGTTCCAGAAGATCTGGGATGACCATGTGGTCCACCAGGAGCCGGGCGCTCCGGCCATCCTGTACATCGACCTGCACCTGGTGCACGAGGTGACGAGTCCTCAGGCCTTTGAAGGCTTGCGTCTGGCGAGCCGCTCCGTCCGGCGTCCCGCGCTGACGGTAGCCACCCCGGACCACAACATCCCGACAACCGACCGCGACCGGCCGATTGCCGACCCGATCTCGCGCCAGCAGGTCGACACGCTGCGGACGAACTGCGGCGAGTTCGGCATTCGACTATACGATCTCGACGATCTGCGGCAGGGTATCGTGCACGTGATCGGGCCGGAACTCGGGTATACCCAGCCCGGCATGACCATCGTCTGTGGCGACAGCCATACGGCGACGCATGGGGCCTTCGGGGCGCTGGCGTTCGGGATCGGCACGAGCGAGGTCGAGCATGTGCTGGCGACGCAGACGTTGCGCCAGTCCAGACCACGGACCATGGAGCTGCGCATCGACGGCCAGTTGGAGCGCGGTGTGACGGCTAAGGATTTGATCCTCTACCTGATCGGCCGGCTGACGACCAGCGGCGGCACGGGCTATGTGCTGGAGTACACGGGCAGTGCCATCCGGGGGTTGAGCATGGAAGAGCGGATGACGGTCTGCAACATGTCGATCGAGGCCGGGGCGCGGGCCGGCATGATCGCGCCGGATGCCACGACCTACGACTACCTGCGCGAATGTGAGTTCGCGCCGGCCGACTTCGACGCCGCCGTCGCGCGCTGGCAACGCCTTCCCTCCGACGCCGGCGCTGTGTACGACGCGGTGCAGGTGTTCCAGGCTGCGGAGGTGCTGCCGCAGATCACCTGGGGCACCAACCCCGGCCAGGTGATGCCGGTGACCGGGGCCGTGCCAGACCCGGCGCAGTACGACGACGAGACCGAGCGGAAGTCGGCCTCCCAGGCGCTCGATTACATGGGGCTCACCCCGGGCATGACCGCCGCGGACATCGCGATCGACCGTGTCTTCATCGGTTCGTGCACCAACGGGCGGATGGAAGATCTGCGCGCTGCTGCCGCCGTCGTACGCGGATACCGGGTCAGTCCGCGTGTGAGTGCGATGGTGGTGCCGGGCAGTGCCCGGGTGAAGGCCCAGGCCGAACAGGAGGGACTCGACCGGGTGTTCCGGGAGGCCGGCTGCGAATGGCGCGAGGCCGGTTGCAGCATGTGCCTGGCGATGAACCCGGACAAGCTCGCACCAGGCGAACGGTGCGCGGCCACGAGTAACCGGAATTTCGAAGGCCGGCAGGGGAAAGGGGGACGCACCCATCTGGTCTCGCCGGCCATGGCCGCCGCCGCCGCCGTGACCGGGCATTTTGTGGATATTCGCGACTGGCAATACAAGTAGACCGGCCCGCCGGCTGCATCACTTCTCTCACAGGCACCGTCACCATGAATCCTTTTCGCACGCACCGCGGTCTGGTCGCGACGCTCGACCGGGCCAATGTCGACACGGATCAGATCATCCCGAAGCAGTTCCTCAAACGCATTGAGCGGACCGGCTTCGGACAGTTTCTGTTCTTCGACTGGCGGTTTCGCGAGGACGGGCAGGACAATCCTGATTTCGAACTGAATCAGCCGGCGGTGCGTGGCGCGTCGATCCTCGTGGCCCGCCGCAATTTCGGTTCCGGCTCGAGCCGTGAACATGCCGTCTGGGCCCTGGCCGACTACGGATTCCGCGTGGTGATCGCCCCCAGCTTTGCCGACATCTTCTACAACAACTGCTTCAAGAACGGCTTGCTGCCCATCCGGCTCGACGAGGCACGTGTTGAGCAGCTGTTTGCCGCCGCGGCCGCCCGGCCCGGCTACCAGCTGCTGGTGGATCTCGAGCAGCAGCGCATCAGCGACGAGGCGGGGCTGCAGTGCGCCTTCACCATCGACGAATTCCGCCGGTATATGCTGCTCGAAGGACTCGACGACATCGCGCTGACGCTGCAGCACGAAGCGGAGATTGCGGCGTATGAGGCCCGCCAGACCGCCGCGGGCGCCTGAGGCCGCGCTGCCGTCGCGCACGCGCAACAAAAAAAGACGCGGCAGGGTCCCCTCAAGCTTGCAGCTTTCCCCGCCGCGTCGACGGCACATGCCTCTCCCCAAAGGCATGAGGCCAAGCAACCATATCCTGCGACTAGCCGGTTGACGGCAGAATCCGGGACGCTGCACGGCACCAGCGGGGGTGGCCATTCCAGATGGACCGTTTCTGCCGGATGTACGGCGAGGCCGCGCGCCGGGGCACCGGGCGCCAGCAGGTGATTCGGCCACCAGGACGGGCGGCGTCGCTACTCGTGCCGCAACGCCTCGATCGGATCCATCATCGCGGCGCGGCGCGCCGGATAGAGTCCGAATACCAACCCGACGCCGATCGATATCAGGAGCGAAGCCACGATCGACCAGGAAGCGATGCGGGGTTCGAGCGCCATGATGGTGGGGGGCAGGCTGGACACCACATCGGGAAAGACCCGCTTCGCCAGTTGGCGAAGACCATCGACAGCCGGTCCCACCAGGAACCCGAAACCGACCCCTAGCGCCCCCCCTATGCCGGTCAGCACGACGGCCTCGACGAGGAACTGGTAGATGATCGCCCGCCGCGTCGCGCCCAGCGCGCGGCGGATGCCGATCTCACGGGTCCGTTCCGTCACCGTGGCCAGCATGATGTTCATGATGCCAATTCCGCCGACCACCAGCGAAATGCCGGCGATGAGCACTAGCAGGAAGTTGAACATCATCCGCATCAGTTCCGCCTGCCGGAGCAGTTCTTTCGGGACGACCACCTTCACATCCTCATTGGGATGGTACTTGTCCATCAGGGTGCGGATGACATCTGCCGTCTGGTCGACCAGGTTCAGGTCCCCGACCGACACCGTGATCTGGCTCAGCTCGACAATCTCTCCTTCGCGGCTGCCCGAACGGCTGGTCAGAACCATGTCGCCGATGCGGGCCCGCAACGTTTCCAGCGGGATGTAGACGTCCATGTTGTAGTCCTGCGAGTCGAGGCTGCCGCCGATCGCCGCCGTCGGATCGCGCCGCTCCGTTTCCCCCACCACCACGTAGAAATCCTTGTCGATCTGGATCGACTGGCCCACCGGGTTGGCATACCCGAACAGCTGTTCGGCCGCGTGCTCGGCGACGACGCACACGTTGTCAGCCGACAAGCCGTCCCGGTCTTCGATGAAGCGACCGCGATACATCCGCAGGTGGTTCAGGTTGAAGTACTCGGGCGTACACCCGACCAGACGCACATCAGTGGCATTCGTGCCGAAACGCACTTCGCGCCGGATCTCGCGCATGGGGACGGCCTGCTGGATCACCGGGATGTTCGTGATCACACGCCGGTAGTCGTCACGCAACACCCCGTAGGGGACGAACATCGTGTTGCCCAGCTTGGACGAGGTCTGCGACGGCTTGACGCTGCGAATGATGATGTTGTTGGCACCCAGGTCCTTGATCTGCTGCTGCGCCTGATAACTGACCCCTTCGCCCATGGCCACCAGCCAGATGACAGCCATGATCCCGATCAGGATGCCCAGCACGGCCAGGCCGGAGCGGAGTTTATGCAGCAGCAGGCTGGAGACGCCGAGTCGCAGTGTCAGGAGGATACGTCGGAACACGTGGCGATTCCTGCACGAGCAGAGGGGTGAATGGTCGTAGCCATGGTCGACCTGGGTTCGTTACTGGGGTGGCCCCACACTGCCGCCACCGGGCGGCGGTCCTGTCGGAGGCGTCTTGCCACCGGGAACACCGGGCCCACCGGGCCCACCTGGTCCTCCGGCAGCTTCCATGCGGCGGCGGAGTTCGGCCAGTTCTGCGCTGTCGATTGCTCCGTCGCCGTTGGTGTCCATCTGATCGAAAAACGCCTGCATGGGCGCGGGGGCCTCGTCTTTGGTCAGTTTCCCGTCGCCGTCTTTGTCGTACTGCATCGGGTTCATCGCGGGGCGTGGGCCCCCTGCGCCCGGTCCGGGAGCCGTGCCCGGGCCACCTGCCGGTGGGCCGGGCATTCCGTTGGCGTGTTTCTTGGCGTTGACCGGCGCCTGACGCTCCTGGCCGAACTTCTCGTCCACATCCATGTCATCGGCGGCGTCTTTCACGGCGCGGGCCTCGGCCACGGCAGCGCGTGGGTTGAGTATCACCTCCTCGCCTTCCACCAGCCCGTCCTTGACCTCGATGAACTGGTCGTTGGTGGCGCCGAGGATCACGGGGCGCCGTTCGGGTCCGGTGGGGGAGTTGGTCCAGACGTAAAAGGCACCGCGCTGTTCCACCACGGCAGCCACGGGGACTGTGAGCACGTCCGGCAGGTGCTGGACGAGGATCTCGCATTCGGCGGTCATTCCCGGGCGCAGCCCGACTGGCGTGCCGTCGATGGCGATGATGGTGGCGTATTCCTTGATATTCCCGGCCCACCACCCCGAAGGTTCGGGCTGGTTGGCGATGCTTGCCAGGTAGCCCTGGACTTCGAGGTCCTGGATCCGGATCCGCGCGCGAAGCGCCAGGCCGGCGTCCAGTGCGGCCCGCCACGCGTCGCTGAGTGCCTCGACCTTCGATTCATGGACATTCACTTTGACCTGCATCTGAGACAGGTCGGGCAACCGCAGCATGGTCTGTCGCTCGCGCACCGCGGCCCCTTCTTCAATCGTCGACTGCGTCGAGCCGCCAAAACGCGCCCCCTGCTCGTTCGCGAACACCGCCATGCCGTCGGCCGGGGCCGTGATGACGCACTTTTCCAGCTGGGTCTCCAAGCGTTTCAGGCGGGATTCCTCCAGGTCGAAGGAAGCGCCTTCGGACCGCATCTTCGCCTCGGCCGAGTCCCGCTTGCTCTCCAGCTCCTGCAGCATCTTGATCTTGGTGAACTTCACCAGCACCTCTTTTGCCGTCTGCGCCGAATCGAGCTCCAGCTGGGCACGCTGAACCTGGAACCGCTGGCTCTCCAGATCCAACGCGCTGATGTAGCCTTTGCGGAACATCCGCTCCGAATGCTCCAACGCGTTCTGGGCCGACCGCAGGTTCTCCTCGGCGATCGTGATCTGCGCGTCCTGGTCCTGGACCGACTTGACGAACGTACCTTCGAGGTACTCGTCCACTGCCAGCTTCGCCGCCGCGTAGTCCTTCTCGGCCTGGATCTTGGCCGCCCGCGCCTTTTCCGTGGCAATCCGCTGTTGGTTGATCGACTCCTCGAGCGCGGCAGAATCCAGCTCGATGATCTTCTCCCCTTTCTTCACCTCCTTGCCGTCCTCGACGATCCACAGAATGTTCGTGCCGCCCGCCACCTCGCACTTGATGTCGATGTTCACAGCGCTCTCGAGGCTGCCATCCTCCGTGACGGTCACGATCAGGTCGCTCCGCAACACCCGGGTCGTCAAGATGTTGCTCACCGACTTCTCGGAGCGGTTCGACATGAGGTGGACCGCCCCCCACGCCGCCCCGGCCAGGATGAACAACACGGCCGCACCAACCGCGAGACGGGTGCCCCACGGCCCTGCTGGAGGCGGGGTTTTGCGTGCTCCGTCAGAGAGGAGCGGGCGGGGGCCCTTGAGCGCTGGTCGTTCCGCGTGCTGCTGCGTGCGTGTGGCCATATACGGTCAAACCCTGGAAAGGAGAGCTTTTCAGCGCGAGAAGCGCCGATCCAGGCGTACTGCGAACCGACCGTTGGCTGGACAAGGCACGCCAGAACCGACATCCCTGTCATATTAACACCGCACTGCGCCAAAGGGCCCCCTGCCCTGTCAATTTTCCGACCGTGCGGGGAACCCTGGCTCGGTCGCGGCCAGCGCGTTGTCCACCTCTTGCATCACGGTGGCGGGCACTGGGGGAGGCAATTCCAGCGGCTCGATGTCGTCCGCTGCGGGGGCTACCTCGCGGCGATCGATCCAGCGCCCCTGGTTGTCCAGCTCCATGGTACCCATGTCCCGGTCGAGCGCCATGCGGGTGGCATAGTGGACGAGCCAGACGCTCATGAAGTTGTTCTGGGTGTTGCGGAGGTCGGACAGGGCGTTGAGCAGGTCGGAGGCGGCCGTATCGCCGAACTGCTGGGGCTTCTCGCCCGGTGCGGCCGGGGCCTTGGGTTGCGACAGGTTCTCGCGGGTCAGGTCGACACGGCGGATCGAGATGGCCACGGCCCGGCGCTGGATCTCCAGGTTGGTCTGCAGTTGTTCCAGGTTGCGGATTGAGTTCCGCATGGTCTGGTGGATTCCATCAACGAACTGGATGAACTGCCGCCGGTCCTGGCTGTAGTCGATGAGCGACTGGCGGTAGTTATTCCGTTCCAGCAGCCGGGTGAATGGCGGGTCGATCTGCAGCGAAGCACGCAGCGACCCGGTCGGAGCGCGGAACTTGGCCGGGTTGTTGCCTGTGGTGGTTATGTCGCCGCCCAGCGTGACCGTGACGTCCGACCGCAGCGCGTCGGCGTTGTAGGCGATCAGGCGCCAGGAGTCGACCAGCGCAGCGCGGCTGTTCATCACATCCAGCCGATTGGCCAGTGCGACGTTGAGCGCCTGGTGCGGATCGAGCTTGACCGGCTCGAGGATAATGGACTCCAGGCGGGCACGCGCCTGCACCAGGGAGGCTTCTTCGACGAGCCGGTCGAAATCGCCAATCCACTCGACGACTTTGCGCAGCGATTCCTCGGAGGGATCTGTGCCGATGCGTTCGGCGATGGAGTCCATGCCGGCCGAGCAGGCGGCGAATCGCTGCTTGATCTGCGCCAGCTTGTCCCGTTCCTGCTCCATTTCCAGGCGGAATTGTGTGACTTCTTCTGGCGTCATGGCGAGCATACGTGTGGGGGAGCGTTCGTCCAGTGTTCTGTAGTCGTCGTCGATCAGCCCGAAATGCGTCGCCAGCTGCTGTTCGATGCTCCGCGCGCCGCGCACGGCCGACTTCAGCTGCTCGGGCGACGGTTGTGCGGGGAGCGTCCCGACGTTGGATTGCAGCGCCGTGACACTGCGCGAGATGGCGGTGGCGCGCGGGTCGAGAAACTGGAACTGGCGGATCAGGCTGTCGTCGAGCGCGACCGGCAGGTCGGGCGGGAGTCCCATCGTATTGACCTTGAAGTTGTCCAGCGTCGACTGAAACGAGTTCTGCGCCTGCAGCAGGTTGGCCTTCTCGGTCTCCACCGCCTGCCGCAAGTTGTCTACCTGGATGAGCGTGATGAGCCCCGCCGCGTGGTACGACTCGAGCTTCGCCAGCTGGTTCTGTTGCAGCGCCAGGCTGTCCTCGGTGTTGCGCAACTGCTGCAGTTGTTGCAGCAGGCCGATGAACCCACCCACGGTCCCGGCGCCGCCGCCGGCAAACCCAGTGCCCGCTCCGCCCCCGGCGCCGGTGGTGCCACCATAGGCGCGGCCGTAGGACGTTGTGGACCCGACGCCGCCGAGCCCGCCCGAGCCGGTCCCGGTGAAGCCGGTCAAGCCCGTGCCGCCCAGGAAGCCACCGCGGCGCGACGGGCCGCTGACACCCGACTCGCCAATCGCCACCTGGGTGTAGAACCCCTGCCGATACCGCTGGAAGGCCCGCAAGTTGGCCAGCAGCGTGCGTTCGACGATGGTCAGCTGCTCCAGCGCAATGTCCCGGCCCGCGCCCCGCAACAGAGGTTGGATCAGGTTGAAGTTCAACAGCGAACCTGTCGCGTGCGTGTCCGGGCCGGCGAATGTCCAGACGGCCGAATTGGCAAAGCCGACTACCAGTTCACCGGCCGTGGCGAAGTCCCGCTGCAGCCAGGCGTCGGTCGAGTTGGTCAGGCTGTTGCGCTCCCCGACCCCCTGGTTGTCAGCTCCCCCCAGACCGCCCCCACGATTCGACGGGAGCCCGGACCCTGCCAGCCGGCCCAGGTGCGAGAACCGTGTGCCGTTGCCACCATAGAACTGGACCTCATAGCGGAACCGCTCCGTGCTGACGTCCAGCGCGGACAGGTAGATCGTCTCCAACTGGGTCCAGTAACTGGACGAGTGAATCCGCGCCAACTGCAGCGACGAATCCAGGTCAAGTATCACCTCTTCGTTGTCGTTGAATCGCACGTAGTCGACAAGCTGTTGACGCCACTTGGGATTGTCCACCTGGGAACGGGAGCCAAAGTCACTCCAGTGCTTCCAGCCCTTCATGCCGGCCACTTCATGCATGAATACGTGGGAACACGGATCGTCCGGAGGCATCGGCGGCTCGTCGGGTTCGCACGGATCGTAATACCGGCTGCGCGGATCACCGTAGACGCTCCACGGCCCCGTATCCCACGCCGGGCACATCGCTCCCTTCTCCGCGATCAGGTCATAGGCCTGTTTGTCAGCGGCCAGGCGATGCCGGCGCCGACTGCAGCCGGACGACGCCACGGCACTGATCACAACGGCCACGCAGAGAAGCCACACGACGCGACGCGACCGAATCACAGTTCTGATCATGGCGGGGTGTCCAGACAGTAGCAGGTGGATCGGCGGGATAGATTGGTGAGAACATTCCGTCAGGCGGCACTGCCGCTGACTGTATGTTCTCTTTGTATCGATTGTGCCGCCGATACGACGTTAACTGGATTTGCCGCCTGTACCGATTGTTTTTGTTTCTGCCGGCACGATCATTCCGCGGAGAATGTTCGTCTTGGCGAATCCAGGCAAGCCACCGCGACTTTAACGGTCACGGAACAACCCGCGCCACCACCTGCCCCACCCCGTGGATACAGAATGCCGAACACTGAATGCCGAAACCCGAATGCCGAAACCCGAATGCCGAAACCCGAAAACTGACCGCTCACTTCCAATCCATCGCCACATCCAGCGCCGTCGCCGAATGCGTCAGGGCTCCGACGCTGATCCGGTCGACGCCGGTCCTGGCGATGTCGGTCACCGTGTTCAGGTTGACGCCGCCGGACGCCTCGAGCTCGACGTCAATCCCCGTCGCATCGCGCAGTGCCACGGCCTCGCGCAGTTGAGTGAGCGACATGTTGTCCAGCAGCACGAAATCGGGGCGGGTGGGGAGCACTTGTGAGAGCTGGTCCAGGCTGTCCACTTCCACTCCGACGATCGTCGCGTTCGCGTCGTCCGGCAGCATCTCGCGCAGGCGCTGGCGGACCAGTTCGACCGCCTGGGCAGGCGACAGACTCTGCTGGTCCGCGTGCGCGACGTGGGCCAGGTGGTTGTCCTTGATCAAGACGGCATCGAACAGGCCGGTCCGGTGGTTGCATCCTCCGCCGCAGCGCACGGCGTACTTTTCTAGCCGTCGCCAGCCGGGGGTCGTCTTGCGTGTGTCGTGGATCCGGGCGCCCGTGCCGGCCACCTGTTGCACGTACTGCCGTGTGAGCGTGGCGACACCGGAGAGGCGGCCGACGAAGTTCAGGAGCAGGCGTTCGGCCGTCAGCAGATCGCGGGCCGGGCCGGTCAGCGTGCCGAGGACGGCTGCCGGCTCCACCGCATCCCCGTCCTGACGTTGCGGACTCC
Organism: Planctomycetaceae bacterium; assembly: GCA_012729315.1. Taxonomy (GTDB): domain Bacteria; phylum Planctomycetota; class Planctomycetia; order Pirellulales; family Pirellulaceae; genus JAAYDI01. The sequence continues at coordinate 23,435 of JAAYDI010000071.1, forward strand.
AGCAGACCGCGATCTCCATTTCGTCCAGTGCCAGGGGGATGGCATGCAGTCCGCAGACCACGCCGTGCTGGCGCGCGACGACCGCGGCCCGGCCCTCTGACCGAGCGTCCACCAGCGCGACGGTGGTGAGGTCCATGTGCCGATCGAGATCCTCGCGCACTGCCAGTCGCACGAGCTGTCGGCAGTCGTCTTCGAGCGACTGGTCCCAGGTCATCTGATGGAACTCGGCGAGCACGGGGCGGATTCTCCTGCAACGGGGACCTGGGGCACTTGACGGCGGGCGACACCGAAGCGCAAAGTAACATTGACGCGACCGTGGGCCAAGGGGACTCGAGCCATGGATCGCGATCTGTCTCGAGCGGGTGCAGGCCGCCTGCGGTCGGTGTTGCACGCCGCGGATCAGGCCACGGTGGCCGCGCTGGTCGGCGGCTGCTTTCTGGCCATTCTCCTGCAGGGGTGCTGGCATGCCGTCTTCCGCCAGCAGCGCATCGAGTTCGACTCGGCAGCGCCCCGGAGCGTGGATTTTGCACTGGACATGAACACTGCCGACTGGCCGGAGTTCACACTGCTGCCCGGCATTGGCGAAACGCTGGCCCGCCGGATTGTCGACCATCGCGCGCGCCACGGCCCCTTCCGCTCCATTGACCAGCTGGCGGAAGTCAAAGGCATCGGCCCCAAGACGATCCGGCGGATCCGGCCGTATCTGCGGGGTGCCGGGGCGATGGGAGAGAATGACGGACGCTGATGCCGCCCGGTCGGTCTGAGTGCCTCCCGCACGCGCGTCGGCCCCGCCCCCTGCCGCGGCCCGCCACTTGGCAGGCAGTGCGTGACGTGCTACCAATGCGCCCTATGGAATTCCAGCTTACCAGTCCGTTTCCGCCGGCCGGGGACCAGCCACAAGCCATTCAGACGCTGGTGGACGGGATCCGGGCAGGCCAGCGTCACCAGGTCTTGATGGGGGTCACCGGCTCGGGCAAGACATTCACGATGGCCAACGTCATCCAGGCGGTGCAGCGGCCGACGCTGGTCATTTCGCACAACAAGACGCTGGCCGCACAGCTCTACGCGGAGTTCCGGTCGTTCTTCCCCCGCAACTCCGTGCACTACTTCGTGAGCTATTACGACTATTACCAGCCGGAAGCATACATTCCGCAGCGGGACATCTACATCGAAAAGGATGCGTCGATCAATGAAGAGATCGATCGCCTGCGGCTGGCGACCACCAGTGCGCTGGTCAGCCGCAGCGATGTGATTGTGGTGGCCAGCGTATCGAGCATCTACGGCTTGGGCTCGCCGGACGACTACCGCGCAATGATGGTGGCGCTCAAGCGGGGTGAGATGATCGATCGCGACGAGCTGCTGATGAAGCTGGTGGGGATCCAATACGACCGCAACGACGTGAGTTTCCAGCGTGGCACGTTCCGGGTGCGCGGCGACTGCGTCGAGATCTGGCCCTCGTACGAGGAATATGCGCTGCGCGTGGAACTGTGGGGGGACGAAGTCGATCAGCTCTCGCTGATCAATGCGACCAGTGGTGAGACGATTGCGACCCAGGAGGAGCTGTTCATCTACCCGGCCAAGCACTTCGTGATGCCGGAGCAGCGGATTGCGCAGGCGGTGGCGGCGATCAAGCAGGAGCTGGAGGAGCGGCTGGAGCAGTTCCGGCTCGCGGGGAAACTGCTCGAGGCGCAGCGGCTCAGCGCGCGGACCCGGTTCGACATGGAGATGCTGCTGGAGACCGGCGTCTGTCCGGGCATTGAGAACTACAGCCGCCCGCTGTCGGGCCGCGCCCCGGGCGAGCCACCCGCCACGTTGTACGATTTCTTCCCGGACGATTACCTGCTGTTCGTGGACGAGTCGCACGTCTCGGTACCCCAGATCCGCGCCATGTTCGCCGGCGACCAGAGCCGCAAACGAACGCTGGTGGAACACGGTTTCCGGCTGCCCAGCGCCCTGGATAATCGGCCGCTGCGGTTCGAAGAATGGGAAGAACGCGTGCACCGCGCCGTGTTTGTCTCGGCTACCCCGGGCGATTACGAACTGCAGCAGACCGGTGGCGAGGTGGTCGAACAGGTCATTCGGCCCACCGGCCTGCTCGACCCGATCATCGAGATCGCGCCGGCACGGGACCAGGTGGTGCATCTGCTGGGACAGATCCGCCAGCGGACCGCGGTCGGCGAACGGGTGCTGGTGACGGCACTCACCAAGCGGCTGGCGGAGGACCTGGCCACGTATTTCACGGAACAGGGCGTGTCCTGCAAGTGGCTCCACAGCGAACTGGATGCGTTTGAACGCGTCGATCTGCTGCGCGACCTGCGCGAAGGGCGCTTCGACGCCCTGGTGGGCGTCAACCTGCTGCGCGAAGGGCTCGATCTGCCCGAAGTGTCGCTGGTCGCCATCCTGGACGCGGACAAGGAAGGCTTTCTGCGCAGCGAGACGTCGCTGATCCAGACCATCGGCCGCGCCGCCCGTAACGTGAACGCCAAGGTGATCCTCTACGGCGATAAGATCACCGAGGCCATGCAGGTGGCGGTCGATGAAACCAATCGGCGGCGGGCGCTGCAGGAGGCCTATAACCGGGAACACGGCATCACCCCCGAGACGATCCGCAAGCACATCCGGGCGGGTATCGAGTCGGATGTGGCCGCACACCGGGCGGCCAACGCCGCGGTCGGCCAGGCCGAAGAAGAACAATTCGTGACCGCCGAGTACATCCGAGAACTGGAGGCGGAAATGATGGAGGCCGCGGAACAGCTGGAGTTCGAAACGGCCGCGGCGATCCGCGACCGCATCATGCAACTGCAACAACATAAAGGCCAGAAACTCAGCGCGGTGAATGTCGAATCCTACAAAAAACCGCGCGGCCGACGCGGACGGCAGTCTGGCGGCCGGAGCAGCTGAATGAGCGCACCGTGTGGCTTACTTGTCTCCAGCGTTGCATACGATTGCAAGCTGGGACGGTGAAAGGCTCGGTCATTCCGAGCCGGTTGTAGTGGACAAATCCATGCCATGGATGGGCCCATTCGCATGGACTGCCTACCTCCTCACCGTGCAGCGGTTACATCCCGGTAACATCCCGCAATTGGCCGAAGGCCACTATCAACGTAGCCTGGGGCAACGCCCCAGGAAATCGAAGCCATGGCACACGTTTGGCTGAAGGCCAAACTCACCTGCGGCATGGTCTCC
>JAAYDI010000072.1 GCA_012729315.1 Planctomycetaceae bacterium
TAGGTGAGTTTGGCCTTCAGCCAAACGTGTGCTATGGCTTCGATTTCCTGGGGCGTTGCCCCAGGCTACGTTGATAGTGGCCTTCGGCCAATTGCGGGATGGAACCGCTGCACGGTGAGGAGGTAGGTAGCCCATGCGAATGGGCCCATCCATGGCATGGATCTGTCCACTACAACCGGCTCAGAATGACCGAGCCTTTCACCGTCCCAGGTCGGCGGTGCGGGGTTCCGCGTTCCCGGCAGCCCGGCTACACTATACGCTTCACCGGATGGTGGGGCCGGCCCCAATCTGTCATTACCTTCAACCGCACCCTGAAGAACGAGCCATGTCAGACCATGTCGTAACGTCGCAGCTGAACGCCATTTTCCAACCGTCATCGATCGCCGTCGTGGGCGCCTCCACGCGTGCCGGCACGGTCGGCAACGACCTCTTCCGCAATCTCCTGTTCAACGAATTCAACGGCCCCGTCTACCCGGTCAATCCGAAGGCCAACAATGTGCTGGGTGTGCACGCCTATCCGGACTTGCCGAGCGTGCCCGGCGAGGTGGATCTGGCGGTGTTGATCGTGCCGGCAGCGGCGGTGTTGCAGGTGGTGGACCAGGCGATCGCGAAGGGTGTCAAGTCGCTGGTGGTGATTTCCGCCGGTTTCAAGGAGACTGGCGGGAAGGGGGCCGAGCTGGAGCGGCAACTGCGGGACAAGGTGCGTGCGGCCAAGATTCCGCTGATCGGGCCCAACTGTCTGGGAGTGATCAACACGGACCCCGCGGTCCGCATGAACGCCGCGTTTGGCCGCAAGATGCCCGGGCCGGGCAACCTGGCGTTCCTGTCGCAAAGCGGCGCGTTGTGCACGTCGGTGCTGGATTACGCCGAAGAACGGCACATGGGGTTCAGCAAGTTCATCAGCTTCGGCAACAAGGCCGACATCAATGAAATCGACCTGCTCGAATACCTGGCCAAGGACCCGACGACCGACGTGATCGCCATGTACCTGGAGGACATCTCGGACGGCCGGCGGTTCATTGAGACGGTGGGGAAGATCTTCTGGGAGACGCACAAGCCAATGCTGTGCCTCAAGTCCGGCCGCACGCCCGAGGGGGCCAAAGCGGTCAGCAGCCACACCGGTTCGCTGGCCGGGTCCGACGCGGTCTACGATGCGTTACTGGTGCAGAGCGGTGTGCAGCGGGTCGACACGATTTCCGAACTGTTCGATTCGGCTGCGCTGTACTGCAACCAGCCCCTGCCGCGGGGTAACCGCGTGGCGATCATCACCAACGCCGGCGGACCCGGCATCATGGCCACCGACTCGGCCGTCCGGTTCGGACTCAAGCTGGCCGAACTCAGCCCGGCCACCCAGGAAAAACTCAAGGCCGCACTCCCCCCGACCGCGTCACTGCGCAACCCGGTCGACGTCATCGGGGACGCCCGGGCCGATCGCTATCAGGCGGCCGTGCAAACGGTGCTGGAAGACGACCAGGTGGACATGGGCATGGTGATTCTGACGCCGCAATCGATGACGGAGGTGGAGGAGACGGCGGCCGGGATCCCCGACGCGGTCCGCGGCATCAAGAAGCCGGTGGTCTGTGCCTTCATGGGTGCCAAGGACGTGGCGGCCGGGGTGGACATCCTGCGCCAGGCCGGCATTCCGAACTACCCGTTCCCGGAGGACGGCATGCGCAGCCTGGCGGCCGCGGAACGGCTCGTCGCGCTGCAGGAAATTCCGCGGCGCGAAATGCGCCTGTTCCAGGACCTGGACGTGGAGAAGGCCAAGAGCCTGATCGCCAAAGCGCTCGATGGCCAGGACAAACGCTACCTGACGCAGTCCGAATGCCGGCCGCTGCTCGAATGCTACGGGCTGCCGCTGCTGCGCAGCGCCGTGGTCCAGACGGCGGACGAGGCGGCGGACGCGGCCAAGTCGTTCGGGACCCCCATCGTCATGAAGGTCATGTCCGAGGATGTGGTGCACAAGTTCGACGCCGGCGGTGTGCTGCTCAATATCCGCGGGCCGGAAGAGGCGGCGAACGCCTTCCAGAAAATCACCCAGAACGTCGGGAAGGCCGTGCCGGGTGCCCGGATCCAAGGCATGCTGATCGAAGAAATGGCCGGCAAGGGCGCGGAGGTGATTCTCGGCGCCAGTCGTGACTCACAGTTCGGACCGCTCATGATGTTCGGGCTCGGCGGCACGCTGGTCGAAGTCCTCAAAGATGTCTCCTTCCGCCTGGCGCCGATGTGGAGGATCTCGGCCGAGCGGATGGTCCGCCAGATCCGCTCCTTCAAAGTCCTCGATGGCTTCCGCGGCAGCCCTCCGTCGGACGTGGATGCTATCGTCGACACCCTGCTGCGACTCTCCGAGATGGTCTGCAATCACCCGGAGATCTCGGAACTGGACATCAACCCGCTGATCGTGCACGCCCAGGGCGAGGGCTGCTCGGTCGCCGACAGCCGCGTGATGCTCCGCAAGCCGTAACCGCCGCGAGGTGTCCCCTGGGACTGGCCGGGCGAGTCGCCGGTCCCGAGGCTGGCTGCTTTGGTTGAGCCTCCGCGCGCCACGAATGACCGAAATCACCGCAAGACCGGGCGATGGGGGCGCCCGGTCTGACGGTCCGTGAATGTCTCTTGTTACTTGGTCTTTCTGGTTCCGTGCGGCGTGCGCACCGCACAGAATCAATATCAATAGCGGTCGCGCCGGCCGCCACCACCCCGCGACGGACGCTCGGCACGCGGACGCGCCTCGTTGACCGTCAGCGCACGTCCTTCCAGATCCGTCCCGTTGAGCCCGTTGATCGCGGCCTCGGCGCCGTCAGACATCTCGACAAACCCAAACCCACGCGAACGGCCCGTCTCGCGGTCCGTGACCACCGACGCCGACGACACCGTGCCGTACTCCTCAAACACCTCGCGCAACCTCTCCGAAGTCACACTGAAAGACAGATTCCCAACGTACAGATTCTTGCTCATGATCATCCTTTTGCGAGCCGGAAGGGCTCTCATAACAAACAACATTCCCACAACCACCCCGCGGTGATCTACTGGTGCGAAGAGAACTCAGCTCAAGTTGGTCGGCAGCGTCTTCACAGTCGTGTCGATCGGCTCCCCAACAGTCTTTCGGAACGACTCCTAGTCAAGCCGACCAACCCGAATCTCGAACGATGCCAGCCTGAGATCTTGAACGCCGTGAGAATTGGTGACTCAAAGCAGAAGATCCGAACGGATCAATCGAGAGGTGGGGCACTCGCGCGTGCTCGCTTCAATTACCAGGCAGGGAAATACTCAAACGAACGCACCAGTATACCGCGCAGTGGGTGGCTCGCTAGGCCCGTTAGCTGGTACCAGGTGCAGGAACGCACTTTCTCGGGAGAGGGACCGGGGGAATTTGCAAATTCAGGAATTCAGAAATGTGGTCGTGTGGCTTACTTGTTAGCCGTGCTGACGGAACAGGCCGGTGAGCCCAACAGCTGCGCTCCATGAGGTCGCATGTTCGGAAACGGACCTTGCGATCGACGCTGGTTGCCACGTCCGCACGGCTAACAATTAAGCCACACGACCCCGGAGGTGTTACGGGTGATCGCAGCGGAGCTTGCCACCAACTGGGCACGGTTTACCCCCTATGCGGCGGGGGGAGCGGGTATCAGCTGAATCTCCCTGTCCTGCCGGGCCGCTGTGGCAGGTATCCTTCCCCCATCTCAGCGGTATATTATATTCACTTTCTGCAGTTTATTGTCAGCTGTAGGGCTCGGGCGGGCAATAAACAGTGGTCGACGAACTGCTGCAGGCGAATCCTTGAGTTGAATCCTTGAGATATTGGGCGGAGTTTTTCATGAATCGGAAACTACTGGCTGTGTTGTGTGCAGTCCTCGTGTTTGCTGCCGCCGGACCCGTTTCGGCCGAGATCCTGACCTTCAGCCTTGCGGGACAGATCAATGAGGGGGAACCGATTCCGGACAGCGAGGGTGACCTGAAGATCGGTGACGACACTATCCTGGATATCACCTATCGCGACGTGGACGACTTCGGAATTGCAAACGACGTGGACTGTCTCCGGTTTCAGATTCCCAACTATGGCGACTTGGAAACTGGTGTCGCCTACGCCGGCCAGTTTCCTGGCTCCAGCGTCGGCGAGATTCGCTTCCAAGGAATGACAGTGGGAGGTCAGCAGTACGAGGCGCAGCTCTTCTCGTTTGACTTGGCCGGCTTCGATGGGGACGATCAGCACGAAATTGACATCAAGGTGTATGACGAAGACTGGAACGTGCTCGCATACTGGGACAACCAGACGATTAGCGGCACAACCCGCACCAGTTTCGCGTTCGACCCAGTGGTCTCATCGTCAGCCTTGGTCCTGCAGTGGTCCGATCCGTGGGACGTGGCAATTGATAATGTTGTCTACGACGCGGTCGCGGTTCCCGAACCGGCGACGGTGATCGGTTGGGTGATCGGGCTCGGTTGCCTGGGATATGTCACCTATCGGCGCCGGGGACGGTAAGGGGGCGTGTGGACCTTGATCTGCGTTTGCCAGTTGCACACACAACGCCGGGACTTTTGTCCCGGCGTTCTTTTTTTCTGTGATGTGTACAGGCCGTCGATGTGCATGGCCGAGGCCGGGCGGCGTGATTGGCGGCAGGCGATCAGCAGGACGATGCGACGTGGCGCAGGAACTGTTCGATGTCCGGGCGGGCCGGGATCGAAGGCTGAGCGCCGAGCCGGGTGACGGAAATCGCCGCGGCGGCGTTGGCGAACGTGGTGGCCCGGGCCAAGGGCTGACCCTCGACCAGAGCGGCGGCCAGCGCGCCGCAGAACGTATCGCCGGCGGCCGTGGCATCCACCGGCTGCACGGCGAACGCCGGGACGTGCGTCACCGCGGACTGGTCGGCCGCCACGTAGGCCCCCTGTGCTCCGAGCGTGATCACGACGACCCGCGGGCCCTGCGTACGGAGGGCGAGTGCCGCGTCGCGGGCGCGGGCGAGTGAATCCACGGCGAAGCCGCACAGGAACTCGGCTTCCGATTCGTTGACGATCAGGTAGGTGAGCGCCTGCAGGCAGTGGGCTGGCAGCGTGCGGGCGGGGGCCAGGTTGAGCATGATGGGTCGGTGGCGTTCTGCCGCGCGGGCGATCACGTATTCCAGGCACTCCGGCACGATCTCGCACTGCAGCATGACCAGCGCCGCCTGGTCCAGCAGCGGCTGGACCTGCTCGATATGCGTGCGTGCGAGGCAGTAGTTGGCGCCGGGGGCCACGGCGAGGTAGTTATCGCCCCCTTCACCGATCATGACCAAGGCCGTGCCGCTGGACTGGCCCGGGGCCGTGAACACATACTGCACATCCACCCCCGCCTCCTGCAGATTGGCGCGGATGGCCGCACCGTAGCGATCGTCACCGACGCAGTTGACAAACGCCACCCGGCCTCCGGCGCGGGCGGCCGCCACGGCCTGATTGGCCCCCTTGCCGCCGAACGTCTGGACGAACACGGCATCGGTGATCGTCTCCCCGCGCTGGGGCAGACGGGACATTTTCATGATCAGGTCGACGTTCGAGCTGCCGATGACGACGATCTTGCCGGACATGGCGTACCGTTCTCCTCCGCGTACCAGTGTCGCGCAGCGTCCCCGGGTTGGTCAAGTCGACGCTGATTGCAAACGGCCGGGAGAAAGCGTACGTTGGTGCGATCGTAGTGATAGTGTCTTCCCGCGGTGACGCGGGACAGGCTTCCCACCCACTTGCAAGCATTTCCAGCGGACGGACGAGTTACCTATGAGCAGCCACGGCAAGTTAGCAGGCCGGCGCGCCCTGGTCACTGGCTCGGGCACCGGCATCGGACGCGAGATCGCGTTGGAGTTCGCGCGGCAGGGCGCGGACGTGGTCCTTCACTATGCGCACAGTGACAAGGGTGCGGCCACGGCGGTGGCGGAAATCCGCGCGCTGGGGCGCCGCGCCGAAGTGTTCCCGGCCAACTTCGACTCGGTGGACGCGGTCAACGGACTGGCGGCGCGGGCGATCGAGTTCCTGGGGGGCATCGACTGCCTGGTCAACAACTCGGGAATCACCCTCAACAAGCCGTTCCTGCAGGTGACTCAGGAGCAGTTCGACCTGCTGTATCACGTGAACGTGCGGGCCCAGTTCTTCCTGATCCAGGCCGTTGTGCGGGACATGCTCACGCACGGCGGCGGCACGATCTGCAATCTCACCTCCATTCACGGCCTGCAAGGCGCGCCGGAGCATTCCGTGTACGCCGGCACGAAGGGGGCCATCATCGCCCAGACCCGCACGCTCGGCATCGAACTGGCGCACAAGGGCATCCGGCTCAACGCCATCGCACCAGGCTCGGTCACGGTGGAGAACTACTACCGGGCGATTCCGGGATTCACGGAGGAGGCCGCGCGGGAGTCGGCCAAGGACGCGATCCCGCTCGGGCGCGCCGGCGTGCCGCTGGACATCGCCCGACTGGCCGTGTTTCTCTGTTCGGACGATGCCGAGTTCATCATCGGCCAGACGCTGGTGGCGGACGGAGGCACGACCGCGCTGATGTCGCTGATCTCCGATTTCCGTCACGAATCAACGAACCGGTTCGGCAAGGGCTACGTGCCTGGCGTGTGAAAGGGAGGCGAGCACCGCGGGGGGAGGACAACCGATGGAAGCGTTATGGGGTGTACTGGTCGTTGCAGCCGGCGGACTGTTGATGGGCAGCGGAGCCTGGCCGTTCAAGCTCATGAAGAAGTACCAGTTCGAGCACTGGTGGTTTGTGGGGATGTTTGTCGGACTGGTCGCCATGCCCTGGGCCATCACGCTGCTGGGTTGCCCGCACGCGGTGCAATCGTTGTGCGGCATTCCGTGGTACGCGATCCTGGTGGGGAACCTGTTCAGCGTCGGCTGGGGAATTGCCAACGTGCTGTGCGGCATCTGCTATGTGCGGATCGGCGTGGCGCTCACCGGCGCCATCCTGGCGGGGCTGGGCGTGTCGGTCGGCGCGATCACGCCGATGATCTTCAAAGGTTCGGGCCGGTTCCAGGATGCGGCTGACGTGACATCGCCGGCCGGTCTGACCGTCTGTCTGGCCGTGGCCCTGATGCTCCTGGGGGTCGTCATGGCGTCCCTGGCCGGCTTCGGGCGGGACCGGGAGCTGCAGAAGGTCAGCACCACCTCGGGTGGCTTCCTCGCCGGGCTGATCATGACCGTCATCGCCGGGATTCTGTCCTCGTTCATGGCCTTCGTATTTGTCTACAGCCAGTACCCGATCGTGGCGAATCTGAGCGTCGTCGAGCCGGGCATGACCATCAAGATCACCACGGACGATCCGGCGGCCGGCGCGTCGGGCGACTACATGGTCGGCACTGATGGGCAGCTCGCGTTCGGGGGCGGGAGCTTTGACGTAGGGGGGCTGACGGCCTGGGAGACCGGTTCGCTGCTGGGCAGTGCCGCGGGCGCGGCGAGCGGTCCGGCGGCGGATGTGCGCGTCGAGACGGGCAGCATTCCGGCGACCTTCGGCGTATTCGCGATCGGCCTGATTGGCGGCGCGCTGGTTAACCTTGGTTACGCCGCTTACCTCATGACCCGGCGCCGGTCCTGGCACGTGTTGCTCCATAGCGGCTGGGAGCTGGCGCTGGCGACCGTGATCGGCATCAATTTCAGCCTGGCGGTCGCCTTGATGGGCAAGGGGATGCTGCTGCTGGGTGCCCTGGGCGCTTCGGTCGGCTTCGGCATCCAGCAGGCGATGCAGATGACAGGCACGCAGTTGCTGGGCTTCATCAGTGGCGAGTGGCGGGGAGTGCATGGCAGGCCGCGTCACCAGATGTACGTTGCGTTGGCCATCCTGTTCGTGGCGGCCGCCGTGATGGCCTACGGCAATTCGCTGGCCAAGAGTTGACAGCGCACAGGCGACGAACGCACCGGGGAGGTGATCGTGAACCAGCAACTCATCGACACGCTTAAGCGTGTGGGCAAGACGCCGCACGTCTACGTCAGCCCGGACGGCAGTGAAGTGCTGGTGTTGCCGCACGGAGGTCGGGTCCTGGGGCTGTTCCTGCCGCAGGCGGCGGAGAATCTGTTCTGGACGCACCCGGCGCTCGACACGCCCGCCACGGCCGCCGAGTTTTATGCGGGTGACCAGTGGCAGAACTCGGGGGGCGACCGCACCTGGCTGGCGCCTGAAGTGGATTTCTTCTTTCCGAATTATCCGGACACCAGCGTGTACTTCCAGCCACGGCAGCTGGATCCGGGGGCCTGGCGCGTCACCGTGGAGGCGGAGGCGGTACGGCTGGTCTGCCGATTGACGCACCAGCTGTCGCGGTCCGGGGCCAGCGTCGACCTGGAACTCACCAAGTCGGTTTCTGCGGCCCCCAATCCGCTGCGGCACGAGCCGCTGTGGGCGAAGCTGACCGACGTGCAGTACGCCGGCTACACGCTGCGGTCGTCGCTGGCCCTGAACGGCGACCCGTCGCTCGGACCGGTGGGGCTGTGGAACCTGATCCAGATGCCGCACGGGGGCGAGCTGATGGTCGCGACGTGCTGTGCCAGCCAGCCGCGGGTGTACTTTGGCGAGGTGAGCGCGGAGGACCTGGTGGTCGGGCCGCATCTGATCCGGTACGGGATGCGCGCGGCGGGTGAACACAAGATCGGGATCCGGGCAGCGGCCGCGACCGGGCGCATCGGCTATCGTTATCCGCGCGCCGACGGGCACTGGGTTCTGATCGTCCGCAACATCTTCGTCAATCCCTCGGGGGAATACGTCGACGTGCCGTGGAATGACCCTCAGGATCTCGGGTACGCGATCCAGGCGTGCAACGTCCACAGCGGTCTGGGGCGGTTCAGCGAGCTGGAATACCATGTGCCGGCGATTGGCCGGGGCACGGGGCGCAGCCGGGGGGAAGACGCGTCGCAGACCTGGGCGTACTGCGGCCCGGCGGCCGCCATCGATCAGATTGTGGGGCACCTGTTGACTGCCGAAGCGGAGGCATCGGAGGCGCGATGAAAGTCGATCTGCAAAACCGTGTGGCCCTGGTCACGGGCGCAGCGCGCGGGATTGGCCAGGCCATTGCCGACCTGCTGGCCGACAACGGCGCACGCGTCTACTACTCGGATGTGGATGGCGCGGAGGTGCGGCGGGCGGCCGCGCGCAAGACAGGTTCGATCGCGGTGGACATGGACGTCTGCGATGAACAGCAGGTGCAAGGAGTGGTGGACCGCATCGTCGGCGAACAGGGGCACCTGGACATTCTGATCAACAATGCCGGGGTGAACACGATGCAGCACCGCGTGCCGATCGACCAGTTTCCGCTGGACGAATGGGAGCGCATCGTGCGGATCGACCTGACGGGGCTGTATATCGTCAGCCGCATCGTCGCGGGCAGGATGCGGGCACGGAAATGGGGGCGGATCGTCAACATCTCGTCGGTCGTCGGCCTGGTGCCGCTGCGGCTGCAATGCGCGTTCGCCGCCGCCAAGGCCGGAGTCGTCAACCTGACCAAGGCCATGGCGCTCGAACTGGGCATGGACGGTATCACGGCCAACGTGGTCGCCCCCGGTTCCATCCTGACCGAAGGCACGAAGAAGCTGTTCTATGGCGACGATGGCATGTTTCACCAGTCGGTGCAGCAATTGCTGGCGCACGTGCCGCCGGGGCGCCCCGGAACGGTCGAAGAGATTGCCTACGCCGTGTTGTTCCTGACGGCACCGGAGGCGAGTTACGTCAACGGTGCGGTGCTGGCCGTGGACGGCGGGTGGACAGCCGGTTACGCGCGGGAGTTTTAGTGTTTTAGTGTTTTAGTGTTTGTTCTGGTTTTCATTGTCGTTAGTCATTCGTCATCCGTCATCCGTCATCCGTCATTGTCATTGTCATTGTCATTTCATGGAGAGAAGCAGAAAGCCATGGCCAAGATCACGCAGTTCCAGGGGTACGCGGGCGAGCGGCCACCCACCATTCCCAAGCCGGAGACGCCGCCGGATCCGGTTATTCTGACCGTGCAGGACGGTGTGCCGGTCGCTTATCCCAACTGCCACGGACTCGGCGTGCGCGTGGTGCATCCGGTCAATCCGAAAGCGCCGTCCAAGAACCTTGGGCTGGTGCTGTTCTACGTCCCGCCGCACGCGTCGCTGCCCCCCGGCTCGCACGAAACAGAAGAGACCTACGTGATCCTGGAAGGGCGCGGCCGCATGACGTTCGCCCACCACCAGCAGGATGTGAGCAAAGGGGACTTTGTCTATCTGGCGCCCTGGTGCGAGCATGGGATTGAGAACACGGGCACCGAGCCGCTGGTGGTGCTGATCGCCACCGCCCCGCCGAATCCCTGAACGCCAGCGGATGAGTGGAGGTGACAGCAATGCAGACGATTACCCGGGACCAACTCGCCAGCCACCGCGTGCCGCCGCACAGCATGACCGTCTGGTGGCTCGGCCAGTCCGGATTCCTGATCAAGAGCCCGCAGGGGCGGTTGGTGGTCGTCGATCCCTATCTCTCCAATTCGTGCAAAGCGATCGGGGACGATGCCGGATTCGACATGGATCGGCTGGTACCGCCACCGCTCGAGCCTTCCGAACTGGTGGACGTGGACCTGTACGCGATGACGCACAGCCACGGGGATCATCTGGATCCCGAGACGCTCGCGGGCTACCGCGCCGCCGGTGGCCGCGGCCCGTACGTGGTACCTGCCGAGACGGTGGAAAAACTCCAGCAGCTGGGGGTGGCGCCCGAGCAGATCGTCATGACGTGGCCCAACAAGATCCACAAGCTCGACGATCTATGGATTCGCGCCACGTTCGCCATCCCGCTGGGCGCGGACGACCTCACGCACGTGGGTTACATCATCGGCGTGGAGGGGGGCCCCAGCCTGTATGTGACGGGGGACACGGCGTATCACGACCTGCTCGCCGAGGCCGCCGCCCCGCACCGTCCCGACCTGTTGGCGGTCGTCATCAACGGTGCGTTCCGGAACCTGTCCCCGGCGGAAGCCGCGCGTCTGGCCCGACTGCTCGACGTGCGGGTGGCCATTCCCTGTCACTACGATCTGTTTCCCGACAACTCGCTCCCCCCGCAGCTGTTTCGTACGAATCTCAAGCTCGAGGGGATCGGCGATCGCTACCGGCAACTCGAGCACGGGGTCCCCTTCACCTATCAGCGCGACCAGGCGCAATGGTGATTGAAACGGGCCCCGGTACGGAGTATGTTACACGACGTGCCGGGTGGTCTGTGATTGTTCGCCCATGACATGGGAGCGCGCGACTGATGGGACGAGTGCGAGTGAGTGTGCTGCCCTGGGCGCTCTTGAGTGTGCAACTGGTCGGTGCGTGGTGGGTTTCCACTCCGTCGCAGGCGGCCGAAGACGTGTTCTGCCACATGGGGGCCGAGGCCGGTGCGGAGCGATATCGCCCGGGGGTGTGGGGGCTCGTCGAGTTCGAGGCGGTCAATCAGACGAGTGAATTCGTCGAGGCCCAGTCGGTGCTCCGCTTTGTCGGCGATCCGACGCTCCAATACGCGCGGCGTGCCGTGGTGCCTCCCAAGTCGAAGCTGCGCACGACCTGCCCGGTGCTCATTCCCTCGTCCGTGCCCTCGCAGGTGCGGCACATCAATTGCCTGACCCAGCAGGTTCTGCCCCCGCCCGACCCCGGCGCGCGGCGGCGCACGGCGCAGGAGACGATGGCCGCGTCGCAGCCGGTCAGCCTGGACCACGAGACGCCGACGGTGGGCCTGTTCGCGGACCTGGACGCCCCGGAGTACGGCGATGACGGCCTGTCGTATTACACTGGCAACCCGACAGAACCGGTCGCGCCCGATGAATTGGTGTACGAAATGGTGATCGCGGCGAAGCGGGCACAGAATCTGGGGCGGCGCGTGAGTCTATTCGAGACAGACAATCTGCCGATCGACCCGGCCTGCCTGGAGGTTATCGATGTGCTGGTCATCAGCAGTGACAGCCTGGCCACGCATCCGGGGGGCGTCGCGCTGGTGCGCGACTGGGTGCTCGCCGGCGGGCGTCTGTGGATCATGCTCGACCAGGTGCAGCCGGATACCGTGGCGGTGCTGCTCGGGGATGCATTTACCACGACGGTGATCGACCATGTGCGGTTGACTCGCCTGAGTTTCCACAACGTGCGACTGGCCGATGAACAGCAGTCGTCCAAGGAGTTGGAGTTGGAGGAGCCGGTGGAGTTGGCGCGGGTCGTGCCTCACGGGGTGACGGTCACGACGACCGTCGACGGCTGGCCGGCCGCGTTCTGGCAGTCGTTTGGCGCAGGGCGTGTCTTCTTCACCACACTGGGCCCGGCGGGTTGGATGCGTCCGACCACCTGGCAGGACCCCGCGCCGAAACCGACGGAGGAATCCACGAATTACTACCCGCTGCAGCACCTGGCGGATTTTGCCGAGGAGTGCCTGGTGGCGCGACCGGACGCCGCGTTCACCAGTGCCGTACTGGAACCTGTGTTGACCCAACAGATCGGGTATCGGATTGTCAGCCAGGGGTCTGTGGCGGCGATTCTGGGCGCGTTTTGCCTGAGTCTGCTGGTAGCCGGCCTGTGGTGCATGCGGCAAGGCCGGCTCGAGCATCTATTGTGGTTCGCCCCGCTGGCGGCCGCGGTGACCGGTGGGGTGTTCTTTGCGATCGCCCTGGTCACCAGGCATGCGGTCCCGCCGACCGCAGCCACGCTCGCCCGCGTGGTGGTCGAGCCGGGCATCAGCGTCGGCCACTCGTTCGGCTTGGCGGCCATGTACAACCAGGACGTCTCCCGCGAGCCGCTCGGCGCGACGCGCGGCGGCATGTTTCTGCCGGACATGGCCGGGATGAGCGGCCGGCATCGGCGGGCTGTGTGGACAGACGAAGGGGCCTGGCACTGGGAAGACCTCGAGTTTCCGGTGGGGGTGCGCACGGCGCCATTTACCTGCCGCATCGCGCTGGACAAGACCGTGGACTGCCGCGCGCACTTTGGTCCGGACGGACTGCACGGGCATGTGGACGGACTGCCGTTCCCCCTGCTCGAAGACGCGCTGATTGCGGTGCCCTATCAGAACGCGGTGGTGACCACGATGCACGCGGACGGATCGTTCCAGGCGGGACCGGACGACGTGCTGGCGCGCGGGGAGTACCTTGGTACAACGTTTCTGAGTGATCGCCAGCGCCGGCGCAAGCTGGTCTATGACCAGCTCTTTGCGGTGCCGCCCGACTTTGACGCGCCGTTCGTCCCGTTCCTGTTCGGCTGGACCGCAGCGCTCGATACGGGCTTCATCTTGCCGCAGCCCGTGCAGCACGGTTCCACGCTGCTGTCCATCCGGCTGCGTCTGGAGCCTTCGCCGGCGGGCGCCGAGGTGAGGATCCCGGCACCATTCGTGCCATATCACGCTGAGGTGGACGCCGCAGGCAACCCGCCAGTGGCTTACTCCAACGTGATGCGTACCTGGGTGGAGAGCAAGCTCAGGGTGACCGAGTTGTTGCGGTTCCAGCTGCCGCGCGAGGTGTTGCCGATGCAGGTCCGCCGCGCCACGATCAAGCTCGCCTGCCGGGCGCCGTCGCGGTCGCTCGAAGTCCTGGCGTTTGCCGGGGACGAGCCGGAAACCGTCTTGCGTCTGTCGCACCCCATGGGCGCGTACTCCTGCGAGGTGGACCGCCCGGAGTTGCTGCAGCTGGATGACACGGGCGGCTTGCGGCTGGCCATTCGGGTCGGCCAGGACGAATCGGCCCGGCCCCGGGACCCGACCGATACGGTGACGTGGAAGATCGATTCACTCCAGGTGGAGATTGCCGGCACGGTGCAGGGAGAGTGACATGCAAAACGACTCGGCTGTCCTGGTCGTCAACAACTTGACGAAGGTTTACGGGGACTTGACTGCCCTCCAGGACCTCTCGCTGACGCTCGATCGCGGCCAGATCCTCGGACTGATCGGCCCCAATGGGGCCGGCAAGACGACCGCCATCAAGATCCTGGTGGGACTGACCCGTCCGACCAGCGGGTCGGCGCGCATCGCCGGCTGTGATTGCGTGCGTCAGCCGAAAACAATCAAGCGGCTCGTGGGCTACATGCCCGACGTGTTCGGCTCCTACGACAACATGCGTGTGTGGGAGTACCTGGATTTCTTCGGCGCGGCGTTCGGCATCTCCCGGTCGAAACGCGTCCAGCGGATCGACGAGGTTCTGGAAACCACAGGCTCGACGTACATGCGAGACCGCTTCGTCGAGAGTCTCAGTCACGGCATGAAGCAGCGCATCGGGATCGCCCGCACCCTGCTGCACGATCCGAGCGTGCTGATCCTGGACGAACCGGCCAACGGCCTGGACCCGGAGGCTCGGATCGAGATGCGGCAGATCCTCCTGCGGCTCGCCGAGCTCGGGAAGACGTTGCTGGTCACGAGCCACATCCTCCCGGAGCTGGCCCGCATCTGTGACCGCGTGGCGATCCTCAACCAAGGGCGGCTCGAAGCGTTCGGTACGCTCGCAGAGATCATGCGGAGCGTCAGCAAGCAGCGGACCGTCGAAGTGCTGCTCGCGGAAAGCACGCGGGTGGACCAGGCGGCCGAGGTCATCCGGGCGCACATCGAGCCCGACGCGGAACTCGCCCCGTCACCGTCCGAGGCCGTCGTGCGGTTCCGCACAACCCGGCCGGAGCGGGAGCTGGGAACGCTCCTGGCCGAGCTGGTGGCCGCTCGCATTGATGTGACGCAGTTCCGCGAAGTCCAGTCGGATCTGGAGGACGCCTTTCTGTCCGTCACCCGCAAGTCACACGACCGCGATTCCCAGTGAGGCAGTGTGAGCATGGCGCATCCGATCATTCAACGCGAACTCATCGGCACGATGCGGACCAAGCGCGCTTTCGTCCTGCTCCTGGGGGCCGCCGTCGTGTTTGTGCTGCTGGTCATCGGCCGCTGGCCTGGTGATGCGACGGTCGAGCTATCCGGGGTGCAGGCCCAGGAGGTGTTTCGGCTGTTCGCGTACGGTCTGCTGGCGGTCCTGCTGCTCCTCGTGCCGGCCTTCCCGGCGACCTCCATCGTGCGCGAGAAGCGGCAGGGCACGCTGACCTTGCTGCTCTGCTCTCCCCTGTCCCCCTGGTCCGTCTTCTGGGGCAAGGCGACGGGCATGCTCTGCTTCGTGATGCTGATACTGGCCATGAGCGTGCCGGCTGCGCTGGCGGCGTACGCCATGGGGGGCATCTCGATCCGGTCACAGCTCCTCCCGCTGTACGTCATTCTGTTGCTGGTGTTGCTGCAGTACACCACGCTGGCGTTGATGGTCAGCAGCATGGCGAACTCGACCGACGCGGCGCTGCGCATCACCTACGCGCTGGTGTTGGGCCTGGCGGTGGTCGCGCTCGGTCCGCACTTCTTCCTGCAAGGCAAGCCCGGCCTGCTGCCCCGGCTGGCCGAGTCGCTGCGGTGCGTGTCTCCTGTTCCCACCATGATGGAAGTGGCGGGGCACGGCGACGTGGGCTCCTTCTCGGCAGCCGCCAGCTTCCCGACCATGACCCGCTTCCTGCTGTTCACCGCCGGTTCCTCCGTGGTTTTTGCCGGCTTGACCATCATGCAGCTCAGCACCTACCTGCTGGACCGTCCGCGGCCGCAAGGCATCGTGACGAACGACCGGTCGCTGGGCGCGCGGACGCTGCGGCGCATGGTGTTCCTGGTCGACCCGCATCGCCGCAAGACGAACATTCGCTGGTATATGAATCCGGTGATGGTCAAGGAGTTTCGCACGCGGCGGTTCGGCCGCACGCACTGGCTGCTCCGGCTGGTATCCCTGGCCGCGCTGGCATCGGTGCTGCTGACGTATGCCGCGACCACCGGCACGATCGAATGGGGTGTGGGGATGATTGCCGGGATGATGGTGGTGTTCCAGGTCGCGTTGATCACGGTCATCACGCCGAGTCTGGCAGCCAATCTGATCAGTGCGGAGCGGGAGAGTGGTGGGTGGAATCTGCTGCTGATGACACCGTTGTCGGCCGCGTCGATCCTGTACGGCAAGCTGGCGAGTGTCCTGCTTACGCTGGTCCTGGTCCTGTTCGCCACGCTGCCCGGGTATCTCGTGATGATCTGGATCTATCCACCGCTGCGCTGGCAGGTTTCGCAGGTGCTGATCTGTCTGGGATGGATGATCCTGTTCGCCACCCTGTTGTCGGCGGCGGTGAGCAGCCTGTGCCGGCGGGCCGCGACGGCCACCACCATCGCCTACGGCCTGCTGGGTACCGTCTGTTTCGGGACCATGCTGTTCTGGTTCGGCCGGGGCACAACCTTCGGGCACGCCACGATCGAGTCGATCCTGAAGATCAATCCAATGGCCGCCGCGCTGACGATTATCGAGACCCCCGGGTTCACGACGTTCAATCTGGTGCCTGCCAACTGGTGGTGGATGGGCGGCCTGTGCCTCGTGTGCGCCGTGGTCCTGCTGGTGCAGACCTGGCGGCTGACCCGTCCCCTGTGAACACCGCATTGCGTGAGTAGTCCGTCTCATGTGTTACCTGACTCGAAGCCTTGAACGCCGGTGTCTGGCGGCCGCCTGGCGCCTGGGCCCGGCGGTGTTGCTCGGTGCCGCTGTGATGCTCGTGGCGCCCCGCCTCTGCGCGGTCGAGCCCGAATGGATCATGTATCACGACCCGCAGCTGCCCAAGCCGGCGTTTGAGACAGGTTTTCCGCCGGGGCTGCTGGCGTTGTGGCTGCAGGCGTTGGAGCGTCCGGAGCGGGACCTGAAGCGCCGGGCCGCGGAGGCCATTGTGCGCGCCCAGCAGGAGGGGCTGACCGGCCTGGACGCGGCGATCGAACCGCTCATGCGCGAGTTGCAGCGGCCGGAGCAGGAACGGCTGGTTCGGCTGGCGGTCGTGCAGGCGCTCGTCGCCCTCGATGCGCGCCAGGCCGCGCCGCTGCTCTGCGCCGCGCTGGACGAAGGGGACCTGGATCTGGCGGAGCTGGTCGAGCCCGCGTTGGGGCGGTGGCAGCACGCCGCCATGCGCGACGTCTGGCGCGCACGTGTGGCGCGCGACGTCACGCTGCACCGCATGCACGTGCTGGCCATCCGCGGCCTGGCAGCCCTCGGCGATACCGCGGCGCTGCCCCGGCTGCTCGCCCTCGCCGAGGACCGGCACACGCCGACCGGCGTGCGATTGGAGGCCGCCGCCGCACTGGGCAAGCTGCAGCAGTCCGGACTGGAAGAGCCGGCACGTGTGCTGAGCCAGGACCAGTCGCCCGAGGCGTTGGTGCGGCGACTGATCGCCGCCCGGATGCTGGCGGGCCATCGCAGCCCGGACGCCGTCGCCCGGCTGACCGAACTGGCGGCCGACCCGCAGCCCTCCGTGCAAGCCGTGGCCCTCGAAGCGCTCTACCATCAGGATCCGCAGCTGGTCATGCCGCTGATCGACCAGACAGTGAAGTCCCCCGATGTGAATGTCCGCCGCTGGGGGGCCGCGACGCTGATCGCCCAGCCGTCCTCGGAAACGATCGCCCGCCTGGCGCCGTTGCTGGACGACCTCGATCCCGCGCTACGCATACACGTGTGCGACTCCCTGGTTCAGCTGGCACAGGACGCGGCGCTGCACGACGCCGTCATCACCCAGGGACGCGCGCTGCTGGACGCCGAAGGCTGGCGCGCTCAGGAACAGGCGATCCTGTTGCTGGTGACGCTGGACGACAAGTCGATCGTCGACCGGCTGCTGGTCCTGTTGGACGCGGAGCGGGCGGAGGTCATGACGACGGCGGCCTGGGGCCTGTGCCGGCTCGAAGTGCCCGCCACCGCCGCACGGATCTGCGAGGTGTTTCAGACCAAGACGGAGCGGTGTCTGGCCGGCGGGAAACAGCGGAACGGCACCTACACACAGCTCAGCCACCTGGCCCAGGCCCTCGGTCGGTTGCGGCACGCGCCGGCCGATCCAGTGCTGCGCAAGTACATCCCCAAGCAGTCAGTCCTGCACACGAATACGCGCGCCGCCTCCATCTGGGCTCTCGGCCACCTGCACGCCGAGACGTCTGACAGTGAACTGGCGCAGAAGCTGTTGGAGCGGGTACTGGACGACGACTTCGAGACGTCTATGTTGCGGAAGGAACCGCCGGAAGATACGGAGGTGCGTCGCATGGCGGCGGTCGCCCTGGGACGCATGCGGGCCACGGAAACGGTCGACGGATTGCGGACCGCGGTCCTGCGCAACGGCATACAGTCGCCGACCGGATATGCTGCCGCCTGGGCCATCCACGCCATCACCGGGGAGGAGATTCCCACCGTCAGACCGATCGAAAACTGGATCGATGGCTGGTTCCTGACCCCGCTTAAGGAGCCGCCGGCCGCCGACACCGCGGTCGACGGCAACTGACAGCCCGCGCGCCGGACCACTCTCGCCGCGGCCGGTGAAGGCACGGCGGTGAGTGGATTCGGGGCGGGAGGGCTGACGCTGGACCAGCAGGATGCGTGCGGTGCGTGGCGCCAGGGGGAGTGACACCCGGCACGCAATGACACATGTGTGTCACATCGATGCCACCTCGCGAACATGATTCCTGCGCGCATATTCTGACCTGCTCCAGCGCGAATGAAAAGCGAAAAGCACGGTCGACCAGTCGAGCACCGGCAATCGAGTACCGGCAATCGAGCACCGGCAATCGAGCATCGAGCGTGGGTCGGTTCGCGGCCCCCCGGCACCGCCCGCGCTTGATTGACGCGTGCATTCGGATCGGTTAGGTTCGTACTGAACAGCGTTCACGCCACTCCGCGTTTTACCCTTGTACTTGAACCACACACCTTTCGCGGAAGCAACTGACATGTCTCGTGCTCACGATTCGACAGCTGCACCCGCATCGACCGATCGCGGCCCGGTGCGTGTCATGGCCCTCTTCTCGACCTCCAGGCACCGGCCTGGACCGTCCGCCGTGACCTGGCTGGGCGCCTGGTTGATCGCCGCCCTGGCGGTGACCAGCGTGCCGGCCGCCGTGGACGGTCCCGCCCTGGACGCGGCCTTTCAGGCGCTGTGGCAGCTGGAAGCGGGGCAGAGCCTGCAGCCGTTTCAGCCGATCGAGGTGGCCGTCGACGCGGCCCGCGAGGATGCGGCGGCGCGTGCGGACCTGGAGGCGCGTCTGGTGAACGTGCTGCAGGGGGACGCGACGGACATGGCCAAGGACTACGCCTGCCGGCAACTGGCGATCGTCGGGTCGGACAGCTGCGTGCCTGCGCTGGCCGCGCTGCTGCCCCACGCCCGGCTGGCGCACATGGCGCGCTATGCGCTCGAAGGGTTGCGCAGCCCGGCCTCGGCCGCGGCGTTGCGTGAGATGCTGGGCCAGACTCAGGGGCGAGCGCAGGTGGGCGTGGTGATTTCGCTGGGCCGTCT
The DNA here is from genome assembly GCA_012729315.1 of Planctomycetaceae bacterium. Taxonomy (GTDB): domain Bacteria; phylum Planctomycetota; class Planctomycetia; order Pirellulales; family Pirellulaceae; genus JAAYDI01. The sequence continues at coordinate 19,267 of JAAYDI010000072.1, forward strand.
GGCGGACGCGGACGCCGCCGTGCCCATTGCGGCCTTGTTGGCGCAGGACAGTGTCGAGCTGCAGGAGGCGGCGGTGGTCGCGTTGGGACGCATCGGCACAGTGCCGGCGGCCGAGGCGCTGCAGAAGTTCGCCGCCGAGCCCCCGGAAACCTTGCGCGGTGCCGTGCTCGATGCCCAGCTCGCGGCGGTGGAATCGTTGTGCGCCCAGGGGCAACACGCTGCGGCGGTGGCGATCTGCGAAGCGCTGGCAGCGTCCGATGCGCCGGCGACCCGCGCCGCGGCGTTGCACGGGCTGATCGTCGCCAAACCGGGCGAGGCGGTCGATCTGATCGTCGCCGGCCTGGCGGCGGATGAACCGTGGCGGCAAGCGGTGGCTGCGGACTGTGTGCGGCAACTGCCAGACCAGGAAGAACTCGGCGCGCTGGTGGCGGCGATGCCCGGCCTGCCCCCGGCCGGCAAGATCGCGGCGCTGGCCAGCCTGACCGGCCGCGGCGCACCGCAGGTCCGTGCCGCGGCACTGCAGGCGCTGCAGGACGCCGACGCGGCGGTGCAGCTGGCGGCGCTCGAAGCGCTCGTCGCCGCAGGCACAGCCGAAGATGTGGCAACCCTGACAGCGCTGGCCGCGACGGCCGAGTCGATACCAGTCCGGGACGCGGCCTGCGAGACGCTGCGGCTGATGTCTGCCGCGGGGACCGATCAGGCGCTCCTGGCGCTGCTGACGCCGGAAGTCGCCGAGCGGCCGCTGCTGATCCGCTGTGCGTTCGCCCGCCGTTCGCCTGTGTTCGTGCCGGCGTTTCTGGAGGCAGCCGCGGCGACGGACCCCGCAACACGTCTGGCCGCGCTGCTGGCGCTGGAGACCATGGCCGGGCCGGCCGACGTCGAGAAGCTGGTGGCGCTGCTGAGCCAGACAGCGCCGGGCGAGGAGCGGGACGCGGCGGACCGTGCTGTATGGATGGCCTGCCAGCAAATCGCCGATCCGGCCGCGCGCACCGCCGCGCTGCGGGCGGCGCTGGAACGGGCTGACGCCGCCGGAAAGTGCGCCCTGCTGCCCACCCTGGCGCGGCTGGGCGGGCCCGAGGCGCTGGAGGCAGTCCATGCCGCGATGCGGAGCGCTGACCAGTCGGTGCGCGACGCCGGTTACCGGGCCCTGTCGAATTGGCCCGACGACACCGTGGCCGAGGAACTGCTGGAAATCGCCCGGCACGATGCCGACGACGCGCATCGCGTCTGGGCGCTGCGGGCGTACGCGCGCGTCATCACGCTCCCCAGCGATCGGCCCCCGCAGACCACTTACGAATTGCTCTGCAGCGCGATGGACCTGGCAACCCGCCAGGAAGATCGGGAGCTGTTCGTGGCTCGGCTGGCGGCGGTCCGCGTTCCCGACGCGCTGACTCGGCTGCAGGGATACCTGGCTGACTCGGCGCTGCGGCAGGCGGCGGTGCCCGCCATCTTCACGCTGGCCAAAGGACTCAGTCAATCCCATCCGGACCAGGCGCGTGCGGCACTCGAACAGATCCTGCCGCTGACGGAGGACGACGCGACGCGCCAGCAGATTCCCAAAGTGCTGCGCGATATCGAAGCGCGGCAACAGCCCCAGCAATGATACCAGCACTGACAAACCAGCACTGACAACAGTCTCCCGAGGAGTTCCTGGACATGACAGCTTCACCCCGTTCGCGTCTCTCGCGGCGTGCCCTGCTCAAACGCACCGCGGCCGTGGCCGGATCCTGGGCCGTGCCGCTGGTGGTTCCCGGATCGGTGCTGGGTCTCGACGGCGCGACGGCGCCCAGCAATCGGATCACCGTCGGCTCGATCGGCGTGGGGATGATGGGCCGGGGGCACTTTCGGCTCTTCACCCGGTACCCGGACGTCGAGTTGCTGGCGTTGAGCGACGTTGACCCTTGGCGCCGTGACGAGTCCACGGGCGTGCTGGAACAGGCCTATGCCGAGCGGCGGGCCAGCGGCACGGCGCACGGCTTCCGCGCCTACAGCGACTTCCGCGAGTTGCTCGCCCGCGACGACATCGACGCGGTGATCGTGACCACCGGCGAACGCTGGCATCCGGCGATCAGCGTCCTGGCCGCCCGGGCGGGCAAGGACATCTATTGTGAAAAGCCGGTCTCGCTGACGATCCGCCAGGCGCGCACGATGGTCGAGACGGTGCGGCGGCACAACCGGGTGTTCCAGACCGGGCTGCAGCAACGCAATTCGCCCGAGTACCGCCTGGCCATGCAGATGGTGCATGCCGGCCGGATCGGCGAAGTGAAGCTGGCCTACGTGTCGACTAGCGGCGTGAGCCAATACGAGAACCTGCCGGCCGAGCCGGTACCGGAGGGGCTGGACTGGGAGATGTGGCTGGGGCCGTGCCCGTGGCATCCGTACAACTACGCGTACCATCACACGGGGAAACCGCAGCACGTGGTGCCGTGGTGCCGCAACCGCGCCTTTGGGGCAGGCGACATGACCTCCGGCCTGGTCCACAACCTGGACTCGGCCCACGAAGGGCTGCGCAAGGACGGCCAGGGCCCGGTCCGGATCACGCCCCCCGGGGTCGACGGCGCACCGTCCCTCACGTTCACCTACGCGGATGGCACCCGCATCGTCTGCTCGACGGTCCTGCAGCCGGGCGCGCATGAGATCCCGTCCGGCTGGGACCCGCAGACCCCGATCAAGAACTTCGGCGTGCTGTTTGTCGGCACGGAAGGGTGGATCCATGTCGAGCGGTTCGGGGTGCTCAACTGCTATCCCCGCAACCTGCTCGACCGGGAAGTTCCCAAGTCGCATTCCGTCGAGGAGAACCATCGCGACTGGCTCGCCTGCATCCGGACGCGCCGCCGCCCGCGCGCCGACGTGGCAATCGGAGCCTGTTCGACGATCCTGGCGCACCTGGGCTGCATCGCGCTGTGGACCGGCCGCGATCTGGCGTGGGATCCGGTCCGCGAGGAGTTCCAGAACGACACCGAAGCGAATCTGCTGCGCGCGCGTGCCAGCCGGGAGCCGTGGAGCGTGTAGTGCGCCGTGAGAAGCGGAGGTTGCCAGATGCCTCAGGCGCTGGCGCGATGGCAGCTGTCGGGGGGGCGAATGCGCGGTCGACTGTGATGGGCTAACGTAGTGGGCTAACGTGATGAGCTAACCAGGAGCAGATTTCATGAACACACTCGTCAAGACATCGCTCGTCTTCGCCGCGTGTTTCGCGCTGTCGGATATCGCGCCGGCCGCCGCGCAGAGTCCGCGCCGCGTGCTTTCGGATGAGGCGAAGCAGCAGGTGGAGGCGGCGTTGCCGGCCCGGGCGCCGGCGGCACCGCGGGCCCCCCGCAAGCTGCTGATATTCGACCGGAATGTGGCCTACGGCGGCCACGGCTCTATCCCCTACGCCAACCACGCCTTCACGCGCATGGGGGCTCAGACCGGCGCGTTCACCACCGAGGTCTCCGATGACCCGGCCGTGTTCCAGAAGGCGCATCTCGACCAGTTCGACGCAGTCTGCCTGAACAACACGGTCGGCAATCTGTTTACCGATCCGGTGCTCCGGCAGAACCTGCTGGAGTTCGTCCTGGCGGGTGGCGGTCTGCTGGGCATCCACGGCACGACTGTCGCCTTCACCGATTTCGCCGACGGGGCGCGGGAGACGTGGCCGGAGTTCGGCCACATGCTTGGCGGGCGCGGCGCCGCGCACCTGGCGCAGGACGAGCGTATCGTGATCCGGCTGGACGACCCGGACCATCCGCTCAATCGGCCCTTTGGTGGAGAGAGTTTCACGCATGTGGGCGAGTTCTTCCGCGTGGGCGATCCCTACTCGCGCGATCGCGTGCGGGTGCTGTTGAGCATCGACAACGCCCGGTCCGAGTTGCCTGCGGCGGCGCACATGCGGGCCGACGACGATTACGCGCTCGCCTGGACCCGCAGCTACGGCCGCGGACGGGTCGTATACTGCACCATCGGGCACAGCCCCCAGGATTTTCTGGACACCCGGATCCTGGAATTCTATCTCGGGGCCATCCAGTTCGTGCTGGGCGACCTCGACGGTCCCACCACGCCCAGCAACCGGTTGACGCCCGCCGTGCGCGCCCAGGAGCAGCTCGGCTGGCGTCTGGGGGTCGCCATGTGGGGCCTGCATCCGTTCACCCTGCTCGAGGGTGTGGAGAAGACGCGGCAGCTCGGGTTGTCGTACGTGTGCGGGCTGAGCTTCCAGAAGGTGAGCGCGGATATCCCGCAGAATTTCGACTGCAGCTTGACTGACGAGCAACTGACACAGATCCGGCTGCAGATGGATGCGGCTGGCGTGCAGATGCCGGTCTGTTTCTATGCCACGATCCCCGGCGATGAAGCGGGCTGCCGAAAAGTGTTCGAGTTCGGCCGCAAGATGGGCATCGAGACGTTCATCTCCGAGCCGCCCCCCGAGGCGCTCGACGTGATCGAGCGTTGCTGCGACGAATACGACATCCGGCTGGCCATCCACAATCACGGCCCCGACCAGTCCCCCGTGTACTGGCGCCCCGAAGGGGTGCTGGAGGTCTGCCAGGGGCGCAGCAAGCGTATCGGAGCCTGCCCGGACACCGGCTACTGGATCCGCTCCGGGATCGATCCGATCGAGGGTCTCCGTATACTGGGCGACCGCGTAATCACGATCCAGGCCCACGATGTGAACGAGCGATCGCCCGGCGCGCACGATGTCCCCTGGGGAACAGGCCAGGCCGACTTCGCCCAGCTCATGCAGGAGCTGGTGCGGCTCAATATCAGGCCGACGCAGTTCGATCTGGAGTACTCCTACGACTTCGAGGACAACATGGCCGAGATGCAGGAGTGCATCAGGTTCTACGAGCAGGTGATCAGCGAGTTGGCGCGGTGAGGGGCACACTGGCCCCGGTAACGCACCGTCTGACATGAGGGCATACCGATGTCTTACCGCCTGGTTCTGCCACTGCTGGCGCTGTGCTGTCTCGGCGCGCTGCGACCGTGCCGGCCGGCCGAGGAGCGGCTGCCGAATATCGTGTTCATCATTGCGGATGACCAGGCCTGGACCGACTACGGATTCATGGGGCATCCGGTGATCGAGACGCCCCACCTGGACCGGCTCGCCGCGCGCAGCGCCGTGTTCCGGCGCGGGTATGTGCCGACCGCGTTATGCCGCCCGTCGCTGGCCACGCTGGTCACCGGTCTGTACGCCCACCAGCACCGGATCACGGGCAACGACCCATCCCCTACGCTGGCGGCCCCGTCGTCGGCGCAGTATGCCGAACTGCGTGAGCGTCTGATCAGCCACCTGGATGACTGGCCCACGGCGCCGAAGCTGTTGGCGGCGCGGGGCTATTTGAGCCACCAGTCGGGCAAATGGTGGGAAGGATCGTACCAGCGCGGCGGCTTCACGCACGGCATGACGCGGGGCTTCCCTGCGCCGGGCGGGCGGCATGGCGACGAGGGACTCAAGATCGGCCGCGAAGGGCTGCAGCCGGTGTGCGAATTCATCACCCAGGCCGTCGAGCAGCAGCGACCCTTCTTCGTCTGGTACGCGCCGTTCCTGCCCCACGCGCCGCATAATCCCCCCGAGCGGCTGCTGGCCAAATACCGGCAGAAAGTCGACTCGATCCACGTCGCGCGCTACTATGCGATGTGCGAGTGGTTCGACGAGACGTGCGGCCAGCTCGTCAGCTTCGTCGACCAGCAAGGGCTGACCGACAACACCCTGTTCGTCTACGTCGGCGACAACGGCTGGATCCAGGACCCCGATTCGCCCAACTACGCGTTGCGGTCCAAACAGTCGCCCAACGAAGGAGGCGTGCGGCAGCCCATCCTGTTGAGTTGGCCGGGGGTCATCCAGCCAGGGCTGCGCAACGAGCTGGTCAGCAGCGTCGATCTGGTCCCGACCATGCTCAGCGCCGCCGGGGCCCCGATCCCGGAGAACCTCCCCGGACTGGACCTGCTGCCGCTGGTGCGCGACGGCCGGCCGCTGGAACGGAACACGATTTTCGGCGAGGGGTTCGCGCACGACATCCTCGATCTCGACAAGCCGGAAGCGACGTTGCTCTACCGCTGGGCCATCGAAGGGCGCTGGAAACTCATCCTGACCTACGACGGGACCCTGGGGCGTTACGCCAGCACGCATCCGCGCACGGAGCGCCGCCCGCAGCTGTACGACCTGCTGCTCGATCCGCACGAGGAACGCAACGTGGCCGCAGCACACCCCGAGATCGTGCAGCGGCTGGCCGACAAAATCGTACGCTGGTGGCCGGTGATCGAGCGCCAGACCATCACGCAATGGACACAGTGAAGCACCCGCAGTGGGTGCGGTATATCGATGTGCAGCGCAACACCAGCGGCCTGTTGGGCGATGAATTGGTGGCCCGTACACCGAAGACGGGATCAGCCGGGACCTGCCGATCGGGGATCGGGCGATCGCGTACCCAGGCCAACAGGGTCTGCTCGGCTCGCTGCGGTTCACTGCCCAGCGCGACGGACTGCGGGACTTTGTTTCCCGTGTATTTCAGCTGGTCGATTGATTGACGGAGGGGGGCTTCCTCAACGGCCGACTCGGTCGTTAAGCTGAGGAGGCTTAGCAGGCCAATTCTCCCCGCCAGTAGCGGGGTAACCTCAATAACAGCTAGGAGCGAAACAATGGCGCTGAAAGTCGGCATCAACGGGTTCGGTCGGATTGGTCGTCTGGTTCTGCGGGCATCGATGCTGGACAAGGACATCGAGTTTGTAGGGATTAACGATCTGGTGCCGGCGGAGAATCTGGCGTACCTGCTGAAGTACGATTCCACGCACGGCCGGGCGAACGCTGACATCTCGTCGACGGCGGATGCGATCGTGATCAACGGCCGCAAGATCCCCTGCGTATCGGTCAAGGACCCGGCGGAGTTGCCGTGGGGCAAGCTGGGCGCTCAGTATGTGGTCGAGTCGACGGGGTTGTTCACGGCGATGGAAGGTGCGAAGAAGCACCTGGCGGCGGGCGCCAAGCGGGTCGTCATCAGCGCTCCGGCCAAGGACCCGGAGATCCCGACGTTTGTGATGGGGGTCAACGAGTCGAAGTACGATCCGGCGACCGACACGATCGTGTCGAACGCCAGCTGCACGACCAACTGCCTGGCTCCGATCGTCAAGGTGCTGCTGGACAACTTCGGGATCGACGAAGGCCTGATGACCACGATCCACGCCATGACGGCGACGCAGCCGACGGTGGACGGTCCGAGCAAGAAGGACTTCCGAGGCGGCCGCGGAGCGTGCCAGAATGCGATCCCGGCGTCGACCGGTGCGGCGAAGGCTGTCAGTCTCTGCCTGCCGGAAGTGAAGGGCAAGCTAACCGGCATGGCGTTCCGCATTCCCACCGTGGACGTATCGGCGGTGGACCTGACCGTGCGGACGACCAAGGAGACGTCGATGGCGGCGATCAATGCCGCGATGAAGAAGGCGTCCGAGACGACGATGAAGGGCATCCTGGGCTACACTGAGGACCCGGTGGTCAGCAGCGATTTCATCGGCTGCCCGCTGTCGAGCATTTACGACGCGACGGCCGGCATCGAGCTCAACAGCCGCTTCTTCAAGCTCATCAGCTGGTACGACAACGAGATGGGTTACTCGTACCGGGTGGTGGACCTGATGAAGTACATGGCCAAGAAAGAGGGACTGCTGTAAGGCAGCTTCGCTCTTACCTGAAAAGAGTCACCATGCGGGCCGGCGTCCAGACGTCGGCCCGTTGGCGTTGGCGGGCCGGTTTGCCGCCAATTTTTGCGGCAGCCCAGACGCTTTCTGCTATGATACGAGAGAGGCGTCGGACGGCTGAGCGGTACCTGTTCTGGTGCTCGGCACAGGCGCCGCGTGTCGAGCGGGGCGGCGTCCAGTCTGACAAACGGAGCGGCGTCTGATGCCTGTTGAGGACCTTGCCACCAGAGCCCCGGCGCGGGGGAGCACGTTGACTCGACAGCTGTCAGCTCCGGGCAGGACCCTGTGTCCCTTGCCGTTGCTGCTGTATCTGGTGCTCTTCGCCTGGCACCTGCAGGTGGTCGTGGATCCGCGCTGCGTGTTCGTTGCGCAGAACGACCTGTTTCTCTGGAACTTCCGCTTCTTGCAGGACTTCCTCATCGTGCCGGGTGGCCTCGCGCAGTGGCTGGGGAAACTCATTCTCCAGGCGTCCTACACGGGCTGGCCGGCGACGGTGGCCCTGACCGGCATCGCCTGGCTGATCTACAGCGCGACGCTGTGCTACCTGCGCCATCTGTCACAGGCTGGAGCGGTCCTGGCCTGGACGCTGCCGGCCATCACACTGCTGAGCGCGCACAGCCACTACGACTACCCGTTTTCGACGAGTGTGGGGGTGGCTCTGGCCATGGTGGCCGCGTGCGGGTATGTCCAGTTTGCCACCGGTCGGATCGGGTGGCGTTTCGCCGCTTTTGCGGCGCTCGCGCTGCTGCTCTACTGGGCTGGCGGCGCGGCTGCGTACGTGTTTGTCTGCTGTGCGTTGATTGGCGAGTTTTATCTGCACGGCAGCCGCTGGGGGGTCGTCGTGCTGGCGGGCGTGGCAGTGGGCGTGAAGTGCGTGGTGGACGCCCTCCTGTCGCTGTTTCCGCCCGCCATGGCATACCTGTATTACCCGAGCGACCATCCGTTTCGGGAGCTGCTTCCACTTCACGCCGCGACGCTGGCCGTCTTGGGCTCGTTTCCGATCTGCGCGGTGGCGCTGGCCGACTGGGCGGCCAAGAGGACAGCGCGCGGCGCGCGGCCACACTCGCCCGGAACCGCCGCGCCAGCTGCGGAGGAGTCGGCCGGCGGTGGGGGCAACGGCCCGTCAGGCCGCTGCCGTCCGGCGGTATTCACCATCCTCTTCCTGCTCGTGGCTGCCGGCGTTTCACAGCTGACCTGGCATCGCGACCTGCGGGCCGCCCTGCGTGTCCACTTCAGCGCCGACCATCAGCAGTGGGACGAAGTGCTGCACCTGGCGACCTGCGTGCCCTCTTCCGCCTATTCGCAGTACGTCCGACATGACGTCAACATGGCGCTCTTTCACACCGGCCGATTGCCGTACGACATGTTTGCTTTCCCTCAGGAATCGGAGCCGTTCGCGCTTCCCGGCGGTGACGATCCATTTAACCTCTATCAGCGGCGGGTCAGCGACTTTTCGCTGTGGCTCGGACGGGTGAACGACGCGGAGTTCTATGCAGGCACAAGCTGGGTGTTGAAGGCTTCGGCCCATGGACTGCGGCAGCTGGCTCGGATCGCCATGGTCAAGGAACGTGTGGATCTGGCCCGGCTGTTCCTGCGAGTGCTCCGCGACGACCTGGTGTACGGAACCTGGTCGGCGGCACAGTTGCGGCAGCTCGCCGAGGATCCCACGTGCGCTGGCGACGCGGAAATCCAAACGCTCCGCTCGCTGATGATTACGGACGACGATCTGCGGTATGCCCTGCCACCGACAACGACGGAGTTCCTGACGCTGTCCGACACCGGACAGATTTCACCGCTCGTGCGCAGGGAGCCGCCAGGTCGTATGGTGATCGAGTACACGATGGCCCGGTACCTGGCGATGCGAAGTCTCGAGCCGGTCATCCAGATACTGCCGCAGGTTACGGCACTCGCCTACCCGGTCACCCCACCCGCGTACGAGGAGGCCGCAGTCATCTTCGCCAGGCTGTGCGGCGAGCCACTGGAATCCGACGACGCCGGGACTGTGTTCCGGGGGTTCCGGATCAGTGCCGCGACGATGGACAAGATCCGCCAACTCGATACGATTCTGGGGCCCGACCCGGCAGATCCGGCGGAAGTGAGCCGCGTCGCCGGGGAACTCGGACTGGACTACTACCGGTACTTCTACGGCCGAGGAGTCAGCTGGTGACGATGCGTCAGACGCGATTGCTGCTTGTGGCGGTCCTGGCGGCAGGCCTGGTGCTCTGGATCGGGTGGAGCGTGTGGCCCACGGCGGCGGCTCCGGTCGATTGGGGCCCGCTGCCCCATGCGCCGCATATCCGTCCGGACTATATTGGCGTGACCATACCGCCGAACATCGCCCCTCTGAATTTCGTCGTCGAGGAGCCGGGGACGGCCTACCACGTGCGAATCGGTACCCCCGACGGCCCGTACTGCGACGTGCGGTCTCGCGACGGAGCGATCCGGATTCCGCCTGCCACCTGGAAAACGGTGCTGGCACATTACCGCGGAAAGACGTTGCCCGTCGAAGTGTACGTGCGCGATGCGAACCACAGGTGGCAGCGTCTGGAGCCGTTTGCGTGGACCGTGGCGCAGGATGAGATCGACCCCTACCTGACCTACCGGCTGCTCGATCCGATCTACAACGTGTACATGCATCTGGGCATCTACCAGTTGAACCTGGAAACATCTGAAGAATCTCCAGTCATCTCCAGCGATGCGATCGGAAGGGGCTGTGTCAACTGCCACACGTTCCCTCACAACCGTCCGGACCCGTTTCTGTTCCACGTCCGGACCGGTGCCGACACGTCCATACCCATCGGCATGGTCGTCATGCGGGACGACAAACCCGAACTGGTTCAGCCGCGTGCGGATGTGCATCCCGGCTTTGCCGCCTTCAGTTCGTGGCATCCCAACCAAGAGCTGGTCGCGTTCTCGCTCAACGACACCGTCCAGTACATGCATGGCAACACGACCGAGACCCGCGAGGTGTACGACCGGCGGTCGGATCTGGCCGTGGTCCATCTCGCGACCGGAGCTGTTACCGCTCCGCGCGCGATTGCCGACCCTGCGCAGCTCGAGACCTTCCCCTGCTGGTCGCCCGACGGAAAGTATCTGTACTTCTGCCGTGCGGCAGACATCTGGAAGGAGGTGGAACCATCGCTGCTCCAGGACTACGCAAAAGTCAAATACGACCTGGTCCGCGTGCCTTATGACGTGGCATCGGATACCTGGGGCGACGTGGAAGTGCTGCTGGCCGCCGCCGACACAGGCACCAGCATGGTCCAGCCGCGTGTGTCTCCCGATGGCCGTTTCGTCCTGTTCTGTGCCTGCGACCATGGCAGTTTCCCGGCGTTCCGGGCCGCGAGCGACCTGCACATGCTCGATCTGACCGACCGGACATGCCGGCGTCTGGACGCCAACAGCGACCAGTCGGAATCGTGGCACTCCTGGTCGGGCAACTCGCGTTGGATCGTCTTTGCCAGCCGGCGGGCAAACGGGTACGTGGCGTGGCCCTACCTCTGTTATATAGACCCTTCGGGACAGGACCACCGGCCACTGCTGGTGCCTCAGGCCGATCCCCGGTTTTATGACACCCGCCTGAAGACCTACAACCTCCCCGAACTGGTTATGGGCCCCATTTCAGTAGACCACGATGAGCTGAAACGGGCCCTGCGCAGCAAGGGGCCGGACAGTGAACCGGCGGCAGCGGAGGGTTCCGTGGAGCAAGGCTACGGTGGGGGTCGAGAGTAGCAACCTGGTGGTCGGGCAGGTGCCTCAGCAGGTACCAGTGTGAGCGGGGCAGGCGACGCGTCGCCGAGAACACTGACCTTTTGTCACAAAATGGCTATCAATACTGATTGACATTGCCCGCCGTCCCCGGTACTTTCAGTGTATAAACCTAGCGGTGATCGAGCAGGAACGTGGGAAGAGCGCGCTTGTGTTCGTTGGGCCGTTCAGCGTTTCTTCTTCTAGAGGGTGGCCGAGTCACTGCGTGTGACGTTCTTTTTCTGTTGGGCTCTTATCGTACTCTCTTGCAGTTCCAAGGAGAACACACATGAGACCTCAGAGTTGGCGACGGCGTGGTTTCACGCTGGTGGAATTGTTGGTGGTCATAGCGATCATCGGAGTATTGGTGGCGCTGCTCTTGCCTGCGGTCCAAGCAGCGCGTGAAGCTGCTCGCCGTATGCAGTGCAGCAACAACCTGAAGCAGCTGGGATTGGCGCTGCACAATTATCACGACACGAACAAGAAGTTCCCGCCTGGTGGTGTCAGCTACGGTCACGCCTGGGGAGCAGGCCCCAACGATCCGCTGGTTCTCAA
>JAAYDI010000073.1 GCA_012729315.1 Planctomycetaceae bacterium
CTCCGCCTGGGCGATGAATGGGCGGGGAAGCAAGGCCGATGTCCTCGGTGCCAAGCCGTCCTGGACATCCCGGCCGCCAGTCCGCCAGCGGCAACTGGGGCGACGCCGTCGCAAGCGGCCGCGCCGCCGGGGCCGGCGTTCACGCAACCGGCGTCCTGTGCCCCGCCCGTAAAACCAGTGGCGGAGCGGACCTCGAACCAGGCGCGGGCAGGAAATCGGTCCACCAGTAGGACGGGCATTCCTGCCCGTCTCGACCGCGACGGGCAAGCCTGCCCGTCCTGGGACAATGTGTCTGCGCCGCCTCCCCTGCCAGCCTCGCCGCCGCGTCCGCCTGGCATGCGGCTGGTCTGGCACTGGCTGACCGTCAGCCCCGGAATCTTGCTCATCTCGTCCGCCGCATGTGTGTTCGTCCTACTCGCGTTGAGCCTGGCATTTGTCCTACTTGGCGGCCGCGGCGGCCAGCCATCCGACAGTGACCCGTTGGCCGCTGGCCCGACGACCGGAGTGGAATTCGCGCCGGCCGAGTCAGCCGGCGATGAGGAACTGCGGAAGCCGCCGCCACAGACGCCGCGCGAGGCCGCACGGGTGGAGGCGGCGTCGCCTGAGAAGCCGCTGCCGACCCCGGCCGCCAAAACCGTGCCGCCCGCTCCGACAGCCGGTATACGCCCGCCACCCACCGACCCCGTGCGTTCTCCGGCGGCCAAGATTCCCGCGCCGCCTTCCGGACCCCGCAAGGTTTCCCCGCGCGAATTGACCGGCATCTCCCGGCGCTACGACGACATGGAGTGTTCCCGGATCCAGCAGCGGCACGGACGGCGGGTTCCGCCCGCGGCGACGATCCTGGAAGTGGATGGAAAACGGCTGGCCGTGGCCGGTGTCGGCAACTTGCAGGCCAGTCCTTGCCCGTACTTGTTCCTCCCTCGCGGCGAGCACATCATCCGCTGGCGCGAGGGCGAGCGGGCGATCGACGTGAGCATCGCCGAAGACCTGGGGGCGACGTACGCTGACATGCGAACCTTCTTTGCCGTCGCAGGGAACATCCGCAGCGACGAGTTATTCAGTCGCGGGGCGCGCACGATGGACGTCCACCGGACCCCGTTTCTGTTGAACTTCACCGGCGCCGCCTACGCCGCCCGAAACGAATGGCAAGCCGCCGAACGCCGATTTCGCCGGGCCCTGCGCGTCAACCCGTTGTTCAGTCCCGCCCACTTGAATCTGGCTCATTGCCTGGCCAAACGCGGCCAGAAGGACGAAGCCCTGCGCGAATTGTACTTGGCCCAAGCCTTCAATGTGGGCGATGTTTTTGGCCTGCAACCGGGAATTGTTCAACTGGGTCGGGAAGTGGGCGTCACACCGTCCCAATTGGAGCAACCGCCTGCGGTGGACTGCCGGGTGGATGTCTACGTCGCCTCGGAACCCCTCCGCGAAGAGGACCGGCGATTGAGCGCGATCCTGACGGCGGCCAGCAAGTACGCCGTGCGCGAGGAGGACTGCGGAAAGATCCTCAACAATCTGGCCGTCCATTTTGCCGACACCGGCCGACCGGAATTGGCCCTGGACCATTTCCGTTCCGCCTTGGAAGCGTTTAAACTGGCAGGACCGGATCGTTTCGAACTGGCCCGTCGCGTGCTGTCGCAGATGGCTGCCACGTGCCGTCGAGCCGGATATGTCGAGGCGGATGAGTACACCCAGATGCAGAATGCGGTGATGCCGTGACGGGATGCGGGACACGGGACATGGGATGTGCGATGCAAGCGGTGAGCGCTAAGGCGTGGGTTGCGGGCCTCGGGTTATGGGATTTGGGTTCCGGGCTCCGAAATCCGGGAGTCGCCACGTCCGACGACCGGTTTCGCGCAACTTGCGTCTTTCCCCGCGCGGCCCGCATCCCGCCGCCCGCACTTCGGCTTCTGCTTGCCGGGCTCCTGACGCTCGGGCTCGTGGCTCCGGCTCCGGCTGCGACGTTGGGCCTGGTTTCGCACGTGGCCGTCGTCTCGGCGGCCGCCTTGGGGCAACGTTCGCTGCTGGACATGGACGAAGAGGAAGAAACTCCGCTGAAACCCGAAGCGAAGTCATCCAAACCGCCCGCTGCGCCGGCGGTCAAGTCGGAGCCTGGGGCCGCGAGGCCGGAGACGCCGCCGGTGACGGAGAAACCTGCTTCTACTCCGGCAGTCGGCGTGGCGGAGTCCGAGGAGCCGCCGGTGGGCCCGGTCGGCAAACCGGCACCTCCCCCAGGCCCGGTCGGCGTATCGAAGCCGTCGCCGCCCAAGCCCCCGCCGGCCAAGGTTTCCCGAGCCGCGAGAGACGACGAAGCGGAGCAGATGCCCGTTTGCGACGTCGTCTATTGCTCGTTGGGCGAACGTCGAGCATCCGCAGCGCGTCGGGTGAAGTTGCTTTCCAACCTGATCCGACCCCCGTTTGCAAGCGGGCGGGAGTACGAGTTCCTGGCCGTCGGCTCTGACGGCAAGGGCTACCACGTGATCCGCCCGTTCGGCATGTGGATCTCGACGATCAGGTACTACGAAGAGTTGATCTTGCAGCGCGCCGCCCAGGAGTTTGGCGTGGCGGAGGACGAGTTGTCCGCTCCAGGAACGATCTTTACGGGCTTGTCCGATCCCCAGCGGACGGAAGCGGCGGAGCGGACCGTGGCCCTGTTGCAGACAGCGATTGCCGAGCATGACTCCGCCGTGGAGCGGTTCCTGCGGATCGGCCCGCAGTGGCGCGAGCTGCGCGACCCGCTGTGCCAGGCTTGGTTCAATGTGACGATGAGCCAAATCACGGAGTTGTTCCAGCAGCGGCAATACCCGCGGGCGACGGCCGCCTGCGATCGGCTGCTGGGGCATCCCGCCCTGAAAATCCAGGACCAACTGTCCGTCCGCGAAATGCTGGAGAAGATGCTGTTGGGGCCGGCCGGCGAGGCGGTCGAGCGAGGTGAGTACGCCGAGGCGCGGCGACTGTTGGACGAGTTTCAACGGCGTTATCCGCTCAGTCCGGGTGAACGCGTGGCGGCGTTGCGGCAGCGGATGACGGAGATCGCCAAGTCGCTGGCGGAGCGGGCGGTTGCGGAGAACAATCCGCGGCTGTTGGACGAAGCGGCAACGGTTTGGCCGCAATTGCGGGGCCTGGATGAACTAAGGCGGCAGATTGTCAAGGCCTATCCGGTGCTGCACTGCTCGTCGTCCGTCCTGCCCCAAGGGTACTCGCCGCTGTCCGCCGCCTCGGCCCTTGACCGGTATGCCGTGTCCTTGATCTTCGAGAGTCTGGTGCGTTGGACCCACGATCCGCAAGCGGTACCGCACTACACGCCGCAATTGGCCGAGGGCCGGCCGGTGCCGCTGGCCCGCGGCCGTCGGTTCTGCCTGCCGCGTTGTACCTGGTCCGAATCGGCAGACGGCACACCCAACCACTGCACGCAGGAGGACGTGTTTTGGACGGCCCAGTTGATGGCCAAGCTGAATCCGCCCGGTTATCCACGGGCCTGGGAGAAGTTGTTCGCGGGCGTCGACACTTCGCAGACGAACGATCCGTTTCTGGTCTCGCTCATGTTGAAACGCGATCATTGGCAGCCCTTGTCGCTGATGGATTTCATGATCCTGCCCAAATCCAGTTTTCCTCAGGGTGGCGATGCGCAGGAGGTCGAAGCCTTCAACCGGCAACCGCTGGGAACGGGCCCCTACCGGCTGGCGGCGGTCGAGCCCGGCCGCCAGATCAAGCTGGTGGCAAACCCCTACTACCGCAAGTCCGGCTTGCCCAAAATCCGCGAGATCGTCTGGCACCGGTTGGATGACCTTGAAGCGCACGCCGAATTCCTGAAGGGCGACTTGCACCTGATTTTCGGCGTGCGGCCCACCCAGGTCGTCGAGTTGAGGAACCAGGGGAAGACGGTTGCCACCCTGGCGACGCCCCGGATCTGCTTCCTGGCCCCGAACCACCGCGTCCGGGCGCTGCAGGAGGTCAACCTGCGTTTGGCCCTGGCTCACGGCATCGACCGCCAGCGGATCTTGAACACCAGCTTCCGGCCGGGGCAGGCAGCCCAGGATCACGCCCCGCTTGGCGGCCCGTATCCGATCCGCAGCTGGGCCTCCAATCCGAGCGCCGCCGCCTACAATCCGGCCAATGCCAAGTCCTACGCGAAACTCGCCCAGGAGGCCCTCGGCGGCCAACTGCCGAAACTGCGGCTGATCTACCCGGACCGCGATCCGGCCGTCGGCCAGGCCTGCAGCGAGATGCAGCGGCAGTGGCAGGCCCTGGGCATCGCCGTCGACCTGGAAGCGATCGACCCGGTCCAGTTCCCGCGTCTGGTCACCGGCAACCACGGCTTCGAACTGGCCTATTGGACCCACGACTACGAAGACGAATCGTACTGGATCTGGCCCTGGTTCGATCCGGACGATGCCGGCCCCCACGGCTCGAATTTCATGGGCTACGTGCCGCCGGAGGAACTCCGCACACTGTTCGCAAAACTGATCGAACAAAAACAGTTCACCGAGCTTCGCGCGGCAACCCACAAGATCCATCAGTACCTGGCCGACAAGGCGGTGATCATCCCGCTCTGGCAATTGGACACCTACATCGCGGTCAGCCCTGTGTTGCGGGACGCCAAGTTTGACCCGTTTCGGTTGTTCGACGAGATTGAACATTGGAGTGTAGCCGCCGACTGAACCCGTGTGGCACGGCCCACTTGTTGGCCGTGCCTGCCGCTTCCACACGGCTTGCTTGTTGGCCGGTTTGGCGCTTCCGCACGGCCAACAAGTGGGCCGTGCCACACGCTTGCGAGACATGAACCGATGAGTGCTTGGTTTCTGTTAGCGCTGCTGATGCCCGTTGCCGAAGCCCAGTCGCCTGCGGCAAAACCAGCTGCGCCGGCGACGCCCCCTGCTGCTGCGCCCGCGCCGCCGTACCGCTTGCTGGTCTGCCTGCGGGCTGCGGACCGGCCGATCTTGACGCCCCTGTTCGTCAGCACGGTTGCGCGTCAAGTCCGCGACCAGACGGTGAACTACTTTGGAGCCTTGGCCGAGGTGGATGTGCGCACGTCCGGCCATTGGCTGCTGGACGACTTCCCGCACCAAGGCGTCGACGCGCCCGCGTTGACGCCCGCGTCGCTGGCGGCTCACGGCATCCAAGGCACGGTATTCCTGGCCGGGCTGGACTACCGCGACGGCTTCTACGAAGTGTCGTGGCGCCAAGCTGACGCCTCGACGGGTCAGGCGGGACCGCTGCGGCGGCGCCGGACGACAGACCGCCAATGGGTCAGCAAGGCCATCTGCCTGGCGATCCGCAGCGATTTCCCAGTGCTCGCCGACGTCCGGCCCGACCCTTCGAACGAGTTCGTCCATCTGACCTTGCGGGGCGAGGGGCACGGAACTCGCCTGGGCGAATTGGTGGGCCAACGCTGCGTGCTGCGTCCCTACTGGGTGCTGCGGCTGCGGCAAGGTCTGGAGCGTCGCCCCGTGCCGAACACACTGCTGTACATCGACCGGGAACGCGGGACGGACACCGCGCGAGTCGCGACGAACTTGTCCGAGCCCTGGCCGCGGCGGGCGGTGATCGCGGGCTTTGAGGCGGTCAAGCTGAGCACGCAGACCGGCCGCCTGCGGATCCGCTTGCTGGACGCGGAGAGCCGGTTGCCCGTGCCGGATTGCAGCGTGTCCGCCAACGACCGCGGTTATGAAAGTTTGAGCGAAGCCGATCTTCTCGAGCGGCCCGACCGCGAAGGTTGGGTGCTGGCCGCACGCGAGTTCCGGCAAATCGCCTTCGTCAAAGTCTCGCACGGGGATGCCGTCGTCCGCATGCCGGTGCCGATTACCGAGGACCTGTGCGAGCAAGTGATCCTGATCCACGCCGACCAGGACGCCGGCGAGAAGGAGGACTTTCGCCGTAGCCTAAGGTTCCTGGTCCAGGACCTGCAGAGCATTCAGACGATGCGCGCAGCCGCCATCCGCGAATTCAACGAACTGAATTCGCAGAAGAAGTACGAGGAGGGATTGGCCCGCGTCCGGGCGGCCCTGGAGTTCATCGAGGGGCGTCTGCAAAACGCCCGCAGCAGCCTGGTGGCGTTGCAGGAGCGGGCGGGGCGGCGGGACGAGGGCAGCCGCGCCCTGGTGCAGGCGGCCGCCCGCCAGATCAACGAGGCTGACGACGGGGTGTCCGCCCTGCGACGCACACGCGACGACGTCGAAACGGCGATCACCAAACGCGATGCGCAAGCCCGCGCCAACGTCATCATCGGAGTCGCCCAACAACAGGAGCAAGACGGTGACATCGACGAAGCGATTTTGCGCTACGAGTTGGCGCTGAGCGAACAGCCGGACCAGCCGGCCCTGCGCGAAAAAGTGGACCAACTGCGCAAGACCTGGCAAGTCAAGGGGCCGGATCACGAGCAGGCCCGGACCTTGATCTACCAACGCTGGGCCAAGGCCGAGGTCACGGAAATCGAGTCATTGCTGCCCCAGGTGCAAAAGGCGTTGGACACGCTCAGAGCCCGCGGCGATCCTCTGAGCGCCCGCCGGCTGTCGATCGTGAACAACTCGCACCTGGGCCAGTTGAACGCCGTCATCGACCAACTCTCGCTGCGCTCGGCCGAGGAGGACAAGGCGGAATTGGAAAAGTACGCCGCCCTGACGGAGAAGTTGGCCGCTTTTCAGACGCGGGTCGTGGACTACCTGGAGCAGGCCCTCACCGAGTCGCCGCCCGCTGCGCCCGCTGAAACAACGCCACAACCGCCTTCGACGCCGCTGGGTCCGGACGCCGCTCCGCCCGGCAAGCCCGCGGCGGAACCGCCGAAGGGCGGCACTGCGGTCCCACCGGAAAAACCGCCCGCCGCGGAGCCGGACGAGAACCCGGCGGTCAAAACCGGCACGTCACAGCCCGCCGACTCACCCTCTGCCGTGGCCCCGCCACCTCCGGCAAAGTCGGACGAAGTCGAGGAGGAGCCGATCCGGTGACATGCTCGGATTCCCAAGTCCACATCCCCCAGCACACTCCCTCTTGGATCCGCCTGGCGCTGGCCGCCGTGTGTGTCGCTGCTCTGGCCGGAGTGCTGGCCGTCGGCCGCCTGAGGCCGGACGCGGAATCGCTGGCCGGACGCCCGACCGGAACGCGGCGGAACGCGGCGTGCCGTGAGTGTCATCCCGCCGTGGGGGACGAGTGGCAGCGATCGTTCCACAGCAAATCGTGGTCAGACCCCAACGTGCAGGCCGCCTTCGAGCATTTTGGGCACGATCGGAAATGCGAATCCTGCCATGCCCCTCAGAGCGTGTTTCAGACGGGGCTGACAAACGAAGTGGCACTCCGCAACGAGGAACGCGAGAGCGGCGTCGATTGCCTCAGTTGCCATGAACTGGCGGATGGCCGAGTCGCCGCGCGGCGCACGCTGCCCGACGCTCCCTGTCGGCCGCTGGCCACGCCGGAACTGGCCGGCAGTCAGGCCTGCGCGCCTTGCCATGTGGCCATTTACGACGATTGGCAGCAGAGTGCGTATGCCCGGTCAGGCAAAACGTGCCAGAGTTGTCATCAGCCCGCCGTCGCCCAGCGAGCTGGGGGCGCCAGCCATTTGTACCCGGGCGGCCACGACGACGCCTGGGTCCGCTCGGGCGCCGAGATGAGTTGCCGCCAGCAAGGCGCGGAATTGATCGTCCAGGTGCGGAACCACGCCACCGGCCACAACTATCCGGGAGAACGGCACAATCGGGTGCTGCTCGTGCAGGTGATCCAGCGGCAGACCGACGGAACCATTACCCTGGCCCAACAGGCGGTCATCAAGGACATCACGCCGTTTCGCGGCGAGAGTTCGGCGGACAGGATTCGCCCCGGCGAGGTCTTTCAGGCCGTGTTTCCCGTCGTCGATCCCCCGGTGGCGGCCGAGGTGCAGCTGCTGTACAAACGGTTTCCCTGGCACCGGGATGAAGAGGCACTGACGGTCCATCGGCAGCTGCTGGAGTTGCAGTGAACGGGAGACGCCCAAAGAACGTGGATTGGAACATGACTCACCAAGGCCTGTCCTGCTTTTGTTTCTTAGCCGCAGCCTGGTCCGTTTGCGTCGTCGGTTGCAGCCGGCACCCCGGCGACGAAGTCGTCGCCTACGTCGCCGTCGACCGCAAGGACGCGGAGCCGGTGCTGCGGGCGTTTGAAACCGAGACGGGGATTCGCGTGCTGGCGGTGTACGACGCCGAGGCGGCCAAGACCACCGGCCTGGTCGCACGCTTGATCGCCGAATCCCCGCGCCCGCGGTGCGACGTGTTCTGGAACAACGAGATCGTCCAGACCCTGCTGCTGGCCCAGCGCGGCCTGCTGGACGAGTACCGCTCGCCAGCGGCGGAGACCATCCCCGAAGAGTGGAAAGACCCAGACGGTCGCTGGACCGGCATGGCGACTCGCGCCCGTGTCATCGTCTACAACACCCAGCACGTGACGGGCGACGAGGCGCCGCGCCGTTTGACCGACCTGGCCGATCCGCGCTGGCGAGGCCAGGCCGCGATCGCGAATCCCCAATTCGGCACCACGCGGACGCACGTCGCCGCCTTGTTCGCGACCTGGGGACCGGACAAGGCGCAGGCGTTCCTGGAGCAGTTGCTGCAGAACGAGGTCCGCATCTTGGACGGCAACGCGATGGTCAAGAACCAGGTCGCCCGAGCCC
Organism: Planctomycetaceae bacterium; assembly: GCA_012729315.1. Classification (GTDB taxonomy): domain Bacteria; phylum Planctomycetota; class Planctomycetia; order Pirellulales; family Pirellulaceae; genus JAAYDI01. Next base: position 8,633 of record JAAYDI010000073.1, read on the forward strand.
AGCCGGATGCGTCGCCGGTCTACGTCGGATTGACGGACACCGACGACGTGCTGTCGGGCCAGGCGGAAGGCCAGCCGATCGAGATGGTCTATCCGGACCAGGACGCGGACGGCACGCTGATCATCCCCAGCACCGTCTGCCTGTTGCGCGGATCGCCTCATCCGCAAGCGGCCCGGCGATTGGTGGACTATCTCCTTCGCGCCGACACCGGATCCCGCTTTGCCACCCCCGGCTCCGGTTACGAGCCGATCCAGACCACGGGGTCCCAAGCAGCTCACGGCGACCGTCCCGTCCGCGCGATGCCGGTCCCGTACCCTAAGCTCCTGGAGCACCTCGAACCATCCAGCACCTGGACGGCCGCCAACTTCCGGCCCTAGCTGGCGAAGCTGAACCGATCGCTTGACTCGGCGTTTTTTCGCTTCGCCGGAGTCTTGGAGGCGCCGTTCTGCGAATCGTCGGGGGATTGGACAAAGCCACGTCAACCCGGCACGGGGCGTTGGCCGGCGGTTTTCGCCCGATCCCAGGCGGCCGGTGCCCTGCGGCGGATGAAAACCGCGTTGTCCAGTGAAGCAGCTATTCCGGACGAACGCGGACGTACATCCTCGATTCCCGCTGCATCTTCTCAGCTTCCTGTCTGGCCTCCGAGTACGTGCCGTAAAACCTTTGGCCGCCCATCACGGTTCCAGATCTGGATCCCGTGATGAGTTTAAACCAGCGTTTTTCGACCCCGCTGGCGGGCTTCGGTTGCGTGCGGGGCACCGAGGCGCTCGAAACGCGCCGTTGATTTTTTTGAAGAGTCGGACCCGTGTTCGTCTTGGGCTTCAAGGCAGGCGGGGATGCCGCCACGCTTTCGCGTGCGGACGTTTTGGGCAGAGAAAACTCGAGACAGTGCAGGATCGGAAAGGCCGCCTGAAACTTACCCCGAAAACAGACGCGGATGCTCGCCGGGGCATCCGACCTCAAATGCGCCGCCAGAGTTCTTGCGTTCGGTACCGTGCCGATGTCCAGAAGCAAACGCTCGTAGCACGAGTGCTGGACGCAGATCCAGGCGTATCCTGGCGGTGAACGCTCGTTGGAGACGCCACTGGCGTCGAGCCTCACGGTCTTCGCCTGAGACCCAGGATTGCGGAGCAGACGCGTGACCGCGTCGCGGCCAGCGAGGATGGCCGGATCGTGATGCCCGCTGCGTGGTTGCCTGGCGATCACCAGGGACGAGGCGTCATCCGTACGCTGCAGGTCTGCGATCTGGAGCGCTTGGGCACACGGATAGACGGAAGACCAACCGTCGGAGGCCGCGCATTTCGAGCCGGTGAACGTAATCCGGTCGCCCTCGAGGCAATGGAGATAGTCCTGCGCATCAAAGGGCTCGCTGGCTTTCGCTGCGGCTCCCCAAGCCTCCCTGGCCGTCCGGTAATCGGAAATCCTCGAAGCAAAACCGGGATCGTCGGCGACCGCTTCGATCAGGTACGCGTCGATTCCCACGATCTCCAGACAGACCAACAGGCGGACGTCCGTTTGACGGCACATGACGTCAACGAGATAACCGGTCTGTCGCGGTTCGCGAGGTTTTTCGGGAGCAGGCAGCGTCGATTTCGCGGTCGCCGCGTCCGCCCCAGCGCCACCGACTACAGGATGCGCTTGCGCGGAAACGCGCTCCGCGTCGGGCAGGCGAGCCGGAACATCGCTAGGCTCGCGGGCAGCACGGCCGGCCGTCAAAACCAGAAAAGCCAAAACCGCCACTCCCAGGCAGATCGAAAGGACGTAACCATGCGTGTGCCGGTGGTCCCAAAACGTCCGCCATCGGGACGAGAGAACATCGCGGATACCCCAAGCATCCTCGACCGCCGCGACGTTCTCCGGTTCGCGTGACGAGCAGACCGTCTCCTCGTTTCCGAGCGGCCCGGTCGAAGATTGACGGCAGTCGCGCAACCGCAGGTCGTACTGAGCGCGGCGATCGGCGTCCAACAGCCAGATCCAGGCCTTTCCCAGTTCTTCGATCACCAGCTGCGTCTGTTCTTGGTAGCTGCCGATTTGGAAACGGCGGGCATGCTCCATGCGCGAACGCAGCGCTCCTTCCAGAGCGGCCTGGTCAGATTCAAACAGGGGGACCCCGATGACCTCATACCAATTGGTGAGGCTGGTATCGTGTGCAATTCCCAAGATCTTCCGGTAGGCCGGTGTGTCGAACTGACGAAGATCGAAATCCTGGTTCATCGTCGTGGTTCCCGCCGTGCGTAGCCCCGCCCCCGAAACCTTCTGGCTTACAGTGTACCGTGTGGCACGGGTGCGAAACAGGAACAGACGAGAACTGGCCAAGGATTGCGTACGCTGTTGCGGTCGGTGGACTGTCCCGTCGTGGTCTTTGGTTGACGCCAACGGCCGCCGTGCCTATCGTGACGTTCTTGTGGCTGGTGACGATCACGTTTCCGGAGACGAGGGACAAGTCACCCGATCGGAATGCTTGGGCCGATGAGCAGTGTCTGGCGAAATCTGGTTGCGATTCTTGTGGCGGCCGCGTTGCTCCTGCCGCTGGTTTCGCTCTGGCTGCCGAACTGGGAACCCGCGGGGCGCACGCCGGTCGGCGGACTGTCGCTCGAGGGGGAAAACTTTGCTGCCAGTCTGGCCGTGGCCGCCGCATCAGCGGCGGTGGCAGTGGCGGTGGGCAGCGGGCTGGCGGCCCTGTTCGTACTGACTGATTTTCCCGGCCGGACGTTTTGGTCGACCATCTGTTTGACGCCGTTTGTGACGCCGCCCGCGGTCTGGGCGTTGGGGCAAGTCTACTGCTACGGGCCCGGCGGGACGATCGAACTGCTGCTGGGCGACGGCTGGCGCGGTCCGCTAGCGCGGTGGAACGCGGGGCACTACCTCTCAACCGTGGTCGTGCTGGCCGAGGTTCACGCGCCGTTGGCCATGCTCGTGGTCGGGCGTGGCATGGCGCGGTTGCACCGCGCCGGGTTGGAGCCGGCCTTGCTGTTCTTGACTCCGCTGCGTCTGGTCGTCTGGGCCGAGCGGGCCTTGCGAAGTGTTTGGCTGGCTGCTTTTTTCCTGACGTTTGCGCTGGCGCTGGGCAACTTTGCCGTGCCGCACGTGCTGCAGTGCCGCCTGTACACGATCGGCGTGTACACGCGGATGGCGAACTATTTGGACCCGTCCGGCAGCGTGCGGGCGGCCGGACCCTTACTGCTGGCCGCCGTCGCCGCCGCCGCGCTGTTGGCCTGCGCCGAACGGCGGCCCATTCCGACGCTGGGGACGACGCCGACGGCGGTCCGCGTGCGGTTGGGACGCTGGATCTGGATCTGCGGTCCGCTGTTGTTGGCCTTCGTGGCCGGTACTTCGCTGCTGCCCATGCTGGTCACGGTGTCGCAATGCCGCTCCGTTCCCTTGTTTCTGCAAGCGGTCCGCGAGGCCGCGCCGGAAACGGAGAACAGTCTGCTCATCGCCGCGGCGGCCGCGGGCATCGCTTGTCTGGCCGGGACGGTCGTCGCCGCTTGGCTGACTTTCTTGCCCCGCCTGGCCAAGCGGTTGCTGACGTTGACGCCGCTGGGCGTGCCGGGATTGGTTGTGGGTCTGGCGTATGTGCGTTTCTACAATCGCGATTGGCCGTTCGATCCGGCCCTGCTGGGGGGCAGCGTGCTGGTGGTTTTGGGACTGGGCTTCCGCGCGTGGCCGTTTGCCCAGCGAATCGTGGCCCAGGCCGTGGAATCGATGCCGCGCCAGTGGGACGAGGCTGCCCAGATCGGCGGTTTGACGTTCTGGCGTCGTCGCTGGTGGATCGCGTTTCCGGTCTTGCGAAACGACGTCTGGGCGGCGGCCGTCATCGCCTTTGTGCTGGCCGTGGGCGAGGTGGAGATCAGCCAGATGTTGTGTGCGCCCGGCCAGGGCACCTTGGCGCTGCGGCTGTTCACCTTTCTGCACTTCGGGCCGACGCACGTCGCCGCCAGCCTGGCCACGCTGCTCTGGGGCGTCGCCCTCCTCCCGGTGTTGCTGTATTATCTGCTCCTGAATCGCTGTCCGCCGATGGTGTAGGTTCCGCCCATGACCGCGTGTGTGTCCTGCGACCGGTTGACGAAGTTCTACGGCCCCCAGGCAGTGCTAAGCGACGTGACGTGGGCTGTGGCCGAGGGCGACATCGTGGGGCTGATCGGGCCTTCGGGCGCGGGCAAGACCACGTTGTTGCGGATCATCGCCGGTTTGGAGCGTTGTGCGTCCGGCCGCGTAACGTTTCCTCTGGCCGGCTCGCTGCACCGCCCTCCTCGCGGCTGGCTGAGCATGGTTTTCCAGGACCACGGCCTGTGGCCTCATTTGACCGCGTGGCAGCACGTGGAATGCGTGCTGCCGGGCAGCCTGGGGAGAACGCGGCGGGCGCGAGTCGAACAGTTGTTATCTGAGATGCGGCTGGCGACGGACTGCTGGCAGCGCCGTCCGGCGGAACTCAGCGGCGGCGAGGCCCAGCGACTGGCGCTGGCCCGCGCGCTGGCCCCGGAGCCGCATCTGCTGCTGCTCGACGAGCCCCTGGCCCAAGTGGACTTGCCGCTCCGCGCCGAACTGCTGGCGATGATCCGGCGGTTGAGCGCTGAACGGCAGTTGACGGTGTTGTACGTGACGCACTCGTGGTTCGAGGCCCTCGAACTCTGCAACCAACTGCTGGTGCTCGCCGCAGGGCGACTCGCGCAAGCCGGGCCGGTGACGGATGTCTTCGCGTGCCCGGTCTCAGCCGCAGTGGCCCGGCTGACCGGCCCCGTCGTGGAAATCCCTGGAGGTCTGATCGAAGCCGGGCGGGTCCAAGCACCGCCCGGGGTGCAGACGGTGCGAGACGGAGACGCGATCCTGGTGCGGCCTCAACAGGTCCATTTCGCAGCGCCGCAAGGACCGAATTGCTGGAAGGTCATCGGCGTCCGCCCCTACGGTCAGGGCTGGCGAGTGAGCCTACAATCCGAAAGCCTGGAACTGTCCGTCTTTTCGGCCAAGTCGACGGCTCTTGATGCCACCGTGGCCCTCGTCCTGGCGTCTGCCAGCGCAACTCCCCGAAATTCGAATCGGTGACCCCCTCTTCAGGTCCAGTACCGTAGTTGCGATCCTCAACGGCCTTCGGTACCATAAAGCCGTACAAATCTGGATTTGCTCCGCTGGCTGCGGTCAAGGCCGAGAGAACTTGAAGTGGGCAGTGGGACCGCACTGGACCGGGGTTCGAGCCGCACTTCACAACACGAGTCGCACGTCTGAAGATGTCCGAATATCCGACGAACAATCGCGCACGCAGAAACTTGGTGGGGATCGACTTGGGCACGACGATGTCGGCCATCGCCCAATTGGACTCGACGGGCGTCTTGCGGACGGTTTCCAACCGTCAGGGCGAGCCGCTGACGCCTAGCGCCGTGTACATCGACGGCGATCAGGTCATCGTAGGCAAGTCGGCCAAGCAAGCTGCGTCGCACCATCCGCATAAAGTCGCGATGCTAATCAAACGGGACGTGGGCAAGTCCTTTTACTCGCGGAAGGTTGATGGGCGTCAATTCCGGCCCGAGACCCTGTCGGCGCTGATCATCAAGAAACTCAAGCAGGATGCGGAGCGGAAAATCGGCCCAATCACGCAGGCTGTCATCACGGTCCCCGCTTTCTTCGACGATGCCCGCCGCAAGGCCACCGAAGACGCGGGCCGGATCGCGGGCCTGGAACAAGTTGCGATTCTGAACGAGCCCACGGCGGCCGCGCTGGCGTACTGCCTGGAAGGACAACTCAACAAGAGCGGTGCCGCCATCGTGCCGGACTTTCCCGACGGGAAAATGACGGCCGTGGTGTACGATCTGGGGGGCGGCACGTTTGACGTGACCTGCATCCACTTGGAATCGAAACGCGTCGACACGCTGGCTACCGACGGCGCCGTGAAACTGGGTGGCAAAGACTGGGACGACCGGATCGTCAAGTACGTGGTCGATCGGTTCGAAAAAAAGTACAAAAAGGACGGCATCACCATCCCGCCCGCAGGCCGCGACGCCATCGCCATTCAAGCGGAAAACACGAAACAGCTGCTCAGCGAACTGCCGGCGGCCGAATTCGAATGCTACTACAAAGACCGGGTCTTGCGCGAGACCTTGACGCGGGAGAGTTTCGAGGACATGACCCGCGATTTGCTGGTATGCACCGAGTTCTACATCACCGACGTCGTGACCAAGCAAGCCCGGCTGCCCGGCCGAAACGACCCGTTGACTTGGGCGGACATCGACCGCGTGTTGCTGGTCGGCGGCTCGACCCGCATGCCGATGGTACGCGAGATGGTCCGGCGGATCTCGGGCAAAACGCCGGACACCAACTTAGACCCCGATCAGGTCGTCGCGCAAGGAGCCGCCGTCTACGCCGCCATCCTGGCCGCACGCGGCGAGGACGGTGTACTGGAATTGGATGAGGAAGTGCGCGCCGAATTGGACGACGTGGGCATCGTGGACGTCAACTCGCACAGCCTGGGAATCAAACTTTTTAACCCCCACACGCAGAAGTTTGTCAGCCGCGTTTTAATTCCTAAGAATCACCAGTTGCCGTTCGCGGCCAGCAAGGTGTTTCCGCTCCATAACGCGGGCGTCAAGACGATCCGCGTCAAGGTGCTGGAAGGCGAAGCGCCCGATCCGGAGGCGAACATCGAGTTGGGGGAGTGCGTCATCACCGATCTGCCGCCCAATCTGCCGGCCAAGTCGCCGGTCCAGGTCCGTTTGAGCTACGGTGCCAACGGCCGCGTCAGCGTGATGGCCTTGGACATGACCGGCGGCCGCTTCGCCCATGCGGAAATCCAACGCAAATCAGGCTTGACCGAAGAGGAGATCGAGCGAGAGCGTCAATTCATCAGCCAGTTCAAGATCCAGTAACCCCTCCGCTCCCAGACCAAAGGAACAGGTGTCAGCGCCCCATGCCGTTCATCGTCCAATGCGAGAACCCGAATTGCCGCAAGTATAATCTGGTCGAGGACGCTCTGTGCGGCCAGAGCGTGGAGTGCCTGATTTGTAAGACGGCGTTTCGAGCGGACAACGCGATCCGCGCATGCCCCCAATGCGCGGCCAAGATGCGAGTGCCTTGCAGCGCGGCAGCCCAGCGGGTCCAATGTCCCAAGTGCGGAACCGTGTTTCAGTGAGTGCAGGAGATGGGGCCATGGAGTTCGATCC
>JAAYDI010000074.1 GCA_012729315.1 Planctomycetaceae bacterium
AAAGAAAGCTAGCATTGAAGATCCCGCCTTGGTGCCACTGTTGCAGGAAGCTGTCAAGGAGCATACTGCCGGTTCGCCGGTAGACCCTGGGCAACTGTGGACGAATCGTTCTCCCGCAGAGCTGGCGAATGAGATGACTGAACAAGGACATCCGGTCGATCGCAAGACCGTGCAGCGAATGCTCAAGGAAGATCTGGGATTGTCGCGTCGGCAAATGGTCAAGACACTTGCCACCTTCCGCCTTACTGCTCGAAATACAACCCGATCGATCATCGTCTGTTCTGCCACTCAGCCGTTCGTTACAATCGTCGATGCTCAAGAGTGTCGAGCTAATCCTGGAGAGCGGACACATGCCGCAAAAGTGCATCCGGTTGTTCATCGCACTCATCGTACTCGGTTCACTCGTGGCGGTTCCGGCGTGGCCGGCTCGGGCAGACGAGTCGCCCGATCTGCGATTGGTGCCGTATCCGAAGCAGGTCGAAGTGAAGCCCGGGACATGCAACCTGGCGCGGCCATTGATTCTGCAGGTGCCGGCGGCTGCTGAAGCCGTGATTGTGCCCCGCATCACCGCGGAACTGCGGCGCGCTGGCGTCGCCGACGTCACGGTGACACAGCATCAGAGCGCCTCGCATGTTGTCGCGCTTGCCAGCGAAGCAGCGACACCAGATCCGGTCAGCTTCCCCGACGACGCCCCCGGCGAAAGCTACTGCCTGACCGTCACGCCAACTCGGATCCAGTGCAGTGGCATCGATCCGGCGGGACTCCTCTACGGCGTCCAGACGCTGTGCCAGCTGATCCGCGCCAACTGCCACCAGCATCAGCTGCCGTGCCTGGCGATCCGTGACTGGCCTTCGCTGCGCTGGCGCTGCTTTCAAGACGACCTGACACGCGGGCCCAGCTCGACTCTCGATACGCTCCGCCAGCATGTCGATCTGGGGGCGGAGCTGAAGATGAACCTGTTCACCTACTACATGGAATACCAGTATGCGTTCCAGAAGCATCCGGTGATCGGACCGCCCGACGGTTCACTGCAACCCGAGGAACTCCGTGCACTGGTCGAGTACGCAGCTCCGCGGCAGATCGACATCCTGGGCAACCAGCAGTCGTTCGGGCACTGGGGCCGGATCCTGCGCCATCCTGAGTTCGAGCCGCTCCGCGAAACGGCGGACGTTCTATGTCCCACCAACGAGGCGACCTATCAGTTGCTGGACGACATGTACTCGGAAGTGTGCCCGCTCCTGCCGTTTTCGATGTTCAACGTGTGCTGTGATGAGACCTGGGGGCTGGGCACCGGGCCATCCAAGACGCTGGCTGACGAGATCGGCGTCGGCGGTGTGTATGTGCGCCATCTTCGGCGCGTGCACGACCTGCTCAAGGAGAAGTACAACAAACGGATGATGATGTGGGGCGATATCATTCTGCAGCATCCCGACAAGCTGGATCAGATCCCCAAGGACACGGTCATGCTGACCTGGGGGTACCATGCGGCCGACAGTTTCGAGGACCAGATCCTGCCGTTCACGGAGGCCGGTTACGACTTCTTCGTCTGCCCGGGGATCAATAACTGGAGCCGGATCCTGCCCGACTTCGGAGTGACTGTGCAGAATATCCGGAACTTCGTCCGCGATGGAGCACAGCATGGCGCGCTGGGCATGCTCAACACCGAATGGGAGGACGACGGCGAGGCGCTCCAGGGTTACAAATGGCACGGCTATGCCTGGGGTGCTGAATGCGCCTGGAATGCATCGACGACCGACATCGCCGACTTCAATCGGCGGATCGGCGGCGTGCTGTTCGGCGAGCCGGGGGATCACTTCGGCCAGGCCATCGAGTTGCTCGCGGAAACACATCGTCTGCCCGGTATGAAGGCCATGATGAACGCCCGCTTCTGGGAAGAAGATCTGCCGCCGCAACAGGGTCCCGCCCGGTCGCGCGCGGCGGCGGAGCGGTTGTTGGGCATCGTACGGCCGGCGATCGAGCACCTGGAGGCCTGCCAGAAGGATGCCGTCGTGAACGCCCATCTCCTCGACGCGTTTCTGCTCGGGGCGCGGCGCATGGAGCTGATCGGCCAGCGGATGCTCGACGGCCTGCGCGCCGCGGAAGCCTATACGGAAGCCTATCAGACGGCCGAACCGGCGCGACGTGCCGCCCTGCTCGCGGAAACCGCGGAACTCATTGACGGCACGCGCCAGGCCCACATCGACCTGGGACGCGAGTTCCAGCGGATCTGGCTCAGCGAGTGCAAGCCCTACGCACTCGACTGGACCATGAAACGCTATGCGGACAACGACGCGCGCTATGCAGCACTGGCCGCGCGCGTGGCCGCCGCTCGGGCGATGGCCGAGAACAACGAGCCCCTGCCAGAACCCGCTGCGATCGGTCTGGCAGTACCTGCACCACCCGCACGCAACACGCGCCCACAGCAGGTCGAAGCGACCGCCCTGCGACCGGATGACCCGTGGCTCGAGCCGGCGGCCACGCACCGGATCGGGGTTGTGATTGCGGCGGGCAGCGCCGATCGGTTCCAGCTTCCGGTGGAACTGGACATCACGCTGCCCCAGCCGCTGGTGTCCCAGCCGGTGCGGGCATTCCAGCTCGATACTGGCGGCGAACCGAGGGAAATCCTGGCACAGCTCGACCAGATCGCGAGCACCGGCGGGACCAGGCTTGTCCTGCTGGTGCCAGGCATCCTGCCCAAGGACCAGCCTGCGTGCGTGCACGTTTACCTGGGACTCTCGGCCCCGCCAGAGCCGTTGCCTGAAGCGGTGCACGTCGATGCAGATGAGCCCGGGTTCGTCCGGCTGCACAACAATGCAGTGCAACTGCTCCTGGGCGCCGAGGGAGCACATGTGTATGGCTGGCAAGCCCTGGCCGGCGACGGCCGTGACCTGACGATGCCAGGGACCGACAACTGGTCGGGGTTTTCGGACCTGGGTGGCGAACTGCGCCGAGCGGTTAATGGGGTGACCTGCCTGGCCGACGGTCCGGCACTGGCACGCTTCCTGTTCACAGACGGCACACACATGGAGAAGACCATCAGCCTGTTTGGCGGCTGTTCCTGGATCGAAGTCATGCTCAGCGATCCGGTTGGCTACTACTGGGACTTCGACAATCCGCAGAACTTCGCGGCAGACGGGCCCACCCCCGGAACGTACCTGTTCGCCGACGGAGCCACGGGGGCAGTGGGGCGAGAAGCCGACGGCGTACCGGCACAAGTCAAAGCGGACGGTGTCCGCTGGGGCATCAAGTGGAATCAGGATCGCCTCGCGCTAGGGCTGATCACGCCGGAAGTGGCTACACGATTCGTGATCGCACCCGGCGCAGGTGCGGGTGGCGTGGGTGTCGAGGGAACGCCCCTGGCCAGCCACTTCATCACCTTTGCCGGGCCGCTGGACGCCGAGCCGGCAGTTGTGATGCAACGCCTGACAGACACGCTGGATCTGCGTCAGCGCGCGGCCGTGATCCTCTACGCGATCGAAGCCAGACGGTGAGTGCGGGTTGTGGAGTGTAACGCCTTCGGCGTACTCGGAGGCTCGGCCGCCCCATCGTGGGCACGCGTACCCGGGGTAGCGCCGCGAGGCGCGGCTTACCCCCGGGCTGTGTTAGGAACGCCGCGTTGCGGCTCAAGACAAGGTGGCTCGTGGCGGGCTCGGACAATGCCGCTTGAAATCGTATGCAACGCTGGAATGAACCTGGCACGGATTCACATTCGTTCCAGCGGACACCCCTGCCAGACGCGCTGGCAGGGGTACGCTGGATCGTTACGGGCCAGCCTGACGTGCCGGCTACTTGCCCTTGGCCTGGTCGAGCAGGCGTGTGGCCTTCTGTTTCAGGTCGTCGCTGGCAGGCCCAGCCAGGACCTGCTGCATCACCTGGGCGACTTCGGCCGGCTCCTGGTTGACGAGCTTCTGGCCAATCGCGACGGCTGCCGCCGCGGCCGATTCGGCCAACGCCGGCTGGTCCAGTTGTGCAGCCACCAGCGCCAGCGATGTGGTTGTCGGATACCGCCCGAGCGTTTCGACGATGAGTTGGCGGTCTTCCGTGCGGTCCGCCAGGCCGAGTGCGGTCTGGCACATCTCAATCCGCTGCTCCGTCGGGACGTTCAACTGCCGGGCGATCCGGATGTAGCCGCGCAAGGTGCGGACCTTGTATCGGTTGCCGGCGGCCTTGGTCAGCTTGAGCAGCGCGGGGGCCGCATCCGGGCTTGTCCAGCGTCCCAGCACCTGGGTGGCAGCATCCTGCAGCCGTTCGTCGCTGTCCTCCGCCGCTGCCACGACGCACGCCAGCGCCTGCTCGCCGCCGACCAGTCCGAGCAGTTCGAGCAGATCTGCCTGGGACTGTTCGGACGCGGTTGGCAGATGATCGATCAGGACACGCGCGGCCGCATCCCGATCCGGCATCCGCAAGGTGGCCTTCTGCAGAGCACCTTTGGCGGCGGCCGCCACGTCGGGTGATGCTGGTTTCACGAGGTGTGTGACCAGCGTAGCGAGCTGATTCAGATCGACGGTCAGCCCGAGGGCAGCAAAGGCGGCGTCGCGCACAGCCTTGTCGTCGTTGGACACGAGTTTCAACAGCGCTGGCACAGCAGACGCGATCTCGCGCCGCCCCAGCAGCTCGATGATCACCAGCTGCTGCGTGCCGGCACTGTCATCCAGCAGCGCCTCGAGCCGGGCGTCGGCCGCCCTGTCGGGCAGGTCCGCCAGGCTGTCGAGCGCGACCGTTGCTGACGCACCCTGCCCGGTCGCGGCAACTTCGAGCAGCAGCGGCACTGCCGAGACATCGCCCAGTTTGGCCAGCGCGCGGAGGGCTGCCAGCCGTACGTCCCACGGCCCGTCTGCCGCGAGCTGGAGGATGACCGGCAGCGCAGCGCGGTCACCGCGCTGGGCCAGCACGGTGACGACACTCGTCGCACGCGGATTACTCGGCATCGGCACGCCGGCAACCTCGAATTCGCCGTTCTCCGGGATCTCCACCTGCCGGGGCTCGCCGCCCAGCGTGTAGCTGACCCGCAACTGCTTGACCACGCGCGGCACCGGATCGCCGCCCAGCAACTCGTTGGTAACCTTCACCGATGCGCTGCCCGCCTGCACGGCGTCGGTCAGCGCCTGTGTCACGTCGGCCCAGGTGTCCTGCGCACCGTACTCGGCCTTGGTGATCATCAGCACCGGCCCGTCGCTCTCCGGAGCCGGCAACGGCTTGGAGACCTCGGCGATCAGCGTCTCGGTGATGCGCTCGCCAGGGATCAGATGTGCCATGCTCAGCCCGACCTCGAAGAACTCGTCGTCGGCCGACTGCAACTGCTCCACCAGGAGATCCACGCCTTGTGCACCGCGCGCGCGAATGGCGCCGGCCAGGGCGGCGATTTGCAGGAACTTCGGCAGCTCGGCCGCGCGCATCGCATCGTAGATCGACTGCGCGGCGTCCAACTGGCCTCCCTTCTCCAGAGTGTCGGCCGCGGTCAGGCAGCCATCAGCGACCGCCCGCCGCACCGGATCCGCTGCCGCGAGCGCAGCCGTCAGAATGTCAATTGCCGCCGGTGAGGCAATCCGCCCCAACGCACAGGCGGCTGCGCCGGCGACAGCTGTGTCGGCGTTGCCGAGCAGCCCTTCGAGCGCCTCGATCGCCTGCGTGTCGCGGCGCATGCCGATGCTGTTGATGACTCCCACCAGCAGGCCGCCCTCAAGCTGACCGAGGCTGGCGCGCAGCGCCGCATCCACCGCGGCGTCGGGGATTGGTTCCAGGGCAAAACGCGCGTAATGCCCCAGCTGCTGATCGGCCAGCAGGCCGGCCAGCACAGGGACGGCCTCTTTCGTGCCGACGATGGCCAGCTGCTGGCAGGCCTTGGCCTTGTCGAAGAGCGGCGCGTCGGACTGGAGCACCGCCACAAGCGCCGCCTCATCGCCGACGGCAGGTGGATCCTGCTGCGCACGTGCCGACACAGCAGGGACGAGCAGCAGTCCGCTGAGCAGCACGCGGACCAGAACGGGATGTCGTGAATACATGAGCCGATGTTCCTTACTGAAGAATGTTCGCTGGAAGGGTCGTGCGCCAATTCAGATCCGCCACGGTTCACGCATCGCCCGCGAGCGCATGCGATTGGCGGTCTCGTCGCCAATGAACTCCTCCTTGACCGGATCAAACCGCAACGTGCGTCCGAGTTGCCAGGCGATGTACGCGGCGTGACAGGCGACGTGCGAGCGCGCGGCGACATCCGCGTTGGCGTTGGCCGGCGTGCGCGACTTGACGCAATCCAGGAAGTTGCGGATGTGTGTGGACGGATCGGTACCGGGCAGACGGAAGACCGTCCGTTCCGTGCGGAGTGATTCGGGATAGATCTCGAAATTGCCGGTGTCGCCGGTCTCGATCCAGCCCTCCTCCCCTTCGTACCGCACACTGCAGGTGCCCAGTCCCATCCAGCCTTCATCGCGCATGATCAGCTTCAGGCCGTCCTCGTAGGTGGCGACCACGCCGCTGCCTTCCGGGACATACTCCACGGGGGTCGTGTGGTCTTTCTGGGCGGCCCACTGGCAGAGGTCGACGGTGTGGGCGCCCCATTCCAGAATGCCGCCGCCATGGAAGTCGAAGAAGCCGCGCCAGCCGCCGGTGATGTACTGGCGGTTGAACGGACGCCACGGGCAGGGACCGAGCCAGGCGTCCCAATCGCATTCGTCCTTCGACGGCAGGGGTTCTTCGGGGAGCCAGCGATGGCTGGTGGCCGGAGCCAGCGTGTTGGCGTGGACGGCAACCAGTTTTCCCAGCCGGCCGCGCGCGATCAGGTCGGCGGCGAAGATGAAGTTGCCGATGCTCCGCCGCTGTGTACCGGCCTGGTAGATGCAGTCGTATTTGCGGAAGGTATCGGCCAGCGCCCGGCTCTCGGAGATGGTCATCGAGCAGGGTTTCTCACAGTACACGTCCTTCCCCGCCTTGGCCGCGGTGATGGAGGCCATTGTGTGCCAGCGGTCGCCGGTGGCGATGAGCACGGCGTCGATGTCGGGACGCGCCAGCATCTCGTGCATGTTGCTGTACATGGCGCAGTCCCGATTGCGGTAGAACTCGTCCGCCATCTGCTTGGTCGCCTCGCACTGCACTTTCTGCACATCGGCGATGGCTACGAACTGAACATCCCGGTTCTGCAGGAAATGACTCAGGTCCTCGCGGCCTCGGCCCCGGATGCCGATGGCGCCGAGCACGGTGCGGTTGCTCGGGGCGATCGCGCCGTTCAATCCGAGTGCTGAGCCGGGGATGAATGTGGGGATCGCCAGTGCCGCGGCGATGCCTCCCGCGCGTCCCAGGAACTTGCGCCGCGAGTATCGTGCGGAATATTCTGTCATCGTATGCTTCCTCCCGTGGAAGTGAGTATCGTCGTGTGGTTCAGAGACGGCTACGGGCGGATCGTATGACCCGCCCGCAGCGCGTAAGTTCAAACTGGACGCCCAGGACACACGGGACCTGTCCGTCCCATCATCGCCCGGCGCATCGCCCGGTCACGCTTCCTCAAAAAGGATCGTAGATACCGGGTGTGGCAGTCGGGTAGACTCCCTTGTCATCGGCGACCACCGGCGGCGTGGTGTCCCAGGTGTAGTTCTCGAGCCCGGGTGCCTCGCACTTGCCTTTTGCCACGGCATCGTCCCACTTGATGACCTTGCCGCTGTAGGTGGCCATGCGTCCGAGCACGGCCGTCATGCTGCTCGTGGCCCCGAAGTGCCCCTCGTTGTACGGCAGGTTGTTGCGGATCGCTTCCACCAGAGCATAGTGCTCCTGCTGGAACGGGTTGTCGAATTTGAACTCGACGCCGTTGGCGTCCTTGACGTCGCCATCCGCCTGCATCGAGCTGTCCCCCTTCGTGCCGAAGGCGTGCTCGTCGACCCGCTCGAAGCAGTTCCGGGCGTGCCGGCACTGGCTGTACATCTTCTTGCCGTCCCGATACGTGAACTCGACAAAATGATGGTCGAAGATCTGCGTATCCGGGTTGTCGATCCGGCGAATCTGGTCGCCTCCCATGCCGTTGGCCTCGATCGGGTGATCGTTCTTGGCCCAGTTGCACACGTCCAGGTTGTGCACGTGCTGCTCGCAGATGTTGTCGCCGCTGAGCCAGACGAAGTGGTACCAGTTGTTGATCTGCTTCCTCATCTCGCTCCAGCCATCACCCGGCTTGCGCCACCAGATGCCGCTGCCATTCCAGTAGGCCTGGAGCAGAATCAGGTCACCCAGCTTGCCGTCGTGGATCTGCGCGATCCCGTTGACGTAGCTCTTCTGGTGATGGCGCTGCAGGCCGACACCCACCTTCAGCCCCTTCTTGTCGGCCAGTTCGTTGGCCTTGACCAGCATCCGATAGCCGGGCGCGTCCACGCAACAGGGCTTTTCCATGAAGACGTGTTTGCCGGCTTCGATGGCCGCCTTGTAGTGCAGGGGGCGGAATCCGGGAGGCGCTGCGGTGATGATCATATCGACATCGGCGTCGATGGCCTTTTTGTAGGCGTCCAGTCCCCAGAACGTCTTCTCGGGCGCGACGTTGAAGAGGGTGGCGGCCTCCTTTGCCGACGACTCAAACGCATCGGCAACCGCCACGATCTTGGTGCGCTCGCACGCCTTGAGGTTGTCGTCGGCAGCGCCCTTGCCGCGGCCGCCGCAGCCGATGAGCGCGATCTTGATGACGTCGTCGCCCTGGGCGTGTACAGATCGGACCGGGCCCAGATTCAGGGTGGCCGCCAACGCTGTGCCGGCTGCCGCAATCGTCGTGTTCGTGAGGAACCTGCGGCGCGATTCGAGTTTCTTGCTGGTCATGGGAAACAATCTCCGGATGTCAAAAGGGTTGGTGAATTATCGGGTCGCGGGCGGCTTGTGCCGGTGACCCGCGCCCGTCGTGGATTGTCCTGCTCCTCCAGCTCCCTTCCTGCGGGAGCGGCGCGCAGGCTATGCCTGGGCCCACTGCTCGCGCAGGAACTCCAGGGACTTCGGAATCTCCTCGTGGCGGTCCGTGCCCTCTTTGCAGCCGCACTCGAAACTGCAGTAATCCTGGTAGCCGATCAGCTTCAGTCCGCGGAAGCCATCAACGAAACTCCGCTCGTCCTGGCCGGGCAGCACGCGGATGCGGGAAGCCAGATGCACGTGATGGAGGTACGAGCCGGCCGACAGGAACGCCCCCAGATCGCTGGTCTCCTCGATATACATGTGATAGAAGTCACCCATCATCTGTACGCCCGGACTGTTGATGTCACGGCAGATCGAGGCAGCGTCGGCCAGCTGCCGCAGGAAGAACGCCTCGTTGCGATTCAGCGGCTCAAACAGCACCCGCGAACCGACACTGACCGCGAACTCGCCGATCGCCGGGAAGGTCTCGACCAGCAGCTGGCGGATCTCCTGGTTCGTGCGGTTGGTCTCCGGAATGAACGCCGGCACGTAAATCACTCCCGTACTCTTGATCTTCCCGGCCGATTCAAGCGCCTGCTTGAGTTTGTCTACGCCGCGCTTCCGCCGCTCGGCATCGTCCGACACCAGATCACCGTTGCAGGACCCCCAGCAGATCGCGTTGTACTGCATGTCCGTGTTGGCGATGGCATCGAGGTACTTCTGCTCGTTCCCGATGACGTCGCCGCCAACCTCCACGCCGTCGAATCCCCAGCCCTGCATCTTGTCCAGCTTCTCTTCCAGGCTCCCGCCCGGAATCACGCCCAGTTGGCTTGACAATTTCAACACGGCCTCCTGGGCCGGTAGTGGGATATCCACGGCACGGGACTGTGGCAACATCGTCAGGCCAGCGGCCGCCGCGGCGCCGCCCGCCAGAAAAGCTCGTCGATTCACCTGCATCGTTGCACTCCATAATAAAGAAGAATCACTGTGCGGTGGGACATCATCGCGCTGCATGCGACGGAGTGACTGCGCCGCCTCCGGCAAAGGGCCTATTATAACATGGTCAGTCCAGGGGCAGCCAGCAGGCGAGCCCCCTACTCGAGCCGGAACAGCCGCACCTCTTTCGGCCGCAGGGGCAGCGTGAATTCGCACGCATCCTCCACCACCGTCTCCCGCGTACATGCATCCACCACCCTCGAATTGTGGGGCAGGCGGATGACGGCCGGTCCCCCCTGAGCGTTGGCCGCGATGGTCAGAAACCGCCCATTGGCACACAGCAGATGCGAGGGATCTGTATCGTAGATGTGCACACCGGCCTCCGCCGCAAGACGTTTCAGCAGCAGCGCTGGCAGTGGGGCCACGGACGAATAGATCGACGTCCACCCCTCCATGTCGCGCCGCGCCACGACCACCCGGGCCGGGTCGTCGCACGCAGTGGCCAGGGCCGTCGTACGCGGATCCACCACGATCAATGGGTCAGCCACCGCAGGGCGGATGGCCAGGTCCGTCAGTTGGTCCGGGACCGGCGGCCAATCGGTCCCCGGGGGGGCCGGGAGATCCGCCGTCCACGCAACCCGGCACTCGCCGCCGGACGTGTTGTCCGCTGCCACGCGGATTCCCGTCACCTGCGCGATGCCCGCCACACTCCCGCACGTCTCGTCGAAATACCCGGGTGCATAGAACCAGAGAATGGTCTTGTTCCGAGTCTGCAGCCGCTCGGCGATCACGCGTCGCTGTGTCGCATCGAGATAGAAGGCGTTGAGGACCAGAACAAGTTTATAGCGCGTTGTGTCCAGCGCCTCCAGGTCGGACAGCAACGCCGTGTCATAGGGCGCGACGAATCCCAGTTGGGCCACCTGTGCGCTAAGCAGATTCGTCAGGAACATCCCGGGTGTGTCGGCCGGGTTGCGGAACCGCACGTAGTGCGATGACCGCTCGTCGACCAGTACAAGAATCTCGGCGGCGGACGAGCGGTCTGCACTCAAGGACTCCGCGCGGATCTCCCCGAGCTGCCGCACCCCTTCCAGGATGGTCGGATCCTCGTAGTAGCCTCCATGGATGTCGAAGTGCGCTATCTGCACACCGTGGGCCAGCGCCATGCCGGTCTCGCGGCGATTCATCCAGACGAACTCCTCCGGCGTGCGGGTGAGTCCCAACTGGTACTCCCAGGTCTTCAGATTGGGATCGTCCTTGAGCTTATCGAAGTATTTGAAGCTGACCTGATCGAAATCGTTCCAGCACATCTTGCCGTGCAGCGCGAGCGATTGCACGGGAGCCCGGAAATACGGTTGACCGGGCAGGTTGCGGTTGAAGTAGCTGGATGGTGCCATCAGGAAGTCAATGTGCGGGCTGCGCAGCAGGCGACCTACGGCCAGGTGGCCGGCGTCTTCGCCCAGCTCTGTGAACTCGAAGGTGTAACCATAGAACGCGCCGACGACCTTCGTGCCCCCTGTCGCGGTCTTCACGGTCTGGGCAAACTCCGCGATCGTGTCGGCCATGATGTCAGACCAGAACGTGTGGAAATCGATCACCGGCCGCTCGGTGCGCACATCGCGCAGCGTCCGCGCACGGTTCCCGATGCGCGCGGAAAAGTCGGGGATCGACGCAGTCTCGAGCGATACGTCCGGCTGGTTCCACGCGGCCTGGAGTGACTGAGAGCTGCCGTACGTCTCGCCCAGCCACTGCCGGAACGCCTGCTGCATCGGCACGCTGTAGTCGCCCAGCCGGTCGCAATTCATCGTCCAGTGATACCACTCCTCGGTCTTCTGCCCTCCCAGCTGGTAACCGATGACGTGACTGGCATAGTCCGATCGTTCGATGTGATCGATCACCGTGCGGATCGCCTGCTGCATGGCTGCGCGCCACGGGCGCGAGGCCAGCGACGGGTAATTGCCGGGCCGGGGCAGCGCGAATGGGGTGTCGGGAAACGACGTCGAGCCGTCGTCCAGGACCATCAGTTCCTGGGGATGTTCCTGGCACCACCAGGCTGGCGCGTCCAGGTAGATTCTCGGCAGCAGCAGCGCCTGCGGGGCGACGGCCAGGATGCGACGCGCGCGGTCGTCGAGATCGGTGAAGTCCCAGCGGTCCTTCTCGGGCCACAACGGCCGCGAGTACCCATAGCCGCTGATCTCCACGACGAAATTGAACAGGCGGCAGCCCGCTTCCGCGAACTGACCCACGCGCCGTTCAAGATTCCCGACACTCGTCTCGTACGTGGAATAACAGAAGCCCGAGTACGGCTGGCCATCGATCACCAGGGTGGGCACGCCGCCCACGATCTGTACACGGCAGTCGGCCGCACGCGCTATCGACGGCCCGCACAACGCTGCGACGATCAGCGGCAGGACTGCCGCACTACCGAGACGCTGGAAGTTGCTCAAAGTAGAAAACACCTTTCTTGTTGGCTGTGACAATATCCAACCGCCCGTCGCCAATTGAGGTCGGTCAGATGGATCGCGTGCGTCTGCGAATCACGCTGATCGATCATGCGCGTCGACCAAGGCGACGTAGTTCTCGCCGCGCTCCCAGGGACGGCGCCGGACACTTCAACGCTCGGTAGCGCCGCGCTGAAGTCGAAGTCTCAGTCGATTCCTGACCGTGGGCGGCAGCTGTGATGAGGCTGCTGGCGAGCGCGGCAACGATCCAGATACGGGCAGTCATGGCGGGCGTTCCTCGTAGCGGAGCACAGGTTGTTCAGCGGTGATGCGCTATTGGTTCTAGCAAACATCACCAGCTGTCGGCAATCCGCCATCACGTCCCAGTGACAGTCAGGGGGGGCGCCGCGCGCAGCACGATCGAGTAGGATGGCGAGCAGGGGTGCCATTCCAGACGCGCAGAGGGAGGAAGTTCATGGCGATCGGAAACGGTGCACAACTGCTGAAAATCATGCAGGGCTACCAGCTTCCCTGCATACTGGCCGCGGCGGTCGACCTGGATCTGTTCGAGCGACTGGTTCCGGGGGCGCGGACGGCGGCAGAAGTGGCGGCTGCCGCGGGAACCGATGTGCGTGCGACGACAATCGTGCTCGATGCGCTGGCTGCGGTTGACCTGCTCGTCAAACAGGGTGACCGCTACCGGGTCGCCGCGGAATACGCGCCTTACCTGAGCGTGGACTCGGAGCAGAGTGTCATGGCCATGCTGCAGCATCAGGCGAACTGCCTGCGGCGCTGGGCGCGGCTGCCGTGGACCGTCCGCTCCGGGGTGCCGGATCAGCCGGGACCGAGTCTCCGCGGAGAGGATGCGGACCGGGAATCGTTCATCGAGGCGATGCATGTCGTCGCGCGCGATGTGGCGGATCCGTTGATCCAGGAGATCCATCCGGGCAACGTGCGCTGCGTGCTGGACCTCGGTGGCGCATCCGGTTCATGGACCCTGGCCTGGCTGAAAGCCGAACCTGCCGCACGGGCGATCATCTTCGACCTGCCGCACGTGATTCCGATGGCCCGCGCCCGACTGGCTGCCACGCCGTTTGCGGACCGCGTGACGCTGGTGCCGGGTGACTTCGAATCGGACGCGCTGCCGCGGGGCGCCGATCTCGTGTGGGTCAGCGCGATCATTCACCAGAATTCCCCGGAGCAGAATCGAGCGCTGTATCGCCGCATTGCCCAGGCACTGGAACCTCGGGGTTGGATCTATATCCGGGATATGGTGCTCGAGGCCTCACGCACGGCGCCCGTCGCCGGCGCCCTGTTCGCAGTCAATATGCTGGCCGGCACCGCGGGAGGAAACAGCTACTCCCTGCCCGATATCCAGGATGCACTGCAGGCCGCCGGATTCGTCGATGTCGAACTCGTCCGGCGCGACGACGGAATGCACTCGATCGTGCGCGCACGTGTCGGGTGATACCGTGCAGTACACCCGCCTGCGAGGTGTGACACGCACGAGACGAAACGATAGTTTCTACGGGTGGCCAGCCGTCCGATCGGGGGAACCGTTGTGGTCGACGCGCCGGCGCCGTGCTGCGATCGACATTCCCAGTCCGGCCACTCCGAACAGCGACCAGAGAACCAGCGAGGATGGTTCCGGGACAGTCGCGGCCCCGGTCGCGGCCCCGCTGGTAGTCTTGGAGCCGGATGGAATCCCCTGGATGTGGGCCGACGTGAGCAGATCGTTGTTGGTCACGGCGTTGAACAGGGACGCTCCGAAGCCGGATTTGCTGCCTGTGTAGGTGAGCTGATAGACGCTGGTTTTACCCGGCGTGAAGCGTTTGCTGCCGGTCGGGCCGCCGCCATTCGAAGTCGCGAAGTTGAGCGCGATGTCGAACCCGAAGCCGCGCTTCCCGCCGCCCCGGGCTTTGATCGTCCCGGCGCCGATGTCGATGCTCTGTGCCTCGCACGAGTCGAGCCCGGTGCCGAGGTAGGTGAACCTGAGTTCTCTGAGGAAGTCATCGTCGGCGACGTTGAACGTCCAGTTGCTGATGAACTGGCTGGCACCACTGACGCTCGCCAGGTTCTCCATGGTCAGCTTGACGGAGTTGGGGCCGAAGTCGTCGAACGTGGCCCTGCCCCAGGGTCCGGTCCCGAGAGGGGGCGTGCCGTTGTAGGCCGTGTTCAGATCCATGATGAGTCCTGCCGAGGCCGCGCTGGGGATCAGGGCTGCCAGAGCCACTGCAATGCACAGTACCCGTTGTGAATAACGTCTGACGTTCATAGCCCACCTGACCGGTAGAAGAGATGATTGCGAAGCAGATATGATTGCCGCGCTGCAGCAAGGGGGATGATGCCCGGAGCGGACGCCCCCCGATTTAGATCGACTATGATTGGTGGATGCGGCGAATCAAGATCGCCAGGCGGGCCCGCTGGCGGATATCGGCTTCTGACTGCTGGCACGGTCGCTACAATTGGCGCCACCCACCGGCCGCGCTGCCGATTTCGGCAAAAAAGTGCCGGATGTCTGTCAGTAGCACGCACGTTCCGGGGTGACACATACGCCCGACTGCGAAGAGCACGAATCAACACGGATACGAATCATGGCTGAGTCTGACCCCAACCGCCGGATTACGGACCGCCTCGTGGTGCTGGAAGAGTGGATGATGCACACGGATCGTCTTCTGGCCAATCTCGACGAGGTGGTGCGTGCGCTCCAGGACCGCCTGGACGAACTGCATCGGAGGCTCGCGAGTCTGGGGGGCACCGTCGCACAACTGACGCTGCCCGACGAACAGCGCAGCTTTGAAGACGAACGGCCCCCGCACTACTGACTATTGAGTGCCGAGCGAGTGCCGAGCGACGGCCAGCTCATTGAATCTCGGGCATGGCGACGATCTCGCCGCGCATCTGCCGGGCCTGATCGTCCGCGCCGTACACGCCATAGAAGACCGCGTTCAGGTCGATCCACGTCGCGATCCGGTGCAGCTCCTCCGCCTGCAACTGTACGTCGTGATGCCCGGCGCGCAGCAGCTTGATCAGTCGGCTGCCCCGCGCACCGTACAGGCCACCGGGCGGCGTCACCTGGATCTGGTTGCGTCCGCCGAAGCGGGGGACCCATGCTTCGGCCGCGTTGGTCGGATTGGTGCCGGAGCCCCAGAAATCCCGATCGCGGCAGAGTGCCAGATACGACTGCACGAAGCCGTCTCGCGGCGTGTCCGACAGGTCGACCCCGCCATCCTGTTGTGTGGGTCCGTGGCAGCGCACGCAATGCTCGTTGAGTATCGGCTGGACAACTTCCATGTAGGAGAAGGGGCGCCCACCCAGGGTGCCTGGGTCAATCGTCGCCGCAGGGCGATGCAGAGCGGTTGCCGCATAGTTGGGTGGCGTCGTCAAGCGGCTTTCATGGCAGCCGATGCAGGACACCCGTTCACCCGGCTGCACGTATGTGATCGTGCGCATGGTCTGATAGGCGAAGCCATCCTCGTCCAGCGCCTGGAACAGGACTGGCTTGAGAGCCGGGACCATGAACCGCGCCGAGCCGTCCGGTTCGACCGGCACGGTGCCCAGGATGGCCCGCGCGTTTTCCTCCAGCGCCAGGCCGATGGGAGGCGCGTTGGCCACATGGGTCGTTTTGGGCAGGATCTGGATGATCCGCAGCTGTTTGATCGTTCCACGCGGGACATCGCCCAGTCCCTGGTAGATGTCGGTCAGTATCATTTCGCCCATTTCCGCGGTGTCGTCGACCAGGGAACTCGAAATCACCGGCGGTGTCGGCCGCGGCTGCAACGGGCATGGATTCGTACTGCCGATGTCCGGATCGCGGTAGATCAACTCGCGGTTGCCGAATATGTCCAGCAGATAGATTCCCAGCGCGTTGCGCGCGTTGGCGCCGGGCTCCCAGACCAGTGGCGTGTGGCTGTACGACACCAGGAAGAACCGTTCGGACAGAGGCCAGGGCGCATCATAATATTCCCGGATGTCGCTGCTCTCAGCTTCCGGAAACGGGATTTCCGGTGTGATCCGCGTGATTGCGGTGTGGTCGTTGTCCGAGACGCTGGGATCAACGATCACGAGCGGCCCGCCGGTGATGGAATGGTGTGCCGATGCCGTGAAGATGATCTTCCCCGTGCCCGCAATCGGCTGGGCCTGGAACGCGCAGTGTGGCGCTGGAGTGGCGTTGCCCCACACCGCGATGGGGTTCGTGCCGTCAGGGCGCGTGGCCCAGAGATTCTGGTGCGTGACGGCATCCCGGTCAATGTAATCCCAACGACTGTACAGAATGTGCCCGGTGTCCAGCACGCTGGGAAACCACTCGTTCGTATCGTGCGCGGACAGCAGGCGAATATCTGTCCCGTCGGCCTGCATGCGATGCAGCGTGTAGACGTGCCATCGCCGGCTGAACTGGTGGCCGAAACACCGCGCATAGCCGCGGCGGCGCGTGGAGCTGAACGCCACGCCCCCGTCGGGAAGCCAGCAGGGCATCAGGTCGTCATAGGGGCCCTGCGTGAGCTGCTGCAGCCCGGTGCCGTCCGTATTGCCGGTCCAGATGTGGTAGAACCCGTCGTCGACGGAGTTGTCGAGCGTCGAGTGGTCCCAGCTCTGGTTGTCCGGCCGGCACTGGACATACGAAAACACGATGCGGCGGCCATCGTACGAGAGCCGCGGCTCGAGCACGTTGCCGGCGGCGAGCTCCCCAGCGAACAGGTCGCGGCAGGCGAGTGAGTACCCGGGCCGCTCCAGCACGTAGATGCCCCCGCCGGGCCGCGCCCGCCAGCCGTAGTACTGCATGACCAGGTGGCTGTACGACGTCGGAACCCGCTTACAGAACAGCAGCTGGCCGAAATCCATCAGGGGATTGGCCAGCGCGATGCGCCGTTTCAACCAGTGCGCCTGCAGGTAGAGCTGCCGGCACTGTGTGAGATCATCCGCCGCGGGCCGCTCCGCCGCCAACTGTTCCCACCGCTCCGCCAGCGGCTGCAGCATATCGGCTCGCTGATCCTGCTGCAACTCGAGCAGCAGCTGGTGCGCCCGATCGAGCTGCTGCGCAGCGGCCTGCGCGTACGCGCCTGCATCCCGATCCTGCGGCAGCGCATCCTGCTGTTCCCACTCGCACTGGATCATGGTCCAGAAGTCCAGCTCGGGTACCGCCGTGCCGTCCGACGGGATCCCCAGCCGGCGGGCGGCATCGAGCGCCGCCTGGCACAGGATCGTCATGTCGGGCACCGCGTCGGCGGCAGCCAACAGACGCTGTAACGTCCGCACGCCGTTCATCCAGGAGCCCTGGTAGGGAGCCACGACGCACACCGGCAGTGTCACGGATTCCCCCGCCGCCACTGCCGCGGGATCGGCGGCACTGCCCTGCAGCAGCTGGACGCGCAGTACGCCCTCGTCCGATTGCGTGCAACGCAGCACGCCAGACGCGCGCGTGGGATAACACAACACCAGGCCGCAGTCGTCCATGCCGCTGGCCACCACCCACGCCGGCAGCACGTCGGCAGTTGATATCTCGAGCGGCTCAGCCGACGCCATCTCCATCTCCCGGTCGTAGGGACTCAAGTCGGTCCGGAATCCGCGAACCACCAGCCCGCTCACCTGCCGCAGCCGGTCGGCATCGGTCTGCATTTCGTAGTACCAGCCGCCCTCCCCCTGCTGCGTGGTCGAAAAAGCTTGCGATGCCTGGAATGTCTCGCCATCTTCATACACGATCACCGGGTCCCAGTGCGTTGTGTCGTTACCGATCGTGCCGCGACGATGCACCACAAAGCGGATCGACTCGCCACACCGTACGTCCACCGACAGCTCCGGTTCGACACCCACACTGTCGTCTCCATCGATGTCTGCCTGCCACACCAGGCGCCTGCCCACTTGGATCTCCAGGTGCACGCCGTCCCCGCCCTTCGTGTCCGCCTTGTAGACGCGGCCACGCAGCTCCACGCGTCCCGCACGCGGCACGTCAAAACGCCGAACGCTCGACGTCTGCTCCCCAGGATGGTGCCAGTCTTTGCCGACCCGCGTCCAGTCGGGCCCCGTCCAGTAGGTCGAGCCGTACCACAGATCGTCGCGATAGCTGAGCGACTGGTCGCTGGCCTGATCCCACAGCGCTGCGGTGTCGATACTCCAATCGATCAGCGCCGGTTGTCCGACATGCACCACATCGGCCCGGGGGGTGACCAGCAGGGCCTCGACCAGCACACAGCCGGGCTGCGGCAGCCAGCGGTAGTGGCGTTCCACCACCGGATCCTGACCAGCTTCCGGCGCACCGACCGCCACCGTCTCGCGGATCTGCGACACGACCCGGTTGGCCGGCTCAACGGGAAACACGCCGGTGAGATCGTCCGCCTGGCAGGTGGCGGTGGCAATCAGCCCACATACGGAGACAACGCAGATTGTGATGGCGGCATTTGTATTTGCAGTGTAGTTGGATCGCATGGTGATTGACTTGCGGGAGTGTCCGTCCCTGTGGAATCAGTGGTGGCAGGAGAGAGTTACGGCTGGAGCATACCAGGACCCAGCCGGGCGCTCGGCTGGCGGCAGCCTGCATTATAGCTGATAGAGCTCAGCGACGCAAAGCTGCTGGCAGCGGTTGGCGTGGTGAAAGGCTTGCCGAAGAAGTGACCCTGGTGCCGGTCTTGGTGTGTTTGCGTTTGCCACCGGTGAGCCACTTCGCATTAACGGTTTACTTCCGCACTGCGAAGCCTGTGTGAGGTTGGCGACCCTGCACCACGGGTGCGGTACCGGGATAGCTGTCCTCTGGCCGAAGGCCAACTGCGGGATGTAACTGCTTCATGGTGAGGAGGCAGGCAGTCCAGGCAACTGGGCCATCCATGGCACGGATCTGTCCATGATCACGATCACGTTGAGAAAAACCGGACGCCGATAGCGATGGCCGCCAGGCCGGCACCGAGCAGTGCCAGCCCCCAAGAAATGGGCAGACGGACTGGGTCTTGTGCGCCGCACGTGTTGCACAGATTGGCGGTGAAGGAGCAGTAAGTGCCACACGCCCGGCAGCGACACTGCTCGCGGATCGCGGTGTAGAGACGCTGGTAGCATGCGACGAAGAAGTCCCGATCCCGAGGCTGCACTTGAACGTGCTGTGTCATGGCTGCACTTTCCAGGCAAGAATGAGCTGGAACCGTACACGCTGCGGCTGAGCCGATCTGACCCGGTCCCAGTGAGCGCCGAAGAAGAAGAAGATATGATGTGCTATCAAACAAATACGTCACGCCGGGCCATTTGTCAACGCGAGCCGGCGGCGGTCATCCGCATCGATGGCTCTGGCCGCTCTTGTGTGGTGGACCGGTGACGGTGCTTACCGATGGCGGGGGCCACGGGGCATATTGGTGTCGGCACACTCAGGAGCGGATCCGATGACACCACGCGAACGTGTACTGACGGCGCTGGAGCACCGGGAGCCCGATCGGGTGCCGTGTGATTTCTGGGCCGAAGAGCCGACCTGGCGGCGTCTGTTGGAGCATGTCGGTTTTGCGGACAGAGATCGACTGCTCGACACGCTGGAGGTCGATGTGCGGCATCTGGACGTACCTGCGCTCCCGGAGCAGGATCTGGGCAACGGACTATTCCAGAACTTCTGGGGCGAACGGTACGTGTACCAGAGTACGCCGTGGGGTCCGATGCGTGAAGACGTGCCGGGCGCGCTCTCCACGGCCACGTCGCTCAGCGACCTGGAGTCGTTTTCCTGGCCCACACCCGACCAGTTCGACTATACGCGGCTTGCCGCGCAGTGTCACCGCTGGGACCAGCACGCGCTGTTGTACGGATTTGCCGACGTGTGGCAGCGTCCAGCGCTGGTCCGCGGCTGGGAAGGCATGTTCATGGACATGGTGGAGCGTCCTGCCTGGGTGCATTTCCTCAGCCAGAAGTTCACCGATTTCTACCGCCGCGACTACACGCGAGCGGCCGAGGTAACCAACGGGCGAATCGACCTGTATCTGCTGATCAGTGACCTGGGGAGCCAGTCGGGTCCGCTCATGTCGCTGGCCATGTTCCGCCAGTTTGTGGCCCCCTATCTGCGGCAGATGGTGGACTGCATTCACGGTCTTGGTGGCAAAGTGTTGTATCACAGTTGCGGCTCGATTCGACCCTTCATTCCCGACCTGATCGCGCTGGGGATCGATCTCCTGGACCCCATCCAGCCGACCGGTCCGGATATGGCGCCGGAACGGTTGCAGGCCGAGTACGGGGGGCAGATCTGTTTTCACGGCGGCATCGACATGCAGCACCTGCTGACGCACGGCACGCCCGAGCAAGTGCGCGCGGAAGTGCGCCGCTACCGTGACGTGCTGGGCCGCCGGGGCGGGTACATCCTGGGCCCCACGCACCTCTTTCAACCCGATGTGCCCCCTGAGAACATCCTGGCCGTGTACGGCGAGGATCGACGGCCAGGGAGCAGCGGGCAGGGCGCGTAGCACTGCGGGCGTGGTGCCGGCAACGTGCGGATCGTGAGCCACCACGTCTTGAGCCGCAACGCGGCGTTGATAACACAGCCCGGGGTAAGCCGCCTTGCCCCGGCTGTCCACTTGTCCGCTGTTCTTTACCGCGAAGCGGTTACACTCCGCAGCAACCTATGGGCTGTGGAGTGTAACGCCTTCGGCGTACTCCGCGGCTCGACCGACATGTTCACGGGCACGTGTACCCACGGGTAGCGCCGCGAGGCGCGGCTTACCGGCTGTGTTACGATCGCCGCGCTGCGGCTCAAGACGACAGTTCGCGTGGTGCGAATAGGTCACGAAGGGAGCCGGGCCGAGCCACTCTGGCGGAGTGGTGGCATACGCGGTACACTCGCGAATTTTGGCACGCACGTTCCGGGACTGTCCCCATGCCCTACCCTCAGCTCGACCGTTTCGCTGTCAAGATGCAGCCGCTGGCCGCGCGTGAAAACAAGAAGTTCATCGAGCGCGACCATGTGGCGCCGCACACGCAGCCTGGAACGCTGCCGGCAGCAGCTGTGGAGCTGATCGGAGAAGTGGTCGCGCGCGTCCGGACGGCGCGTAAGGCGGAGCGGCCGGTGATGCTCGTGTTCGGCGCGCATGCCATCAAGAACGGCCTGGGGCCCGTCTTTCTGAAACTGATCCGCGATGGCTGGGTCACGCACCTGGCCACCAACGGTGCCGGGATCATCCATGACTGGGAGTTCTCGTTCCAGGGCAAGAGCTGTGAGAATGTCGAGGCGATGGTCCGCGCCGGGCGGTTTGGCAACTGGGAGGAGACCGGCTTCTTCATCAACCTGGCACTCAACGTCGGCGCCTATGAGGGGAAAGGCTATGGCGAATCGGTTGGCGCCATGATCCAGCGGGAGGGGCTCGACATTCCCAGCGATGGGCGCCTGGTGTCGGAGATCACTCGGAACGCCTCCCGCGATCCCGGGCGTGCGGCCGTGGCCGCCGATCTGCTGACCGTGATTCGCCGGTTCCACCTGGCGGAGGGCTGGCTCCCGATTGCCCATCCCTGGAAGCAGTTCAGTGTGCAGGCCGGCGCGCTGGCGGCTGGCGTGCCGCTGACCGGGCACCCGATGATTGGCCACGACATCATCTACAATCATCCGATGAACCACGGTGCCAGTCTCGGTCGCGTGGCCGAACGCGATTTCCTC
Organism: Planctomycetaceae bacterium; assembly: GCA_012729315.1. Taxonomy (GTDB): domain Bacteria; phylum Planctomycetota; class Planctomycetia; order Pirellulales; family Pirellulaceae; genus JAAYDI01. The sequence goes on from JAAYDI010000074.1 coordinate 21,829, forward strand.
ACCTTTGCCGAGAGCGTGAGCCGGCTGGAGGGGGGCGTCTACATATCGGTCGGCTCGGCCGTGATGAGCCCGATGATCTTCGAGAAATCACTGTCGATGGCACAGAACCTGGCGCTGCAGCAGGGCCGGCACATCGACAACCACTTTCTGCTCATCTGCGATCTGGCGGCGTCTTCGTGGGATTGGTCGCGCGGCGAGCCGCCCGAGGACAATCCGTCCTATTACCTGCGGTATAACAAGTCGTTCAGCCGGATGGGGGGCACGATGCGCTATCTGCAGGCCGACAATCGCGATTTCCTGCTGACACTCACGCACATGCTCGACACGGGAACCACCTGATGGATGTCGTACAACTGTCCGCTGCGAGGCTGGAGGAGCTGATCGGCCGCTTTTCAAAGGCGCGCATCGTCGTGCTCGGCGACTTCTTCCTTGACAAGTATCTCGACATCGACCCGGCACTGGTCGAAGTGAGCCTGGAGACCGGCAAACGGGCGCATCAGGTCGTCGCGATTCGCTGCAGTCCGGGGGCGGCGGGGACGGTGGTCTGCAACCTGGCGGCGTTGGGAGCCGGTCAGCTGCACGCCGTCGGCTTCACGGGCGACGACGGTGAAGGGTTCGATCTGCGCCGGGAGCTGTCGCGGCTGGGATGCAGCACGGATCATCTCCAGGTGGCCAGCGACCGGCGGACGCCCACCTACCTCAAGCCGCGCGACGTGTGCGGGGCGAGCCTGGCGGCAGAACACTCGCGATACGACACCAAGAACCGCGGTACGACCCCCGCGGCGCTGGAGCAGGCTGTGATCGCGTCGCTCGACCAGCTGCTGCCGCGCGCCGATGCCGTGATCGTGCTGGATCAAGTCGAGGAGGCGGACTGTGGTGTCGTCACGCAGTCCGTGCGGGAGCTGGTGGCGGACCGCGCCCGGAAGCACCGGCAGACGGTGTTCTGGGCCGACAGCCGCCGCCGGATCCGGCAGTTCTCGGAAGTGATTGTCAAGCCGAACCAGTTCGAGGCGGTGGGGAACGACGACCCGCACCCCGGCGACGTCGTTGCGACCGAGGAGCTGGTCGCGGCGGCTGGCACGCTGCGCGCGAAAAACGGCGCTCCCGTCGTGGTGACCTGCGGTCCGGCCGGGATGATCGTCAGCGATCCGCACTGGACGCGCATACCCGGCGTCCAGATCGACGGCGAAATCGACCCCACGGGGGCCGGCGACAGCGCCACCGCCGGCGCCGTGCTGGCGCTGTGCGCCGGGGCCACCCTGCCCGAAGCGGCACTTGTTGGAAACCTCGTCGCGTCGATCACGGTCCAGCAGATCGGTACGACCGGTGTCGCACGCCCCGATCAGCTGCCCGGCCAGCTGCGCGAGTGGCACACTCAGCGCTGATCACAGATCCAGCTCGAACGTCTGGCCGTCGTTGATGACACCCAGCAGCTGGTAGACGCCCACCAGCCCGGCCGCCGCCGCCTCGCGGAACGTCGCATGCGTTCCGGCATTACTCGCATCGACGCCGCCGTCTCGCGAGTCCAGCGCGTTGGACAGAAAGTGCACCGACCCGTCGGCAAAACAGAATTGCGCGCCGTCCGCATGATGGCTGCTGAAGGCGTGCATGTTCGTCGGATGGTTGAGCGGTACTGACACGCACGAACTGACCGTGCTGCCGATGCCGAGCCCGCCCGGACCGCACCAGGACGGCCACTTGGAGGGATCGTTGGCATGCGCGGTGAGCACCGTCCGCTCCCCCAGGGCGATCGTGTTGCTGGTCCCATCCCTCACGTCGGCGATCCTGGTCGAACTCAGCGCGTAAAACATCCCGTTGTTCAGCTTCTGGAGATGCGTATTACCGGAATACGAGAAGAACCCGCGGCAGCACGTGTAATTCGCGGTGGCTACCAACTGCCCGCCCCCCCGGAACTCGCGCAGCTTCTCCATCGGAGAACTCGGGCAACGAAATACGGACAGCTCCATCTGGAGCATCGGGAGCAGCTCCGGAGTGGTGATGACCTGCGACAGCGTGTACCGCTTGGGATCCAGCGTGTCTTGCAGCGGACACTGCTCGATGAACGGCATGAGCAACACGCCCCACGCCCAGCCGCCACTGACCGTCCCCAGGTGGTTGACCGCCATGAAGCCGGGTGGGAAGCACTGCAACGACGAGTGGTAATTGTGCATGGCCAGGCCGAGCTGTTTCAGGTTGTTCGCACACTGCATCCGGCGACCGGCTTCCCGGGCCGCCTGCACCGCAGGCAACAGCAGACCGACCAGGATGCCAATGATGGCGATCACCACCAGCAGTTCCACGAGTGTGAATGCCGAGGAATGACGATTTCGATGCATGCGAGTTGTCCTCGCCAATAGTTGGTGACTGCCCCCGACCGTTCGGGAACCGTCCACTGTACCACACGAACTCGTCCGAGACACCTCGCCCGGCCCTTGGTGCGGCGGTTCGGTCCGGCGGCAAGGAGTCAGTGCTTTGTCACCGTCACCTGATAGACGCCGCGCGCCGCGTCGGGATGCTGTGCCACCAGATTCTGGGACTCCTGCGGATCGCTGATCATGTCATACAGCTCGAAGTTTCCAGCGATCCCGAAGTCCCCGCTGCCCTGATCATCGGTCATCATCAGGATCACGTTGGGCCGCTCCGCAACGGCGCACAGTGCCGGCGCTATCCAGGCCAGGGGCAGCAACACGAACAGGGTTCTGGTTGGCATGATTGGTCCCGGTTGTTGGGGGTGAGCCGCCGGGGGCCTGCGCGATCTCCGTGTCCGCGGCGTCCACGGTGGCAGCGTTGTCGGATTGCGATCACCAGCCATTCTAGCTGTGATGGGCCTCCCATGCACGGTCCAGCTGCCGGCGGGCCTCGCGGGGCGAGTACCAGGCTGTACCTCTGCGATCGCGGCACGCGTTCGGTTAGAATCGTTTATGTATCGAGGGCCCATCAGCAGCGATAGGGGGAGGATGCGGCGGTGACCGGAACCTGTCGAAACAGTGCCGTGAAACTGATCTGTGTCGCGTATCTCGTGTGGCTAGGGTGCGCCGCGTCTCCTGCGCGGGGCGAGCGCGGTCCAGTGGTTCCTGCGCTGACCCGGGCGCAGCTGGAGGCCGATTGGCTGGCGCAGGCCCGGCTGCGTTATACGCCTCAGGCAGGCCGGTTCGCGCTGGTCACGCCAGAGGAAGATGCGGCTGGCGGGTGCGATGGCGTCAGGGACGGCAAGTGGGGGTTCCACACGGAGATGGAGCAGGATCCGTGGTGGCAGGTCGATCTGGGCGAGACGCATGCGCTGGGCCACCTGCTGATCTATAACCGCTGCGACGGAATGGAGGCGCGCGCGGCCCACATCACGGTGCTGCTGTCGCACGACGGGCGCGATTTCCGGCCCGTCTACACGCACGATGGCACGACGTTTCGCGGCCACCCGGACCAGCAGCCTCTGCGCGTGTCGCTCGCGGGTCAGACGGCCCGGTTCGTCCGCCTGCAGCTTCCTGGCCAGGTCTATCTGCATCTCGACGAGATCGAGGTGATGGCTGACGATGGCCAGACGAATCTGGCGCTGCACAAACCGGCCACGCAGAGCAGTACCAGTCAATGGTCGGTCCGGCACACGGCCCGTGAGGGCGCCGTCGACTGGCCGCACGTCGTCCGGGTGTCGCTCGAGCGCGGCAGCCAGCTGGCTGCGGCACTGCAAACGCTGGGGCAGGACGTGCAGGGTCCGGAGGCGCGTCTCGAGTCGCTGGCCTGCCAGTCAGCCGCTCTTGATCAGGCCGCGGGCGAGGCGGCTTGGCGCGATCTCTACTTCGCCGTCCGCGGCACCGTGCGGGAACTGACCCTGGCAAATCCGCTGCTTGATTTCGACGACATTCTGTTGGTCAAACGCGCTCCGACGATGTTTCCGCACATCTCCGATCAGTACTACGGCTGGTGGGCCCGGCCGGGCGGAGGGGTGTGCATCCTGGAGCGTTTCAAGGAGGCGGACTCCCAGGTCCGCAATCTGACGGCCGCCTGGCCGGCCGGGAACTTCCTGCAGGCCGACCTGTCCTACGACGCCACCCGCGTCCTGTTTGCTTACAGCCAGTACGATCCCGCCATCGCGGACGCGCCCAACAAACGTGACAAGCAGTACGTACCGGAAGCGGTCTTCTACCACCTGTTTGAAATGGACCTGGCCACCGGCGCCTATCGGCAAATGACGCGCGGCAAGTACGACGACTTCGACGGCCGGTACCTCCCCTCCGGCGACGTGCTGTTCCTGTCGACGCGCAAGGGTCAGTTTCTGCGGACCAGCGCGGCCAATACGCAGCGGACTATCGCCGGAGACCTGCCGGACAGCTACGTGCGGTGCGGCGGAGACGACTATCGTCCCGTGCCGGTGTTCACGCTGCACGCGGTGAACCAGGACGGCACGAGCATCCGGCCACTGTCTGCCTTCGAGACCTTTGAATATACCCCCTCCATCGCGCACGACGGCCGCATCCTCTACTGCCGGTGGGATTACATCGACCGCTTCAACGGCCATTTCTTCAGTCTGTGGTCCTCGAATCCCGACGGCACCAACGCGCAACTGGTGTATGGCAACTTCACGGTGCGGCCGCAGGCGGTCGTCGAACCGCGCTCCATACCGCACTCCCAGAAGATCCTGTTCACGGCGGCAGCCCACCACTCGATTACCGGCGGCTCGCTGGTGCTGCTGGATCAGACCAAAGGGAACGAAGAGGAGACGCCCATCACGCGCCTGACGCCGGAAGTCCCCTTCCCGGAGACCGAGGAGAATGTCGGCGCGTACTACGCCAACCCCTGGCCGTTGTCGGAAGACTTCTATCTGGTCAGCTGGAGCGACCGCCAGCTGCCGCCACACGGGCGCTATGAAGATGACAGCAATCCGGTCAACGCCCAGGGGATCTACCTGGCCGACCGGTTTGGCAACCTCGAGTTGCTGCATCGGGACGCGGCCATTTCCAGCACGATGCCCATTCCGATCAAGGCGCGGCCGAAGCCCGCGGACTACTCGGGATATGTCAAGGCCGAGGGGAAACAGGTGGGCAGCATGGTGCTGCAGGATGTCTACCACGGACTGACCGGCATCGAGCGCGGCGCGGTCAAGCGACTGCGGATCGTTGGTGTGGTGCCGAAGGTCCAGCCCCACATGAACACGCCCAGCCTGGGTGTGTCGCAGGAGGAGACGGGCAAGTTCGTTCTGGGAACCGTGCCAGTCGAGCCGGATGGATCGGCGTACTTCAGCCTGCCTTCCGGCCTGCCGGTGTTCTTCCAGGCGCTCGACAGCAACGGTTTCGCGCTCCAGACCATGCGGTCGCTGACCTATGTGCAGCCGGGGCAGACGCTGTCGTGCATCGGCTGCCACGAGTCGCGGTACACGGCCCCCGCGGGACAACGCATGCTGGCCATGGCGCGCGGACCATCGAAAATCCAGCCAGATGTGGAAGGGACCTGGCCGCTCCGTTTCGATCGGCTGGTCCAACCGGTGCTGGACCAGCGGTGTGTCGCATGCCACCATCCGGGAGCGGCCGAGCCGGCAGCGGCGCAGTTGGATCTCAGTGCCGGCAAGGCCTGGAACACGCTGATCGGATACGCCGGCGGTGACCTGTCGGCACTGGTCTTCGAGCGCGATGCGTCGATACCTGGCGACAATCCGGCGCGGCAGAGCAAGCTGCTGCAGTACCTGGACCAGGATGCCGCGCATCGTGAAGTCGGTCTGACGGGCGAGGACCTGCGGCGTCTGGCGGCCTGGATGGACACCTACGGGCAGACGCAGGGCGCCTTCAGCCCGGAGCAGGAACAGCAGCTGACCGCGTTCCGCGCGGACATGCGGGAGTGGCTTGAGGAGCCGGAGCTGGAATCGAGCCCGCGGGACCTGCCGGACTTGCAGGTCCCGTAGCGCGTACAGGTTCCGTCAGGTTAAGGCCGCCCGTCGCTGTGCAAGGCCCCTCGGGGGCGCTAGTCCAGCGCCGGTCCGGCGATCTGTTCCCCCTGTTGCTGGCGTTTCTGGTCAGCCGGGTCAAAGGTGCCGTAGCAGAGCGCGTTGGCGTCCATCCATGTCACCAGTCGTGACATGTCTTCGTCACTGAGCACGACACCCTCATGCCCTTCCCGGAGCAGCTGTGTAAGCCTGCTCGCCCGCGCCCCGAACAGGCCGGGATGCGTCAGAGGCTCCGCATTGTCGGCCGGTGTGCCCTTCCATTCCGAATAGGGCACGAGCGGAGCCAGGGCGTTGTACGAAGCCGTGAACTCCCCGGCCGGTTCGCCGGTCAGCACGATGCCGCCCCCCGCGTCCGGGACACTGTGGCACTTGACGCACAGCCTGTCGAGCACCGGCTGCACGAGCAACGGATAGCTCAGCGGCTTGGAACCGTCGGGGCCGGGTGTGATGACCGATGGCGGGCGCTGGCGGGCCAGTGAGACCGACATGGTGTCCGGCGTGGTGGAACGGTGTTCATGGCAGCCGACGCAGCTGGTCTGTTCGCCCGGCTGCAGGTAGGTCACGCTGCGCATCGTCTGTACCGCCATACCATTTTCATCGAGGGCCTGGAAGGCGAGCGGGATGCGCGCCGGAGCGCGGAAGTACGCTGACCCGTCCGGCTCGACCGGCACGGTGCCCAGCACCTGCTTGCCAGGCGAAGCATTTGCGAAACCCACCCGCGGCGAATTGGCGTGCGGCGTCGTCTTCAACAGCACCTGGACGATCCGCAGGTGCGTGATGCGGTCCGCCTCCGAGCGCGGCAGGTGCGGCCAGCTGTCGTACACGTTCTGCATGAAGAAGGTCCCCTCCCCGGCCGCCGCAGTGGCCGGGTCGATGGCGCTGGGCAGCACCTGCGGGCGCACCCGTGGCCGCAAGGGGGTCGGCCAGAGACTGGCGATGCTGAGGTCCCGATACAGGAGCTCCCGATTGCCAAACCGATCGACCAGGTAAATTCCGAACATGTTGGTCTTGTTCGCGCCGGCTTCCCCCACCAGCTCGTCGTAGCTGTAGGCGGCCAGGAAGCAGTCGGCCGACAGGGGGTAGGGAGTACGGTAGCAGTGCCCCGGCCACCGCAGCTGTTCCACCGGGACCTCCGGCTGCGCGGTCACCCCGGCCGGCGCGTGCCAGTGCTGCACCGGAGATTCGCTCTCCGGAAACAGCACGTCTGACGTCAGACGCGTGATCGGATCCAGGCCGTCGATGCCCTTGCTCACGTCGAGCAGAATGATCGAGCCGGCCGTCATCGCGTGATGTGGACCGGCCGTCGCCATGACGAGGTCCGAGTTCGGTACTGGACGCGCTTCCCAGACCCCGACCGGATTGAGCGTGTTGTTGCCGTAGAACGCGGCCACGTTCGTGCCGTCCGGCCGAACGGACCAGAGCTGCTGGTAGTGGACCGCGTGCCGGTCCACATAGTCCCAGCGCGTATAGAGAATGCGGCCGTCATTGAGCACCACCGGATCCCACTCATGCGTCTCGTGGAACGAGATCGGTCGCGGATCGGAGCCGTCTGCGTTGGCCAGGGCGAGTGTGTAGACGGGGCACGGGCCGGCCCCGCACCGGTGAAAACCGCCGCGGCGCGTGGACAGGAACAGCAGCTTGCCGTCCGGCAGCTCGCGCGGCGAAAAATCGTCGTAGGGACCATCGGTCAGTTGCCGCAGTCCGGAACCGTCCGTGCCCACGGTGTAGATGTGATAAACCCGTTCGGGGTGGGTCGTGCGGTCGGGTGGCACCGTCGGTGCCTCACAGTAGGCAAACAAAACGCGGCGGCCGTCCCAGGACACCTCCGGATGCTGATAGCTCCCCACGGGCAGCGTGGACAGTTGCCGCGTCCGCATGGAGCGCCCGGGAGCTTCCAGCACAAAGATGCCTCCCCCCGGGCGCGCGCACATGCCGTAGTACTGTGTCAACTGGTGGCTGAAACAGGACGGCACTTGCTTGGCGAACACCAGCGGCCCGGTGTCCGACACGGGATTGCGCAACGCCACCTCGCGCCGCAGCCAATGCACACGCTGCCACAGCCCTTCCCAGGCCGACTCGGGCGCGTCAGGCGATTGCGCCAAGGCCTGGAACTCGCCCCGCAACTGCTCCCACTGGTCCGGCAGTTCGTCCAGCGGGCAGGAGGCCAGCAGCAGATTCTCGATCAGCTGGTCGCCACGCTGCAGCACCAGCTCGAGTGCCTGAGACCATGTGCGCGGTTCCCGCGCCGTCTGAATACCGTCCTGCAATCGCCAGTCCCATTCGATCAGCTCCTGCTCGATCGCCGGTCGCGGGTCGGGCAGCACCGGTGGCGGAAACGATTCCACCGCCGCCGCAAAGTTCGGCGGCAGGGCGGTCGTCTGGTCGCCGATCACGCAGCGCCAACTCTGCCAGCGGACCGCCAGCTCGCCCCGCACACCGCGCATCGTCACCCGCAACAATTGTGGCTCAGCCGCTGGCGGCATCGCGACAGCCATCGCACGCGGCTCGCCCCCCGATACCGTCTGCCGCACCACCTGGTCGCCGGCTGTCCAGCTGACTTCCGCTTCGCCGTCGCCCCGCACCCGCATGTCGGCCATGATGCGTGCCGGTGCCGAAAGTCCCGACAGCGGCATCCGCAGGCTGACCTCCTCGCCCGCCCGCACGCACACACTGAACATGCCGGCCGGACGCAGCACGGCGATCTGCGGACCAGACGCGTCCGCGATCAGCGCACAACCGCCGACGTCCGCACTGGCCGGCGGTGCCGGTTGCCCCGCCAGCGTGATCTCAATCGTCCCGCATGCCGGGCCGGCGGGCTCCTGTGCCGAGAGCGTCTGGATGGTGGGCATTTGACCCAGCCACAGCAGCGTTGCCAGGACCGTGATCACGCTCGCTGTACGCCGCAGCTGCACGGTGCGGCGGCAATAGGGTACGGGCTCGGCACCGCCCGCGAGGGAACAAACGGTCGCGACACGTAAACGGATTGGGTTATTCCCGCAGTTCGGACTGTCCATGACGCACTGGTCCCCCTTTGATACGGCAGATCGAATGATGGCATTTTCCGGAAGTTCCATCTTAACATGCCCGACCCGCGAGCTGGAGACCGGCGGCGAAAAGCACGCCGCCAGGCCGTTTTCGGGCTCACCGGTCCGTTCCTTCAGCACGGCTAACAAGTAAGCTGCCACACGGTCACATTCCTGAATTCGTGAATCACCGAATTCGTGAATTTCCGAATACCCCTGATCGCTCTCCCGAGAAAGTGCGTTCCTGCACCTGCCCCCCCCTCACCCCAAAAGCGATATTGCCCGGGGTCCGATTTTCGCTACACTGCGGTAAGTCGATCTATCGCGGGGCAGGTCACGGCCGACTCCCGATGCACACTGGTTTGGAGGGCAGTTGCACGACTGCCGAGGGGATGTACTCAACCTCGCTCATCATGATTGGCGCCACGTTGGCGCTGCTGTTCACGTGGGTGTTCTGCGAGTATACGGTCGAAGCAGTTCGCGTGCTGAGGGTGATGGCTCAGGAAGACGAACTGCGGAGCCAGCAGATGCTGGAGGCCCAGTCGGCGGTCGACGAACGACGAGCCGTGTGACGGCTACCGTTTCTTCATGGTCACGCTGATCCCGGCTCCTTCTTGCAGGAGCAGCAGGGTTTCGAGTTCCGGGTTGGTCGTGATGGCCTGGATGTACTTCGGATCGGCCATTCGGCCGTTCATGTTGTGAGCCAGGATCAGGCCTCTGGGGCGGACGAGCGGCAGCAGTATTGAGAATTGTAGCGGGGCCGACATAATGGAGAACATCCCGCCGGGGAGATGCTGCGCGGCACGGAGCGTTTCGCAGGTCTCTGTGGCGGACTCCAGCTTGTGCCATCCCCAGACTGAACTTCGGAGACTGCCCCACATGAACAAGAATCTGGTCTGCCCGACGTCGCGCCGCAGTTTTCTCAAGAGTGCCGGGCAGGTGGCAGCTGCCTCCGCACTGGTGGGGCTGGCCGTCCCGAGGGTGCATGCCGGCGAGAACAACACGATTCGCATCGCGCTGATCGGGTGTGGCGGGCGCGGCACGGGCGCGGCCGCCAACGCGTTGACGGCTAAAGGGGGGCCGGTTCAGCTGGTGGCGATGGCCGACGTCTTTGACGATCGGCTCAAGAGCAGCTACGAGAACCTCAGCGCCCATTTCCAGGACCGGATGGACGTGCCTGCCGAACGCAGGTTCGTGGGGTTCGATGGTTACAAGCAGGCGATGGACTGTCTGGCGCCGGGCGACATCGCGATCTTCGCCACGCCGCCGGCCTTTCGCGGGGTCCACTTCGCCTACGCCATCGAAAAAGGGCTCCATGTCTTCATGGAGAAGCCGGTGACGGTCGACGGCCCGTCCACCCGGCGGATGCTCGCGCTGGCCGAAGCCTCTGTACAGAAGAACCTCAAGGTGGGTGTGGGTCTGATGTGGCGGCACTGCCGTGCGCGGCGGGCGCTGCACGACCGCATCCAGGCCGGTGAGATTGGCGACATCATCACGCTGCGCGCCTATCGCATGCACGGCCCGATCGGTTCGTTTCTGTCCGAGCCCAAGTCGGCTGGCATCTCCGACCTGATGTACCAGATCCGGAACTTCCACAGCTACATCTGGGCCAGCGGCGGGTGCTACAGCGATTTCTACATCCACAACATCGATGAGTGCTGCTGGATGAAGGGATCGTGGCCGGTGGAAGCCCAGGCGTGCGGTGGCCGTCACTATCGTGGCAACTACGTCGACCAGAACTTCGACAACTACTCGGTGGAGTACACGTTCGACGACGGCACCAAGCTGTTTCTCTACGGGCGCTGTATCGGCGGCTGCTACGACCAGTTCGGCAGCTACGTGCACGGCAGCCAGCGGCAGGCCATCATCTCCTTGAACGCGGGGATGCCGTCCTACAGTGCGATCTACCGGCAGCAGAGCATTGCACCCTCGCAGGTGATCTGGAAGTTCACCGACCACGAACCGAATCCGTACGATGTCGAGTGGGAAGACCTGCTGCTGGCCATCCGCCAGGACCAGCCGTACAACGAGGCGCAGCGCGGAGCGGAGGCGAGTCTGGTGAGTTCCATGGGACGCATGGCCGCGCACACGGGACAGGTGGTGACGTACGACGAAATGCTCCAGCACCCGCATGACATGGCGCTGGGGGTCGAGACGCTCACATTCGACTCCCCCTCCCCGCTCATGCCGGGACCGGATGGCAAGTATCCGGTCCCCCAGCCGGGGCTGGTGACCGATCGGGAGTATTGAGCGGCGCGGGGTGACCGCAGCCGCGGCCGCGCGCGACCAAGCGGCGGGGCGGCCAACGAGCTGGGCAGCCAAGCGGCCGGTCAGGCCTGGGCGAGCACTTCCAGGAACTTCGGCATGAAGTAAGGGAGGTCGGGCCAGCCGCGCGACGTGACAAGTGGTCCGTCGACCACGACCGGTTCGTCGATAAAGGTGGCTCCCGCGGCCTCCAAGTCGAAGCGAATGCCGGGAAACGCGGTCATTCGACGCCCCTTCATGGAGCCGGCGGTGTAGAGCAGTTGAGGCCCATGGCACATGGCGCCCACCGGCAGCTTGTGATCCAGGAAGTACCGGGTCACGTTCAGCGCCGACTCGTATTGCCGCGCCTCTTCCGCGCCACGCCCACCCGGTACGAGCAGCCCGTCGAAGTCGGCCGCCTGCACGTCATCATACGCGATGTCGGTCTGGATGTAGTAGCCGAGTTTCTCAGTGTAGTTGGAGTATTGCGGGTCGAAATCGTGCACGACCATCTGGAGCTGCTTTGCCTTGGCAGCTGCGACGACCGGTTTGACCCCTTCTTCGATCAGCCGGTAGATCATGTAGTACGTTTCCAGCCCTTCGCTGAAATCGCCGATGGCGACCAGGACCTTCTTGCCTTCCAGCCCATTGACGCGCGGCGCAGCGGCTGTGGCCGGCGCAGCGGTCAGTGCGGCCATGCCCGTCGCTCCGAGCGTGGCCGAGATCAGGTTGCGGCGGGTGAGCAGCCGGTCAGTGTTGAAGTCCATGTCGGTTCTCCTCAAAGTGATGCCAAGTGAAAGTAATGCCAGGTGAAGTCGTACATTCCGGGCATTGCCACGGGTAGTGTCGCAAACGGCCCGCATTCATGCTTGTGCGGTCCCAGATCGTAAACGACGCGTCAGCAGCAGCTACATCATAGCACCACAGCGTGTCGTGGTAACGCAGGTACAGTCGCCCTTTCTCTGTGTCCGGGGTCACGAAGAAGACCGCTCCCGCATCGTAGATGGGTGTCGCGGCATTGACACCGAACTGATTCTTGAGCGGCACTGTCCAGAACAGCGTGCCGTCGTCAGCGCCGATGTCCCCGGTGATATACAGGCGCTCGTCGACGAGGATGGGCGAGGACCAGCCTGTGCCCAGTCCGGTCTGCTGCCACAGCAGACGCGGTCCGCCGGCGGGCCAGGCCGGCAGGAGTCCCGCTTCCAGGGAGACGCCGTCCCGGCGTGGGCCGCGCCACTGCGGCCGGCTGGCATCGGTCATGTCAACCATATCCGCGCGCGGGCTGGACTTGAACAGGGGAGCCAGCGATTCAGATCGGTGTTATTGTCCGGTCGTCTACTCGCCAAGCCCTCTGCGATCATCGAGAATGTCGGCTGGTGGTGTGTTGTGTCGGTGCTGGCTCACGAATTGGAGAGACAACCATGTCATGCATGTCATGTTGGCGTCCTGCTCTGATGCTGTGCCTGGTGTTGAGTTCCCTGCCGCTCGTGCGCGCGGCGGACGAGGTCAAGATCACGCCGGATGTGGTCTATGGTCACAAAGATGGACTGGCCCTGACGTTCGACGTCTTCGCGCCGCTGAGCAACGCCAACGGGGCCGGGTTGTTGTTCATGGTCAGCGGCGGCTGGTACTCGTCGTGGAGCCCGCCGGAAGCGGCGCTGCCGGGCTTCAAGCCGATGCTGGACGCCGGCTTCACCGTGTTCGCCGTCCGGCACGGAAGCAGTCCGCGGTACGGCATTCCCGACGCGGTGGAGGATGTGCGGCGCAGCGTGCGGTACATCCGCGCTCACGCCGCGACCTGGAAAGTCGATCCCCAACGATTGGGCGTGTATGGCATGAGCGCTGGCGGGCACCTGTCTTTGATGTTGGGTACCGCCTCGGACGAGGGTGATCCGCAGGCCAAGGATCCGGTGCTGCGCGTCAGCAGTCGCGTGCAGGCGGTGGTTGCGTTTGTGGCGCCGACCGATCTGCGCGTGATGGTGTGGCAGACGGAAGGGCATCTGCCTGCGTACGACCAGTTCCCGGCGCTCAACCTGCCGGTGGAGGAAGCAGCCAAGTACTCGCCGCTCCTGCACGTCTCGCCGGACGACGCCCCCACGCTGCTGCTGGTGGGCAAGAAAGACGAGCTGGTCCCCATGAAGCACAGCGAGAACATTTACGCCGCGTTCAAGGAGCAGAGCGTTACCAGCGAGCTGGTGGTCTACGAGGAGTCGGGTCACGGCTTCGTACCCCAGGAACGCGAGCAGGCCATGCAGGCGCTGGTCGAGTGGTTTCAGAACCAGTTGTTGAAATGAGGGGCTGAGCCATGCGTGCGATCGGATCGCTGTTGATGTTGTCTCTTCCCGCAGTGCTCCTGGCCGGCCTGATCGTCTCCGGGCCGCCGGGTGCTGCCGCCGCGGAGAAGACCCCATCATTTGCTCCACAGATCTGTTTCATCCGCATGACGATCCCGACGATCATGTGGACCTGGCCACCCTCTTTGCGCTGGACGAGTTCGAGGTGCTGGGGGTGATCCTCGACCACGGCGAGAAACAGGCGGCGCGTCCGGGCGAGGTCCCCGTGCGGCAAATGATACAGCTCACCGGGCGGCAGGTACCGTACGTGGTGGGGCTGAATCCGCCGCTGCGATCCCCCTCCGGCCCGGCGCTCGATCAGCCGGCGGCGTATCAGCAGGGAGTGAATCTGCTGCTGGAAAAACTGCGGTCTGCGGATCGCCCGGTGACGGTCTTCACGACCGGCAGCATGCGCGACGTCGCGGCGGCATTCAATCGGGAGCCTGACCTGCTGCGTCAGAAGGTGTCGCGCAGTTCAAGGTGCTCGATCCCGAACGCTATCAGGCGGTGATGACAAGCTGCCTGCAGGTGTTGTTCCAGCGACTGAACGAGGAGACCGCCGCGGCGCCGGCGGCTGGCAGGTAATGTTCACCGTGCTCAGCCGCGATTAGCACGACACACGACGCGCGGCGGTCGGCGGTCAGTCAGTTGCGGCGGTGGGGGTCAGCGTGATCGCGCGCAGATCGCACAGCGGCTTGTCGAACTGGCCGTTGGGTCGGAACACGGCGCGCTGTGCGCCGGCCGACAACTTGAGCTGTCCGATCTTGGCGGTGGCATACGTATCCCACGCACCGGACGTGGCGATGGTCCCGGCGAGCTGCTGGTCGCCGATTTCCAGCTGGAAAGGCTTGCCCGCCTGGTCATCGGCCACGGACCATTCGAGTGTGACATCGTACGTTCCGTCCCGCGTCACTTCGAGTGGCCATTCGGCGCGGTCCTGATCGGTGAACCATCCGAACGCACCCCAAGCCGGCATATAGTGGATCTCCGGGCCGATCCCCAGGCCGTTGGCAGCTGACAAGGTTATCGATCCGTCGTCGGCCGGCTTGACGGCCGGCGCGTCGTTGCCCAGGAACGCCTTGGGGGTGATCTCGCCGCGTTCCATGATGGCGAGGTTCTTGAACCGCGTCTCGTTGACAACGCCGCTGTGCATCTGCAGGGCGAACACGCCGGGCTTCTGGGCCAGTTGCGGGTCGTTCAGGTCCGCGATCTTGACGCCGTTGACGTGCACGGTGACGCGCGGTCCGTGGGCGGCGATGATCATCTCGTTCCAGGTGCCTTCCCGATAACCGGCCTGCTCCAGTTCCAGCGGCGGCTTTTCGGGAATCCAGCCGCGGCCGTAGCTTTCGTAGATCCCACCCGTGCCGCTCCCCAGCGGGCCGACCTGGATCTGCAGCCCCAGCGTCTTGTCCGGCTCCTGCATCTCCGTGCGGACGAAGAAGCCGCTGTCGCCGCTGGGGCACAGGAAATCGAACCGCACCGTGAAGTCCTCATACTGAGCGTCCGACACGAGGTGTCCGTAAAGCTGAGCGTTATTCGATCGTCCGACGTAGGCGCCGTCCTCGATCGTCCACTCCCCTTCCCCGTTCTTGTGCCAGCCGGCAAACGTCTTGCCGTCGGCCAGCGGCTTCCACGCGGGCGGTTCACCGCCCTGCGCCAGCAGACTGCTGCAGATCCAGCCGCAGACCAGTGTGGCACAGCCTACCAGGACACGCGCGTCTTTCATCGAAAGCTCCTTCGCACAAAACACATCGTTGTCTTGTCTCGTTGTCTTGTCATTGGGGCACGTCTGCCGCCGGTTTCAGTCCGCGGCGTTCCAGCAACGCATCGATCGCCGGCTCTTTGCCGCGGAACTGCAGGTACAGGCCCATCGGTTCCTCCGTCCCGCCGCGGGACAGGATGTTGTCGCGGAACGCCTGCGCCACCTGCGGATTGAAGATATCGCCCGTCTCCTTGAACGCCTGGAAGGCGTCGGCATCGAGCAATTCGGCCCAGATATAGGCGTAGTAACCGGCCGAGTAGCCTCCGGAAAAGATGTGATTGAAATACGAGCTGCGATAGCGCGGCACGATCTCGGGGATCAGACCGATCCGGCTGAGGCTTTCGTTCTCGAACGCCAGCACGTCGACCGGTGTGTCCGGCGTCACGCGCGTGTGCCAGTCCATGTCCAGGAACGAGGCGGCGAGGTACTCGGTCGTGGCGAAACCCTGGTTGAAATACCGCGATTTCTGGATCTTCTCGATCAGGTCGTCCGGCATCGGCTTGTCCGTCTCGTGGTGTCGTGCATAGAGCTTGAGCACTGCCGGTTCGGTGGCCCAGTTCTCCATGATCTGCGAAGGCAGTTCCACGAAATCGCGGGCCACGTTGGTGCCGGCGAGCATCCGGTAGTTGCAGTCGGAGAGCAGGCCGTGCAGCGCATGGCCGAACTCGTGGAACAGCGTTTCGACCTCCTCGAGTGACAGGAGCGAGGGCTTGTCGACGGTGGGCTTGGAGAAATTGCCGACATTGTAGACCACGGGCCGGATGTCCAGGCCGTCCTGTTTCATCTGCTGGCGGAACTCCCCCATCCACGCGCCGCCACGCTTGCTGGCCCGCGGGAAGTAGTCCACGAACAGGATTCCCACGTGCTGCCCGCTGGCTCCTTTCATCTCGAACACAGACACGTCCGGGTGGTAGATCGGGAGGTTCGTCCGCTCTTCAAACTGCAGTCCATACAGGCGAGTGGCCACGTCGAACGCGCCCTGCAGCACGTTTTCCAGTTTGAAGTACGGCCGCAGCATCTCCTCGTCCAGGTCATACTTGGCCTTCTTAACCTTCTCCGCGTAGTACCACCAGTCCCAGGAGGCCAGCTGGAAGCCGCCCCCTTCCTGGTCGATCAGTGCCTGCATCTCGGCCCGCTCCTGCTGCGCGCGCTGCAGCGCCGGCTGCCAGATTTCGGTCAGCCGCGCGTATACCTGCTCGGGTGTCTTGGCCATGTTTTCTTCGAGCACGTAGTGCGCATGAGTTTCGTAGCCCAGCAGTTGGGCACGGCGGGCACGCAGCTGCGCCATCTCCAGGAGCGTGGCCTTGTTGTCCAGTTCGTCGTCGTGGTTGCCGCGGTTGATGTACGCCTGGTAGATCTGTTCCCGCAGGTCGCGGCGGCTGGCGTACTGCAGGAACGGGATCAGGCTGGGCTTGTGCAGCGTGAAGACCCACTTGCCTGCATGGCCGCGTTCATCCGCCGCCGCCACCGCCGCCGTGATGGCGCTCTCCGGCAGCCCCGCCAGATCGGCCTCGTTGTCGATCACCAGTTCGTAGCGGTTTTCTTCCTTCAACACGTTCTCACCGAATTTGACCGACAGCAGCGACAGCTGAGCGTTGATCTCCTTGAGTACGGCTTTCTTGTCCGGCGGCAGATTGGCTCCCCCCCGGACGAATCGCTTGTAATACTCCTCCAGCAGCTTGCGCTGCTCCGCCGTCAGGTCCAGCGCATCGCGCGCCTCGTAGACAGCCTGGACGCGCTGGAACAACGGGGCGTTCAGGAGGATGCCGTCCTCGTGCTGCGACAGCAAGGGGGCCACTGCCTGGGCGATGGCCTCCAGCTCCTTGTTGTTCATCGACGATTTCATCGCGAAGAAGACATTGCTCACACGATCGAGCATCGCCCCGCTGCGCTCGAGCGCTTCGATCGTATTCGCGAATGTCGGGGCGGGTTGCTGGAGACAGATGGATTCGACCTCCTGGTCGTGCCGCTTCATCGCCTCGTCAAAGGCCGGCCGGTAATGCTCCAGCTTGATCTGGTTGAACGGCGGAGCCTCGAAGGGCGTGGTCCACTGGGCATAGAACGGATTGGCGGAGTAGGTCGTGGCAGTCATGGCAAGCAGCAGGCCGAAGGCGATAATGGAACGACAAATCTTCACGTGCGTGTCTCCCTGCGGCGATGGTCCGAGTACATGTGGGCCGGCACATTCAGTGTGTGCCGGCCCATTATAGCGGCTCGCGGCCGCAGCGTCTCCCGGGCGGGGCCGCGCCGGAACTGCGGGCTGCGGCGGCAGCACCTCCAGCTCGGCGACCGCCGCGAACGGTTGAGCGTGCGCTTCGGGCACAGCCACCAGCTTCAGCGGCGCAGCCGCACGGGAGGCGAGAATAACACGGTCTGGAGCGTGTGTGTGTCGGTCCACACGCGGCCGGACACCGTCCGTTCCAGGCCGTCGCCGCCTCCGGGTCCAGGCCGCTGGCCGGGGGCGGAACGTGTCCGGCACGCTGTGCCGCACGGCCTTTCCCACGGCCTTTCCGGAGGACAGACCTACCGAGAATCCCGGTGCAGAGTTAGACTGGATTTGAATATGCGAGAAAAACGTTCCTACGGGTACGAGGACCAGGATATGGGCATCTACGATCAGTTGACGTTGTCTCCGGTGGAGACTCGGGCCCTCAAGGATTCCCCGCTCGATCTGCTCTACGGGCCGGACGAGCAGATCCCGGTGATTACGGTCAGCAACTTCCCGGCGCTGGGCAAGCTGGCCGCCATGCGGTTCATCGAATGGGTACAAGACCATCCGGGCGGCGTTGTATCCCTGCCGACTGGCAAGACGCCCGAGCATGTCATTAGGTGGGTCAATCGGCTGGTCCGCACCTGGGATCAGCCCGAGACGCGCGAGGTGCTCGAGAAGAACTGCATCGATCCGGCGCGCAAGCCGGACATGCGCAGCCTGCACTTCGTGCAGATCGACGAGTTCTATCCGATCCAGCCGATGCAGAAGAACAGCTTCTACCACTATGTCAAGCAGTATTACCTTGAGTGGATGGGGCTCGATCCGCAGAAAGCGCTGCTGATGAACTGCCAGGAGATCGGGATCGGACCGGATCAGGATCTGGAGACGATCTGGCCCGATTCGACGGTCGATCTGAGTCTGCGGACACGGCAGGCGGTTACTGATCTGGAGCGGATGCAGCAGGGGGTGCTGTCCCGTATCGACGACTGGTGCCAGCAGCGCGAGGAAGCGATTCGTGCGCTGGGCGGGCTGGGGTTCTTCCTGGGCGGGATCGGGCCGGACGGCCACATCGGGTTCAACGTCCGCGGCTCCGATCACTTCTCCACGACACGCCTGATGGCGACCAACTATGAAACCCAGGCTGCGGCGGCTGGGGACCTGGGTGGGATCGAGGTGTCGCGGCGCCGTCTGGTCATCACCATCGGATTGGGGACGATCACCTTCAATCCGGACTGTACGGCCATCATCATCGCGGCGGGCGAGGCGAAGGCGGGAGTGGTGGCCGATGCCGTGCAGGGTCCGGTGAGTGTCGGGATTCCGGCCAGCGCGCTGCGGACGCTGCCCCAGGCACGCTTCTACATCACCCTGGGCGCCGCCAAGCAGCTGCGCCGCCGCCAGGTCAGCCTGCTGGTGCGCGCGAAGGACTACTCGGACGAGCAGGTGATGCGCGCGATCGTCGATCTGTCCCTGCAGCTGAATAAGCCGCTGCTGGAACTCACATCACAGGAAGCCGAACAGGATCTGATGTTGAGCGCGGTGCTCAAAGGTCGGCCGGAGCCGTTCGCCGATCTGGTGCAGATGGTGCGGAACCGGCTGATCGAGAGTATTGAACGCGGCAGCACGGTGTATACGGGCACGCGTTTCCTGCACACGGAGCCGCACCATGATGACCTGATGCTGGGCTACCTGCCCCAGATCGTCCGCAGCATGCGGAACCCCACGAACGACCATTATTTCGTGACACTCACCAGCGGATTTACCGCTGTCACGAACGAGTTCATGCTGCGACAGCTCGAAGGGCTCGATCGGTGGATCCATTCCAAGGTGTTCGAGACTCTCTTCCGGGAAGGGTACTTCGACGCCAACAATCAAGAGGGGCGGAATCGCGATATCTGGCAGTACCTGGACGGCATCGCAGCGCGGAACGAGGAGATGCGGGCGGAAGGCGATGCCCGCCGCCTGCTGCGCAACCTCATGGAAGTCTATGAGGAAAGCGACATCGACGCGATCGCCGACCGGATGACCGAATTGAAGCACTACTTCTCCAGTGTCTATCCGGGCCGCAAGGACCCCGGCGCCATGCAGCGGCTGAAGGGCATGTGCCGGGAATGGGAAGCGGAGACGCTGTGGGGCTACTTCGGCTGGCAGGGCTCCCATATCCGGCACCTGCGGCTGGGATTCTACACCGGCGACATCTTCGTGCCGGAGCCGACCGTCGAGCGCGACGTGGTCCCCGTGCTGTCTCTGCTGAATGAAGTTAAACCGGATGTGATCTCCTGTGCGCTCGATCCCGAAGCGAGCGGCCCGGACACCCACTACAAGGTGCTGCAGGCGATCAGCGAAGCAATCGATCGCTATGTGGAAATGAACCAGCAGCCGGACATCACGATCTGGGGCTACCGCAACGTCTGGTTCCGCTTCCATCCGTGCGAGGCGAACATGTACGTGCCGGTGAGCCTGAACATGTTGTCGATCATGGAGAGTGCCTTCCTCAACACGTTCGTATCCCAGAAGCACGCCTCCTTCCCCAGCTACGCCCATGACGGTCCGTTCTGTGAGCTGGCGCAGCAGATTCAGGTGGAGCAGTATCAGATGCTCAAGACATGCCTGGGACGGGCCTGGTTTGCCGAACACAACAGCCCGCTCATCCGCGGTGCCCGCGGGTTTGTCTATCTCCGGGAAATGAAAGTGGAGGGGTTCCGCGAGACGGCTCACAGCCTGCGCAAGTCGACCGAAGATGCGTAGGCTGCCGGGGGTGTGCTGAGCGGCATCAGCACGACACGCGGGTGCCCGGTGACGGGGAGGACACGAGGACGCACGGACATGTTTTCTTTAGCTGGTGGAGCGAGGTGAACAGCCATGACCGCGAAGAGACCGCTGTGGGCGTACGCGAAGTTACTGGTGTCGTTGCTGGTGTTGGTCGGGATGGCCGCTCTGGGCGGGCCGCCGCTGAGGGCACAGGATGCGCCGGCCGAAACGCTGCTGGTGCAGGTGCTGCCGCTGCGGTACGCGAACGCGGTGGAGGTGCTACAGGCGATCCAGCCGATCCAGCCGGAAGCGGGAGTCACGTTGACGGCCAGCGCGGAGTCGAATGCGCTGGTTGTCAGGGCGGCTGCTAGTACACTGGAAGAAATCCGGCGGCTGGTCGCGCAACTGGACGCGGCGGCCGCGGACGTGTCGGCCGAGCGGCCGCCGCGCGTGGTGCAACTGCGCATGGTCTGGCTCGTGGGTGGTCTGGCGGACGACGCTGCGGCCGTGCCGCCGGAGGACCTGGAAGCGATCTCGCACGATCTGGCGCAGCGGGGCGTGACGAACCTGACGATGGCGGCCCAGCTGCTGGTCAGCATCACCGAAGGGGAGACCTTCTCGGTCAGCGGGACCGCCAAGGTGAACGAGCCCTGCCTGATCACACTGACCGGGAGGCTCGGCGCGCGGGACGTGCTGGGGAGGCGGGCCGAGTCGGAGCTGTCCTTGCGGCTGGATTTCACGGCGACGTCCGCGGCGGGCGCCGATGCCCCGCTGCTGTGTCAGCTGCAGACGACGGTCCAGGCTCCGCCGCCGGGCCAGAGCACCGTGCTGGGGATCACGCCGGTGGGGTCGAAGCCGGCGGTGTTCGTCGTCGAAATGCTGCCCGACGCTGCCCCGCCGGAGGACGTTAAGAAGGATTGACTTCATGTCAAAGAGTCCTAGAGTGTGGGGCATGAGTATTATCCAACACAAAAGACTGCTCGCCTGGGTATCCGAAGTCGAAGCGCTCTGCCGGCCGGACCAGGTTGAATGGACGGACGGATCGCGCGCCGATTATGATCGGTTGATGCAGATGATGGTGGCTACCGGCGCTGCCACGAAGCTCAACGAGAAGAAACGCCCGGACAGCTATCTGTTCCGCAGCGACCCGAGCGATGTGGCACGGGTGGAAGCGCGCACGTTCATCGCCTGTGCGTCGGCAGAGGAGGCGGGGCCGACCAACAACTGGAGAGACCCCGTCGAGCTGAAGCGGACGATGACAGAGCTGTATCGCGGCTGCATGCAGGGGCGCACGATGTACGTGATCCCTTTCTCCATGGGTCCGATCGGCTCGCCGCTGTCGAAGATCGGTGTGGAGATCACCGATTCGCCCTATGTGGTGGTCAATATGCACCTCATGACGCGGGTCGGCACCCAGGTGCTCGAGGCGCTGGGCGAGGACGGCGAATTCGTCCCCTGCCTGCACTCGGTCGGCGCGCCGCTGGCCGCGGACGTGGATGATGTGCCCTGGCCCTGTGCGCCGATGGAACAGAAGTACATTGCGCACTTCCCGGAGGAGAATTTGATCTGGTCGTACGGGTCTGGTTACGGGGGGAACGCCTTGCTGGGCAAGAAGTGCCTGGCCCTGCGGATTGCCTCGACGATGGCGCGGCGGGAAGGCTGGATGGCCGAGCACATGCTGATCCTGCGGCTGACCAATCCGGCCGGGCGGCGGTTCCACATCGCGGCGGCGTTTCCGTCGGCGTGCGGCAAGACGAATCTGGCCATGCTGCAGCCGACCATCCCGGGCTGGAAATGCGAGTGTATCGGGGACGATATCGCCTGGATGCGGATCGGTCCGGACGGCCGCCTGTACGCGATCAATCCCGAGGCCGGTTTCTTCGGCGTGGCGCCGGGGACCAGCATGAGCTCCAATCCGATGGCCATGCGCATGCTCGACAAGTGCAGCATCTTCACCAATTGCGCGCTGACCGACGAAGGGGACATCTGGTGGGAAGGAATCGACGAGGCGTGTGAACACGCGCTGGATTGGAAGGGGCAGGAGTGGACGTCGGAGTCCGGCCACAAGGCGGCGCATCCGAACGCCCGGTTCACCGTGCCGGCCACCCAGTGCCCGGTGCTCTGCCCCGACTGGGATGACCCGGCAGGGGTGCCGATCGACATCTTCATCTTTGGCGGCCGGCGGACCCAGGTCATTCCGCTGGTGACCCAGGCGTTTGACTTCGATCACGGCGTGTTCATGGGTGCCATGTCCGCCTCGGAAACCACGGCGGCAGCGCTGGACGTGGGGCAGAATCTGCGGCGCGACCCGTTCGCGATGCTGCCCTTCTGCGGGTACAACATGGCCGACTACTGGTCCCACTGGTTCGCGATGGGGGAGCGGTTAGGGGAGCACGCGCCGCGGATCTTCTACGTGAACTGGTTCCGCACGTCGCGCGAAGGACGCTGGCTGTGGCCCGGGTTCGGTGACAACAGCCGCGTGCTCAAGTGGATGTGCGAGCGGGTAGAAGGCAAGATCGGGGCACGCGAGACGCCGATCGGCTACATGCCGCTCGACGGCGACCTCGACCTGAGTGGCCTGGACCTGCCGGCGGATGACCTCGCCGAGCTGCTGGAGGTGGACGTGAAGGCGTACCAGGCGGAGCTGGTGGATGCGAAGGCCTATCTGGAGAAGTTCAACAACCGCGTGCCGCCGCGCCTGATCAAGCAGTTGGAGGCGCTCGAAGCACGGCTTTCGCCAGGCTAGTTGAGAGAACAATGCATACCGCCGTGATCAGCGAAATGGACGGTGTGGCGGCTTATCTCGCTCACAAGCCGCTGGTCACTGTGCTGGGGGTCAAGTACCTCCATCTGCGCGCCGAGGATGGCACCGATCTCTACGTGACGGAATTCGGCATCCCGTTCACCCGGTGCCTCCTCCCCGAAAACCACTGGGCCGATGCGGCCTGGATGAAGCAGCATGGCGTGCGGCTGCCGGGAACCAGTGCCCTGTTTCGCGTCCGCACCAAGGAAGTGGACGGCCGGGCCTGCGACATCGTGGTGAAGTGGAACCGCATGGGGCAGGATATCCCCGGCGGGACCCGCTCGTCCGACGGCGACGTGGAATTCAACAGCCCCTTCATGGAGTTCAGCCTGGTGATCGAGATGCGCAACTCGCACTTCGAGTCCCCCGGCCGACTCTACACCCACAGACCGCTGGCCATTTACGTGCCGCGCAAGTTCGTACAGGGGGAGCAGCTCGGACGCCGCCGCTACAAGATGGAGGCCATTCAGCGGAGCCATGAGGAGATTCCGCTGGACTGGAATCGGAACTACGCGGTGATTTATGACTGGCTCAAAGGCATCGATGCCATGGAAGCCTGCCGCGACGGACTGATCGACAAGCAGACGATGACGTCGCTGGTCGATCGCTGCCACGCGGACCTGGATCGGAAAGGTTTTTCGGTCAGCGACAACAAGCCGCATCACATTATCGTGCGCCCCACTCCCGACGGGCAGCTGAAGAAGGACCGCGCCGGCCAGGTCATCTACGGACTGGTGGACTTCGAACTGCTCAAACGCACCCCGCGGCGGGATAAGATGTTCCGGGCGAAGAAGCGGCAGGAATACCTGATCCGGCAGGTCCGCCGGTTCGAATCGAGCCAGGATTTCCCGCCCAACCTCACCCCCGTCACGATCCTGGGGGTCGACTATGTCTACGGGCGTGTCGAGAGTACCGGTGGAGCGCTGTGGGTCGTGGGACGCGATCCCATGCTGTTCGACTATTTCCTGCCCGAAAAGTGGCGCCGGACGCCGCGCACCAAGATCAGCGCTTCCCAGCTGGTCTATGAGACCGTCACCAAGGACAATATCCACCTCGTGTGGCGCGTGTCACGCGTCGGCCAGATCCCCGACGCTGACCCGTTCATGCGCCGCGAACGCCAGATCCTGGACTACGGATATAACAGCCCTTTCGAGGAGTTCTCGATCGCCATGGAACTGTCGCGCCGCGGCATCGAGACGACCTATCCGCGGGCGATCTACATGACCGGACACTGCTCGTCCGTCTCGTCGTCACTGGTCGACAACAGCCGCTACGTCAGCCACGCCAGCCTGCAGACCCCCGATCACCGCGTCCTGTTGAGCCGGCAGCACGAATACATCACGATCTGGGGATACTGGAACGGGCCCGACGAGTCGCTGGCGGACAAAGATGAGGTAGTCTATAAGGGGATCGACGCGCTGGCAGCCTACCGGGAGGGGCGGCTGACCCAGCGCGCCTATGTGCGTGTTATGCAGGCCGCCCGGCGACGCCTCGTGGCGGCTGGCATCGAAGACCTGAGTCTGCGAGGCAACCACCTGCTGCTGTCGATCGACCGCGATCAGAAGCTGGCAGTGGACGACCGGAATATGCCACTCATGCGGATCTGCAACTTCGAACTGCTGCAGAAGATCGAGGAAGTGCCGTGAGTAAGAAGGAAAACTCTGACAAGTCACACGCGGCCCCGCCCGCGGCCACAGATCCCGCCGAGGGACCGCGCGCGTCGCCCGATCAGAAAATACAAAGCCGAGGCATCAGTCGCCGCGAGTACGAACGGTGCCTGTCCCAACTGCACGTCGAGCTGGTCAAGCTCCAGCACTGGATCGTGCACACGAAGGCCAAAGTCGTGATCGTGTTCGAAGGGCGTGACGCGGCTGGAAAAGGGGGCACGATCAAACGGATCACCGAGTGCCTCAACCCGCGGATCTGCCGGGTCGTCGCCCTCCCCGCCCCGACCGAACGAGAAGCGTCGCAGTGGTACTTTCAACGCTACGTAGCACACCTGCCGGCCGCCGGCGAGCTGGTGATCTTCGACCGCAGCTGGTACAACCGCGCCGGCGTGGAATGGGTCATGGGCTATTGCTCGGAAGAGCAGTACCAGGAGTTCCTGCGGAGCTGCCCCGAGTTCGAACGCATGCTGGTCCGCGCTGGCATTCAACTGATCAAGTACTGGTTCTCGGTCAGCAACGAGGAGCAGGAACGCCGGTTCCAGCGGCGGATTCAGGACCCCACCAAACGCTGGAAACTCAGTCCCATGGATCTCGAATCCCGGGAGCGGTGGGTGGAGTACTCGAAGGCCAAGGATGCGATGTTCGCCGTGACCGACATCAAGCAGGCGCCGTGGTACGTGGTCCCTTCGGACTCGAAGAAGTCGGCCCGGCTGAACTGCATCAGCCACCTGTTGAGTTTGTTTGCCTACGAAGACCTGACGCCCGGTCCCTTTGAACTCCCGCCGCGCCGGATCGACAACAGCTATATTCGCCCGCCGATTGAGGACCAGAACATCGTCCCGCAGATCCACTGAGGCGGCGGCCGGCACGAGTGGCGGCCGCGAGCACCGCCTTGCACCGCGCGTGCGGCATCTCATTCGTCCTGCGGCGCCTGGAGCGTGAAGGGGCTGCGCTCGCGAACCAGCTGCCCGTCCGGCCAGGTGACCTCCACTTCGATCGTATGCGGCCCGGCCGGCAGGCGACTCAGGTCGGCCACCAGCCGGAAATGATGGGGCATGACCAGCTGCAGCTCCTTGTTGACCGCCCGGTGCGCGGGCATCGCCTGCCACGGACCTTCGTCCAGCCGTGCCCGGGCTGTCGCGCCGTTGGGTGCATCGTAGCAGTTGAACACGAAGCTCGTGGCCGCACTCGGCGCGAGGGGCTGCTCGAGGCCGTAGAACTCACCGTCACGGTCGACGTACGATTCGCAGCTCGATCGAAATCGATGCGTGATGCGGTCTCCGTCGACGGAGACAATCCGGAATCCACGTGGCGTGCCATCCACGCCCCGCTCCAGGCCGCTCCCCGATTTCCACCAGCTGCCCGACAGCGACATCGACTCCACGTACTCCACCCCCTGAACCGTCGCGCGTTCGTTCTCGTGCATGTGTCCCTGCAGTACCAGCCGCACGCGGTAGCGCGCGAGCAGCTCAGTCAGCGCCTGGGCATTAGTCATCTCCCAGTACGGCGCGTCGCCGGGATTGTCCTGGCGGCGTTCGGGGTAGGTCGTGACGATCGGAATGTGCACGCCGACGATGATCGGTGTGCCCTGCGGCTGAGCTGCCAGGTCGGCTTCGAGCCAGGCCAGCTCCCGCCCCTCCACCGCTCCGTGTACCGCGCGCCAACCTTCCTCGCCGGGAATGGGTTTGTTGCCGTCGAGCACGATGCAGTGGACAGGACCCAGGTCGAAGGAGTAGTACGTGGGTCCGAAATGCCGCTCGAACTCGCCGCGCGGATTGTCCTCCGACAGCAGCATCTCGTGGTTGCCCGCGCCATGGCGCACCGGCATGGCTGCCGCGCTCAGACCTGCCCGGTAGGCCGCGCCCGATCCGTCCTGCAGGCAGATGTCTCCCTGCGCCCACAACAGCACCGCGGGCGGCTGCAACTGATTGATTTCCGCCAGGCTGGCCTGGAACTTGCGCACGCCGTGCTCATCCGCGAGGTGCATGTCCGTGATGAACACGATGTCGAACCGGTCGCCGTGTGGCACCGGGGTGAGCACGAAGTCGGCCCGGCCGGCCGCGCGAGCAGCGTCTAACGGACAGTAGAAATCCTCTGTCCAGTACCCGCGCGGTGTGGTCAGAAACACGAACCGCCCGCTCTGCCCGTCGATCGGAAGCTGATACTCGCCGGCTGCATCTGTGCGCGTCACACGATATCCGTCCGAGATCAGCACCCCCGATACACCGTGTGCGTCGGCCGTGACGCGGCCGCGGAGAAGCATCTCGTCCACCTCTGCGGCGGCGGCGATTCGGCCCGTGAGGACCACCAGCAGGCACAGCAGCGCAGTCGGCACCGCGCACCACGCACCACGCGCAGCACGCCAGATGCCCGGCGCAGAGCCGTTCGTTCGCTGGCGGATGCTCGCCGCTGAGTGTCCAGTGGATGACCGCATGACAGACTCCATTTTTAGCTGTAATAGGTACGGGGGGCGCAGCAACCGCAACAACATTGCGCAGAGTGTCCAGTGGATGGCCGCATGACAGACTCAGACTACCGTCTCGCCGCCTCCAACTCCACACGTGCTGCACAATCTGCACAGCTCGACCGCCCGCCCGACCGTATTTCCGTCCCCCCGGACCGCCTGACACACATCGCTGCCGACCGGAGGTGGGGGGCGCAGGGGGGGGCCTGGCCCGCCTCCGACGGCCGCATACGGCCGCCAAGACGGCCGGAATTTCGCAACCCGCTCGATCCGGATAATCGGCACGGCGGCCCCTGCCGGACGATCCGAATTCCTTCACTGCGAATGACTTCGGCGCAGGCGGTGAGCCGAGAAAAGTACCGTTCCAGAGTCCAGAGGAGGCCCCCCCTATCCCCGCCGCCGGCCTGCTCCTCTGGATCGCCGACTGCCAATCTGGACCCGGACCGGCCCGTCACAGGGGGAAAGGGCTTGTCGTGCCACCTGCGACGGCGCAAATTAGCTGACAGGATTAAGCGGCCAACGGATCGGATTATTTGACCCCGCGGTACCCCGCCGCTCTGTGCGCCTTCTACCCCGCCTCTGTAGATTACATCTGGGACCCCGCCT
>JAAYDI010000075.1 GCA_012729315.1 Planctomycetaceae bacterium
CACGCTCGCTTCCAGTTCCGCGCAACGAGGACAACCTGTTTTCCTTTTGCTTTCCGCCATCGTGGCGGATAACATAACCCATAATGACCAAAACCACCAAGATCAGTTCAAATCCGTGAACGGTTACAGGAATACCCCACCGACCGTCGGCACCGAGCAGCGTCTGGAGGTATGGGAACGCCTGGAATGCCTAGAAAAGACCATCTATATGCTGCAGGAGAGTCTCGCTCAACTCGCATCTCGCTTGCAGCCTGTGTTGTGTGCGCACCCTGGGACGGATCAGCCCACGCCTAGTGACGAGCCGCAGCGTGCACGGAGCCCGCTGTCAGAGCACATGTATAATCTCGAGAAAGCACTTGATCGTTCCAATTGCGAGCTGCACGAGATGCTCACATTTCTGGAACTCTGAGTACACCCATACCTGATGTGTGACTGAGTCTTGAGTGCGTGCAAGGTGTGTCGGGATGCACTAGGAGTACGGTGAAAAGCATCCGCCAAAGCCCAGCTTGTAGACAGCGATCCGTACCAGCACGAACAAGACAACCGAATGCCCCGCGCCTGCCGGGGAGCTGAGCAGCAGGCATGTTTTCTCTGTGTGTGTGACGCGTGCCCGTATCCGGACCTGCCGATGCCTCCTCAGCGCTATCACGTCTGGCATCCTGCCAACTGCGACACGTTTCCCTGGTTCGTCGCGGATTCTCACTCGCGCGAGGGTCGCAAGACGATTGCGCGATTCCAGGACGAGAACCTGGCCCAGAAGGTCGCACGCCGGCTCAATGTGGAAGCGGCCACCGTCGGCGATGGTTCGATTCCGCAGGAGGTGACACGGCTCCTCGGGGACGCAGCGGCGTCGATCGGGGCCGCCCGCCGGATGATCACGAAGAACTACCTGCCGGCGCGCATCGGGTCGCTGGCTCACCCCACGACCCTGTCCGGCTTGGAGTCTGTGTTGAAGATTCTTGCGCGCGTGATGCGCGAGGACTTGAAGGCAGCAGTTGTTCGTCCGCCGAAGTCCACTGTCGATGAAGACGATGACGAGGAGTCAGGTGACGACTATGAACGAACGTGAGAAGATCATCGCGGCGATTGAGTGCTGATCCGCGAGATGTCGCGCCTGACGCGTGAGCGTCGGAAAGAAGGCCGCATCACAGCTATTTAGCTTCTTGAAGACGCCGCTGTCGCTGCTGCTTGATCCCCAGTCCCATGCTGCGGCAATAAGCCTGGGCCTTGCGCCGGAAGTCGGTCGGGAGCTGCGTCACGTCTTTGATATCGTGATCGCGGATGTAACGCTCGCAGTAGTAGCCGAACCTGATGCGTTCATCGTTCCAGAGCCGCTTGTAGAACGCGCTCTTGGAAAACATGCGTCCGGCCTTGTGTGCGAGGTGCTGCTCGATGCGACGGGAGACCTGCTCCATGCTCAGGCCCTCGTACTCGATCAGACGCACGATCTCGCCCATCACCGCGCGTGCGTTCGCATCCCACTGAACGTACGTGTAGACCTTGCCGTCCCGGCGCCGCATCTTGTAGTGCTTGGTTCCCATCGCAGGCTTGGAGGAGCATGCGCGCCCGGCGGCGCGGGCAGCCTGGTTGTGCAGCAGCACGCGTTCTGATAACTGTCGTGCCTCGAGTTCGGCGAAGGCGGCACAGCAGCCGAGGAAACAGCGGTTGAGCGGGTTCTTCGTGTCGATCGACATGCCGTGCATGTTGACGATGTGCAGGGCAATGTCGTGCTTGTCGAACCAGTCCAGCAGGTTCGCGAAGTCCTTCTGATTCCGCCACAGCCGATCCATCTTGTCGATAATCAGCATGTCGCCTTGCCTGAGCACGTTCATGAGCCGGGCGCCGGATTCACGCTGATGAAACGGCCGCTTGCTCGCGCTCACTGCTTTCTGGTCTTCCTCGATGCCGGCGAAGTCGACGCCGCGGTCGGCCAGGTAGAGGCGGTAATACTGTTCGATCCGCCCTTTCTGTTCAGGAATCGAATCGCCCTGAATCACCTGCTTGAGATCGGAGACGCGCACATAGCCCCACGCCATGGGGCGGACGGCAGTAAGCATGGGTATCCTCGCGGGGAAAAGAGGGGTAGGTCAGCTCCCGCAAGTGTAGGAACGCTCCTACGTCTTGTCAAGTTTATCGTGAAGCATTCAGTCGCTCGATGAAGCGGATATAGGCTTCCAGCGAGGAAGCATGCCCTGACGGCAGCTGGACACGCTCCAGCCGTACCCTCTGACCTGTGACTTGATTCTTCCTGCCGTGCTTGCACCACTCGAGCAATGTCTGGTAGTGCGGCTTGCCTGGTAGGTGACGGCGCAGCTCTGACAGTGGCATCACCTTTTCAATCAGCGGGTTGATCATGGTACGTGCGTCCGAACAAAGAACATCTATCACATCCAGTCAAATTATACGGGATGCAATATGGCATTCACCTCCCATCGTCCTGAGGGGGATATGGATTCTGGCAGAGACCACTTCCCCCCACCCCGTCCCGATGGAAGAGTCAAATGCCTCAGGACGCCACCAATTCGAACGACCCGGTAGAATCATTCGAGCACGCATTTTCCGATGCAGCCCGAGGCGCGGCTGCTCAGCAAGTGCAACCGCCGGCATCTCCGACGGCCGCCTCCCCGTCCCCACCCAGCGCTGAGATTCCTACTGCGGCTGACGATTCTCCAGCGCCAGCCGGATCACCACCTGCCCAGGTTTCTCCGTGGGTCCAGGCGGCTGAGGCGGCCGGGCTTTCACATGAGGGGCTCACCGACGAGCAACTCGCCGAGGCCGTGCGAGAGTACATCGGATCGACGCGGCCCTATGTCAGCTACGGACAACAGGTGGCGCCCTACGCCGACCAGATCCGCGAGTTCTTCGAACGTCAGGGGCAGTCTCCGTCCCAGCGAGCTGCGGCGGATGCCAAGACGCCCGACCCGGATGTGTGGGACGAGGAGCGGTACTTCCAGGAGAAGTGGAACGCTCCCAAGTGGGATGACACCTACACCTTCGCCATCCAGCAGGGGATGGTGCAGCGCAACGTCGACACAGGACTCTACGAAGCGACGCCGGGATACGAGTCCCTCGTCATCGGACTGCTGCCAGGCCTGAACCAGGCGACTAGCTTCACCCACAAGCAGTGGCAGGACATCACGCGTGGGAATCCCTACCGCCAGTTCTACGATGTGCTGGCGGAACCGTTGCGTCGGCAATGGCAGGCCGACATGCAGAAAGTCATCGGCGAGGAATTCGAACGCTACGGCGTTTCTCAGCATGTCAATAGTTTCGAGGCCGAGAACGCGTCATGGATGTATGCGATTGATCCGCAGACGGGCAATCGCGTCCTGACGCCGCAGGGCCAGGTCTTCTATCAGGAGATCGAGACGTTGCAGGAAGCTGGAGTCACTGACCCGCAACGTCTGATTACGCTGGCCATGCGACGCATCTCTCCCTCGACGCCCCCTGTGGCACCTCAAAGCGGCGCACCGGACGCGGCCCCTACACCGCCTCCGATCCCTGCGCCCGCCGCGAGCCCCCAAGTGGCGAGTGCCGCCCAGCAGGCGACTTTTCTCCAGAACGCCCTGCAACGCGCTGCGCACTCGCCCCAGGCGGGAGGTTTCGTACAACCCGCGCCTGACCACCCAGTGACCGTTGACGAACACGAGCTGAACAACATGTTCGTCGCGGAGTTTCGCAACGCCCGCGGTGTGGGGCCACGGTAATTTTTGTGAGGTGTCATTATGTCCGATGAATGGGTAGGAATTGCCAACTCGACGCGCCCCAAGTACATGAAGGGCGCGAGTGACTTGACGATCCGCCGCAGGTATCTGCTGGCTCGGTTGCGGCAGCTGGGCCGGATCCTCTTCAACCAGCACGGCGAGGAATGCCGATGGCAAGTGGAATACTCTCAGCCGCCCATCGAGTCGTATCCCGACGGCGGTTTGGTGGATTTCAGCAACCACGACGCGTTTCGTACGCTGGCGGTCGACTGGCGCGGGTACGTCGGGACCGACACGCTGTCCAAGAAACAGCGGGCGATGAATGCCGGCGACGAATCGCTCATCGATCTATTCCAGACCAAGAGCAACCGCCTGACGAAGGCGATTACGGCGAGTTTCTCTGGAGAACTGTTCAAGGACGGCGATGCGGTCGGACGCACGGACTGCGTGCATGGAGTCGAGACGTTCTGCGGTGCCGGCGCCTGCGCAGCCGGTGACGTGATCGCACAGCCCAGCGACACGTACGGTCTCGGGGCGGTCTCCACCGCCGTCGGAACCTACGGTGGCAACTGGTCGACCGGCCTGACGACCTCGCCCAACGCCACGATCGCCACCGACTGGCCGAACGGTCAAGGCACCACGGAGTACGACTTCCTCTCTCCCAAGCTCGTGAACTGGTCGAGCACGGGATGGGGTACCGGCGCCACGACCTGGGAGGCGAATTGCTGGCGGGCGATCGGCCAGGCGATTACCTGGCTCACCTTCACGGGTGGCGATGACGGCATGCCCGACATCTGCGTGCTCGCGCCCAACCTCTTCCAGGGTTACAAGAACCACGAAGAGGCGATCCGCCGGATCAGCATTCCGCACAAAGCTGCTTCCGACCTGGGCTTCGTGGGTAATGTGCTGAACCAGGACGGGTGTGCCATCACGGCCGACTTCGACTGCCCTGCCAATACAGGCTACATGCTCAACTTGTCCCTCGTGACGATCATGAGCCTCATGCCCGAGCTGTTCTGGATGGAAGGTCCGGACAAGGATCCACGCACCCTGTGGAGCTGGCTGTGGGGCATCGGGTTCTTTGGAAACGTCCAATACTCGCCGAAGAATGTCGCCAAACTTTACAACTATGCGTGAGTGACACTGTCTGGTCACGCGATTACACTTGCCCAACTTTTCATGTTGAAATCAGTTTAGGGAATACAAACCATGGCAGACAATGTTGCTCCTCTCCCCGGACGTGGGAAGACTCTGTTAAGCGGTGCCAACCGTACTCTGTCGGCTACCGGCGCAGCCTCCAAACTGGAGGGCCTGTGCAAAAACTTCAACGACCGCGATTCAGCGGCTGCGTCCTTCAACCAGGTACGCAGCCAGAAGACGGTCAAGATGATGCTCGTCCGCAACGTCTCGGGAATTGCTCTGGCCGCGAAATCCGTCGTGAAGTGGGCGACCGGCTATCGCAATCGCCGCGTCGGAGGGTATTGCTCAGTCAATTTTGAAGAGGTGGCCGGCGTCGTCGATGAATTCATCGGCTCGGCCGGCGTTCCAAACAACGACCTCTTCTGGCTGGCCGTCGCCGGGCCCTCGTTGGTCCGCAAGTCGCTCGCGGCCAACGCGGAATGCGTCATTGCGGAGGGCCAGGTTCTTGTCGCACTCACGGCCGTTACCAGCCAGGCGGCAACGGCTGGGCGCATCCTGCCATTTGCGGCCACGAGTGACGTGACGAGTATCGGCAGCATGTCATTGAATCGGGTTGGACGAGCCCTCTCTGCCAGCACCACGTCGCAGACGGGAGGCAGCGTCACGCCCGATATCCTGGTCGACCTGGAGATCCAGGCCCAGGCATCCTGAGTCATCCTTACGGGGTTGAACCGTACGTACGGGACGGCGACTGAGGTTCTCCCTTGGTCGCTGTTTTTTTCAGAAAGGCATCACGTGGCGGTCGATCAGCCGAAACTCGACAACTGGTTCGCGTACCACCGCGTCAAGCCCGAACAGCGGGCGGACGTAGAGGCGATCCGGAAAGCAGCCAAGCATTTCGCCCGCACCGTGCTCGAGCATACACCAGCCTGTCCGGACCAATCGACAGCGATTCGGAAAATCCGCGAGGCAATGTTCATCGCACATGCCTCGATCACCTGTTCAGGGAGGTAGCAGACATGGCGCTCACTCATTTCGCAAAAGACTGTCTCAAGCGTGGCGTGGCCAACAACCAGGCCGGCGCGAATCTGGCCACGGTCATTGACGCAGGAACTGGGACGATTACCCAGCCCAGCAAGGAGGCTCTGTGTGTGGCCGTTGGCAACCATGCCATCGGATATGGATTGGCGACGAAATTTGCCGCCGATACAGAGCTTGCCCACAGCGAGACCTGGAGGCTCGCGCAGATGTTAGGCAGTTACACTGCGGCACTGGCGATCAAGGCGGAGCAGGAGGACTAGACGCAGCACTGCCCGCATTCAACCCCGTTTCAATCCCCGGAGTTCGTTATGCAGCCCATGAAGTTGGATGTGTTATTCGCGTTCTTGGCATACGGTGGCAACGGCGGCATCGGTATGCAATTGCCAGAGATCACACTCTGGTATGCCCAGACCTTGGTGGAGATCCAGAAAGACAATCGGATCGGGAAGATCTACGCCAAGAAATTCGGCGACATCCCGTTGACCATGGAGCGGAACCGCGCCGTACGCTGCGCCAAAGACCTCGGCGCGGACGTGATCGTGATGATCGATTCCGACAACGTGCCCGATTTGTACGTCGGCCGGAAGGAGTGGGCGAAACCGTTCTGGAAGACGAGTTTCGATTTTCTTTACGACCGCAAACTCCGCGGCCTGCCCACCGTCGTCTGCGCTCCGTACTGCGGGCCGCCCCCGCACCCGAGCACCGGCGGCCACGAGAACGTCTACGTGTTTCATGGCGAGGCCAGCGAATCGGATATACACGACACGTCTATCCGGTTCGTGGCGTATTCTCGCGAGCACGCTGCGCAGATGCGTGGCATCCAGTCGATCGTCGCCGGTCCGACCGGCGTGATCATGTACTCCGTCGACGCGCTGGATCTCATGAATGTGCAGCGAATGACTCATGAGCAAGTTCTCCAGAAGTACGCGGCTGGCGACTTGACGCTCCAGCGGGCCAAGGAACTGCTGGCGATGCAGTCGTGGTTTTTCTATGAGTACACGGACATGGAGTGTACCGCCAAGGCCAGCACCGAAGACGTGACGAACACGCGTGAAATCCAGATGGCAGGGCTCGTCAAGCACAACCAGCCGGTGGTGTTCTGCAATTGGGACAGCTGGGCGGGGCATTACAAGCCCAAGTGCGTGGGGATGCCTGAGCCGATCTACGTGGAAACGATCAACCAGAACTACGCCGAGGCTGTCAAGCAGAATCTCTCGCTGTTCGAGACCATCGAGGAGGTGGACTTTACACGCCATGGGGATCAACCTGAACGCGTGTTGCAGGAAGGTGAGGAGACGCCAGCAGACATCCAGGCCATTCTCGAGGAGATCGCCGCAGAGGCGGAGCAGGCGCCGGCTTCCGCCGCGCCACAGAAGCCAATGGCCGCCGTCACGCCCGATGGGCAGATGGTGCCCGCAGTGACCAAACGCCTGCTTGCGGGACGCGTCGTCACTGCCGTGGGGCACAAGTCGTCGACAGAGGACTTGAACGCCCTGACGGAAATTGTGGCGTGGGTGGCGGAAAGCAGGCCGCAGAAGCACCTGCGCATCGTTGAGGTCGGGTCTTGGGTCGGGGAGTCAGCGCTCTCCCTGCACGCAGGCCTGGGCCCGGCGGGCGGCACCATCTGGTGCGTCGATACGTGGGAGGGAACCCCTACGGATACGACCGGCGAATGGGCCGCAGCCTATGGATATGAGAATCTGTTCCAGGTCTTCAAGGACAACATCGGAGACTTGCTGGATCGCGACATTAAGGTGATGCGTGGCAAGAGTGTTGCGTGCGCGCGATCCATGCAGCCGCAGGATGTGGACATCCTCTTTCTCGATGCCGGGCATACGTACGAGGAACTCACATCGGATCTCGAGGCCTGGCTGCCGCACGTCGCCGCGGATGGAATTCTGTGTGGACACGACTTCTGTGACAGCTTCCCCGGAGTGATGCGCGCGGTGACCGAACTGTGTGCATTGGCCGGAGTCCAGGTGCGCATCGTCAACGACACGATCGTGTGGATGATTTCCAAGGCGGAATATCTGGCCGGGCTCGCCAGGAGGGAGCAGCAGGACAAGCCCGAGGTGGCGCCTGATCACAACAACCATCGCAGAAAGGCAGTCCCCAAGCGTGGCCGAAAGTCCGTCCGTGAAGCTGCAGCCTCCAGCGAAGATTAAGTTCGATCCCGTATCGCGGGCTGCTGAGACGCCTGATTACCCTGTTCCGCCGCTGCGGGAGAAGGGTCGCGTAGAGTGCCTGCGCTGTCACGACTGGCTGCCGTTTGACCAGTTCGAATCCCTCACAGATCCATTCTGCAGCAAGTGCCGCGTGGCTGCAGCCGAGGGAGAACTGGCGGAGTTGCGTGCCAAGCAATGCAAGTCCCTAGCCAAGGAACTGGTCGCGGCAGAAGTCGGGCGCAAGCCACTCGAGCACATCGCGTTCTTCCTGGCCGAGTTCATGTGGAACTTCGGCGGCATGCGCCCCTTCGTCAAGGAGTACACCGACCAGCTCAAGACCGCCTTCCGCGACCGCCCCGGCGCCAAGACTAATCTCGACCAGTGCCGTAGCATCCTCAAACTCGTGCTCGACACAAACAAGCTCCAGCACCAGGAAGATGTGCTGGACATGTCGGACGAACAGCTCCGCGTGAAAAAGGAGTTGGCCCTGATGGAAATGCTCAGCGACGCGGCAGGAGATCCGCACCGCCGGCAGCTGTTCCTCGAACTGTTGCGGTCGCAGCATCTGGGCATGGAAGACATCCCCGGCATTCCCCAGTATTTGGAGGCGCAGCATGCCACCGACGATGCTGGATCGGCGTGATCCGCTCGCGGACTTCGCGAAAATCGCCGAGGAAGAAGATCGGCGAGCCAAGGAAGCGCTGCGCGTCTACCGGCCGGCTCCGCAGCAGATGCCGTTTCATCTCTCGAATGCCCATCAGTTGATCCTGCGGGGAGGCAAACGCAGCGGCAAGAGTCTTGCTGTCGTTGCTGAGTTTGCCTCACGCGTGACAGGCCGACCGCTGTATGGTCCGCACGGGGAACCAATCCCGCTCAAGTACCCGGTCTCCACGCCGAAAGACACACGCCTCTACTGGTGCATCGGCTGGGACGTGGACCATATCGGGCAGACGATCTATCGCTACCTATTCGAACCGGGCGTGGTACGCGTGATTCGTGACCGGGCGACGCGGCAGTGGCGGATTTACAACCCGGCCGACTCGCTCGATGCGGAGCGGTACGACGAGTCCGTGGCCTCGGAGCCAATGATTCCCGAGCGGCTGATCGACGCGAACTCCTGGTTCTGGGAGTCGAAAGCGGCCCACAACTTCGCCAGCGTCCGCCTCAAGAATGGCGCCATGATCTGCGCCTATCCTTCGTCTAGCAAACACGCCAAGCAGGGAGACGCGGTCGATGGCATCTGGATCGATGAGGACATCCAGATTCCGCAGCATATGAAAGAGTGGGAAGACCGTCTCACGCAGCGTGATGGGTGGATGCTCTGGGCTGTCTGGCCACACACCAAGAACTATGCCCTGTGCGAACTGCTCGATCGGGCCGACGAACAGGTGGAGGAGGAATGCCCGAACGTCCAATCCTACCAGTTGATCATGTCGCAGAATCCGTATATTCCCAAAGAGGCGAAGGAAAGGGCCCTGGGGCGTATGGGCTCGGAAGAGGAGATCGCCCGCCGCGATCGTGGCGAGCTGCTGCTGGATACGCTCGCGATGTACGACTTCTTTTTCGCCCTGCACACCCTCTCCCAGTTTGAGCCTGGCGAAATGCCGCAGCAGGTGACGAACGCACGCGATATGCTGCGGAAGGTCTACTCGCAGGAAGGCCGGTTCCCCCGCGAATGGACACGCTATCTCTCCATCGATCCGTCACATTCGCGCACCGCCTGCCTCTTCGCTGTTGTGCCCCCACCCGAAATCGACTCGGTCGAGATCGGCAACTGCGTCATCGTCGAAAACGAACTCGTCGTGAAGAAACACACTGCCGACGCGCTGGCGGATGCAGTGCGTCCGATGGTAGAAGGCCTCAACTACGAAGCCTTCATCATGGATCAGCAGATGGGGAGACAGACGCATACGGGCGAAGACACGACTGTCTTTGAAAAGTATGCTGCGGCATTCAATGCGCGTGGTATTCGCTCGCGTCTATTCCCCGGTACGTTCATCCCCGGCTGCAACCGCCCGCAAGACCGCTATCGTGCCGTCCGCTCGATGCTGTCTGTCACCACCCACAATATCCCAACATTGCTCTTTATCGCGGCACGCACACCGCACGCGCAAGCGGAATTCAAGACGTACCGCAAGAAGCAGCTGTTCATCGGCGGCGAAGACACGATCCTCGACGAACCAGCAAATCCGCGGAAGCATGACGTGATGGCAGCCCTGGAGTATCTGGTTGCGTATCTGGAGCAGGCGTTTGCGACAGGGATGGCGTACGTGCCTCCCGAGACCTACCAATCGCGAGGCAGCATGGCCTATCGCAAAGCCCTGCAGATCATTCGCAAGGAACACGAGAAACACGGTGGTTATGTCCACCTTGGCCCCGGCGCGGCTGCATAGCCGCAAACAACCCCAGCAGTTAGGAGTACGGTTCATGAGTTATCGCGAGATGTTGGATCAGATCAAAGCACAGAAAGCCAACCCACTGCCGACGCCTCCGGTGTCCATGACGGTGCAGTGGTTTGAACGCAATGAAACGGAGCGATGCTATGCCGCGATCGTCACGTTCCAGGAGGGGCCAGGGCGAGTCAAGCTGTGCATTCTCAAGCCGAACGGCCACCCGATGCACAAGGAAGGTGTGTTGCATCGGAGCGACCCGGTGCACGCCAACAAACACAACACCGCCACGATGCGCAATGGCGCGTGGGACTATCGATCGGGCGAGGGCCCTCTCAAGAGTCATCGCGAGTTGCACCTGAAAGAGCTGGAACGACGCGAGGCGGCGATCCTGAAAGCGATGAACGACGAGCAGGATATGGTCGGGCAGAATGCGGAAAAATGAGGTGAGGAATGGTTGCTATGCGGTCGTTGGACTACGAGTTCCAGCGTCCACTCGTGAGCGGGTGGATGGGAAAGCTCGATCGCGCTGCAGAATCCCGCAAAAAATGGCGGGAGATGGCCGACGAGTGCATGCTCTTTTACGCGAAATCCGCAGCCGCCATGTGGGACCCGACCTATACACGGCGTTTCTGGCGAGGCGTCCAGGCCCCGCGGTTTCGACTGAGCATAAATAAAGCGTTCGAACTGGTGGCCATCTTCGGTCCGAACCTGTTTTGGGACGTGCCGAATCGCACGGTCGAACCGAAGAAGACGCTGGAAATCCCATCCGATCTCTTTCAGCAGGATCCTCAGGGACAGCAGATCTATGAACAGCTGATGGCACGCCAGAGGTTCGAAGAGGCGACCGACCGCGCGGTGAGCTACCTCATGGATGCGTGGTTGAACTACACGCCCCAAGAGCAACCTGGCGGAGGGTTGGCGGGCCAGAGCGAGCTGGCGATCGTCGACGCGCTGATCAAGGGCCGCGGCGTCATGTTCACGCGGCCCTACACGTTTCCCGGTTCCGGACGCACGCTGACGGGTTCATTCCGCGAGGCTCCGGAAAACCTGTTTATCGATCCTGACTTCACCACGCTCGCGGACGCCAAATGGATATGCCTGCGGCACGTCGATCCTCACTGGTCGGTAGAGAGACGGTTCAAGTTGCCGGCTAACTCGCTCAAGGGCCGCGCCTCCCTGGAGAGTTCCTGGTCGTACGGGGAATCGCGCGGCGACCCGAACGCCTCCTTGCATCGGGTGGCCGGACAGACCAACGACATGATTGTCTGGTACGAGTTCTTCTCTAAGACCGGGCCCGGCGCGCGATTGACGGGCATGGACACGCCGATCAAGGAACACCTCGAGCAGGTCGTCGGTGATTACGCGTACATCGCGGTCTCGCCCAATGTGCCCTATCCGCTCAACTGCCCGACGGAAAAGCTCCGGACAATGACGGATGACGAAGTCCGGCGGGCATTCGAATGGCCCAGTCCGCTGTGGGCCGACGATCGGTGGCCATGCCAGGTCCTGGATTTCTACCCCGATCCGGAGAGCGCATGGCCGATTCCACCGCTAGCCCCCGGTATGGGCGAATTGAAGTTCCTCAACTTCCTAGTGCCCTGGCTCTGCAACCGCATCTGGACCAGCAGCCGGGATTTCTGGGCGGTCGCGGGGCCCCACTTCGAGCACTACAAGAAGTACATCATAGAGGGTGCGGACCAGATCATCGTGCCGACGCCGGCCATGGTCGACGACGTGCGCAAGGCTGTGACGCTCATCCAGCAGCCGGAAACGCGTGCGGACGTGTGGCGCATTATCGAGTTCGTGTCAGAGCAGTTCGACAAACGCGTCGGGCTCACGGACTTGGCGTACGGTCTCAACCCAGGCGGCACACAGAGCCGCACTGCCGAAGAAACCTCGGCGAAGGTGCGGGCCATGGGCGTGCGACCGGAGCACATGCAGCGCAAGGTCGTGGAGTGGCAGAGCGAGATCGCCACAGTCGAGGCGTTTCTCACGCGGTGGTTTGTCGATGGGGACAGCGTCTACCCAC
Organism: Planctomycetaceae bacterium; assembly: GCA_012729315.1. Classification (GTDB taxonomy): domain Bacteria; phylum Planctomycetota; class Planctomycetia; order Pirellulales; family Pirellulaceae; genus JAAYDI01. The sequence goes on from JAAYDI010000075.1 coordinate 12,473, forward strand.
GTCTGGGACCCATCGGTAAGTACCTCTGGGAACGCTACATCATGATGGGCGACGTGGAACGCGTCGTGCGGCAGATGCAGTATTCCGTGTCCGCCTCGTCCATCCGCCGGCCGAATCGCGATCGCGACATTGCCAACTACCAGCAGGTCATGCAGTATTTCGTGCCGACCGCGCAGGAATACGCGCAGCAAACGGGCAATTACTCCGCCTACAACTGGCTCAAGAACAAGTGGGCCGAGTATCACGACCTGGACCTGTCGGGAGCGGACCTCGAGATGTTGCAGCCGGACGCGCAGGCTCAGCAGCTGCAGCAGCAGCAGGCCGCAATGGAGATGGCGAAAATCCAAGCGGACCTGCAGGCCAAGCAATTGGACATGCAAGCCAAGCAGATGGAACTGCAGGGCAAGCAGGCGCAGATCGGCATGACCCTCGAAGGCAAGCGAGCGGAACTCGAACTGCAGGCCCAGGGCGCACAGCAGCAGATGGCCCAGGACCAGGCCAAGCACCTGATGGAAATGCTGCAGGACCGGCAGAAGTTCAAGTTGGATGTCGCCCAACAGAAGGAGCTGGGCGTGGTGAAGGTCCAGCTCGCCCGAAAGGCGGCAAGCGCCAGGCCGCAGGGCAATGGCGCCAAGACAGCAACCCACAGTAAGGCGTGACCATGAACATGAGATTGGACCGTTTTTTGGATGCGCACCCGGAGTGGCGTGGCAATGTGGATCTGATTATCAGGCCGCCCAGTGCTGCCGAGGTGCTCGAGGAATGGCCGGACGCGGCCGGCGGAGAAGTGCTGGCACACGTGAATACGTGGACGCATTTCGGTGTTACACGCGCCTCCATTTACATGCTGAGCCGACGCTCTGGGCAGTCCCACCGCTTCGCCGAGATGGTAGCCATGCAGCGCCCGCCGCGGCCGGATACCGACGACGTGCAGATGGAAGGCATTCCACGCGTGCGAGAACAAGCCAACGAACCCTACATGCGGGATGTCCTGGCGCGCGCCAAGGCACGGGGATTCACTCCTCCTGATGACGCCATCTACCACTCAGGCCTGGCACGTTTTCCTGGCGATCACGAAGCGTTCATCACGCCCGAGATGGGACGTGGCTACATCCGGTCGCTGTGTGAGCGGCGGGGGTGGGGTGCCGTGGGGGACATGGAGATTGCCCCCAGAGAGCCCGAGCGTGACCCGCTCGAGTCCGCACCGCCGATGGCTGAGGACTTGGTGCAGCGTACGACTGCGACGATGGTGCGACGGGACCCCGCACTCAAAGAGCTTAGCCGGGCAGAATTGCGTCAGAGAGCGATCGATAAGTACGGACCCTCAAAATAAGGCAAAACGACATGACGAGAATCCTACGCGAAGGCACCCCTGATACCTACAGTGCGGATAGTGAAGCGTTGTCGAAGGTATTGGAGGCCGCGACCTGGGCCGGCGGCAGTGTGGAAGTCACGGGTGCTGTGACGCTGACAATCGTCGGCACGAACCGAGATAACCCAGCCACTCGCAGGTTTGTGCAGTGCTACGACCAATACGGCAATAAGCGAGAAATCGTCGCGACGGCGGCTGGCGTGTGGGAGCTACCGCGCATCTTCGGCTACCGTTACATCAAGCTGACCGCCTCCGCCCCAACAGAAGTCTATCTCTTCCGTGCAGCCTGACGCGTACATGTCGCGTGATAGGTGATACGAAATGGCAGTTCTAAGGTCGGCCACCGAAGTCTGGACGTACCAGGATGCAGTGGAGCATCTGCTGGACGTATTCGACAGCGATCGCGCCGGACGCCCTTTGCGGATGGCGCGCCGTGCGTGCCATGAGGCGCTCCGCGAGCTGGTGTCTGCGCACCGCTGGAAATACTACGATTGCCGGCACGTGTTCCAGACGGAAGCACCGTACAGCACCGGGACGATTGCCTATGATCACACAGGTGGTGCCCAGGAACGGCTAGTGACACTCACTGGTGGGACATGGCCCACCTCAACAGCCCATTACCTTCTGGTCATATCGGGCGTGCCGTATCCGGTCGACCAGTGGGTCGACGCCACAAACGTGACGTTGCGCGCCGACGCCAACCCTGGAGCAGATGTGGCCGCAAGCACGGCCTATCAGCTATACCGCACCTCCTATCCTCTGCCCGTTGGCTTCGTAGGTGGCGGCGAGTTGTGGGACTTGGCGGATGAACGCCAGGTGGAGTTCGTGTCGACCGACGAGGAATTGCAGGACTCCATCTTCGACAAGACGCTGCATATACCTCGCGCCGCGTCGATTCGCAACGATCAGGAATACCTAAACAGCCTGTCGCTGGTCTTTACCACGCCGCCCAGTGAAGCCCGGACCTTCACATTGACATACCGTCGCTCGCCACGGCGGTTGATCACTGAGAAATACTCGACGGGCACGGTCTCGATGAGTGCGGGTACGACGACCTGCACCGTGAGCATCGGGAAGTTCACCGCAGCTCACGCGGGCTGCATCATCCGGTTCGGCACAGCGGCTGCAGAACCAACCAACATATTCGGAGGGCTGACCGATACCGAGAACCCGTTTTCGGATGAGCGGACGATCGTATCGGTCGCCTCCGATGGCGCCAGCTGCGTGCTGGACAGCGCCCCGTCCGCCGCGGTGACAGCTGTCAAGTTCACGGTGAGTGATCCCCTGGACATCGAGCACACCGCCATGTTGACCGCCTATCAGCGCCTGGCCGAACACGCGTACACCGTGCTTACGAAACGTGAGCAGAAAGACCGCCTGGAACGCTACCAACTGGCCCGGCAGGCAGTGCTGCAGGCGAAAGACCTCGACCGACGCGTCGACCTGGTCGCCACGGAGGAGGACTGTACCTACCTCGTCGGTGACGTAGACGTGAGGTAAATGAGCAATGGCAGCACACTCCGTATTCAAGCAGATGCTCGACGTGGTCGCTACCGAGATTCAAGGCCTGCACCTCACAGGTCTGCCCGACAATCGCGTCGTTGTGCGCCGCTTACCGCATGACGGGGAAGCGTATTTCCCAGGCGTGACCGTTCACCCTGTCAAGGAGATCTATCACGCCGGCACAAACATGCGGGAGGCCATCGGATATGGCTGCGCCGTGACGATGGTGGTCAACAACGAGAACGACCAGGATTACCTGCTTGATCGCCTGCTGGAATGGCGTGAGAAGATTCGCAGGTACTTCGTAGAGAACCCTACGCTCACGGGGATCACGGCTACGGGCGCGTCGATGTGCACGTTGAAAGTGGAGCATGGAGATCCCATCGACTGGAACGACCTGATCAAGAAGAACTATGACGTGAGTACGCTGATCGTCCGCGCGTACGTGTGGGAAACTCGGACCTGAGCTGGAAGACACTGACATGGGATGTGCACCAGGCGCGTTATCCAAACTCCTTGTCGAACCGGGCATCTACCCAGATCCGCTGATCGGCGCTTTCGATGCCTCGTCCGAAATCTACGACTTCAACCGCGAGAACATCAAGAAGCACGGCGTGCTGATCGGAGGCAACGCGATCACGGGCACGCGCAGTTCTTTCGCGAATCGCGTGCGTGAGGGCAGTTACCAGGTGGGTGGCCGTATCTTCACGTATACGTGTGCGGCGGATCTGGATAAGTGGCTGCCACGTATTCTGGGCGCGAACGAGGCCGCCACCGACACGTTCAAACTGGCCGAGCTATTGCCGAGCTTCGGCGTCCTGATTGACCGCGTCTCGGGGTGTTTCCTTTACAGAGGCGGCATGGTCGACACCGCAGTATGGCGTGGCCAGGCGGGACCGGGCGATGGCGAGCCGGAACTGGTCGAGCAGATTCTCGACCTCCAGTTCCTGTCCGAAGACTCGACAGTGAGCTTCCCGGCCACACCTCCGATGCTGAGTACCGCTGCCAATCGGGCACCGTATATCGTTGCCGACAGCGTCCTGACGATCGGCTCCGCGTTTCAGTTCCACAACTTCGTCGTCGTCGTGCGCAATCACCTGCAGCCGCGGTGGGTGAACTCTCTGACACCCACGGCGTTGTGTCCACAGGACCGAACAGTGATGGTCCGTGCGACCTTCCCCTTCACGAAGTCGTCGGATGCTGTCCTGACTGGCCTCTATCAACTGGCAGCACGGAACACCGGGGTGACATCGACGCTTGTCCTGCGTCCGTCCGGGTCGGCCTATGGCACGACGTTTAAATTCACAGGACTACAGTGGGCGCAGACCTCGCCGGTGGTGCGCGGCAAGGATGAGATTGTGCTGAACGTGGATTTCGCCGCACGCAAGACCGGCGCGGATGACGAGCTGGTCGTGGTCAACGACAATACAACGTGACATTATGATGCCTCCCAACCAACCTGAGTCACAGCCGCCTCCTGACACGAGCCACGCCGATCCGTTCGATCTCTCCGACGCGTTGCCGGCCGAGCCGATTGCGATGCAGGCCCCGTCCAAAGACGCCATAGTGGATGACGTGTGGCGGGCGCCTGCCGTGAAGGGCGCCGCACCACCTCCAGACCGAACACAGTCGGAAGGGACCGAGCAAGGCATCCGGGCGCCAGGGTTTGAGTCCATCCAGAGTGCGAACGACGTGGCCGGTGCCATGCACAACTACCAGGCCCAACTGGTATCCACGCTGACGACCATAACGCAAGTGTTGATTGAGACAACCTCCAGGCTGGAACAACTGGAGAATTACCTCGATAGATTGAGGTGAGACGTGATTTTCAAGTTCGGCGATTACGTGCATGCGGCCAACGAAGTTGACCTGACGATGCTCACGCAGCAGCGCATGTACTCTCCGCGCAACTTCATGGTGTTCCTGCGCAAGACGCTGACGATCCAGGGTCACATCTGCGTGAGCGGGACGACTGCCATCACGGCAGCGATCAAGGCTCTGGAGCACGGCTACCTCAAAGAGATTCACAGCGTGGGTCTCTTTGAAGACGATGGCACCACACCGACAGCCCACGTGCTGTGGTCGGGATCGAACGCAGGATGCCTCAACGGCGTGCGACTCTTGACGCTCGATTACCCAAAAGCAGACGGCGGCGAGTATGCCACCGGCAGAACCTTCCGTGCTGTGTTTCAGGCCGACTACATCAAGGACGAGGGCCGCGATCTGATCGAGAGCCAGCTGTATTCCTGGGAGGAAACACTCACGGTGGTCGGCACGGGCGGGAGTGACTGGGAGCTGATTCCGCAGTTCATGGGACCGCCGGTCTTCCAGGTGAATTGCGAGATTACGCCGCAGCGGGTGATCCAGGCTGGTCAGTCGATCGGTGTGCTCGCGCACCTGTCCCCGCCGATGCCCTACTGGCCGGCGAACGCGCACGACAATCGCACACTGGTCCAGTATGGGACAGCCGAGAAAGTCGGCCACTATGGGCAGAGCATTCTCTACCCTGTGAAGTGGATGTATCACATGTCCTTCGTGCCTGGTCTGGGGTGCCCGGTCACAGGCGACTCCATTCCGAACATTCCTGCAGGTCTTCCTGTGACTCCCGACAGCCCGTACTAACAGCAGAGGCAGCGTAATCCATGGCAGACACACGATACTGGTTGGGGGCGGCGATTCCGGTGCCCGAGGTGAAGTCGTACGAGTTCACGGGCACGTGGGTGGAAGGAGAAACGGCGTCCATCACGATTAACGGGAAGACGCTTACGCTCACAGCCGGTACGACTGTAACGGTCGAACAGATGGCATCGGACATGGTCGACATGATCAATGGAGCCGGCGCCAATCAGAATGAGGGGCGCAGTGCGTTGGGATCTGCGATCGGTGAGTTCGCACCTCTCACAGCCTCATCGGATGCAGGCGTGGTGCTGATCACAGGCGCGGCGGACGGCCGGCCGATCGGGACTGTCACGGTCGGAGACGCGTCGACGGACGGGGCATTCTCGGCCAGCACTCCGGAAGTGGTGACCACTGGGACGGGTCCGAATTACGCGGACAACATTCACAATTGGAGCGGGGATGCGGTGCCGATCGCGGGCGACACGATCGTATTCGACCACCATGCCACGGCTGGCCCCAAGTTCAATATGGCGATGGCGATTGCCCCCGCCGCCATTCACGTGACAGACGGCTTTCGGTACAGCATCGGCCTGCCCCAGGTCAATCGCGATACCGCGGCCCATCCGTTTGACGAGCACCTGCCCACCTATATGACCTTCACGTCCTGCGCGGACGTGCGGATTAATGCGGTCAACGCTGCGTCGATCCGGCTCGACTTTGGCGCGGCGGCCAGCGGCATCACCGTGGAGGGCACGGGACGGTCCAGCGAAACAGGCGTGCCGGCCCTGCTGATCAAGGCGAATCACGCATCCAACGCCCTGAATGTCGTAAATGGCGACGTGGGAGTGTGTGTGGAAACAGGGACTGTCGGGGCCCTTGGGACGTTATCTGTCGGTGGGCAAGGCGCTCCCTCAGTCAAGACGGGGAGCGGCGTCGCGCTGGCATCCGTGACGGTCAATTCCGGATCCTTGATCGCGCGTTCGGCGATCACCACGCTGGTCGTCAACGGCGGGTCCGTGGAACAGATTGGAGCCGCGATCGGCACCACCACGCTGACCATCAATGGCGGTTCATTCTTCCCACGGTCCTCGGGGACACACGCTAACGTCAATCAGAGTGCAGGTACCATTGACTGCACGCGTGATTGCCAGACGCGCACCGTCACGAATTACTACATGTATGGCGGAGCGCTCAAGGATCCGAACGGAACACTGACGCTGACCAACGGGCTGAGGATTTACCCGAAGCTGAGTGCTGTGTCCTTGGACTTACCGCCTATCCGTAAGTACACGCTGGGTGCCGTGTGAGCCATGAGCTATCTGTACTATGCGACATTCCCCGGGTTACAGATCACGCGTGCGGATTTTCTTTTCACGCACGGGATCACTCCCTCAACGGCCGTGGTCTATGCCGTAGCCATGGCCCCTGGGGCGTCCGTCGGCGACCTGGTGTTCATGTGCAATGAGCAGATGCTCATGACCTTCAAGGACTGTGCGATCGTGCAGTCGACCCTCACGCCGCCGAGCACGATGCGCGGGTTCCGGATGCGCCTGGCCATTGCGGACCGACGCTGGAAGTGGCGCTATCAGTTGCTCAGTGGGCGATACAACGTGCGGAAAGCGGACAACATGATTCGGCAGGACACGTCCCGCACGTACCGGGAGCTGCTGGAGATCGTACTCCAGGCCTTGGGTGAGACTCAGTACACGATCACGCTCCCCGAGGAGAACCTCGAGGCGCCGGAAGTGGACTGGTATCGCCAACGCGCTGACCTGCAGTTGGCGTGGTTGTGCGACCGGATCGGTTGCATGATCACGCTGGGACTGGATAATGCAATCCACGTGTGTCCCAACGGCGAAGGTCCGATCTATCCGCCCAACGGCCTGGAGTTTCAGCCCTACATCAACACGTATCCGGCCGACTATCCGGCCGAGGTGCGGGCGACATTTGCCCCCACTCGGTTCCAGATGAAAGTGAAGTTGGAGGCAGTGGGACTGGACACCGACGGCGAGGTGAAGCCGATCGCCGACCTGTCATATGCCGTCGACTGGGAGACCGAGGTACCGGGCATCTGGGGGGCCGTGTCTGATGGGGAGGAGCGGCAATTAGCGCGCGACACCGTATATCGTTGGTACCGCGTATCCGAGTTCGCGGGCGGCGGGCTCGACCTGCCCGTCGATGAATACACGATCACCAGCATTGACGACATTCTGCCGATTCTCCCTGGCCTCGTCACAGCCACAGAGGACAACTATCCTACGCGTCCTTACGTCGAAGGGTACTTCTTCAATGGCGATCTCAAGGACGAGAACGAGGAGGAGGGCGGCTTCGCCAGGTGGGATGACGCGTTTGTGTTGGACCACGAACACGGCATCGTGAAGTTCCCGTACCCTGTCTATAACCTGACCGCGGCAGGCTGGCGTGCGGCGCCGGAACTGTATCTGACGTGCGCATTCCAGGCCCGTAGCGACCCGATGGCTGGTTGGTGGGGCTACGAATATCCGTACGCCTTAGATCTCGGTCCGGTGGCTGGCTACGGTCATGTGCAGGTAGAGCAGCCGGATAGCTTCCAGGCGATCGTCCAGCACTACGAGGAGACGCAGCCGACGGACATCACCGAAAACACCGGCCACATTGCGGAGCAGGGTGCGATGCTGGCGCGGTCGTTCGCGAAGCACTACGAGGCCGTGCCGCAGATGAGCATGCAGTGGAACGGGATCATACCGTACGCTGTGTGCGGCAACGTCCATGCCATGCGCTGGAAATGCGGTGGTGGTCCCGCCATGACCTGGGGCGGCAGGAACTTGTCCTACAACACGCAGACGCCGTCGTATGCGGAGCGCAGAATTCGCAATGAGGGATCTCGGAGGTTGCATCTGTGTTAGGACAGTTTCACGTCACAAAATGGGTCGAAGCCGTCGCGGAAGTTTACATCCCTCCCTTCGCAGTCACACGCATCAAAGGCGCCGTGTGGGAGAACCCTGGACGTACCGTACTGCAGGTCGATCAATGCGCCATCGACAACGACTTCCCTGTGGCGGTCAATAGCCATCAACCGATGGCAGCGGGCAAGCCGGGCCTCGTGGCCCTGGAGGGTGTGGTCTATGTGCTGTACGACAACGACAGCACACCGGCCAACGGTCAGTTCTGGGGAGCACAGGCCAACTCGTTTGAAATCAAAGAGGGAAACTCTGGCTTCGTCATCCTGGGTGATGTGGACACTGCGCGCGGCGTCGTCTTGGTGAATGTCTCCGCGACCATGGATGGCGAAATAGGTGGATGTCTGGCCGAACACCACCCCGGACGTGGCACTGAGTTCGACATCCACCTTGGTCACTGGAGCAGCAGTCTCCACAAGTGGGTCTATGAGGCGAGCGCAACGGTCCCAGCGATCGATTGGCGGCATGGCGTCCCGTATCCATCCTCTGGAGCTACAGGACTGTTTCGGGCACGACCCTCAGATGAACACGGCATTATCTATGAAACATTAGCCTTGGACTGCACGTCTCCAGGTACATGCGGAAGTTAGCTCATGGGTGCGCGCCGCCGCTGCTGTTGCGAAGTAATCTGCTGGTACTTTGTGGAACCATTCGACCAGTCTCTGTCTGGCACGACAGACATGGGTGCGAATTGGAATGAGGTGGTGGGTGACTGGGGCGTGATTGGATGGCGATGCGTCGAGGACTACTCAGCGGGTGGTAGCACCGCGAACGCATTGATTATCACGACACAACAGCAGCCTCTTGCGTCTGCCGGCGAGCAATACCTGTCGCTCGATATCTACGATCCGCAGACGGGGGACATCTACTACCTCTACCCAGCATGTACGGGCACATCCAGGAAGGGCGCACTGGAAGCCAAGTTTGAGTGTCTTGACGCGTCAACGTCTCCGCAGACGTGGGATGTCACTATTGGCACTGAAACAGAGACGATGGAAATTGTCCCGAATGAATTCGGATGGGTGCGAGCGATCTGCTGCGTGGACCACACAGCTGGCCAGGCGAAAGCGTGGATGAACTATGGAGTCATCGCCGCATGCTGGGATGATTCCGCCGATCCCGGCGCTGGCAGATACAGCGGCTTCGGCCACGACAACAGCGGCCGTGATCCGTACGGCATCATTTGCGACAACTATTTCGTGGGCGAGTTGTGGACGGGCGATCAGATCTGCTACGACTGCTTCTGCCGTTGCCGGAAATTCGCACCCAGCCGAGAACTGAAACTGACGATCTTTGGCGCGACTGGCAGGTACGCGTGCGCGGGCGGGGCTTCAACGCCCATGCTCTGGGATAACGCCCCCGAAAAACAATACTGGTCTGGCCAGGTGCAGGTCACGGGTCCGAATGGTCGGACGATCACAATTCTGTGTGTCATGCACTGTGCCGCCCAGGATCCAGCCGAGCATGAAGGGCAGAATTTCACGCTGTCACTGGACTTCGTGGATAACGACTGTTGCCACATGAACCCTGATCGGTGCGATGGTGCGGAAGCGACTGTGTTGAGCACGTGCGTCCCATTTAACTTAGTGTTCGGACCATATGAGGCGACCGGACCATACGGTGATCTGAATTGCCGTCTGTGTTACGACCCGCTGACGGAACTGGAGATTACGACTGGGGAGTTTTGGATCTCGGTGACAGAATGAGCATTACCCCTATTCACCAGTGCCAATGCAGAGGAGATGAAGCCGTCGCCCCCAACGGGACCTTTTGGTGCGATGCGCACCAATGCCGAAAAACGCAGCACTGGCTGCAACTCTGCAGGGAACGTGAGGACTACCGAGACGCATGGAATCGCGGGCAGGGCCCAGGGCAGATGGGCCACGCACGCGCCGCGTACAGCGTCAGCCGCACCCACTCCCAGGGAGTTGGCACAGAGCTGAGTAGAATGCTTGGTAGATGCCAGAAGTTCCAGCATCAGCAGCAGTTGGACGACTGGGGTGTCGCCTGCTTGGAGCACATCCCTGAGATCGTGGCGTGGGTGCAGGAGTTCAGCCTGACGTTTCAGGACACGCAGATGGATGCACACACGATCGAGCGCATACTGCGACTGGTAGTGGAACGTGTGCAGACGAAGAGTCAGGTCGTCAAGGAGGTGGATGATGGGAGTGCTAAGTGATGCAGCCTATGTGGCCGATTCACCAGACGCCTATTTCCGAAGCTGACGAAGTACCTGCTGCGCGTCGTGCCGACTATTCCACTGGCTGGCGCGATGGGTGTGGGAATGCGCCGAAAATAGGCAGGCTGTCTAATGTGGGTTTGTGCGTACTATTGAAACAAGGAGTACCTATCATGCCGCGTCTGCCCTTGGCCAGCCACAACGTACTGCCACAAACTCCGTCGATCGGTGCCGTCCCGAGACAGCGAGGGCCAAAGAGAGGCCTGGCTGGCACGCACGTGCTGCAGTACCCGAATACGGGCGCAAAGCCCATGGCGTGGCAATTTCAGCTGGGTCCGATTACGGATGGCACACCTGCGGCAATCGCACAACCGGCGGTCCCCCAGCCGCAAGCCACGAACATTCGCAGGGCCCCTGGGCTACCGGGAATGGCGAACGCATCACGCGCGTCAGTGGTCCCTGCGCTTAGTGACCTTGTGCTGCGCACGGACCAGCAGAGGCGCCGCGTGGGGCCCGATGGAACTCCTTCGCCGATCACGTTGGAGCGTGGCCCGATTCGTCCATCCCAGGTCCCTCGCATGACCCTGCGTGACATGCAGAAGCGCTCCCTTGGAGGAGGAAGCCTCACGCCTCCGGACAGGACAGCCGAGTTTTTGACCCTGAGAAATCTGCAGTCGGCCAACGCTCAGATGCAGGCTGGCCATCCTGTGACCGGCCAGGTCTCTCCCGAGACCGAGGCGATCGCCTCGCAGGCATGGGCCGAAGGGCAGCGGCCGCAAGGTCCGTTCGACCAGGCAGGGTGGGAGAATGCGTCGGCGCAGCTGCAAAGCCGGCTGGCCAGTGAAGGCCGCGCAATCCTCGATAGCCGGGCGGCCGGGAACGAAGAGTTGCGGCGGCAGATGTTCGCCCGCACAGGAAACCGCAGTCCCAACACCGTGATGCGGGGCCGGTATTGGATGGGCCCCGTCGCCACCGAGGAAGCAGTCGCTCCGACGGGAATGAACCTCGATCAGCAGCGGGAGCTGCTGGAGACTATCCGCTATCGCGACCAAGAGCGTGCGTCGGCGCGAGACAGAATTCTGGCCGGCGGCGGTTTGCCCACGGCACCGCGTAGCGGACTGGGCGGCTTGATTGATCGCCTGCTGCCGCCTCAGCGGTACGATATCTCCACGGATCCGCGTCCCGGCTTCGCCGAGCAGGCGGCGCGCATCGAGGAGGCCAAGGCGAAGCGTCAGCGGTACCTGGCAGGGGTGGGTGAATACGAGGGACGCGGACCTGCGGATCGGGCGGCGGCGATCGCAGCGAAGCGTGCGCCGGTCGTCGCCAATGCCATGGCGGACAGGCAGGAACGCAACTGGCGCATGAGCGGGGGTCCGCAGCAGCTGGCGTTTGACAACGCCCTGGCTGCCCAGGCTGTTGCGAGATCTCCCATCGCCGGTGCAGAAATGTTCCGTGCCCGAGCGGCGGCACAGGAAGCCGCGCTGAATCGTGAAATCCAGCGTGAGGAACTGCAGATCCGACGCGATATGATGCGTGGCGACTTTGACGAGCGGCGAATGGCGCGCCTGGACGCGATGAAGATGCAGCAGGCTCAACTGGGATTCGAGCGCGAACAACGGGCTGCACAGATTGGTCTCGGACGGGACAGCCTAGCAGCTCAACTCGAACAGGGCCGGCAGCAGCACGCTGAGAGCATGCAACAGGGCACGGAACGCATGGAACAGATTCGAGCGCAGGGGAGAACTGCTGCGAATGAGCAGACCATGCAAAGGCAGATGCTCCAGTCGCAACGCCGCGATCAATTGCGAACCCAGTACCCCGAGGCCAGCGAGGAACAGATCGAGGCCCAACTGAACCGGGAGTTCGGCGGTGCGCCAACGTCCGGCGCCGCGGGGGCACCTGGCATGGACATGGCGGGCGAGCCGGGAATACCAGCCGGCGGAACAGCGGCAGGCGGGGCCCCGGCACTACCGCTCTGGGCGCAGGGCAAAACTCCGCAAGAGGTGGTCCGGATTGGTACCGCCATTGGATGGCCCGACGGCGCGCTGAACGCGCTGGTGCAGCAGATCAGCGGCAATCCGACAGCCAACGTCGAGTATCCGACGGGAGTCGGGTTCCTCAATCGGTATCTGGGCCTCAAACAGGTCGGTAACTTCCTGGGCAATCTCTTTTCGCCGGGTGCACCGTATGGTGGGCGTGAAATGCTGCGGCCAGATTACATCCGGCCCAGTCGTCGTGGCGTACGGATGACTCGCGAGACGGCGGACTGGGCGCGGCGCGCGGCCGGTTAAGGTGTAGTAGATGACACGGATGCCACTGGTCGAATTACCGTCCTTACCACGCATCGGTAGGCCTACCGGGCGCCGGGCAGCGACTGGTATGGATATCTCTCCAGAGGAGGAAGAGTCGATCGCCCGCAAGGCCGGTCGCATTGCCTTGGGTGGAATCGGCGCCATCGGCAACTTCCTGGACGTGCCTGGATCCATGGTCCGCGATGTGGTCGCAGGCGAGAATCCGCTGGACCAACTGCTGCACCCTTTCTCCCCGACGAACCGGACGACCGGCCGAGACCTCATCCGCCAATGGGGTTTGGCTGGCTCGAAAGACACCTTAGGCAACTTTGCAGGTGGCCTGGCTGCGGACATCGCCCTGGATCCGCTCACGTACGTATTTCCGTTCGGCGTCGCGACGAAGGCCGGCAGGCTGGTGAAGCAGGCTAGCGTCGCCGGCAATGTGCCGACTATCGCAGCGAAAGCGGCACAGACGAAGGTCGGCACGTTCGGCCCGCGTCAGGCAGCGGTGCGCACCACGCTCTCGGACGTGCTGCAGCACTCCACTCCGGGAGAGGTACGCGCCATCCAGACCGCTGCACAGAAGCAAGGGCTCAATCTCACAGACCTGGCGGATGAGCCCCTGCGTGGCATGTTCGGCCTGGGCGTCCTGGGCACGCCGAAGAAGGTCGTGGGCTTTGGCCCGAAAGCCGAGAAGTTCGCAACCGAGCTGGACAAGATCGGCCGTGCGATTCGCTACGGGAAGATTCCAGGGCTTAACATCGCTCCGGTCGACACGGCTGCCAGGTTATTCGCCGCCAAACTGGGCGGCGTGCCTGGTGAAGTCGGGCAGATCTTCGCACGCAAGGCGTTCACCGCACGCGAAGCGGCCCGTGCCAAGGCGAATGTGCAGATCGCTGACTACACGCGTAAACTCGTTGACTTGGGATGGGGTGACGAGAGCAAGGCCGACCTGCTGCGCAGTGCGTTTGAGGAGACGCAGAGGGGCACGGCCTGGCACAATCTCACGCCGGAAGTCCAGGCGGTCGTGCAGGACGCGGAGCGCTTCAAAGATTCGATCCGCGACAGCGTGCTCGCCGAGGGCGGGAAGATCGCCCACTACGAGTCTCCCCTGGCCAAGCACTGGCCGCGTTACGGGTTGCAGGAAGAGTTTCCCGAGGTGAGCCTCCAGAGTGGTGGTGGCATCTCCAAGCCCTTCGACATGCGGAATCCCTCGGCCCGCAAGCGTAATCCGATCTTCTCTCCATTCACGGACGATCAGGGGACGGTGCATGCGATTGCCGACGAGACGACGACGCTCCGCAAGCTGATCAAAGACGACGACCTCGAGAATGCCATCATTGGGCGGCGGCCGGTCGAGGAAGTTGCCGGCGTCATCGAGCAGAAATACGGCAGCGTGATCCCGAAGTGGTTCAAAGACACAGATGGCATTGTCAAGGACCGCTACCAGGCGTTGGCGAAGTGGGTTGCGAACCTGCCCGAGGAGCATCGCAAGTTAGGATTCTTCGCGAACCATCCCATGCTCGACCTGCACAGCTACGCGGTCATGGGGGCGTCCCAGGCTGCAGGCTTGCGTTCGCTGCGTGAGTACGTTCTGTCGAAGGGGGTGTTGATACACCCAGGCCAAGCTGCCCGACAGGAAGGGTACAAGACACTGCGTCAAGCCCTGAGCGGCGTGGCCGGACACATTGACCCGGAAGTATTCGGCAGGCGTCTGTGGGATGACGTGGCGTCGCAGATGACACCGCAGCAGATCGCGATATTCCGGCATGACCTCGGCGTGGGCTTGGGGAAGGCCGCGGAGGATGTCACGGACAACGACATCGTACGCTACATGCTGACCAACCGCGTGACCGATGAAACCGCTACGGCGATCAGCCGGATCGCCACAGGGTTCCAGTCGCCACAGCCAGTGCAGGGCGTGCTCAAGGCGGTCGACTCGGTGACCAATTTCTGGAAAGGCTACCAGACGGGCGTCTGGCCGGCGTTCCACACACGGAACCTGGTCAGTGGTCAGGTGAACAATTGGCTCACCGGCAACTGGTCGCTCCGCAGTGTGCGCGACACGCACGCGTTGCTGAGCGGCGAGATCGTGAAGGATGCCGAGAGCATCCCGGCGGTGCAGCAGTTGGCGCGAGATCGGGGACTGCAGCTGACTCCAGAGACGGCGACCAATCTGCTGGGCGAGCTGGCGTACGCGCACAACATGACCGGGCGATATGCGAGTGAAGTCATGTCGCAGGCTGGCATCGAGGGAATCACGTCTCCGCAGCGACTGATTGACCTGGCGTCCGAGATCCCGCGCGTGGGGTTCAAGGCATTCAGCCTGCGCCGCATCGGGCGTAAAGTGATCGGACGCGAGCCGGGTACGTCCTGGAATCCGTTGGCGGTGCGAGGTGTGCGCAACCGCGTGGCATCCGGATTCGCACCAGCTGCGGCCGGCGAAGAGGCCTCTGGCATTGTGGAGGGTTTCAACCGCATTTCGGCCTTCGTGCACCAATTGCGCAGGGGCGTCGATCCCCAGCAGGCGGCGGCCGAGGTGTTGCGCAGCCAGGCCGTCTACGACGCGCGCTACTTCACGCCGTTCGAACGCGAGATCATGCAGCGTGCGATGCCCTTTTTCAAGTTCACGAAGGGCATGGCCGTCTGGATGCCGACGGAACTGATGCAGCGACCTGGCGGGAAGCTGGCCCAGCTGCTCCGTGGCGCCAACCGCGTGCGTAGTCCAGACATCATGACGCCGGATTACGTGGCCGAGACGACCAGCGTCCCCCTCGGTGAAGATGCAGAGGGCGGGCGCAGCTACCTGACGGGCGCGGGCCTGATGATGGAGGACCCGCTCGGGTTCTTGGGAGGAGGCGTCCGCGGCGGATTGCTCGAAGCGGGGTCGCGGTTGAATCCGCTCTTGAAAGCACCGCTCGAGTGGATGGCCGGGCAGAGCTTCTTCCAGAAGGGCCCGATGGGCGGACGCAGCCTGGAGGACCTGGACCCGACGATCGGCCGCACCCTGGCCAATCTCATTGGGCGGAGAGAAGCGGTGCGGTGGCCCGGCAGCGAGTGGGTCGAGTTCGCGGTTGCCAATTCGCCGCTATCCCGACTGACCACGACGGCGCGGCAGCTCACGGGTCCGCTTCGCACGGTAACGGATCCGACGATGAGGAAATCCCGTGCCGCAGAGGCGATCAAGACGGGTGTGAACCTTCTGACAGGTGCGCGAATTACACGCGTCTCCCCGGCAGCGCAGGATGCGCTGCTGCGGGTACGCGCGCAACAACTGATGCGGCGTTCTGGGAGCAAGACGTTCGTGAAGACGTACATCCCCCAAGAAATCGAAGCCACGATGACGCCAGAAGAACTGGAAGAGGCCCGCAAGATCGAGGCACTGATGAATACTCTAGCCAAACGATCCAAGGCCAGGGCCGAGGCGAGAAAGTCTGCAGCTGGCGCTGCGGGACGATGATGGCACTAAACAGGAGATGGCCAAAGATGAAAAGTGTGTTGGTGATTCTACTCCTGCTGGTCTTCCAATCGATCGGGTTGAGCCAGATCGAAGTGCCGGCCGAGTCGAAGCAGTATCAGCCGATCCCGGCCAGTGTGAAGACGGACATCCCCGCAGGCGCTCGCGTCAAGGGGCCTGGCTGGGTCTTGCCGGCCGAACTCACTGAAGAGAACGTATACCGTGTCGATGCGACCCACCTTGTGATCTGCGCCCCGCCAGGCACGTACCAGATCGCGTACAAACGCGAGTGGTTGCATATCGTGCCTGTGACGTTCGTCGATGGCAGCGGTAAGGAAATCACAATCCAGTCGTATCTTGGCGATGGTGAATACGACACGAAAGCGACCTTCACAGTAGTAGGCGAGGTGGTCCCACCCTACCCCCCTCAGCCAGCCGGCCCGTATCAAGTGATGTTCTTCGTGACAGCGGACCAACGAGACAACCTCCCGAAGGAACAGCGAGCCCTGTTCACCAGCCTCGTCGAACGCCAGTGGTTGAGAGATCAGGGACATGTCTTCCTGGAGGTACTTGACCCTACCCGAATTGATCCCGGCAGTGTGCCGGGCCAGTATCGTGCGTGGTATCAGGCCGTCCAGGGCAAGACGCTGCCCGCGGTCGGGATCGCCCCCAAGGAAGGTGGTGACATTGTTGTTCATCCATTGCCCAGTGACTCGTCGCAGTTCCGCGAGTTGCTGGCCGCTTCGGGAAAGGAGGTGCGCTGATGGTCGCACTTGCCCGCTACGACACCGACAACCCCTCGCACGTACAAGCCTTGCTGGAGATGAAAACGAGGCCAGAAGTGGCCGAGGCACTCCCCCGACAAACGACGTACGCGTCCATGGCGGCATTGCGGTGCGGGCTAATGCCAGTCGAGGCGTACCCTGACGTGCTCGTGCCGCAGGACACATACAAGGAGGTGATCGAATACTGTCACACCCACAAGATATTTCCCATGTACCATCAGCGGGACACGTGGGCCCCTGAGGGATTCCGTTCCTATCAGAACGGCCTGGGGTACTGCTGGACTTGGAGTGGCACATCGTGGGTCCTCACCATCCGTGCGATGGAGGACAAGCCAGCGGTGATGCTGTCCCCTGTGGCCCAGGGCAAGTGGGTCAACTGGCGGAACTCCGGGTGGTACCTGGACAGCTTCATCGACAAGGCGAGGAGCGAGGGCATCTGCCCGCTCCCGCAGGGCGTGGACTTCAACAGCACCAACCGCAGTGCGTCGTTCTGGGCGCAGTACGACAGTCAGCGCAAGTTCTACCGGCTGGACAGCGTGTGGGACTGCAACAACGCGAATGTCACGATCATGTGGCAGCACGCCTTGAGCTGCCTGTGCTACGGCTGCCCGCTGTACATCGCCTACATCTGGTGGGGTCATGCTCTCATGTGCGTCGGTGTCAGATGGGAAGAAGGGGCGTACATGAACCTAGTCCCAATCATCCAGAACAGTCACGGCGAGACGACCTGGATCGAATTGACGGGTAGCAAGAGTGTGTTCAGCGAGGCGTACGGCGGCGTGTCCACCGTGCCCGTTGAGTTGGCGAGCGGTTCTCGTTTCGCGCGTTCGCCTGGTGGTCTTTACGTGCCCGCGTGGGCAGCAACATAGTTGCAACCAAAGAGGTGAGTCATGAGAGGTGAGTCATGAAGTTCGTGGAGAAATTCCGTCTGTTGCGTGAATTTAATCAAGCGCGGCGTCAGGCGCGGCGCGATCATCCCGAGTGGGATGAGGAAGACTGCTGTGCGGCAGCTGTGGATGTGATGGAGGCGAAGTACGGCGCCAGTCCGGACTGGCAGTCCATCCTGCAGATGATCATTGAATTCATCATGTCCATCCTGCCGTTTTTCTTCCTGGCGAAGGAGCCGAGTACCACAGTCGAGTAGGTCTCCCATGGCGTGGTGGATCCAGACCCTGGAAATGCTGGACGAAAGCGACAAGCCAACCGGCACATGGCGGTTGGCTGCCGTGTCGGATGAGAAGCCTGCCAGGAGGATTCCACTGTGCGAATGTGACCACAAAACGATGGAAGGCGCGCGGGATTGCGAAACTGCACGAAAGCACGCGGTCCACTATCAATCGAGGTGAGATATGCCACGCCGTCACACACTTCGGAGTTTGAAGGCCGATGCCGCTACTACGCTGGCCAACGCGCAGCAGCTGATGAAGCAGGCGTCTGCGCAATTGGAGTCGACAGACAAGTTGATTGTCGGCCTGGTGCAGCAGGCAATGCAGACGCTAATTATTATCTGTGACGGCGTGGAAGAAGTGATGAACGGCGTAGAATTCAATGTTACCGCGTTTGGGCGTGAGACGCCGATCAAAGTCAGGTTGAAACCAAGAGAGGACGAACCTAATGGGTCTTGAAGAACTGAAAAGCGAAGTCCTGTGGCGTATGGAAGTGGCTGTCACGAGCAAGCCGTCGGAGCTGGTCGTGGGCTCCGACAGCAGCCTCAGCCTCGCCGCCGTGATCAAGTGGGCCGTCGATGCTGCCCTGCGACTCGGCGAGCAATACCGCCATGAGGTCGAGCAGGCGTGCAAGTCCGCCGTGGACCGGCTGGTCGCGATGGACGTACCAGGCATTCCCTCGCAGGTCGAAGACACGATCGACGAGGCCACGCGTGCGGCGGGCTATGCTGCGATCACCGCCGTGCTGGACGCCGTCCTGGGCCCGGCCAACTAACGACCGACAACCACGAGTCATGGAGGGGGCAGCACGATGCCGCAGTTACTTGCACAGATCCCAGGCGTCGAGGAGGCCGTGCAGGCGGCCAGGCCCGAAGGCTGGGTCAGCATCCTGTTCGTCGTAATCGTTGTCTCATCGTTTGCCACGCTCGGATACCTGATCCGGCAGACGATGCGTGAAGCACGCGAGCGAGAAAAGGAATCGAACGCACGTATCGCCCAGCTCGAGGACTTCATCCGCACAAAGATGTTGGATAGCTTGCAGACAAATTCCGTCGTGATGGAAAAAATGCTCAGTGCGGCCCAGTCGATCTGTGACGCAGCCAACGAGATGAGCAGTGCCATCTCGCACTGCAGGCTGCAAAGCGGCGGGCCACGGGAAATCGCGTGATGCAGAACGCTGAGGGCTGACATGGTCGATCCAAACATCATGGACGATGCGTTGCTGATAACGCGGCTCAAGACGATTCGGGAACTCCATCCCACGTTTCTTCTTGACGCCTCGTATGGCGTGTTGAATGCGGCCGGCAACCCGTGTCTTGACTCAGAACTGGTTGCCAGTTGGGTGGCCAAGGTCGGGGGCGTCACGTTTACACAACCACTGGAAGCAGAGCAGCCCCGCTGGCTGGAATGTGGCATTGGCAACCGCCCAGCATTGTTGTTTGATGGCAGTGATGATTTCCTAGTCAGCAGGCAGACAGCCGCCCTTCGCGCCGCATTGAGCAGCCAGAGCGGTACGATCGTCGCAGTCACACAAATGACAGTCGCAAATGGTGCTGTCCTGTCCTGCGTGATCAGCGGGTACGATGGAGGCGTCACAGCGAGAGCAATCGGCTTCGGGTATGGCTCGACGGCGAAAACGTACACGCGCGCGTCTGTTGATGGTCCCGTGGTTAGCTCAGGTACAGGCTCGACCGTCGTTGGCACCAACAAGGCCGTCGCCACGTGGACGACCAACGAAGCCGCAACCGAGTGGGAGCACTACGTCGATGCCGTGAAGCAAACGATGACCGGGGGAGGCGTGGGTAACGACGGCAAATGGCTTGACGACATCACCAACTGGACTCGTTGTGCCGTCGGTAGCTACAGCGAGGGACTCTACCCATTCCCAGGTCGCATCGCCCTCATCGCGGGATGGAATACCAGGTTATGAGCGCGATCATCACCGCCGCTAACCAACTCGTCAAACAGTACGCAGCCGATGAAAAATCAGCTGCGTTTATCACGGAGATGTTCGCCACCATTGCGGACGAGGACAGCCGCGGCGAGTTCTCGCCGTTTGTGCTGTCGTATGACGCGGAGGCAATCGCGGCAGGTGCGACATCATATCGGCTGGGCACCACCAGCTTCTGGAACATCAGAGACGGCGTCATTGACCCGGCGAGGATCCAGTATTACATCAGCATGTTTGGTGCGGAATCGTCCCCGCTCGTCATGGACATAGAGGCGTGGGATCTGAAAACGGAATGGGATGTTGCCGGTCCCAACCTGCAACTGGCCGCACGCATGTGGTCGGAGGGATCGTCACGACCGATCGGCTTCTACGCCATCATGCCCGACGTGCAATACTGGTACTTCGTCTTGTTAGCGCGTGCGATCGCCGAGGCGAATGCCTACGACATCGTAAAATACTCGGCGAACATTTCGTCGTGGATGACGCGCAACGATCGCACGTATGCCATGCTTGGGCAGTACGTCGATTTCCTCGTGCCGCGCGTCTACGTGTTATACAGCGATGACTCGAACAATCCATTCTCCGACTGGAAGCTGTACGCCACGTCCGCAATCCAAGAGGCCGTCAGGATCGCAAACGGGAAGCCTGTCTACCCTATGATGGCACCGCAGGTAGGCGGTGCTACCGAACCTCTACTGGAGACTGAGTGGATCAATGCGTTGCAGTACGTATTCTCCTTGCCGGGAGTGTCGGGGGTGGCGATCTACAGTGGCGGCACAGATCCGGTGCTGTATAACTGGGTCACCGCTATCGCGGATACGCTTAGGGATTTGCATGGACTCCTGTTGATAGACGGAACGCTGCTGCTGCTTGCGGATACAACAGGCTTGATTGGTTAGACACGGAAAGGTTCTGCTATGGCAATGCCCACTGGGTATACACGGTTAACGGACGTGTCGAGCGCCTTGTCGGTGTCCGATCAAGATCGAGTGCTGCTCACGAATAGCACGGCGCTGAGTGTGGAGAATTTACGAAGGGCGTTGTTCGGCAGCAATGTTCTGCACATTACACCGTCAGGGGACACAACCGGTGTTACAGATACGGCCAATATTCAGAATGCACTGAACAGTCTTACGGCGCCACAGTTAAGTGTAAGCGCATATCATGCCGGGCCTATTGGTGTTGTTAGACTTCAAGGACATTATTATGTTAATGCGCCGCTAGTTTCAGGGATACCCGAGCAACCTAGAGCCTACGGTCCAAGTATTATTTCACTGGGCGCGGCTTTAATTGAGGCAGTAGGGAATAATTGGCTCGCAACCGACTATGTTCTTGCATGTTACGGTAACACTGTTGGCGATAGAGGCGGATTTAGTCGTGCGGTCGTCAGTGGCATTAAGATTAAAGCGTCGCATAAATGTCGTGGCTTATTACTTGCAAGGCAATTTCACTTTTCTGGTATTGAGAAAGTACAAATCGAGCAAACAAGACAGAGTGCGTTGGATATGCCAACATGCTGGAAATCATTTGCGCGAGATATTCATATTCTAAATTGTCGTGGATTTGCGTTGCGGTTAGGAACATGCGACAACATAAGACTAGAAAACGTACGAATTGGTTATGCGCGCGGTATTTGGCACGCAAATAACGATAGCGATCCGTATCCGTTAGGTAGCGATGCCGCAGATAGCCGTAACATGACTTTATATGAGGTGAAATATGGTGTTGGCGCCGCTCGCGCGCATTACTCAACAAATTATAAAGAAGATTGGCCCGACGCGGCAGATACAACACATCCGTTTTACAACGAGGCTACTGGCGATGTTGGATACCTGCAAACACCAGAGCGGGAACGTTGCTGTATCTGGGTCGGTAGTCCACATGTCCGCGCCAGCGGCCTGATGCTTGAAAATTGTTACTATGGTGATAGGCCGCTTATTTTTATTCCAAAAGCGGATAATTTGAACCACCTGTTTGAAGATATGTACACGGAAGTGTGCTACAACACCGACTGTAAAGTTTATGCAGAGCTGTCTGCAGAAAATTCAACAATCTGCGGCAATTTAACGTTTAGTAACGTACAGTCAAATGACAATTTAACAGCATATGACGCGACGGCAAAATGTCGACACTGGTTGCGCTTAGGCAGCGGATATGGAGCAGATGGCAGTACCGCAAGTTCGGTAGCCGCAAACGTTTTGATTAACGGTATACAGGCGTATGGCTTGTCTACTGGGATTGTTGCGTGCAGCGGCCCAGGAATATATAACAATATTAAAGTAAATAATGCGATCACTGGGACTGACAGACTATCGCCAACGCAGTGGGTTGTTGCGGAAACAGGAGCGATCGTAAATGCAAATAGCACGGTATACGGCGTGGCCAATAATGTCGTTGCCGCGTATAAATCGCGTGGTACCGCGCTAATACCAGGCGGGAGTACGTCAGTTACTATTGCCCACGGACTTTCTGTAGTTCCCAAAACGTCGGATATTGTGCTTACCGCAACTAATATATCAAACAGTAAACTTTTAGCCATCACTGCTGTATCTGCAACTACGTTTACGGTTACCGCTGACACAGACCCAGGCAGCAACGGTCAGTCGTTTGCTTGGCAAATCAAATGTAATCCTGTTGACTATGTAGTCGCAACAACTGCGCCCGGTGAGTGCGTTACAAACGGTACATTTGATAGCAATATCGCTAACTGGATTAACCATTCAACATTACCGTATGATACAGCGGAATGGACAAACGAAGGCGTGCATCTTGTAGCCAACGGCGACGGATCTCCTGTGGTCTGTCATTTTTATCAGGATCTTGGGCTTAAATTGGGGCAGAAGTATAGAGTATCTGGTCGTGTGATTGGTAGCGGAGTCTCTGTGAACATTAAGAAAACCTCAAATCAAGGCGCGGCGCACGCAATTACTCCTGCTTCACCAGTATCAAGTACAATTGGTTCTGATGGCCGTTTTTCGAAGATTGTCACGGTGACAAACGCGACTCAGTCATTAGTTGTGCTTGCTACAAACAATGCCGCAATTGAAGCCTGGGTGGATGAGTTAAGTATTGTGCCAAATACCACATCATCACTTCCAGATAGTGTTCCACCGTAGTTACGCGTATATGGTGGTGTCGCCCGGCGAGTCAGCATCATTCCGTACGCGTGTGTCGGCATCGAGTACGGCAATCACGTATAGGCTGGCGTAGGATGTGGCATGGGAGCACCGGTTGCTGTGGCCTGAGGCAAACGTGGGCGGACTATAGACGCGACAGGACTATCCCGCGTCTCTGCCCTCGTCTCTGTCCTCGGCAGCAGAATCGATCCGGCCGAGCGGCGTTGGGCTCTCGGCACCAGAACGAATCATGTTGGCGATTCGCGTCAGCATTCGCGTCATCACGGGGTTGTCGCTGACATTTGCGAGGTGACACTCGACGCATCGCACGCATCTCTCACGTTCCGCTGCGACTTCTGTTGATACCATGATGGGCAACGCCTTCCAGGCGAAACAGCACTTCGGACGGTTGCTTCTGTTTGACGATCCGTGGGTCCAGATATCGCTTCGTCGTTTCTCTGTTGGCATGACCGAGTAGGTCGGTCGCGTTTCCGCCTGCAGCTTCGTAGTAGCTGGCCGCGGTGCGCCGCAGGCGGTGAAACTTGCTGCGCGAGTCCGTCGGCAGGCCTGCGCGGCGCAAGATCTTCCGGTAGACATGGTACAGGTACGTGGTACTGAATGGCCACGGGAAGATGAGGCGTCTTTCTGGCAGTGAGATAGCTTGGAGCGTCCCGAGCGTGTCGGGCCCGAGCAGAAAACACTTATCCTCACGCTTGCCTTTGCGCAGCTCTGCCGGAACGATCAGCCAGCCGTCGCTGTTGAGGTGCTCCCAGGTGAGCTGGCGAATCGCTCCAATGCGTTCTGCCGTGTCCCAACAGACTTCGTGTATGGCGATCCACCACGTAGCAGCCGGGATGCCATCGTAGTATCCGGTCTGATCGTGGCAGGCCTGCACGAGTCGCCGCATGTCCGATTCCAGCCAGGCGAGGGGGGCCCGCTTTGGCGCCACCTCGGGCTCGACATCGGGGAAGGCCTCGACGTACCTCTTCCGTGCCGCGAACGACCAGATAGCCAGGAGCTGGGAGCGTTCCTTGTTCACGGTATACGGACTGCGCTTGTCCGCAACGAGACGGGCCAAGTGCATGGACACTTGAGTGTCGGTCAAATCCTCAAGGGTTGCGGGTCGCCCTAAGGTCTCCTCGAAACAGCGGATGCTGTAGCGGTAGAGCCGGACCGTGTTATCCGATCGGTTCCGCAGTTTCAGGGGCAGGTAAATCGTCTCAAAAAAATCGTGGAGCAACATCACCAGGATCCTTGTACGGTAGCCGGCTTCGTCGCTTCACGCACTCCCTGCTTCGGCAGGCCGCAAAAGGGTGTGTCAGGGCCACCATCCAAGTCTTCCGTGCCCTGATCGAACAGCAGGCATGGCCCCCCCCATTGGCATTGGTCAGGTTCGAATCCTGTCCTCTCCGCTAAATCCTTTCATAGTAACGCTCGGAAACAGACACTCTGACTCCGGCCTGGGAATGCGGCTGTTTTCGGTCT
Source organism: Planctomycetaceae bacterium (assembly GCA_012729315.1). GTDB lineage: Bacteria > Planctomycetota > Planctomycetia > Pirellulales > Pirellulaceae > JAAYDI01. Next base: position 37,336 of record JAAYDI010000075.1, read on the forward strand.
CGGAGGCCGCCGATTGTTCATCGCCTGCATGCCCCACAGCCCCTATTTTGCGCTCACATAGCTGCTCACCACCGCACACGGCCACGACACGCCCGTGACAGAACCTTGCCGTCACTTTGGCTTCGTCCAGTCGGGCACGCGGACTTCGACAGCCGAATCCTGGCCCGGCGTATACGGCTTGATATCCAACACCGGCGTCCCCTCGAAGGCGTCGATCTTCTCGATCTCGACCACATTCTCCTTTACCGAGACGATCTTGCAGAGGCTCAGGGCAATCAGATTGGGTCTCACCGGCGCGCGGCAAGCAAACACGCCAGTGAGTGGATTCTTCTGGTCTCCCCGGGGATGGACCTGAAGGATCGTCCGCTTGGCCGGCGTGTCGTTCTTGTCAAACCACCAGATTACCTGGATGTGCGACCAGTGCTCCAATCCGAGCAGGCCGTCCTGGTATGATTTGTCGATAATGATCACGATCCGTTCCCCCATTTTCTCGACGTGGCCGATGGGATGAACTTTGAACTCGGAGGGTGTGGCGTGCTGGGTGTCTTCTTCAGCCATGACGTTACCGAGATGGACTCCAGTTGCCAGAATAAGGGCGGTGGTGAAGCGGATCATGGTTGGCTCCGGTTGACTGAGTGTGATGAGAACTGATCACAGGTTGCATTATACTGCGACCGCCCCCGCAAATGGCAAACGGTGATGGGCTTCATTCAGTTTGAGATTCGTCGGCATTAAGCAATCACCGAGCCGGACGTCGAGCCCACCAACAATTTGGCGGAACAAGCCATCCGCTTTGTCGCCATCCACCGCCGCATCACGCAAGGCACGCGGAGTGAAGATGGCCGTCGCTGGTGCGAACGAATCTGGACGGTGATTCA
>JAAYDI010000076.1 GCA_012729315.1 Planctomycetaceae bacterium
CTAATAACGTGTCCGCCGTCACGCACCGTGTCCGCGAGGCCAACGCCTTAGCCTCGGCCGCTCGTGCCGTGGCGCGCTCGGATGCTCGGTGGATGCGTTGCTTGCACGCTGGACATTCCCAGCACGTGCCCTCGGGGATGCCGGTGCAGCCGAAGGTGAAGCAACGACGTTGAATAGGTGGTTTGGGCATACTAGGGTTCCTTCCGTGGGTCATGTAGGACATGTAGGACACCTTTGCGTGATTGTGCCTTGTTGGGGGTTCAAGCGTGTTTCTGACTCTTTCTCGCGCGTTGGGGTACAATTAGAAAAAGGTGTCCTACATGTCCTACGTGTCCCACCGGTTTGCGTATTCCGGGGGGTTTGACGTCTGGTATCTGCGGATTCGGTCCTCAATGTCCGTCCGCGTCTCCCGACCAGCCGGGTCTGCGTCCGCACCTGTCCAGCGGTATCCCCGCCCCCAGGCGTGCCCAGCCGAACGAGTGAGATTGCGGATTTCGCCTTCGTCGATCTGCTGATTGAGATACTGGGGGCCGCTGCTGGCGTTGTAGGTCCGGCCCGTACCTTCACTCAGCCACCGAACGGCGACGCGCGACGGAATGAAGATCACGTCCGAATCGGTGTCGTATTGCAAATCTTCCAGCCGGCTCCGGAAGTAGTCCCATACGCTCCCGGCTTCCTCCGCGTCGGTGTCCAGCGCCGCTTGTCGCTCCCGGATCACCTGCTGCACCTCGTTTGGCTCGGGTAGCTTCTCCAGGACGTCGCGCTCCCACATCCCCCAGCGCGTGTACCGCTTGAGCGGGAACGTGTTGCCGCGCAGCGCACCAATGGTGTCCGCGATCAGTTGGTCCCGATTGGCTTCCACAAACTCCAGGATGTCGGCGTCCCAGTCGCGCGAGAACGTCGGGTCTGCCAGCCTGATGGGGATGCACCTCTGCGACATATCCTTGCTCAGCGCCGCGCCGTTGACTGTCACCATCCAGGTGATGGTGTTGGGCCGGCTGGCTTCGCCGATGTACATTCTCTTGCCGCTGATCGTCTCGGCCGTGATAATCGCCTCGATGTCGCCGCTCGAAAACTTGCTCGTCTTGATGTTGTCCAGGATCGCCGCGCGGGTGATGAGTGCTTCCTGCGACAAGAGCCTCTCCTTAATGTCCTTCGCGCTGTCACCCAGCGAGAAACTCATGCAGCCGCCAAACACGCTGGCGAGCTTCTCCGCCGCAGTGGTCTTGCCTTTGCCTCGCCCACGGGCCAGAAACATAAACGCCGGCCGCTTACCGCCAGGTCCACCCCAGGCCATCGTCATCAGCACGGCCTGCAGCAAGTCGCGGTCTACCGGCGTCTCGGGGCAGAAGAAATCCAGGAACGTAGATAGTGTCCGGCCGTCACCAGATGTCGGCGATTGGCACAGGTAGAAGTGGTCCTGCACCAGCGGCTCGTGCGGGTAGCTCTCGATTGCCTTGTACTGCCGGGCCTGCCCGATGAGCGCGGAACGTGACTCGGCGCGGGTGACAAAGCATTCTCCGCTGTGCCATCGCACCGGCTTCACCAGGTGGAGATGCGCGAACAGATCTTCGGCCTTTTCGAGCCATCGCACCTTTGCGCCTGCGACGGTGAATAGGCTGCCGTTGGCAAAAGCCAGGCCGTTGCCTGTCTCGCGGTTCACCTGGTCGATGACAGTCTGCATCTCCAGCGGCAGGACCACTCGCTTCAGCTTGCCATTGTCGTCCGGTTCAAACGTCACCGCTCCATTGGTGATGAATCGCGCGTTAACATCATCATTCAGCAGGCCGGATAGATCCACCTTCGGTTCCACCTTGGCCCGTAGGTCCTTCCAGCCCCAGCTGCCCTTGCATGAGTTGTGGTGGCAACCGGCCACAATAGCGCCGCTGGCCATTGTGCCGATGAACGGACCGTCCCCGTGATGTTCACACATCGGGGACTTGTTGAGAGTCCAGCGTTTGCCGTGCCCCGGCCAGTCGCGTGCCTCGGACACGTCCAGGCTATGCTTCTGAATCCAGCGGGCAATGTCGAATGATGAAGATGCGGTGCCGTTGCCGCTGCTGCTGCCGTTGCTGCCTGCCGCCGCTGTCTGTGTTTCACGCGGAGCTGCGATGGCTTCCAGCAGGGCGCGCGGTACGGGATCAAGCTTGCCGGCGGGCGGCTCAAACCAAGACAGGCGGTGCGGCCGATCTGCGAGTCCCGACACATTCACCAGATGCGACCCCTTCCGGGCCGTCGTGCCGATCACCTTCAAGATGCGGGCCGCGTTGACGGCCGTGGTGTCGATCGTCGCCGCGGCGGTGTTGTACTGCTGCAGGCCAGCCAGCACGCGGGCCACCAGCTCGTCGCTGTCCCCGTCGTTGGGCAGCTCGATTGCGTATAGCAAATAGCTTCCGTTGCCGCTCATGCACAGCAAGGCATCAGGCCAGCCGCGCCCCGTCAGCTCGTCGCGCACGTGGCAAGCCAGATCCGACGCCGCCCGCATCTCATCATCCGAGCTGCTGACTCCCGCTGGCCGCACCGGGTCAATGTCGATGAACAGCCACCGGCGGCACACGATGTCAGTATCCGACGTCGTGAATGCAGCCCTGGCGGTGATCGTGTTCGTGGACCTCGCCAGTAACTCCGGCCGCACCGGATTCAGTGTGCAGTAGATTGCTGGTGGTTCGCGCATCTCCAGCATGGCTATGTGTTGCTGAGCCAGCGTCACATCGGTGAAGTAGCCGCTGTGCGTGCTGGTGAAGTCCCCGCCGCGTTTATGTGGACACTTGAGGCACCGCACCTCGAATACATCGCCAGGGCGGTGCAGAATCCGCAGAAACTCGCTGGTGTCCGCTGACTTGCCGACGGGAAGTTCCGCTTGGTTCTGCGAGTGTGTTGAAGTATGATCCATGCCGGATACTCCATGCCCCGCGTCGTCTGCCCGGCGGCGCGGGGTTTTTTCGTGCGCTCAGAATCACGCCCCAGCCCGCTGCAAACGCCGCTTGGCCTTCTCGACGCGCTCGGTCTTCTGACGCCGCTTGTAGAGGTCGGGGTTGGCCTGCGCTGCTAGAAATTCGTCGATGTCGCACCGCCGCACAAAGTAGCGGGCGCCGATACGGACGGCCCGTAGTCTGATGGGCGGAACACCGACGCCCAGGACGTGCCAGCGCCGCAGAGAGTGATACGAAACGCGGCCCCCGAAGATGTCGCGGGACGCCTGCTGAAGCGTCAGCAGATCAGAGTAGTTCTCGGCCATGGTTAGGACCCCAAAACAAAAAGCCTGCTGTGAGCGCACGACAACAGCGCGCGGTTAAACGCGCTATCGTCGTGGCACTCGCAACAGGCCCTTGTTTCAGGCCAGGCCGTGACCGACCAGCTCTCACAGCGGTCGTCTCAGGTGGGCGGCCCATCTAAACCTGAGTACTCATGCGGGGCTTCACCCGCTTACGTTGGAGTCGATGCCGGGATCATACATTGCCCGGGTGTGCCCGGCGTCGTCGTGACGCCCCTAGGTCATCCACTCTCGAACCCTGCAGCGGTGCAATCCGTTACCTGCCACATAGGCCGATGCAACCACTTTAGCAAATACAATCTAGCGTGCAAGTCTCATCCAAGTTTTCTGGCAATCTCCACGGCCCGCGAGACGTTCAACTCCGAGTAGACTTCTGTCACTCGGACATTGCGATGGCCCAGAATCGCCTGCGCGCCGTCCAGTCCGAATTGCTCCCGCACCAGCGTGCCGGCCGTGTGTCGCAGTCTGTGCGGCGTCCAGCGGTGATCGTGCTGCCATTGCCGCCGTGCCTTGCCCGTCAGGCCCTCGGGCGGCGGAAACGCCCGATCACATGCTCGTTCGATGGCCCGGCGATATGCCGCCACGTCGTAGTGATCGTGAAGCTTGGCCAGCCGCCGCCTACGCTTCGCCGCGACGGGCTTGTGGCCGCACGACAATGGCGTGGTGCGCCGTTCGTGTTGCTGATCCAGATATTGCGTCAACGCCTCTTTCGGGCTGAAACACGGCGCGTCCCCGGGCCGTAGTAGATACTTCCGCAGAATCGCCTGCCCCTTCGGACCGATGGCGACTACGCGCTCGTGCCCGTGATGGGCGGTCTTGTGCTCCCGCGGTCGGTACAGCCAGACGTCGCCGCTGCGGTCAATCTGCCCCGGTGTCATCGAGCACAGCTCACCGGGTCGGCAGCCGCACGCCAACTGCAGTTGCACCATGTCGCTCAGCACCGGCACCAGGAAGGGCAGCGTGGCGTCCACGACGCTCTGTGGCACGCTGGTGACGATCTTGCCTTCCGGTGCCTCGGTGTGGCCACGCTGGAGCGGACGGACGGCCTGCAGGGCGTGGACCACTGCCCCGTCAACCATCTCCTCCTCACACGCCCAACGGATGATGGCGATTACCCGTTGGACGCACTGGTTGACATGGCCGCGGGTATAGCCGGCATCTACAAACTTCTGCCGCACCGCCTTGAGTTTCTTCGGCCCGAAGTCGCTGATTGATAGATCGGCGTAGAGCTCGCGCACAACGCGGATGGTGGGCAACATCAGCTTGTACCGCCCACTCGGCGCGTCGCCGTAGTAGTCCTGAGCGTAGGACCGGTAGGCTTCCAGCACCTCCGCAACGCTGACCTCCTCGTGCGCCGGCACACTGGCCGGCACGTCAGCCGCCCATTCAGCAATCAGTTGCTTGTACCTGGACTTGGCGGCGGGGTCGTCGTACTTGCCTAGATGGACCCACTGGCCGTTGATCTTGACGCGGGCGTAGATCCGGTGATGACGCCGGTACTGAGGGGTACGGTTCGCCATGGCGGGCTCCCGGGGGGAATTCCCCCCTCGTCGGGACTTTTCAGGGCCGCGCCATCGAACCAATCGACGGGATGCAACTTCTGCTATCGGCTTAACTTACGTCCAGTGGAGCGGAAGGGGCTCGAACCCTCGACCTCAGCATTGCGAACGCTGCGCTCTCCCAGTTGAGCTACCGCCCCCGGTGCCGCCGTTTCCGGCTGAGCGACAAATTCTACTGGACGTTGCCCGTTTCTGCAACTCGTCCGAGAGATTCCCGTCGCGCGGCCATCGTTCGGGCATGGTGAATGTGTATTTGTATTGAGTGTGTCACGGTTCCAATCCCAGGCTGCGCATGTAGGCCGCTTTCTGTGTGTCGACGCCGAGTTCCCGGGTGATGGCGTCCCAGGCGGTGACGGCGTCCTGGAGCGCGTCGGCCGTGGATTTGGCACCTGTGCGGGCGTCGTGGACAGCCTGATCCAGCGCGGCCAGGTAGCGCTGCCAACCGGGGATGCGCAGGGACGCCATGCTGCTCGGTTGGGACTGCGAGTCGCGGGCGACCTCGGCATACCGCACACTGGCCTCGCGCGGCAGCGCTTCGTCGGTCCACAGTTCGGGGCTCCGGACGTGTGACTGGCGGAACAGTGTCGTGGCAGGACTTAAGGCGGAGATCCGCGCGCTCCATTCGGGGCCGCTCAGCAGGGCCAGGATCCCTGCCGCTTCGCGTGGCCGCCGGACGTCCTTGCCGACGGCCGCCAGTCGCCCGGCCAGGGCCGTCAGCGGGACGTGGCGCGACGTCTTGTCGTCGTCGCACGGCGTCCAGACCTGCTCGCCGAAGTTATACACTGTGTCCGATCCCGGCAGTTCCGCGAAGCCGGCCTGCACCCCTACGGCCAGCGGCAGTGGCTGGTTGTCTGTCGTGGCCCGGCTCGGCCAGCTGAGGACCATGCCAGATGCGCCTGCCAGGAACGCGCGCCGCGCCGCTTCCGGCGTGTACTGCCCGAAATCTTCGGGACTCGTCTGCGCGACTGCCACCAGCTCGTCCAGCGCCCGGACGAATGGCGGACCGGCAATCAGCGGCTGCATCGTCTCGTAGTCAAACAACGTCGAGAACTGGCTGGGGTGCGCGGCGTAGGCGGCGGCACGCGCCAGCAGGACCTTCGCTCCCCAACCTTCCGAGAGCGGTTCGATCGTGGCGGTCCAAGGTCGATCCGCCGACGGCGCGGCTGCGCCCAGCTGATCACGCGCCAGACGCGGCAGCAGCGTGGCGTATTCCGACCAGGTCCGGGGGACGGGCAGTTTCAGCTGGTCAAACAGATCTGCCCGGTACATCAGCACCAGATGGGGCGAGCCGAACGAGAAGGCGTAGAGCTGTTGGCCCCATCGGACCTCGACCCGCCGCTGGATCTCAAACAGGTCGCGCGGCGCGTACTGATCGTCGCTCAGCGCCTCGGGCGACGGCACCGCCAGCAGGTCGTGCTCCACCAGCGTTCCGAGACAGGCTGAAGGAAAGAAGAGCAGGTCGGCCTGGAGCTGCCGGGCGGACTCGACCTCCGCGATCGACATCTGCTGCAATTCCAGCTCGTTTTCGAGCCGGGCCTTCCACTGGCGCTCCAGCACGGCGGCAAATGGTTCGTCGGCGACCACGACCACGCGCATCGGCGACGGTTTGGCCTGGGGCGCGGTCGAAACATCCGACTCGGTCTTCCGGTCGCAACCGGCCAGCACGATCCCCAGGCACACGGCCCCCAGGCACACGGCGGCGCCTGCCACGACCGCGTAGCGATCGACCCCTCGGTGGTGAAAGCACGGCATCCGAAACTCCTCAGCATGGTCCCGGAAACTATTGTCGCATGAGCGACGCGTTTCATGAAGAGTACGCATTCTGCTATTCTAACGGTACCCGAGCGACGCCCGAGATCGCCATGGGATTCTGCGCAGGACGGTTCGAATGCATGTGAACGCACACGACACGCGAGTTGGCGAACGGCCCGACCGGGGCGGGTGGCGCGGGCAAATCACCGAGCTGATATGTATCTTCGCCCTGATCTTCCTGTGTTACGGCATGCCGCCTCCCGACGTGAACGAGGCGCATTACCTCGTGAAAGCGAAGCACTACTGGAACCCGTCCTGGTGTGCCTCCGACGTGTTCCTCGACTCTGCCGACGCACACCCGGTCTTCTACTGGCTCTTCGGATGGCCGACTTTGTGGGTGTCGTTGACGACTGCCGCCTGGTGTGGCCGGCTGGTGGTCTGGGCGGCGGTCACCTGGAGTTGGCAGCGTCTCAGCTGGTCGATCGTGCCGTACCGGTACGCCAGCGTCCTGACGGCGGCCTGGTTTCTCGCGCTCAACAACACGTGCCAGCTGGCCGGTGAGTGGGCGGTGGGCGGGCTGGAAGCGAAGGCCGCCGCCTATGCGCTCGTGTTCTGGGCGCTGGGATCGCTGGTCAGCGGGCGGTGGAACTGGACGTGGATCGCGTTGGGGGCCGCCACGGCTCTGCATGTGCTGGTGGGGGGGTGGAGCCTGATCGCGGTTGCCATCGCGTGGCTGTTGGCCGGTGCCGACCGCCCCGCAGTCCGCTCGATGTGGCCGGGGCTATTGGTCGGTGGCGGACTGGCCCTGGCCGGGTTGCTCCCTGCGTTGTGGCTGACGGCCGACGTGGATCGCGCGACGGCATCGACGGCTAACATGATCTACGTATTTGACCGGTTATCACACCACCTGGTGTTTCACAGCTTCGCGCCCGACCGGCTCCTGGTGTTTGGTGCACTTCTGGTGATCTGGATGATGTTGTCCTGGTCGGTGGTGGGCAGTACACCCTGGTTGTGGCTGCACCGTTTTGCTCAGAGCGCCCTGATGATCGCCATTGTGGGCATCGGGCTCGACCTGCTGTTGCTGTACCAGCGCGCGCTGGCGGCCGAGCTGTTGCGTTTCTACTGGTTCCGGCTGGTCGACGTAGCGGTGCCGCTGGCGATTGCGTTTGGGGTGCCGCTGGCCATTGATTGCTGGAGCGGAACTCGCCGCTCTGCGCAACGGGCCCTGTGGGGGCTTGCCGTGGCAGCTCCCCTCCTGCTGCTGGGCACGGCGTTCGTCGAGCGCCAGCTGGATTTCCGGCCGGGCGGCATCGTGCAGTCGAGTCCCGCGGCCTTCTGGACGCGTGGCAGTCGGGTGGCGCGCACCGGCGCGTGGCAGGACATCTGCCGGTGGGTGGCGGACCACACGGATCCGCAGGCGCGCTTCCTGACCCCCCGCAACCAGCAGACTTTCAAGTGGTATGCCCAGCGGTCGGAGGTGGCCTGCTGGAAGGACATTCCGCAGGACGCGGCCGGCATCGTTGCATGGTCGCAGTTGCTGCGGGATATCTATCCGTTGGCAGTTATCGAACGCGGCCTGGGCGCGTGGTCGGACGACCAGCTGCGCGCGATTGCCGCGCAGCAGCACGTCCACTACATCCTGGTAGACCGCGCCTACACGAAACGCCGCCTCGGCTTCCGGCGCGTCTATCCCGAATCGCCGCGGGATGAGGCGTGGTTTGAGCTTTATGAAGTTGACCCCTAAACGGCCGGCCGCCTGGTATCCCGCCTGCGCACCGGCGAATTCCGAATTCCGATTGCTGATTGCTGATTGCTGATTGCCCAAGAGGTATGGCTGACCCCATGATTGATCCGCTGGACGACCAGCTGCCTGGCCGGCTGCGGCAGCGGCTGCACGCACCGCTGCCGGGCGCGGCGGCGCACCGCGCACTGGCGGTGGAGCTTGGGTATGGCCGGCACCACGGTCCGCCGTCCTGGGACGCGCGTCCGGCGGCCGTGCTGGTGCTGTTGTATCCGCATCGACGCGCCTGGCATGTGCCGCTCACGGTGCGGCCTGCGCACATGCTGGACCACGCCAGCCAGATCAGTCTGCCCGGTGGCACGATGGAGTGCGGTGAGGGTGCCGAGCAGTGTGCGGTCCGCGAGTATGGCGAGGAGCTGGGGGCGCCGGACACGGACCTGGAGCTGGTGGGACGCCTGTCGCCGCTGTACGTGTTCGCCAGCAACTTCTGGGTGGTGCCGTGTGTGGCGGTCACCGATGCGCGGCCGGCGTTTTACCCGAGCGGCCGGGAGGTGGCACGGTTGATCGAGCTGCCGCTGGCCCAGCTGTGGGATCCGCGCGGGCGGTCGGAGCACGTGATATACCACCGGGGTGTGCGGTTCCAGACGCGGGACATTGTCTCCGGGGCGGATCGCGTCTGGGGCGTCACCGGGATGATCCTGGCGGAGCTGGCGCAGGTAACTGCCGAAGCGTGCGGCCGGGCCCCCTGACGCCGGGCCGGCGCGGACTGGCGCTTGGACAATTCTGGCCGATCAGTATACTGACCCCTCGGCACGCGTCGGATGGGACCGGTGGTGAGGGAGTGCCGGGACTCAAACGCCCGGCCGATCCCCGAGCGGCCGCGCTGAAAACTCAGCTCGCCACGCCGCCGCCACTGGGGACAGTGCACAGCACCCGTTATTTTGTTTAGTGAGAGAGCCGGGCATGATTCGCATTGGGGTATTGGGAGCGACGGGATACACGGCCGTCGAGTTGATCAAGATTCTGCTGCGTCATCCGGAGGTGGAGATTGCGGTCCTCACCAGCCGCCAGGAAGGGAACCCGCACGTGGCGGCCGTGCACCCGCAGCTGGCCGGCCGGCTGGACATGCGGCTGGAGAATCTGGAGCCGAGTCAGGTTGCGGCGCGCTGTGACTGTGTGTTCAGCTGCCTGCCGCACGGCGCTTCTGCGTCGGCCGTCCGCCTGCTGCTGGATGCCGGCAAGCGTGTGGTGGACTTCAGCGCCGATTACCGGCTCAAGAGCGCCGACGTCTACGCGGAATGGTACGGGCAGAAGCATGTCGATCCCGAGCGGCTGGCGGAAGCCGTGTATGGCTTGCCGGAACTGTTCGGGGAGCTGATTCCGGCGGCGCAGCTGATCGCCAACCCGGGCTGCTATCCCACATCCGCCATCCTGGCGCTGACACCGTTCCTGAAAGCCGAGGCGATCGAGTCGACGGGGATCATCGTGGATGCCAAGAGCGGCGTGAGTGGCGCGGGGCGCACGCCCAAGCTGATGACGCATTACCCGGAATGCAACGAGAGCGTGGTCGCCTATAACGTCGGCTGCCATCGCCATACACCGGAAATCGACCAGGTGCTGTCGACGGCCGCCCAACGCGACGTGCAGGTCGTGTTCACGCCGCATTTGATTCCGATGGACCGCGGCATTCTGGCCACGGCGTACGCACAACCCCGGGGGCACGTGACCGAAGAGTCGCTCCTGGCCACGCTCCGCGCGTTCTACGCCGGGAAGCCGTTTGTGCGCGTGGTCGACCACCTGCCGGCGACCAAGGATGTCTCCGACTCCAACTTCTGTGACGTCACGGTGCGGCTGGTCCGGGGACGCGTGGTGGTTATCAGCTGCATCGACAACCTGGTCAAAGGTGCATCGGGCGCCGCCGTGCAGAACTTCAACCTGATGTACGGGTTCCCGGAAACCATGGCCTTCTGAGCGGCGGGCAACACCAGAGACTCATTGCCGCTCAACACCGAATCTGCCTACAGATCTGCCCACGGGATTGTTTTACGTCCAGATACGGACAGCCGGATGATCGGAAGGAGCACTGACGATGACGGGTTTCGTACCCAGCGGGTTTCGCCTGGCCGGCGTGCGTTGCGGGATCAAGAGCGATCCGACCAGGAACGACCTGACGTTGATCGTGACGGATGAGCCGTGCGTGGCGGCGGGGGTCTACACACGCAACCTGATCTATGCGGCGCCGGTCGCCGTTGATCGCGCCCGCACGCCGTCGTCGCGCATCCGCGCCGTGGTGGCCAATTCGGGCAACGCCAATGCCTGCACCGGGCAACGCGGTCTGCAGGATGCGCTGGATATGGCCCGCTGTGGAGCGGCCGTCTGCGGAGCGGCCGAGGACCAGGCACTGGTCCTCTCGACCGGCATCATCGGTGAGTTCCTCCCCATGGCCAAGATCCGCCAGGGGATCGAAGAGGCCGCCCGGCAGTTGGGCAGCGACGAGGCGGCGTTCGTCAGCGCCGCACGCGGCATCATCACCACCGATCGCTCCCATAAGGTGGCGCACCGCGCCGTGGACGTGGGAAACCGAACGATCCGGATCGCCGGCATGGCCAAGGGCGCCGGCATGATCGGTCCGAATATGGCCACCCTGCTGGGTATCGTCCTGACCGACGCCCCCCTGACGGCCGATGCCGCCCAATCGCTGCTCCAGGAAGCTGCCGACGCGAGCTTCAACTGTATCAGTGTCGAAGGCCATATGAGCACCAACGACACGCTACTGCTGCTGGCCAGCGGGGGCGCTGGCGGCCAACCACTGGCGGATACGGAGCGCGCTCTGTTCGCCGACGCCCTGCGCGAGATGTGCATCGAACTGGCCCGCACCATCCCCAACGACGGCGAAGGAGCCTCGCACCTGATCACGATCGACGTCCGGGGCTGCGCCACCGGCGCGGCGGCACGGAAGATCGCTCAGACCGTCGCCAACAGCGCGCTGGTCAAAACGGCTGTCGCCGGTGCAGATCCGAACTGGGGACGCATCGTCTCCGCCGCCGGCTACGCGCAGGTCCCCTTCGACCCGCTGGGCGTCACCCTGCACGTCAATGGCCAACTGCTCTACGAGCGGGGCGAGCCGGTCGGGTTCGACGCCGAAGCCGTCTCGCAGTCAATGCGCAGCGAGCGCGAAACCCGCATCGAATTGTCGTTCGCCGAAGGAGATGCCGCCATCCGCTTCTGGACCAGCGACCTGACGGTGGACTATGTGAAGATCAATGCCGACTACCACACCTGATCCGTGCCGACCCAGTTTGGGCCGACCCAGTCCCAATCGATGTAAACCGCTCAATCCGACTCCCGCCAGTACAAAACACTGAATATCTATAGAATGGCTGGGTTTTGTCCTGGAAAACGGACGTGATCGCAGTATGGTTGAGTTGGAGTCGATGTCAGTGCTTTTGCATGTCGGCTTCCCAAGACAGGCTTTCTCACCCCCGTGTTTGGGCAGGGACCGTCTCGCTGGATGGCCCTGCCTTTTCTTTTTTCTGATTGGCCGGCGCCCCGGGATCTGGTGGCGTTCGCGGCGCGCACCCGAGGTTCGGCCGTGGTGTGTGCCGATCCCGCCTCGCTCTCTCCCGCTGCTTGACAGAACGTGGGTTGTCGACTACTTAAACTCCTTTCGCGGTCCTCGGTTAGCTGCAGTGGATCTGGGGTTTGCCGGGGTTCAGTGCGGTAGTTCGGGCCAAGCCGGGTGGTGGGGCTGAGGGGGAATCAGCGCGATGAATCAGATCCTGGAAATCGACGTGCAGCGTAGCGGCGATCAGGACGGGGGGCTGGCCGAGCCGAGTCGGTTCGAGCCGGTGGCGGGGGGCGCGGAACTGGGGATGAGTGTGCCGGGGAGCACGTCGGACGACGAATTCGACGATTTTGACGAAAGCGATTTTGACGACGATTTTGACGACGACTTCGAGGAGGAACTCGGCGACGACGACGAGGATTTCAGCCTGGATGACGACGAGCTTGAGGATGTGGAATTTGAGGATGAGGAATTGGACGAAGAGGAACTGACGGAGGACTTCGACGAGGACGAAGAGCCCGCCGAGGGCGATATCGTTGATGACGACTCCGCGGACCTCGACGACGAAGAATAGACATGTTTAAACCGGTAGCGAACAACGTCAAGTTTCCTGCGTTGGAAGAGGAGATTCTGACATTCTGGCGGACGCGCGCGATTTACGAGAAAACGCTCGCACAGCGGGCCACGGCGCCGACCTTCGTGTTCTACGAAGGTCCGCCGACGGCTAACGGCATGCCGCATCCGGGGCATTGCCTGACGCGCGCGATCAAGGACCTGTTTCCGCGGTACCGGACGATGCGCGGATACCTGTGCCAGCGCAAAGCCGGCTGGGACACGCACGGGCTGCCGGTCGAGGTGGAAGTCTGCAAGGAACTGGGGATTCACGCGAAGGAGGAGATTGAAGCGTACGGCGTGGAGCCCTTCATTCACCGGTGCCAGGAGAGTGTCTGGCGGTACATGAAGCAGTGGGAGCAGCTGACCGAGCGGCTCGGGTTCTGGATCCACCTGGACGAAGCCTACGTGACCTATCACCAGAGCTACGTGGAGAGCGTCTGGTGGTCGCTCAAGGAGCTGTTCGATCGGGGGCTGCTCTATCAGGGGCACAAGATCGTCTGGTGGTGGGCCCAAGGAGGGACGGCCCTGAGTGCGGGGGAAGTCGGACAGGGTTATCGGGAGGTGGCGGACCCGAGTGTCTACGTCTGCTTTCCGTTGCTGGACGAGGCGAACACGTCGCTGTTGGTGTGGACGACCACCCCCTGGACGCTGCCCAACAACCAGTTTGCCGCCGTCCATCCGGATCTGGACTACGTGACGGTGCGCGACGAGCAGTCGGGGGAGCGGCTGGTGCTGGCGGCCGCGCTCTGGCAGACGATTGCCGAGAAGGCCAAACGCACGTTCCACGTGGAAGAGACGCGGCCGGGCAGCGCACTGTTGGGCAAACGCTACCGGCCTCCTTTCGACTACTATTACGCCGCGGACGGCGCGCGGCAGGGGCGGCTGCGCAGCGGCGGACGCGACTACATCGCCTGGCGCGTGATCGCGGCCGACTTCGTGACGGTCGACAGCGGCACGGGGGTGGTGCATCAGGCGCCCGCCTTTGGCGAAGTGGACTACGAGGTGTTGCTGGCCGAGCAGGCGCGGTTCGTGGATCAGGAGGGGCCGCCGCTGATCTGTGGCGTCGGGCCGGACGGGCGTTTCACGGATGAAGTGCCCGACTATGCGGGGCGGTGGGTCAAGGACGTCGACAAGGACGTGATCCAGCAGCTGCGCGCCGCCGGGTTGCTGTTGATGCGCGAGCAGTACCTGCACGAGTACCCGTTCTGCTGGCGGGCGGAGCAGGATCCGCTGATCCAGTACCCGCGGCGGAGCTGGTTCATCCGCACCACCGCCTTCAAGGAACAGATGCTCGCCAACAACGGCCAGATCAACTGGCTGCCCGAGCATATTCGTGAGGGGCGGTTCGGCAACTTCCTCGAGACGAACGTCGACTGGGCTCTGTCCCGCGAACGCTACTGGGGCACGCCGCTGCCGATCTGGGTGTGCGACCAGTCGGGCAAGATGGAGGCGGTGGCCAGTTATGCTGAACTGCTGGCCAAGCCCGGCGCGACAGGCACCGAGGTATGGGAGCAGGCGAAGCGGGCCAAGCCCGAGCTGCCGGACGACTTGCGGGTGCACAAGCCCTATATCGATGCGATTACCTACGACTCGCCGTTTGTCCCTGGCGGTCGCATGTGGCGCGTGCCGGAAGTGATCGACTGCTGGTACGACTCCGGCGCGATGCCGTTTGCTCAGTGGGGTTATCCGCACGTGAACCGGGAGCGGTTTGCATCGCAGTTCCCGGCCGATTTCATCAGCGAGGCGCTGGATCAGACGCGAGGCTGGTTCTACAGCCTGCTGGCGATCAGCACCCTGTTGTTCGGTCCGCGCGACACCGCGGACCAGACGGACGCTGCGGGCGCGGAGGCGGTCCACCCGTTCCCCCATCCCTACCGCACGTGCATCGTGCTCGGGCTGATGCTGGCCGAATGGTGGGAGAGCGCCGATGGGAAGGACCGCTTCCTGTCGGAGTCGGACGCGCGTTCGCAGTGCGGCAAGAAGTTTGTGCAGCGTGTCGGCAAGATGTCCAAGTCGCTGCGAAACTACCGCAGCCCGCAGGAGATCTTCGACGCGCATGGCGCCGATGCACTGCGCTGGTACTTCTTCGCCAACCAGGCCCCCTGGAACTCGATCATCTACAGCGAGCGGGCCATCAAGGAGAGCATTCCGGAGTTCCTGCTGCGGCTGTGGAACGTGTACAGCTTCTTTGTCATCTACGCCAACATCGACGGCTTCGATCCCAGCCAGTTGCTCGCCGGAGAGGTCGGCCAGCTGGACGGCACGACGCTCGCCCGCGGCCGGCACTATCGGCCGGTCAACCAGCGGCCGGAGATCGACCAGTGGGTGCTGAGCGAACTGCACCAGACGATCGCCGTGGTCGTCGAACGCATGGACGCCTACGACAACTACGCCGCCTGCACCGCCATCAACGGATTCGTCGACGCGCTGAGCAACTGGTATGTGCGCCGCAACCGCGACCGGTTCTGGAGTGGCGACGAGCAGTCGGCCGACAAGTTCGATGCTTACTGGACCCTTTACGAGTGCCTGCTCACGCTCAGCAAGGTGATCGCGCCGTTCGTTCCGTTCGTGGCCGAGGCGATGTGGCAGAACCTGGCGGGCGTGTTCGGGGACCGGGGGGTGGAGAGCGTGCATCTGTGCGACTATCCGCTGGTCGACAGCGGCCTGATCGACCCGGAGTTGTCGGACCGCATGGCACTGCTGCGCGAAATCGCCTCCCTGGGTCGTGCGGCGCGCATGAACGCCAAGCTGAAAGTGCGTCAGCCGCTGGCGCGGGTGGAGGTGATCCTGGCGAGCGACCGGCAGCAGCCGTGGCTGGAAACGCACCACGAACTGCTGCAGGAGGAATTGAACGTCAAGGAGATCACCTACGCGACGCAAGGGGACCGGTACATCTCGTACCTCGTGCAGCCGAATTTCAAACGTCTCGGTCCGCGCGTCGGGCGGCTCATGCCGGCTGTGAAGCAGGCGCTGTCAGCCACCTCTGGCGCAGCGCTCTTGGAACAGCTGCGCAGCGCCGGCCATGTCCTGCTGGACGTCGACGGCGAAACGCTCACGCTCGATCACGAAGACCTCGAGGTGCGGCTCCAGGCCAAGGCGGGCTGGACCGCAGCCCAGGGGCCCCGCGTGGTCGTCGTGCTCGCCACCGAACTGACCCCCGAGCTGATCCGCGAAGGGTATGCTCAGGATCTCAAACGCCTGATCCAGGAACGCCGCAAGGCGTTGCAGTGCCAGTACACCGACCGGATTCGCCTTGGGTTGAACTCCGGCAACGAGGAACTGTGGCGTGCCATCGAAGAGAATCGCGACTTTCTCCTCCAGGAAACGCTCGCCACGCACATCGTCGCCGGCCCGCTTTCCAACTGTGAACCGATAGAGTGTGTGGTGGCGGACACCCCGGTCCAGATCTACGTGCAGGTCGACGGACAGTAACATGACCAAACCCGACAAGCCGCTGCCGATCGCCGTCCTGATCTCCGGGGGCGGTACCACGCTCCGCAACCTGATCGAGCGGATTGCGGCCGGACAACTGGACGCCTCGATCGGGCTGGTGATTTCCAGTAGCGACAAGGCAGGAGGGTTGCGGTTCGCCGCCGAATCCGGCATCCCCGCGCAGGTGATCTGCCCGGGCGCGTACGATTCCGAGGCCGCGTTCAGCGCCGCCATCTTCCAGGCCTGCCGCGACGCGCGGGTGCAGCTGGCGGTGATGGGCGGCTTCCTGAAACGTCTGCTGGTGCCCCCCGATTTCGTCAACCGCGTGACGAACATCCACCCGGCCCTGATCCCGGCGTTCTGCGGGCACGGGTTCTTCGGTGCCCGAGTGCACCAGAGTGTGCTCGACTACGGCGCGAAAGTGAGCGGCTGTACGGTCCACTTCGCGGACAACGAATACGACCACGGACCAATCATCCTGCAGCGCGTCGTGCCGGTGCACGACGACGACGACGCCCGTTCCCTGGCCGCCCGCGTGTTCGACGCCGAGTGCGAGGCCTACCCGCAGGCCCTGCAGTGGATCGCCGAAGGACGCGTCCACGTCGTGGGCCGCCGCGTACGCATCTTGAAGTAGGCACGGTTATGCGCGATAATCGGCAAACGCGCGAACCTGTACCGAGTGGGCGGTTGAGGGAAGGGTGGTCTCGGCCTCTCCTGGGCTGACGGAGCTGCTGCGGCTGCTGGAATGGGCTATGCCGGTGGTGACAAATGCGCCGCCTGGAACGGATCTGTTCACGGCCAGTCGTCGAAAGGCACGCGGTTGCGGGTGGAGATCGAGCGGGCGGCGGCGCGCCGGCTGATCGTCATGGCTGTCAGTTCCAGGTTCGGGCACACCCGTCTGGCGCTGTTATGCGGAATATCCCCGGGGCGGAGGCGACGGTGCTGGATCGGGGGATGCGGTACGGTGGTGGAAGTGGTGGGTGGAGGCGGGCGTGTGGCGGCTGGCGGCCGGGCGGCGAGAATCCTGCCGGAGTCGTTCGTCGTGTAGTACGTTTGAGAAGTCTGGTCCGAGCCAATCCGCGCGACCAGTGCCGGGTCGCATCAGGAGCACGTTCGTACGACGCACGGGGACGGTGTTTGATCCATGTCTGCAGCTATCTCGATTGACCGCAGCACGATCGAGCGGATCGTGCGGCAGATTGTCCTTCAGCAGCCGCTCGCCGGGCCGGCGCGCGGTGCGGATGTGGCGGTCCGGCCGGACGTCGTGATCAGCATCTCGGCGCGGCACGTGCATCTGACGGACGAGCATGTGGAGATACTGTTCGGCTCGGGGCATACGCTGACGCCGATGAAGCCGCTGTATCAGGACGGCTCCTTCGCGGCGGAAGAGACGGTGATGGTGGTGGGACCGCGCCGCCGCATGCTCCCGACGGTACGGATTCTGGGGCCGACCCGCAGCGTCAGCCAGGTCGAGCTGGCCTTCACCGATTCCATTTCTCTGGGGATCGACGCGCCGGTCCGGCACAGTGGCCGGATCGAGGGCACACCCGGCTGTGTGCTGGTCGGGCCGCAGGGGGTGGTGGAGCTGAAGCAGGGGGTGATCCGCGCGGCGCGGCATGTCCACATGCACCTGCGGGACGCGGCCCTGCTGGGGGTCCGCAACGACGAGAACATCCGCTTGCGCGTCGAGTCGCCTGGCTGTACGACCGTGTTTGAAGACCTGCTGGTGCGCGCGGATGAAACCAGCAAGCTGGAGGTGCACCTGGACACGGACGAAGGGAACGCCTGTTTCCTGGACGCGGCGACGAAAGTCGAATTGCTGCCGTCGGCGACAGCGCCTGGCCGGACGATGCAGACGTAGAACCTGATCCGCACACGAATACGTTACTTCACTCTTTGCATGGGAGAGCGTCCTTTATGGCGAAACAAATGGAAGCGCTAGGCATGATCGAGACCAAGGGCTTCGTGGCCCTGCTCGAGGCTGTCGATGCGATGTTGAAGGCGGCCAACGTCCAACTGCTGGGTTGGGACAAGGTCGGCAGCGGCATGGTCTCAGCGTTCGTGACCGGCGATGTGGCGGCCGTCAAGGCGGCGACGGACGCAGGCGCCAACGCTGCCGGGCGGATTGGCGAGGTGGTCAGCGTGCAGGTGATTCCCCGGCCCCATGATGAGCTGGGGATCGTGCTGCCGGCACCACTCAAGAAACTCAACCCCCCCAAGTAGCTCCTCCGAATTCAGAAGGAAACTCAGACAATGCCAAATGCGATCGGAATGATTGAAACCCGCGGACTGATCGGGTTGGTGGAAGCGACGGACGCGATGGCCAAAGCGGCGAACGTGCAGATCGTCAAGCGCGTCGGCATCGGCGGCGGTCTGGTGACGACGATTGTCAGTGGCGATGTAGGCAGTGTGCGTGCGGCGGTCGAAGCCGGCGCGAATGCTGCCTCGCAGGTGGGAGAACTTGTGAGCAGCCACGTGATCCCGCGTCCGGCCGAAGGGTTGGTGGAAGCGTTTCTGGCCTGAGACCGGCTCTGCCAGCCGCAGTTTCGCGGAGGAAGAGAGATCATGAAGATCCTGGTCGCCAATCTCGGTTCGACGAGCTTCAAGTACCGCTTGTTCGACATGGCCGACGAGCGTCAGCTGGCGCGCGGCAGTGTGGAACGTATCGGTTCATCCGCCAGCCTCTGTTGTGTGGAGGTTGCCGGGCGGCGCAGGGAGTTGACCGCGGAGGTCCCGGACCACGCCGTGGCAGTGCGTCAGTGTCTGGCGCAGCTGACCGACCCGGACGGCGGCTGTTTGCAGGACGCGGCGGATGTGGCGGCGATCGGATTCAAGGCGGTCCACGGGGGTAGCCTCAGTGGCGTGCGGCGCGTGGATGCGCAGGTGCTGGCGGCGATGGAGGCCATGTGCGACGTGGCGCCGGCCCACAATCCCCCCTACCTGGCCGCCATGCGGTTGCTGGCCGAGCAGTTCCCCGGCATGCCGCTGGTGGCCGCTTTTGAGACCGGCTTCCACGCCACCGTACCCGACCGGTTGCGCTACTATGCGGTGCCCCGGGAATGGGGCGACCGGTATCACATCAAGCGGTGGGGGTTCCACGGCGCCAGCCACCGCTATATTGCGACCCGTGTGGCGAAGATCCTGGGGCGCGAGGACGCGCGGGTGATCTCGTGTCACCTGGGCGGCTCCAACAGCCTGTGCGCGATCCGCGGACGGCAGAGTGTGGGCACGTCGATGGGCATGAGTCCGCAGTCGGGCGTGCCGCACAACAATCGGGTTGGCGATTTCGATCCGTTCGCCATCCCGCTGCTCATGCGGGCGCTGGGCAAGACACTCGAACAGGTGCTCGACGAGTTGGCTGAACGCTGCGGCCTGTTGGGGTTGAGCGGCTTGAGCGGCGATGTGCGCGATCTGGAAGAGGCGGCTGCCAGAGGCCATGCCGGAGCACAACTGGCGTTGGACGTCTTCGTCTCCGAGATCCGCCGGCACCTGGGAGGCCTGCTGATCGAGCTCGGCGGGCTCGACGCGCTGGTCTTCACGGGCGGCATTGGCGAGAACAGCCGGCTGGTACGCTCGGGCGTGTGTGCGAACCTGCAGGCGTTGGGGCTCGTGCTCAACGACGAAGCCAACGCGTCTGCCAGTGGCGAGACGCGGATCAGTGCCCCGGACAGCCCGGCCCAGATCTGGATCGTGCCGACCAACGAGGAGTTGATTGTGGCGCGCCAGACCCGAGAACTGTTGGAAGGATGAACGTATGTTTGTTGCCCGCGTGACCGGCTCGCTGGTGTCGACCCAGAAGCTCCCCTCGATGGTCGGCTACAAACTGTTGCTGGTTGAACCCTACCGGTTGGAGTCGGAGCATCGCCAGTCGCTGGTCACGACTGGCCGGACGTTTGTCGCGGTGGACCTGTTGGGCGCCGGCGAGGGAGACCTGGTGCTGATCGCGCAGGGTTCGAGCGCCCGGCTGACTCCCGAAACCAGATCGATGCCGATCGACTCGCTGATTGTCGGGCTGGTCGATCACGTCCATGTGGCGGACCGGTGTGTGTTCGAACGGACCGAGGATCCCCGCCGGTGATGCGGTGCGCTCGGGTGGGGGCCAGGCACCGGTACTGACGAAATACGAGACAAAGACAAGAAGCCTGATCCATGCAAATCAATGAAACGCTGATTCGTGACGTGGTGGCCCAAGTTCTGGCGGAGGTGGGGCGCAAGGCCCCGGTGGCCGCGGCGAGCTTCACTGGCCGCTACGGTGTCTTTCACGATGCGAATGAAGCGGTGGCCGCGGCGCGGGATGCCTACGAGCGGCTGGCGGAATGCGGCCTGGAAGACCGCCGGCGCATCGTCAGCCACATCCGGCGGATCGCCATCGATCAGAGTGTGGAACTGGGCACCATGGAGATGGAGGAGACGCGGATCGGACGCCTCGCGCACAAGATCGACAAGCTGCGGACGCTCGGGCAGCGTGCCCCCGGCGTGGAGTTCCTCCGCAGCGAGGTGTTCAGCGGCGATCGCGGTCTGGCAATCATCGAACATGCCCCCTTCGGCGTGATCGGCGCGATCACCCCGGTCACCCACTCGCTGCCCACCATCACGGGCAACGCCGTGAGCATGATCGCCGCCGGGAACACGGTGGTGGTCAACCCGCACCCGAGCGGCAAGCGGGTGGCGGTGGAAGGGGTGCGGCGGTTCAATGAGGCGATCTACCGGGACATGGGGATCGACAATCTCGTGTGCGTGGTTGCCGAGCCGACGTTGGATTCGGCGGCGACGATCTTCAAGCACCGCGATGTTGCACTCATCTGTGTTACAGGTGGTGCGGCGGTCGCCCGTGCGGCGCTCAACAGCGGCAAGCGGGCGATTGTGGCGGGCCCGGGCAATCCGCCGGTCGTGGTCGACGAGACGGCCGATCTGGATCGGGCCGCACGCTGTATCATTCAGGGTGGCGCCTATGACAATAACCTGCTCTGCATCGCCGAGAAGGAAGTCTTCGTCGTCGACCAGGTGTTCGACGCGATGCTGCAGGCGATGGAGCGTGCCGGAGCTGTGCGGCTCAATGCGGCGGAAGTCGACAAGCTCACCGCAGTGGCCATTGTCCAGGCCGGGGAAGGCGCCCAGCGGCATGCGGTCCCGTGCAAGGACTATCTGGGCCAGGACGCGGCGGTGCTGGCTCGCGGCGCCGGCCGCCGCGTGCCGCAGGAAACAGAACTGCTCTTCGGCGAAACCGACGAACAGAACCCGTTCGTGTCGGTCGAGCAGATGATGCCCTTCCTCCCCTTCGTCCGCTGCCGGAATGTCGATGAGGCGATCGACAAGGCGAAGCGCTGGGAGCACGGCTTCCGCCACACGAGTATCATCCACTCGAACAATGTGCGGAACATGACGCGCATGGGCAAGCTCATGGAGACCACCCTGTACGTCAAGAACGGCCCGTGCATGGCCGCCCTGGGGCTGGGGGGCGAAGGGTACCCGTCCTTCTCCATCGCCGGACCGACCGGCGAAGGGGTTACCACCCCGTTGACCTTTACCCGCGAACGACGCTGCTCGATGATCGACGATCTGTGGATCCTCGGCAAGCCAAAGCAATAGTCCCCACGAAAGTGCGAGCGATGCAACGCGCGTTAGTGATTGGCAGGGCCATTGCCACGATCAAGCACGAGTCGCTGCGCGGCTTTCGACTGCTGTTGGTACAACCGCAGCTGGCCGACAGGCGGCGGCCGGACGGACCGCCGCTGCTGGTGATCGACACGCTGGGCGCGGGGATTGGGCAGACGGTGGTGGTTACAAACGACAACCTCGGCGCACGCGAACTGATCGGGTCTATCCAGACCCCGGCGTGCTGGACCACTGTGGGGATCGAAGACGAATGACGCCGGAACCGGTCAACATCGAATGGGTCGTGGCAGAGGTGCTGCGGCGGCTGCAGCAGCTCGCGGAGACACCCGCCGGACCGCCCTCCTCCGCCACGGACACGCCCGGCCGCCAGCACGCGGTCCCGGTGCCGCCGGAACCGACCGGAGGGTCGAGCCAGGCTGCGGCTGCGGCGGCCGGCGATCTGGTGATCGAGGCCCGCGTTGTGACGCTGGCGGACATCCAGCGCCGGCTGGACAACGTCCGGCGCGTGCTGGTTCCGCAGGGGGCTGTCGTGACTCCTTCGGTCAAGGACGATCTGCACAAGCGGCACATTCGGCTCGAGTACCTGGACACGGCGGCAACCGAACGCCAGGCGGCAGGCATGTTGACCATCGGACGCTGTACACGCACGCCGGAGGCGGCCCGCGGTGCCACCCGGCTCGAACCGCCGGCCGGCGCGCGGGGCATCGTGTTCGACGACTTGCGGTGCGCCGCCCAGACGGTCGGGGCAATCGTCGCCGACGCCAACCGGCTGGGGGTGCTGCTGACCGATGATCCGCTGCCGGCCGTCTGTCTGGCCAATCGGCTGCCGGCGGCGCGCGCGGCCTGGGTACGGAGTGTAGCGGAGTTGCGCGAGGCGATCGCCGCCATCGGTCTGAACTTCCTGGTGGTGGACCCCACGGAGCTGGCCCCGCGGACGTGGCACGAACTGTTGGCGATCTACCGGCAGGGTCTGCCGCGGCGCTGCCCGCCCCGGCTGATCGCCGCTCCGGGGCAGTGTTGAGGACGGACGAGACCATGCGCGTGGCAAAAGTCGTGGGAACTGTGACGCTCAACCGGTGCCTGCCGAGTTACCAGGGAGCGCGCCTGAAGCTCCTGATGCCACTCGCGACACACGATCTGGCGGGCGGTCTTGAGCCATCCGATGACGCGCTGGTGGCCTGGGATGAACTGGGCGCGGCGCTCGGCAGCTTCGTCGCGGTCGCGGAGGGGTCGGAAGCGGCCCAGCCGTTCCGTCCTGCTGTGAAACCGGTCGATGCCTATGTGGCTGCTATCCTCGACGAACTGGAAGTGGATCCGAACCTGGTGAAGAGTATTCTGGAGTAGTGAGTCATGGTCAACGCCCAGAAGGTGAAAGAAGACATCTGCGACATCGGGCGCAGGCTTTATAACAAGGGATTTGCGGCAGCCAACGACGGCAACATCAGTGTGCGGATCAGCGACCAGCATGTGCTGTGTACCCCCACGATGCACTCCAAAGGTTTCCTGAAGCCGGACGATATCTGCACGATCGACATGACGGGCAAGCAGATTGGGGGGAGGAAGAAACGGTCCAGCGAAGCGCTGCTGCATCTGGAAATCTATAAGCAGCGGGATGACGTCAAGAGCGTGGTCCACTGCCACCCGCCACACGCCACCGCATTCGCGATCGCCCGCGAGCCGATTCCGCAGTGCGTGCTGCCCGAAGTCGAAGTGTTCCTGGGGGACGTCCCGATCACGAAATACGAGACTCCGGGGGGGCAGAAGTTCGCGGAGACGATCATCCCGTTTGTCAAGAAGACGAACATCATCGTGCTGGCCAACCACGGCACGGTCAGTTACGGCGAAAGCGTGGAACGCGCCTACTGGTTAACGGAAATCCTCGATTCCTACTGCCGTGTGCTGATGCTGGCCAGAAACCTCGGCAATGTCGCTTACTTCTCGCCAGGTCAGGAGCGCGAACTGCTGGCGCTGAAAGACAAGTGGGGATTCGCCGACCCCCGCAACACGCCCGAGTTCCAGAACTGCGATATCTGCGGGAACGATATCTTCCGCAGCAGTTGGAAGGAAAGTGGCGTGGCACCACGCGCCTTTCCGCGCCCCGGTGCGTCCGCACCCCCGTCCGGTGCAGGCTGCACGACCGACCAGGAAGCGCTGATTCGACTCATCACGGACCGCGTGATGGACGAACTGCGCCGCCAGGCATAGCCGCGCGGGGGGCTCACCGCCGCTCCCCGCCAGTTTTCCAGAAATGGGCAGCCCCTGTCTGCCGGTAGTCTGGGAGGACTTTACCGGCGTGTCCTGGTGGAGTTGTATGAATTCTGGCCTGCGGAATGAATGTGCCGCCGATGCCGACCCGATGAATAGATTACCCGTCCGGATCGATCCCACCACTGACCTGCCACCATACGCACGATCATCAGCCTTGCACCGGCCCGGCCGTGGGGGGCTTTTGATGATAGCGCCAAGGCGTCGTCGTACGGCGTACACGGATGTACTGGAAGCTGCGAACAATACCGGTCGCTTGCGCACTACTGCTGTCGTGGTATGCGCTGACGGCGCGTGCCGACCAGGCGGAAGATCAGTACACGGTCGCCGCACACCACTACAGCGCGGCGCGGTGGCAGCTTGCGATCGAAGAGTTCACGGCGTTGCTCGCCTCGTATCCGGACCATCCGCACGTCGGTCCGGCGACGTTTTTTCTGGCCGAGTCGCTGATGCAGGTGGGAGACTGGGAGGCAGCCCGCACGCGCTTCACGCAATATCTGGAGTTGGGTGCGGAGGGCCAGTTCGTCCGGCAGGCGTCCTTTCGCCTGGGGGAGGCCAGCTACCTGGCCGGAGACCACGCACGAGCGCGTGACGAACTGCGGCGGTTCCGGGAGCAGTACCCGGCGGACGAACTGTGTGCCTATGCGTTGCCCTACCTGGGCGAGTTGGCGCTGACCCGGGAGGACGCGGCGGGGGCCCGGGAGGCGTTTGCGGACGCCCTCGAGCGGTTTCCGCAGGGTCCGTTGTCGGGCGATTGCCGCTGGGGGATGGCGCGGGCGCTCGAGGCGCTGGGCGACACCGACGGTGCGGCGCGGTTCTACCGTTTCCTCGCCGAGCAGGAGCCGGCATCTCCGCTGAGCGACGACGCCGCACTGCACCTGGGCATGCTGCAGTATGGACAAGGTCAGTATGCCGTGGCAGTCGAGACGCTGCGGGGGCTGGTCGAGCGTTTTCCCGGCAGTGATGTCCTGCCGCATGCCAAGTACTGGCTGGGCATCAGTGAGGTGGCGGCACACGACTATGCGGCAGCTGCGGCCACGCTCGACGCGGCACATCGCCAATTCGACCAGCACGAGTTGGCGCCGGTCCTGACGTTCGCGGCCGCCGATGCGTATTGCCGCGCCGGAGCGCCGGACAAAGCGGAGGCGCTGTGCCAGCGCGCGCTCGCCCAGTGGCCGCGCGGCGACTGGGCGGACGACAGCCTCCAGCTGCTGGTGCAGTTGGCCTGGGACGCCGGATCGTATGAACAAGTGTGCGCGCTGGGCGACCGCTTCGTGGCGGAGTATCCGGACAGCGCGCTGAAGGCGGCGGTCCAGCAGACGGTAGCCCGGGCGCACCTGAAGCAGGAGCGTTTTGAGCGGGCGATCGCGGTGTTCGAATCGCTGGCGGACAACGCAGACGTCCACGTGTACTACCTGGCCCTCGCCTACCTGGGAGCCGGGCGCCCGCAGGACGCGCTGGACGCTCTGGACCGCCTGACGGGCGTGACGGGCCCAGTCGAGTTGGTCCATGGGATACGTATTGCCCGGGCATCGGCACTGGTCGCGTCCGGACGTCTGGCCGAAGCGGTGACGCCGCTGCAGGCGATTCTGGCTTCCGCGTCCGAGGGGCCGGAGGTCGAGAAGTGCCGGGCGCAGCTGGCGGTCGTGCTGGCGCGGCTGGAACGCTGGGCGGAGCTGCCACCGCTGCTGGAGCCGCTGCGCGCGGAGCGCACGGATGACGCGCTGTACTGGTCGACGGTCGCGTACCTGGCGGAGGCGGCATACACGGGGAAACAGGACGCGCTGGCGGAGCAGCTCTTCCGGGAGTTGGCCGGCCACGATGGTGCGCCGGAACTGGCCGCCCGTGGCCTCTCGGGGCTGGCGTGGCTCGCGTGGCGCCGAGACGACGCCACCCAGGCGGCCACGGCATGTGCCGAGCTGCTGGCGCGGTACCCCGACAGTCCACTCGCGGCGGAGGCTGCCATGATGCGCGGCCAGGCCCTGGAAAAGACGGGTCAGCTGGTGGAGGCGGCGGCCGTGTATCGTCTGGTCTGTGAGCGGCACGCCCAGTCGCCACACGCCAGCACGGCCCTGCTGTCCGCTGCACGCATCTACAACGGGCTGCAGCAGGACAGCGAGGCGGAACCACTGCTGCGCACCTGGCTGACACAGTATCCCGGGGCGCCGCAGCGCGATGCGGCCCTGTATCAGCTGGCCTGGGTACTGAGCGACCAGGGGCGCGAGGACGAGGCGGACCAGATGTTTGAAGAGCTGCAGACGCAATGCCGCGGCAGCCGGTATTGGGCGGATGCCACCTACCGCCTGGCAGAACGCGCTGCCCGGGCCGGCGCGGCGCAGCGTGCCGACACGCTGGCGGCCGAGGTCGTGGCGGCGGATCCGCAAGGTCCGTTGACGAACCACGCGCTGTTCCTGCGCGGCCAGCTCGCGGCGGCCGCGAAGCGGTGGACAGACGTGGATCGCGCGATGCAGCAGCTGGTGGCCCGCGATCCGCAAGGTACGCTGGCCTTGCCGGCTCAGTACTGGCTGGCCGAGTCGCGCTACTGGCAGAAGGACTACGATGCCGCCCGGGTGTGTTTCGACCGGCTTGATCAGGCGGTGCAGGGGCGCAGCGACACTTGGCTGGCCATGATCCCCCTCCGCCGCGCTCAGGTCCGGGCCCATGCCCAAGAGTGGCAGGCCGCCTACGACATCGCCCGCACGATTACCGCACGATTCCCCGAGTTCGCCCAGCAGCATGAAGTCGATTTCCTGCTGGGCCGCTGCTTGATGAACGAAGCCGAGTTCGACGCGGCGCGGCAGGCATACCAGCGGGTGATCGACTCCGCCACCGGCCGGACGACGGATACCGCGGCGATGGCTCAGTGGATGATTGGCGAAACGTACTTCATGCAGAAACAGCACCACGAGGCGATCAAGGCCTACTACCGCGTGCTGGCGCTGTACCGATCACCCCAGTGGCAGGCGGCGGCGCTGTTGCAGGCCGGCAAGTGCCACGAGTTGATCGGCCAATGGGACGAGGCCGTCAAGCTGTACTCCCAGATCCTGCAGGACTATCCCACGACTCGCGTGGCGGATAAGGCCGCCGCCCGGCTGCGCATGGCGCGCCAACGCACTGACCGGGGGCGGACACGCTGATGCCACGCTAATGCCAGACACCCAGACACCCAGACACCCAGACACCCAGACAACAGAGTAGGGCACGCCCCGTTTCGAGCCGGCCGCCAAGCGGCACAGCTGAAGGAAACACGACGTGATGAACCAACCCGCCAGACCCGTACAGAGAATCAAGGTGAGGACGATGCAAAGCAGGGCCATGACGACGCGACTGATCTGGATGCTGGCTATCGGAAGTCTCTTGTGGCTGGGCGGCACGGACCGACTATATGGCCAGCCGGCCACGCCGCCTGACGTGTCCGTGCCGACCGTCTCGCGGACGACCGACAGCCCGGCCGAGGACGAGTTGATCCCGACCAAGAGCCTGCTGGGCATGCTCCGCGACGGGGGCATCCTGATGGTTCCAATCGGCCTCTGCTCTTTTGTGCTGCTGGTCTTCGTGTTCGAACGCTCGATTGCACTGCGGCGGGGCCGCGTGATCCCGCGCCCCTTCGTGCGGCGATTTCTGGAACAGCTCCGTGCCGGCCAACTGACGCGCGAGGACGCGGTGCGGCTGTGCGAGGAGAATCTAAGTCCGGTGGCGCAGGTGTTCGGCGCCGCGGTACGCAAGTGGGGACGCCCGTCGGTGGAGATCGAGCAGGCGGTGATTGACGCGGGCGAGCGGGTGACTAACGAACTGCGCCGCTACCTCCGCCTGTTCAACGCGATCTCGACCATCAGTCCCCTGCTGGGATTGCTCGGCACCGTCTTCGGCATGATCAGCGCCTTCAACTCCATCGTGCATTCGCAGGCCATGGGGCGCGCGGAACTGCTGGCCGGCGGCATCGCCATGGCCCTGCTGACCACCGCGGCCGGTCTGTGCGTGGCGATTCCCGCGCTCATTGCCTACCTGTATTTCGTCAGCCGGGTGGACCGCCTGATCATGGCCATTGACGCGTACGGCCAGCAGGTGGTGGATCTGATCTCGGTCGAAGCGCAAACGAGTCGGCCGGTCAGCGGTCGCAGCAAAGCGGCCTAGTCCTTCCCGGTGGACCACCTGCTAACAACTAACCTACATGTACTGCTATGCCTCTGAAAACGATCCAAGACGACCCCCCCTCCATCAACCTGACGCCGTTGATCGACGTGGTGTTCAACCTGATCATCTTCTTCATGGTGACCACGACGTTCGGTGAATGGGAGAGCAGCATGGCGGTCAAGGTGCCGCAGGTCAAACAGGCGGGGGCTCTGGCGCCGGGCCCGGAGAAACGAGTGGTGAACGTGCTGCGCGACGGGCGCGTCGTGTTGGACCGTGACATCGTGTCGCTGCCGGAACTCACGCAGCGGCTGGCCACCGTCAAACAGCGGTACAGCGATATCAGTGTGGTGGTGCGGGGAGACGCGGACGGCGCGTTCCAGAACGTCGCATCGGTGCTCAGCGCATGCCGCGAAGCGGGCATCAGCGACATGGGCATCTCCGTGCGTTTGGCGCAGGGTTCGGATGGTATTCAGAGCAGGTAACTCATGAGCCCGCACGTGTGGCTTCTGGCCAACAACTTGACTGCTACGGCGAGCCTCAGCGACCGGCTGATCGGGATAGTCATCTGGACGGGGGTGGTGGTCCTGGTGGTCGCGCTGATGCTGCTGATGCGCACCCGCTGGGGCCAGTCAAAGCCGCTCTCCAAGTGCGTCGCGCTCTCAGTCTTTGCCCACCTGCTGTTGTTCCTGTACGCCCACGGTACCCGCCTGATGTATTACGGGCCGCAGCCGCCCGGCACCGACACGATCCAGCTGGCCTTCATCAGCTCGGAACTGCCCCCCGCGGATGACGCGGCGGAGACGGAACCCCAGCCGGTGCCCGAACCGTGGGAGACGCTGCCGGAAGAGGATGCCGTGCCGTCGCAGGAGGGCGAGGTGCCACGCCTGGAGACCGCAGCGGCAGAAGTGATGCGCGCCACGCCCGCCGGGCTCTGGACTCCCGACACGGTCACACTGCCGCATCCCGACGTGCCACTGGCCGAACCGGACCGGGCAGCGGTCGAGCCGCCCCGCCCTGCGGCGCCGAAGCCTGTTCCGGCGCCAGTCCAGCCGGTCGCGATTGAGGAAGTCGTGCCGCCCCAGCGCGCGGACCCGGCCGTGACGGTTCCCGAACTGGTGGTGCCGGCACGCATGGAGACGGTGTCGCCGGCGCGTTCGGTCGCTGATGCGCAGCGCGAGACGCAGTTACCGGCCGACTTGATGACGTTCGGGTCGCGCATGCAGGAGCTGGTCGAGGTCGCCGCGCATTCCGACACGGCCGACGCGCGGGCCGGCCACCATGACCAGCTGGCCGAGTCGGAGAACCGGGGCATGGACGCCCCCGGCATGCTCGACGAAGGCGTTCGATCTACCGCAGCCGGCAACCTGGTCGCCCTGCCCTCCCGCGCCAACCTGCCCCGGGTGCTGGCGACGGCGGCTCCGTTGATTATCGAACAGGCGGTGGCGCGCGCCACGCCGCGGCTGGGTGACGGGCAGCCGCTGCCGGAGCCATATCGTCTGCGCACGCTGCCGATCCGGCGCGAAGTGGCGGCGGCCCTGGGGGGGAGCACGTCGGCCGCCTCCGCCGTCGAAGCGGCGCTCGCCTGGCTGGCCATCAGCCAAGAGCAGGATGGCAGTTGGAATGCGAGTCGCTGGGGCGGCGGCCTGGAACTGAAGGTCGCCGGCCATGATCGCGAAGGGGCGGGCACTGACGCCGATACGGGCATCACCGGCCTGGCCGTGCTCGCCTTCATGGGCAACGGCCAGACCCATTTGGAAGGCACCTATCGCAAGAACATCCAACGCGGTCTGGAATACCTGCTGCGCAGCCAGAGCGCCGACGGCAGTCTGGCCGGCCCGGCACGCCTGTACGCCAAAATGTACTGCCACGGCATCGCCACGCTGGCGCTGAGCGAAGCGCTGGCCCTGACCGGCGACGACCGCATCCGGCCGTACGTCGAACGGGCGGTCGGTTTCACCGTCACCGCGCAACATCCGACCACCGGCGGCTGGCGGTATCAGCCCGGTGATCTGGGTGACATGAGCCAGTTCGGCTGGCAGGTCATGGCGCTCAAGAGCGCTTCCCTGGCCGGGATCAGCGTGCCACATCACACGCGCGAAGGGATGCTGCACTTCCTGCAACGCTGCGAGATGGGGACGCACGGTGGGTTGTCCTGCTACCGACCCGGCACGCCCCCCACCCGTTCCATGACGGCCGAGGCGCTGGCCAGCCGATACTTCCTCGACCTGGCTCCCGACCGCACGCTGGTCACCGAGGCGACCGATTACCTGCTGAGCGAGCTGCCGCAGGCGGACGTCCCTAACCTGTACTACTGGTATTACGGCACGCTGGCCCTGTTCCAGGTCCAGGGGGAGGCATGGACCCGCTGGAACGAGGCCCTGCAGCGCCAATTGCTGCAACTACAGCGGACCGACGGCAATCTGGCCGGTAGCTGGAACCCCGATACTCTGTGGGGCTGTTACGGGGGACGGGTCTACTCCACGGCGATTGCCACGCTCTGCCTCGAAGTCTACTACCGCTATCTGCCGCTGACCGCCCTGCGGAGTGACCGGCACCGCCACTGATCGGCTGCCGTCTGCCGCGAGTCGGTTTGACAGCAGCCAGCCGGTCAGTAGAATTGAGTCGGTTGGGGGAAGACTCGAAGTGCAACAGTTGGTCCAGGTGACGCCCTGCCGGGCCGCTTACCCGCTTTCGCCGCTTTTGCGCTCCCCACATGATGCATGGTTCCCTCCTTCTTTTTGTGCGAGAGCGTTGTGATGCTTGGGTATTTCGGGATTGGGCACGTCGAGTTGCTGATCGTTGCCTTCGTGATCCTGTTGTTGTTTGGCAATCGCTTGCCAGGGTTAATGCGATCGCTGGGGCGCGGCGTCGTGGAGTTCAAGTCCGGTCTGCGCGGGGATGACGACGACGACGATGATGATGCTATCGAGTCGCCGAAGTCGAAGTCGAAGAAGACTGAAAAGATCGAAGAAGACTGAAAAGATCAACACGGGCTGATCACTCGCCGGCCCCGCTGCGCGCCAGGCGGTCTCCGCCGGTGCGGTCCGTGCGAGGCGATGATGGCGATGCGATCTCTCGCAGGGCCACTGTCGCCCGAATGTGAGGGCGGCTGGGTGCCGGCGTGCTCTGGTAAATGCGCTATTCAGGGTGCGCGGCGTGGTGCGGGTCAGCGACCCGGTACGAGTCAGAGGGCCAGTATTTCTTTTCTCCTGCGCGTGAGACGAATGCCATGTTCGGAATGGGACCGTCAGAACTGATAATCGTTGGCATCGTGGCCGTGTTGTTGTTCGGCCGCAAACTGCCGGAAGTGGCGAAATCGCTCGGGTCGAGCTATCGGGAGTTCCGTAAAGGCCTCAATGAACTCCAGTCACAAGTGAATGTGCACGATATCTACTCCACGACCACCAGCTCGACCACGAGCAAGTCATCGTATTCGGAGTCCAAGTCCGCGAACTACGGCAGCTCGGACGACCATGCGGAAGTGACGGCTCCGAAGTTCGAGCCGCCGCCGTGCGAGCCGCAAGCACCTGCTGCCGAGCAACCGCAAGCGCCCGCTGCCGAGGCGCCACAAGCGCCGGCTGCCGAGGCGCCGCAAGCGCCCGCTGCCGAGCAGCCGCCATCGGGCGAGATCGATAAACACATCCCAGAGCGATGATGGCCGGGAGGGGCCAGACGTGGCGTGGTGAAAGGCCCGAAGAAACGGCCCTGGTGCCGGTTTTGACATTTGTTCCACCGGTGAGCCACTTCGCATTAGCGGTTTACTTCTCACTGCGAACCCTGTGTCAGGTTGGCGACCCTGCACCAGGGGTGCGGTACCGGGATAGCTGTCGTCTGGCCGAAGGTCAGTTCTCACCGTAGCCTGGGGCAACGCCCCAG
>JAAYDI010000077.1 GCA_012729315.1 Planctomycetaceae bacterium
GGGCCAACGCGATCATTTGGCTCCAGCCGAACCAGGACATGGTGATGGAGGATTGCCATTTCGAGGACATCCGCGTCCGCTCCAACGGAGAAGACATCCTCATGCTGATGGCCAAGCCGATGCGGTGTTCCTACGGAATCCACAAGAATCCGGAACCCGGCACGCTGCGGAACTGCTCGTTCAAGAACATCCAGGTCGTCGGCGAGCAGGGCAATTTCCGCGGACTGCTGTACATGCTGGGCGACAGCCCCAAGCACAGTGTCAGCCGGTTGCTGTTTGAGAAGCTGACCTACTTCGGCCGGCCCGTCACGCAGGACTCCGCGTGCGTCCAGATCGGTCCGCACGTCGCCGACGTGGTCTTTCGCAACTGAAGGGCATGACGCCTTCGTCCGGAGTCCGTTCCGGTTCTGTCAGGAGGTGGTGAGATGTTCCGTGCCCTGCGAGTATTGTCGTTCGTGATCGCGGCGATCCCGAATCGCCCAACAAGTACAGTGAGGTCCGTTATGAATCGTCGAGCTGTCGTCAGGTGCGCCGTCATCTTCCTTGGCCTTGTTCTGCGTGCCCTGTCGTTTGAGGTCGGGGGCGCAGAACAGGATGTCTGGCTTGAAGCCGAGTCGTTCGAGACGCTGGGCGGTTGGGTCATCGACCAGCAGTCCATGGACCAGATGGGCTCGGCCTATGTGATGGCGCATGGCATGGGCGTTCCCGTCGCGGATGCCCAGACCGACTGCCCCATCCCCGAAAGCGGCCAGTGGACGGTCTGGATCCGCACGCGAGACTGGACGGCGCCGTGGAAGCGCGGGAAGCCGGGGGGCACGTTCAAGGTCCTGATCAACGGCCGCGAACTGCCGGAAACGCTGGGCACCAACGGCGAGAAGTGGGCGTGGCAGAAAGCCGGCGCCCTTGCGCTCGAAAAAGGCAAAGCCCCCGTCGCCTTGCACGACTTGACCGGCTTCCACGGCCGCTGCGACGCGCTCTTCCTGACCTTGGACCCGCAGAAGCAGCCGGAGAACGATCCGCAGAAACTAGCCGAATTCCGCCGGAGAATCACCAAGACCGTCTGCCAGGACGATCCGGTCGTCTACGATCTGGCAGTGGCCGGAGGCGGCATCTCGGGGATCTGCACAGCCATTGCCGCGGCCCGAACCGGCTCGAAAGTCGTCCTCATCCAGGATCGGGCCGTCCTGGGCGGGAACAACAGCTCGGAAGTCCGCGTCCCGCTGGGCGGCTTGATCCACGTGCCGCCTTATCCGCGCTTGGGGAACGTTGTCGAAGAAATCTCACCCATCGCGGGTGGACCCGGTGTCTATCCCACCGAGTTCTACGAGGATACGCGCAAGGCGAACGTGTTCCGAACGTGTTCCAAACAATGCCGGCTCGTCTTGAATACGCGAGTGGTCGGCGTGGAAAGAGACAAGGAGGATCCGCAGAAGGTCGCGGCGTTCCTCACGCACAACGTCCGCACGGGCGCCGAGACGCGGTTTCGAGCGCGGCTCTTCGCGGATTGCACGGGCGATGCCGTCATCGCCCGGATGATGGGCGCCGAGGTCATGTACGGGCGCGAATCTCGCGACAAGTTCAACGAGTCGCTGGCGCCGGTCAACGGCGACCGGCAGGTGATGGGCATGTCGGTCATCTGGAACTCGAAACCAGCCAACGAGCCGACCGCGTTTCCCGACATCGACTGGGGAATCGAGTTCACGGAAGACAACGTCTACTACGTCCGCAGCGGCGATTGGGAATGGGAAACGGGCCAATATCGCAATCAGGCGGAAGAGACAGAGTACATCCGCGACTATGGGCTGATGACCATCTTCGCGAATTGGTCCTTTCTGAAGAACCACTCGCGGCGCAAAGCCGAATGGGCTCGCGACACGCTCGCCTGGATTTCCCCGATCGGCGGGAAACGCGAGAGTTACCGCGTGGTCGGCGACTACATTCTGACCCAGAACGACATCGAGAACAACGTGGTCTACCCGGATGCGACGGGCTCGATCACGTGGAACCTGGACCTGCACTTTCCCGATCCGGAACACGTGAAGAAGTTCGAGGAACCGTTCCGTTCGTGTGCCTACCACCGCACCATCCTCCATCCCTATCCGGTGCCGTACCGCTGCCTGTACGCCAAGGACGTCCGGAATCTGTTCCTGGCGGGGCGCCATATCAGCGCCTCGCACGTGGCGTTCGGCGCCGTCCGGGTGATGCGCACCTTGGGAATCCTTGGCGAGGTGGTGGGCATGGCCGCGACGGTCTGCGCCCGTGAGAAGATTTACCCGCGGGACATTTACCCATCGCGGTGGAAGGAACTGCAGGCGATGCTGGATCAGGGAGTCCCCGCCCCTGCGACCTACCACCCGGGCGGATACGGCTCGAAATACGAAGGCTACCACTTCAAAGACACCGGCCACCTGACCGTCTATCCACGCCCCAACGAGAAACTGAACGATCCGAAAGTCCAGGAGCGAATCCAGGCGTTGGGCGTCCAGCACATGAAGTAACGGGGTGCGGAGCGACAGCCGCAATCGAACTCGCGGAAGGGAGCTTTCGATGAACTCACCGTGGCGATGCTTTCTTCGGTTGGCGGTAGCGATGAGTTTGCTTGTGCAGACGGCTGCCGGGCGGGCCGCGGATCAACCCGAAATCCTCACACCGCCGCCGGCACCTGAGCCGCGCATCAACGGTGCGAAGGTCTTTGGCATTCGCCTTGGGCATCCGCTGCTGGAGTGGGACGTTCAAGCGGACACGGGTCGGTTGAGTGTCCGACGCGCGAAAGACGAGACGGTCTGGGGTGGCGAAATGCTCGCCGAGATCGGCTATTGGGACGCAGCCGGCGCCGAACGGTCACAGCCGCTCAGCGCGGCCAGTGGCTGGAAGCTGGAGCGGCGACCCGCCGAGCATGGATGCCGGCTGGTGTGCCGCCAGGAGACGGTCGGCTTTTCCATCCCGTTGGACTTTTCCGCTGCGGGCGACGCCTTGACCGTCAGTGTGCCTGCCGGAGAGGTGGTGGAAAGCGGGCCGGCACGGCTGAAGTCGCTGCGGTTGCTGCCCCGGTTCGGCGCGGCCCGCGAAGGCGACGCGGGATACCTGGTGATCGCGCAGCAGTCGGGGGCGATCTGTCATTTCCGCGACAAGCAGCCGGGCCAGCACTGGGTGTCGGTCTACCAGAGTTCCTGCCAGTGCCCCATGCCGTTGTTCGGCATCGTGCGCGGTAACAGCGCCGTGGCGGGCATTATCACCAGCGGCCAGTTCGACGCACGGCTGGGCGTCAGCATCAACTGGGGACCGCAGCACCAATATGCGATCGACCCGGCATTCACGCTGCGTTCGTTCCGCGACGACCGGTGTCTGCCAGAACCGCTGACGGTGGAATTCCGGTTCTTGCCTGATAGCGAGGCGAATTGGCTGGGCGTGGGCAAGTGGTACCGGCAGCACAACTTCGCGCGGCGAGGCCTGCGTCCGTTGCGCGAGCGTGCGGCCAAGTCGCCGGAGCTGGCGTATTCGGCCAGCGCGCTGGAGGTGCGGATCCGACTGGGCGTCAAGCCGGTGCCTCACGAAGTCAAGGAGCAGACGCCGGAGACGGAGCGGCCACTGCGCGTGTTCTGCGACTTTGCCCGCGTGCGCGACATCCTCGATGAGTTTCACCGGCAAGGCATCGCGCACGCCGAGTTCTGCCTGGTCGGCTGGAACCGGGGCGGCCACGACGGCCGCTATCCGCAAATCCTGCCGGTCGAGCCGGCCCTGGGCGGCGAGGCGCAGTTGCGGGAAACGATCCGGCACGGCCAGTCGCTCGGTTACCAGATGGTCGCCCACGACTGCTACTACGATGCCTATCGCATTTCCGAGGACTGGAGCGAGGCGTATCTTCGCAAGGAGCACAACGGCCAACCGTACAAGGGCGGCGCCTGGGGCGGCGGGCAGAGCTACAACGTTTGCCTGGACCGGGCGTATGAGCTGTTTGCCAAACGCAATTTGCCACTGACCCGCGAGTTGGGCTTTCGAGGGCTGCAATACTCGGATGTGATTTCGATCATCGGCCCGCGTCCCTGCTACGATCCGCAACATCCCCAGACACGCCGGCAAGACGCCGAAGCCGCCACGCACATCCTGGCCCTGGCACAGAAGACGTTTGGGGGCGTGCAGTCGGAAGGCTCGCTGGACTTCACGGCACCGGCGCTGGACCGGCTGCTGTACGTGGACTGCGACAAGTGGCTGCCGCTGACGAAGCGTCCGTACGTCGACGAACGGGTGCCGCTGTACGAGACGGTTTACCACGGCGTGCTGCTCTACAGCCTCTCGACCGACACCGTGAACTGCCAGCCGGGCGAGGATGCGTACCTGCGCAGCATCGAATACGGTGCGGTGCCTTTGACGTATTTCTACGGGCACTTTCTGCTCGACGCCTCAAAGAACTGGTTGGGCAAGAGCGACTACCGCTACGACGATGCTGCAGGTCTGAAGCAGGTCGTGACCGGCTTGCGGCGCGTGTCCGACGACGTGCGGTGTCTGAAGCACCTGCAGATGGAATTCCTCGAAGGCCACCGACCGCTGGCCGACCAGGTGTTTGAAACCAGCTACAGCAACGGCCAGCGTACCGTGGTCAACTACCGCGAGCAGCCTCACACCTTGCCTTCCGGCGAGACCGTTCCAGCGCGCGGTTACCTGCTGCTCGATCCGCCCGCCACAGCGCCGACGGGTGGACCTACAGCAGCGCCGCGCCCGGCGGCGAAGGAGGACTCTCCCGCCAAATCGTTGGCGGCAGGTGTGGATTGCGCCTGGCGTGCCACGTGGACCCGGTTCTATCGGCCGAAGACGAACTTGTTCTATGACTACTTGAGCAGCTACGAACCCGGCCGTGAGCTGGCCCATTTGCCGACCGCTGCCGAAGTCGCGCGCCAGCACCCCAACGAGTGCGGCTACGGCACCGGCATGGAGGATTGCATGATCTCGGCGGGAGTCATGCTCTCGCTGATCGTCGACCGTTACGCGGTCACCAGCGACGAGACGCTCCGCGAGCGAGCCCGTGCCGTGTTGCGAGGGATACACCTCTGTGCCACCGTACACGGCGCACCCGGATTCCTGGCCCGCGGCGTCTGTGTCGAGGACGGCAAGAGCATCTACGTCAATTCCTCGCGGGATCAGTACACGCATGCCGTCCACGGTCTGTGGCTGTACCTGCACAGTCCGCTGTGCCCGCCTGGGACGAAGCGGACCATCGGCGAGGTACTTTCGGCGATCGCCGATCGAATGACGCGGAACGTCACGCCGGAAAATGACTACGATTCGTTGCGGGCGGACGGCGCGCGTGATACCCGCGGCATCAGCCGCATGTGGAACGTCAAGGGGCACGAAGCGGCACGGCTGCCGATGATCTACGCGGCGGCCTGGGACGCGACCGGCAAGGAGGAGTACTTCGACCTGTACCGAAAGTATCTGACTCCGGCGGTTCAGCAGTCATTCGTCGTGGAAGAATGGCAGCCCACGTACGCGCTGTTGCAGATGCAGGCTTCGCTGGAATTGCTGAAGTCGCTCGAGCGTGAACCGCCTTTGAAGAAGCAGATGTGCGAGATCATGGCGATGATCTCACGTCGCTGCGAGGCCCGCGCGCTCCGCGCGGACGGCAACGCCTCGAAGCTCGACCTGACGATGACCGGCAGCGACTGGCGCACCGGTGAGGGCCTCAGTCCCAAGGGCAAGTATCGGCCCGTCTGGTACAATGTCCGCGAAAGCGGCGAGGCCGCGCTGTCACAATTGATGGACCAGGGGGCGGCATTCCCGGCTGAGCAGCAGAGGTTGCTGACGCGTGCGATCACGCGTCTGGATTATGACCGCGTTTCGAGCTGCGGCATTTTCTATCTTCAGGCCGCGTACTGGAAGGCGCGCCGCTGCGGGCTGATGCAGTGAGGCAGCCTGGCGCGGCGAAGCCGCAGACGGGAACAGGAGTGCTATCCATGTTGAGAAATCTTTCGCGTCGTGATTCTTTGAAGCCCGACTGGCAGTCCCAGCCCGCCGCCTGGACCCAGCCGTACAAGAAAACAGAATCTCGCAATGACTAGTCTTGATCGCTGCAAATGGTTGCTGCCGGTGCTATGCCTGTGGATCACGGGGCAGTTAACGGCGGCGGAGTACTGGGTGTCGCCCAACGGGAATGACGCCAACGCCGGAACACGGGAGTCACCGTGGCAGACGCTGCAGAAGGCCGCGGCAAGGGCTGCGCCCGGAGATACCGTATTTCTCCGCGCAGGGATATACGGCGAGACACTCCGCCCGGCAAAATCCGGCGAGGCAGATAAGCCGATCCGCTTCGTGGGTGCGCCCGGCGAACGGCCGATCCTCAGTGGCGCGGACGCGCTGACCGGTGCCTGGCAGCCGCACCAGGGCCGCGTCTACAAGCTGCAAACGGATCTCAAGTTCATCCAGCTTTTTGTGGACGGGAAGATGATGCCGGAGGCGCGCTGGCCGAACACGCCGCCCGGCGAGTTGATGACCTACAACCGCGCCGCCGCCGGGGAAGGCACCGGCTACGAGGTGCTCGCGGATAAGAACCTTCCCCCGGGCGACTGGAATGGCGGGATCGTCCTGTTGTGGCCCGGCTCGCGGTGGGTGAGCATCACCCGGCGGATCAGCGACTACCAGCCCGCCCAGTCCCTGCGCTTCGATCCCACCACGGAACAGACGGTCAAGGACAAGTACCACGCCACCGACCCTTACAAGCCGCGGGCCGGCAACCCCTATGTCCTCATGGGCTCC
Organism: Planctomycetaceae bacterium; assembly: GCA_012729315.1. Lineage (GTDB taxonomy): Bacteria > Planctomycetota > Planctomycetia > Pirellulales > Pirellulaceae > JAAYDI01. The sequence continues at coordinate 6,748 of JAAYDI010000077.1, forward strand.
CTGGCGGGCCTCGACAGCCCCGGCGAGTGGTTCCTCGACGAGAAGAACGGCACAGTCTACCTGTGGACGCTCGACAGCCAATCGCCGGCGACTCATACCGTGGCCGTCAAACAGCGGGACTACGCCGCCGATTTCGGCAAACGCTCTTTCGTCGAACTCAAGGGCGTGAACGTCCTCGGCGCGGGCGTCAACATGGCCGACGCGCAGGGCTGCGTGCTCGAGGACTGCCGACTGCGTTACGTCGAGCACGTGCGTCATTGGGACAGCGGCAAACTCCCGCCGGTCCGCAATGTCATCACCGGCAAGGGCAACCAATGGCGGCGGTGCCTGATCTACGGCGCGGCGACCACCGGCCTGCAGATGGCCGGCAAAGACAACTGCCTGACCAACTCGATCATCCACGACGTGAACTACGCGGGCACCGGGCGCGGGGGACTGGACCTGGCGCGTTCGGTCGGCGCGGTCGTCTCGCACTGCACGATTTCCCGCACCGGCCGCGACGGCATCCAGCACCACGGCAGCAAGCGGATCCGCATCGAGTATTGCGACATCTTCCACGCCAACCTGATCAACAACGACTCCGGCGCGATCTATGCCTGGGGCACGGACGGCGAGGGCGGCATCATCGCTTACAACTGGGTTCACGATAACGTCGGCGACAGCACGGTCGGCATCTACCTCGACAACTTCGACAAGAACTTCGTCGTGCATCACAACCTGGTGTGGAACTGCAGCGGCAGCGGCATCCGCATGAACAGCGACGCGCTCCACCACCTGGTCTCCAACAACACGATCCAGCAGGTGCGCGAGCCGTTCGGCACGTACTGCTATTCCGGGTACACTCCCACGATGAAGGGCACGCGGGTCGTCAACAACCTCGTCAACGAAGCGATGAACCCCAAGAACCCGTGGGAGTTCGTGCAGGGTGAACTCGGACCGGAGCTGTCGCACTGTGCTCCGGCCGCGGTGGACCAGGACGGCTACCCGACGGGGGGCTCCTCGGCGATCGACGCGGGGCTCGAAATCGCCGGCATCACGGACGGTTTTCAGGGCCAGGCTCCCGACCTGGGCGCGTACGAGTTCGGCGGGCCGCGCTGGACCGCAGGGGCGGACTGGAACGACCCCGAGGCCCCGCCGGCCCCGGCGCGCAACCTCGCCTATACGCCCCACCCGCCGATTACCGAGCAGACGATGATTACCAAGGGGCTGGCCGTCTGGCTGGACGCCGCCGATCGCGCCACGCTCGAAGTCACCGCCGAAGGGACGGTCGCCGCGTGGCGGGACAAGTCGGCGGCCCGGCGCGTGGCCCTGCCCGCGTTGCCCAGCGGCTCGGTGAAGTGGGTGACGGATGGGATGAACGGCAAGCCGATGGTTCGTGGTACGGGGACCGGCAGCCTGCGACTGGAAGACCTCCAGGGCCAACCGAAGCCGATCACGGTCTTCGTGGTCTCGCAGTCGCTGGAGCCCCGCGGGCCGGACTGGCAGAGGATCATCGCCAGCTTCACGGGCGTCGGGCAAGAGTGGGTGCTGCCGAACTGGATGATCGGCGCGCCCGGCGGCCAGAAACCGACCACGTGGTCCCCGCGGCTCTTCACATTCCAGCAGCGGGGAGGCGCCGCCCTCGGCAAGATCACGGTTCTCGGCGCCTCGGCCACCCAGGGCCAGACGCTCGGCGGCGACGTCTCCGAGGTCCTGATCTTCGACCGCTCCCTGCGTTTCGACGAGACGGAGGCGGTCACCAAGTACCTGAACGCCAAGTGGGGACTCAAGTAAGTTCGCAGGTGAAACATGTATCGATTGATTCCGACACTTTTCGTCATCCTGGCCGGGCTGGCCGTTCGGGCGGCGGAACCTCCGGCGCCGCTAGTGCCCGTTCCGTCTCCGCAACAACTGCGCTGGCAACGCGCGGAGATGACCATGTTTCTGCACTTCGGCGTGAATACGTTCACCGACCGCGAGTGGGGCGACGGCAAGGAGTCGCCCGACGTGTTCCACCCCA
>JAAYDI010000006.1 GCA_012729315.1 Planctomycetaceae bacterium
ACATCGCCCCTCTGTTCTCATGCTAGAAGCTCGGCCTCGCACAGGCGCGACAGATCCTATATTTTGTCTGCTAGCACATCGCTCTCCCACAAGATCTTGTGGTTGGCCATCAAAGGAGAGCCGGGAAAGCGTCTCGGATTTCTCAACATCCGTCCTCTGGCCAGGGGGTGATCGCGGATCCAAGGACGCCCTTTCCCCGGAATCGACCCCGCCGTGCGGTTCGCCGGGGTAGGTTGACCGACAATGCCTCAGGGCCGGCGGTGATTGCCGCGGGGGAACTCGTGTCACCCAGGATGAGGCTCATCGCGTCAGATGGCGTCACGCTTCCGATCGATGACCTCAGCCAAATCAGGCGGGCCGTGTCTCCGGCTCATCAGCGACTGGGGGCGGGAAGACGCCGCGTGCTTGGCGAGCGTAGAGACGGAATGGTACCAACCGCACCCGCCGAGAGGACGCACCCTGCCCCGGCGATTTCATGCGGCCCTGGCAGACAGAGATAGCATTGGCAGGCCGGCGGGTGCGTCCTGAGATGGGGCGGAGAGAGCATGGCGAGGTAGCCGGCCTGCGTTGCTCCCCAACAAAGCTGGAGCGCCGAGCTTGCCAAGGGCGAAGCGAGATAGTCCGCTTGACTTCTCATCGGACGCTCGATGTCACAACAGGAGCCTACACGCCGACCTATTCACTTCCTTCGTGCGTGTCCACTTTTCACCGATATCGACTGGCACAAAATGGACAGCTACCTGGCGAGTCTATGCCGCTGAGGACATGGCAGGCCGCGTCGAGTACTTGTGACACACCCGCCTTTCGTGAATTCACCGTCTCCGCAGGTCTCTCCAAGTCGCTAGGATGTCACACCGCGTGCCGGTTTGTCAGACTTGACCCCTTGGCGGCGGGCGTGGTCGAGGATCTCGTACAGGTACTGCTTTCTTTGTTCCAGCGGCAGGAAGTTGACCCGCGCCATCTCCTCCCCAAATGCCCGCACGTGAAACCGGTATTCGACGTCGCGCAGGTAGGCCAGGGTTTCGGGCGTCAGCCAGTCAGGCTTCTCGTGACTCATGTTCGTGTCTCCCGTTGTCGGCCGGTTACTCAAGTCCCGCAAAATGCAGCGAAGCGTCGGGCAGCCAATCGAGCGCGCCTGCGGCGAGCAAGCCCCCGGCTCGAGACTTGGCTTCCGCGAGCAAACGCTCCAGACCGTAGTCGCGTAAAGGACTGGCCGGCAGCAAGCGCTCCGCGTGCCTCACGCGCACCGCGTGCTGCCGATCGAGGTCCGGCACATCTGCCAGTGGGTCGCCCTTCACGGCTAGGAAATAGCTGCGGACCGCCGTCTGGTATATTTGCATGCGCAGCCGGTCGAGTGTCTGCCAGAAGACGGTTTCGCCGAAGACGGCCAGTTCCAGTCGCGGGTCGTCGTCGCGCAGCAGGGCCAAACAGGGGCGTTGAGCGATCGCCGCGTCCGGCAAGGCAACCAGCGCCCTGCAGCGGAGTGGCACGCAGGACGTTCCACAGATGCCCGACCGAATCGGCCGCACACAGCACATCGCAGTCCTTGGTCGCTTGCGCCACGCCGTAGTACACGCAGGCCATGCCGCTCGTCATGGCGCATACCCCTCCGTTGCCCTGGACGGCAGCCACAATTTGTTGAAAGAACCGGTCGAGTTCGGCTTGGGAAATCATGCGTCCATTCTAGCCGAAGACGCGACGGAAAGACTACGGCCCAGCGACGAGGATCGGCATCGCCCCTTCAGTTCGGCCGCGGCGGCAGCCCGGCTGTCCAAGCACCTGCTGGTCCGCTACAAGGCGTTGGTCTGGAACCGGCCGCTGCCGTCGACGACAAACGGCGATGCCCGGAAGAGCAAAACGCGGACGGGCCGAAAGAGGTGCTGACGGCGCGCAGGATTTGCGGTTTTCACCGCGTCCGGCCTCGCCCGCCGT
>JAAYDI010000078.1 GCA_012729315.1 Planctomycetaceae bacterium
ACGGCGAGCCGGGATGGATCACGATCTGGCGCGGCTGGGAGAAATTGAATACACTTGTGCAAGGGGCGACTCTCGCTTCCAAGCTCAACAGAATTGGGTAAAGACAAGGGCGTTGCCCCAGGCTACGTTGATAGTGGCCTTCGGCCAATTGCGGAATGGAACCGCTGCACGGTGAGGAGGTAGGCAGTCCATGCGAATGGGCCCATCCATGGCATGGATTTGTCCACTACAGCCGGCTCAGAATGACCGAGCCTTTCACCGTCCCAGGCAGACGCCGAGCCACACGTCGGCCAACCGCGGTTCAAATTCGAACTCGGACGTACCGCCAGGGGGTCTCACCTTCGATGCGGCAGTCTGTCCAGTAGCAGATGAAGAGGAGCTACGGGATCATTTCCAGATCGGCGAGGTAAATGGCGGTGATTGGCTGGCCGGCGTCATCCTGTTCGTGTGACGAATACCACGACAGCAGCGCCCGGGTCGGGCTCAGCGCCACAAACCCCGGATATGAATTGTCGCCCCCGCTGGGCAACTCCGCAAACTCGTGAAGCTGCTGGTCGATCAGCCAGTGCAAGACGGTCTTCGGACCGCGATCGGCCGTCGTTTTCCGCCCTCCGACAACGTAGAAGTCGCCCCAACGTGTGAGGAGCGGGCCGCCGACCTGCTGGCCCAGATCCAGGCGGTCCCAGTGCGCGTACGGGGGCGCGGAACGCAGGAGCTGCGCCGTGTCTCGGCCCCGCCGGCCGATGCCCAGCACCGTGCCATCCGGTTCGAACAGGAAGGCGGTTTCGTCCCCTTCCAGCTCCTGGAAAACGGCCCGCTTGCGCCAGATCAGTCCGTCCGTGCTCTCGAGCATGAGTGACTCCACGGCCGGACCCTCGCCGCGCGCCGCCATCTCGAACTCGATCTTGCGACGCCCGCAGAGATAAGCCGTGTCACCGTGCACTGCGGCTCGCCAGATGTAGTGCCCAAACGTGCCTTCGAGCAGCACCGGGCTGTGCCACGTCCGTCCATCATCAGACCAGGCGGCGTATCCCAGGTGCTGGTTGAGGTCGTAATCCTTAATGGCAATCGTCGTCTCGCCGCTGTACCACGTGCCGGTGTAGACGAACAACCGGTTCCGGAACACCAGGAAGTGCGGGTCGCGCGTGTCGCGCTTCGCCACACGGAACTGATGCACTGGTTCCCAACTCCGCGCGTCCTCGCTCGACAGGATAATGATCGACGCGGTGGGGTGCACCATGTGCCCGTCCGGGCAACTGCGAAACGTCAGGTAGAACCGATCGCCAAACCGTACGAGATCGGTGAACGCGTTGTGTTCGCCGTTGTGAAACACCTGCCGTATGTTGGTCACCCGCACCGCCGGTGGCTCGCCGCCGCACAGCGGCTGTGCCCCCCACATGCAACAATTCAGAACCACGGCCCAGAGGCCAGCGACCCGACAGAGCCACAGAGTATCGGTCATGGGAGATGTCCTTCATGCTGGAGTATGCCTGCGTTCGCTCCGACCACCCTATCAGTGTCGGCTGAAATGCGTCGTGGGGCAACCAGGGGCACGCCTCCAGGGCGGCCCCGGCCGCCCCTCGCTGCGCGGTCGAAAAACGATGGCCGCCAACGATGCGATCACCTATCATGGGGCGTAGTATCTGTCGAAACGCGTGGTCCGGTCAGGAGACAGGCGGCACATGGAACCGCGTCCAACTTACATGAAGCGGCACGGCATCGCCTTGATTGCGGCTGGTGTTGTGGCGTGCGCGCTGGCGGCTGCCTCGGCCGCGGAAGGCGAAACAGCCCGCTACCTCGGCCCGGGCACGCTGGCCGTTTCCCCCGACGGTTCAACTTTATTCGTCGCCTGTGAAGATGCCCAGGAAGTCCTGTGGGTATCGCTGCCGCAGGGGGACGTTGTGCGACGTGTCCGTGTGCCGGATCGGCCGACCGGACTGGTGTGCATGCCCGATGGCTCGATGCTCGCGGTCGCCTGCGCTTCGGCCAAGAGTTCCGTGGTCTGGCTGGACACGGCGACCGGTGCGCTCGTCCGCTCGGCTGCCGCCGGCCACACGGCCGGCGGTCTGGCGCTGGACGAACGCCGCGGGCAGTTGTTCGTGTGCAACCGGTTCCACAACGATGTGTCGCTGCTCGATCTGGCGACCGGCGCCGAGCTGGCGCGCATCGCGGCGGTGCGCGAGCCGGTGGCGGCCGCCATCACGCCCAGCGGCCGTACGCTGTTGGTGGCCAATCACCTGCCCGACTCGCGTGTCGACTTGGACTATTCCGGGACGGTGTCGTCCGTGGTGACCGCCATCGATCTCCGCACGCACGAGTCGCAGGCGATCCCGTTGCCGCACGGCGCCAGCAGCGTGCGCGGACTGTGCGTTACGCCCGACGGCGAGTATGCGCTGGTCACGCACCTGCTGTCGAACTTCATGAACGTTCCGTTTCGCGTGGACATGGGTTGGATCAATGTCAATGTAGTGAGCATGATCGATCTGCGGCAGCGGGCTGTGATCGGCATGCTGGGCCTGGACGAGTTGACCCAAGGTGCGGCCAATCCGTGGGATGTGGCGGTGACCGCTGACGGAACGCAGATCTGCGTCACGGCATCGGGCAGTCATGAGCTGTGCGTGATTGACATTCGGCACTTGAACAACCACCGGGCGCGGCGCACCATGTCGCCGCTGCTCGGTGCGTGGCCGATCTATCCCAGCCTGGGGGCGAGTCTGTGGCGGCGCGTGGCGCTGCCCGGCAAGGGGCCCCGCGGCATGGTCGTCATCGGTCGGACGGCCTACGTCTCTCAGTATTACAGTGACAGCCTGGCCGCCGTGGACCTGAGCGGGTCGGCCGGCAGCGTCCCGCGCGAAATACCCCTCGGGCCGCCACCGGTGCTGACACAGCAGCGCCGCGGGCAACTGCTGTTCGACGACGCCACCATCTGTTACCAGCACTGGCAGAGTTGTGCGAGCTGTCATCCGGACGCGCGCGCGGACGCGCTGAACTGGGATCTGATGAACGATGGCGTCGGCAATCCGAAGAACTCCAAGAGCATGCTGTTCTCCCACGTGACCCCGCCGTCCATGGCTAAAGGTGTGCGGGCGACAGCCGAGATCGCGGTGCGCGCGGGGATCACCCATATCCTGTTCTCGCACCGGCCGGAGGAGGAGGCGGTGGCTATCGACGCATACCTGAAAACGCTCACCCCGGTCCCCAGTCCCTACCTGGTCGACGGGCAACTGAGCGCGGCGGCGGAGCGCGGCAGGCAACTGTTCGAGAGCGCAGAGGTGAACTGCCGGCGCTGCCATCCGCCGCCGCTCTACACCGACCTGAAGATGCACAGCGTCGGGAAGCCGGAGTCCAGCCGCTTCGACAACCAGTTCGACACGCCGTCACTGATCGAAGTCTGGCGGACGGCCCCCTACCTGCACAATGGCCGGTATCGCACCATTCGCGAAGTGCTGATCGACGCCAGACACGGACTGGGACGGGGCCAGCTCGACGCGCTCCGCGAACAGGATATCCAGGATCTCGTCGAATTCGTGCTGTCGCTGTGACCGGTGACACCGGCCGGCGCCGCGTGTTGCGCCGCGTATGCGGCGAGGCGGCCACGCTGGCGGGCTACTGGAACGGCCCGAGTTTCGGCAGGTCGACGAACTCCACGCTCATCGTTCCTGGTGCAGCCGCCCGCTGCTGATCCGGCTCCGCCGGACGATCGGCGATAATCAGCAGCAGTCTGCCGTCTCCGGCCGGCACTGCTTCGACCACTTCACGCGATGCCGGACGGTCGTCGACTCCGACCCCCAGTTGCGCGGGCAGTTCCAGCGGGAGCACGGCGCCGGTCTCGGCGTCGACGACGTTCTGCAGACCGACCACCCAGCCGGCATTCTCCGGCAACCAGATGAGATCGCGGTCTGGAAGCTGGTGCCGGCGCGCGTAACTCTGGTCGGCGGGGGGAAGTCCTTCGATGGTCTTGATGATGTTGCCATTGGCGGCATTGATGTACACGAGCATGCGTGCGGGATCGTCCGGCCCGACGTCCCACAGCAGTGCCAACTCGCGCCCGTCGTGGCTCAGCGCCAGCGCTCCGACGGTCGAACGCCGGTATTCCTTGTGGAACACCTGATTGCCCAGCAGCTCGCCGGTATCCAGCCGGTAGATGCAGAGTTCCACCACGCACTGCTCGTCCGGCGGATTCGACATGAGGTGCGGATGTGCCACCACCAGGTAGCTGCCGTCGACGCTGACCGCCAGGCACGGCGCAGCGGCCGGCCGGGACTCGGGAAACACGAAGTCGCGCGTCGTGTCCGCTTCGAAATCCCACACCCAGTAGCTCTGTCCGTCGAGTGCCACGACGCGGTGGGCCACGCAGTCGCGGACTGCGTACGGGCCACTGCCGCCGGTTGGCAGCGTCTGGCTGCCGATCAGCTTTCCCGCTTCCGTCGACCAGACTTCGACCACCTCCGCCCCCGCCTCGTCCTGGTGGACGCGGACCCAGTGTCGCCCGTCGCGCGACAACAGACATGTGCTGTCCGCCACCGGCGATGCCACTTCGAAACTGCCGCTGGCCTGGTCCTTGACCAGATCCCACACTGTCAGCCTGGGCAGCGCCTCGGGGGCATCCGCGGTGGAGAGCGTGGCCAGCATCCCCGTCGGTTCGCTGGCCCGGCAGCACCGATCCCGGGCCGCCGCCGAGAAAGAGGAATCGGAGATCCCGCGAAAGGGCCGGCCGGCTGTCGGCACCGACCAGGGCATGTTTGCCACGGCCAGTTCGGGAACGATCAACGCGGCATAGTCCACCAGGTGGACACGCGGCACTTCCTTCCGCTTGAGCAACACCTGGAATCGCTGCCGCTGGGCGTCGGTCAGCACGGCCAGCAGTTCACCCCCCAGCTTGTGGCAGGCGGCATACCATTGTTCCAACGTCAGGGCCTTGGTTTTCAACGCCTGCTCGTTCTGCTTCAGACGCTGTACCACGTCGGCGATTGTCTCATGCTGCGCTTCGATCAGCTCCAGCCGTTGCACACCGTCGCCGAACATCCCGGTGAGGAACAGGCCATCTTCTGCGACCAGCTCCGGCAGGTTGGCCAGGCGCGTCGCCGCGCCGCCCTCGGGACCCGCCACACCGCTGGCCGCTCCCGCCGGGTCGGCATCTGACGCCGGCAATTCTGTATCGGCAGCCACAGCGGAAGGCGGCGGCGCGCCGGTACTGTCTGCGCCGGCTGATGGCAGCGGTGCCCAGCCGAGCAGCGCCCGGATGGACCACTCGTAGTCGCGCAGGACGACGAGCATCGACGCGACGCTGACGGCGGCGAGCAGCAGGGCGAGGCAGGCAATCAGCGCCGGGTGCGGGGCGCGCGGACCACGCCGTTCATGCGGCCGGACGCCACCCGTCCGAGGCGGCGCATCGACCGCCACCGGAGGTGCCGGAACGGTCGGCGGCGCTGCAGCAGGTTCCGCCTCTTCGTGTGCCGTCTCCGGAGGCGGCACACGCTCCGCTTCCAGCGACACTGGCGGCGGCAGCAGCGATGGCCGGGTCGGCGGGGGTTCGGGTGGCTGCGGGATGTCGGTCGCATCGCCCACGATGAACGTGCGGCCACACTTGCACACGACCCGTTTGCCCGCCCACTCGGCCGGCAAAAGAGTACAGAAACCACAGCCGCAGACGACTTTGATCGACATGGGTTTTCCGCCCGACACCCGGGATGCTCACTCGCCTCAATTGTACCACACCTGTACCACACCGCCCGCCCGGTCTGCCTGCAGCCACCAGCCCGGCAGCCAGCCAGCGTTTCGACCACTCCCGCGGCCAAGGACCTACTCAGGCGCAGACAACTATGCGAGAATTGCGAAAATTGGAGCGGTTCGCCCGTGCGGCTGGAGGACCATGCCCCAGAGTCACTCTCTCACCTGACAAGCGGAGCGCAGCAGCCATGATCCAGCAAGTACTTTCCGACCGGTGGCATTGTGTGCCAGCCATCCTGAGCCTGAGCCTGAGTCTGGGACTCGTCCTTACGGGCATTGGTCCCGGCACGGTCTGCGCGGCAGACGATATCGTGGCAGCCGGCGCAACCCTTGTCCAATTGGCCGAGGGCTTCGAGTTCACCGAAGGGCCGGCGTGCGACGCGGAGGGGCACGTGCTGTTTACCGACCAGCCGAACGACCGCATTCTCAAGTGGTCCGTGGACGGGAAGCTCTCCACGTACAAGCAGCCGTGTGGGCGCGCCAATGGCCTGTGCTTCGACCAGGACGGCAACCTTTGGGCATGCGCCGACGAGAAGAACGAGTTGTGGTGCATCCGTCCGGACGGCACTGTGCAGGTGGTGGTCAAGGACTATGAAGGTAAGCTGCTCAATGGCCCCAATGACCTGTGGGTCAGGCCCGATCGGGGAATCTACTTCACCGATCCGTTTTACCAGCGCGATTACTGGCAGCGCGGTCCGGCGGAGCAGCCTGTGCAAGGGGTCTATTATTTGACCCCCGACCGCCAGAAGCTGACACGTGTGATCGACGATCTGCAGCAGCCCAACGGCATCATCGGCACGCCCGACGGCAAGACCCTCTATGTGGCGGACATCCGGGCGGGGAAGACCTACGCCTACGACATCCAGGCCGAGGGGACCCTCACCAACAAACGCCTGTTCTGTGAGCTGGGGTCCGACGGCATGACGATCGACAACGAAGGGAACGTGTATTTGACGGGGCGCGGCGTGACGGTTTTCGACCCGCGGGGGACCAGGATCAGGACCATCCCCATCGACACCGGTTGGACCGCGAATGTATGTTTCGGCGGCAAGGACCGGCACACGCTGTTCATCACTGCGCAGAAACAGCTGTTCGCGTTGCAGATGCGCGTGCATGGTGTTGACAGCCAGTAAGTCGGGTCTTCTGGCATGACATCGCGTTCACGGATCCCATCGCAGCTGCCGGCCCGGCAGCGTGTCGCCAGACTGCTGGCCGCGCCGATGTTCTGCCTGTCCGTCCTGTTCCTCGCCGTGCTGGCGGCCGTGGTCGTCCTGTGGATCGATGTGCCGATGATGTACAAACAGGTTCCGGTGGCGGGGGGGGACGCGGCGGCAGTCGCGCCGCCAGCCGAGGACGGCACGCGTTTGGCGACCGGACCCGCCCCGGCGCTTGTCGCGGGCTACCACTGTGTGCGCTGCCTGAAAGTCCTGTGGGCCGTGTTTGTGCTGGAGTTTCTGATCCAGTGGTTCGTGCGCGACCGCAGCGTGCCGTTCTGGCGCACCTACTACGGCCGGCTGCTCGTCTGCTTCTGTCCGCCCATGCGCATGTGCGCGCGGAACCCGGACATGAGAGGCCGGATCTGGCTGCCGGGGCTGGGCTGGCGGAAACCCAATGCGACGCTGCGCGCGAAGCTGGAACGCTTGTTCAGCATTCCCATGATTCTCATTGCTCTGGCCATTCTCCCGGTGCTGCTGATCGAGTTCGGTATGCAACAGCAGGTACTGACTCACGAGTGGCTGCGGTACACGTTGCACGTGGGGCTGGGGCTGATCTGGTTCGCCTTCGCGGCCGAGTTCATCGTGATGTTTTCGGTGGCCGACAGGAAACTGAAATACTGCAAGGAACACTGGATTGACATCGCCATCATCCTGTTGCCGTTGATCTCCTTCCTGCGGTCGCTGCGGATCGTGCGGGCCACACGGATGGCCCGCCTGGCGCGTGTCGAACGGATTGTCCGTCTGAGCCGCGTGTATCGTCTGCGGGGACTGGTCACGCGCGCACTCCGCGCGATGCTGCTGCTCAAACTGCTCAACCGCCTGTTCCGCACGGCGCCTGACAAGCAACTGCGGCGCCTGCGCGGAGAGCTGCGCGAGAAGCAGGCCGACGTCCGGTTTCTGAAGCGGCAGATTGCGGAGCTGGAGCGTATGATCACGGCCAGGAGGGGGGCCGCGGCCGGGCAGGATCCACCGGCCACTTAACCGGAAGGCAGATCTTACGACTGCATCGAGGGGCGAGGGCATCGTCTGGTCTTCTACCGCGCAGCGAAACGCGTGGAGCCCGAGCGGTTCCGTGAGCTGATGGCGGAAGGGTTTGCCGTGTACCGGCAGTTTCAGCCGCGGGGTAGTGGCGTTGGGCCCGATTTGCGGACATGATGTTGGCTGGACGGGACGGTTTCGAAACTTGACAGGTGACCAGCCATGGCCAAGAGCGCCGACAGACGATTCGCAGTGGGGGTCGATTACGGAACCAACAGCGTGCGGGCGCTGGTCGTGGACGTGGCCGACGGCAGCGAGGTGGCCACTCACGTGTACGACTATCCCAGCGGCGACGCGGGCATTCTGCTCGACGCCGGCGATCCGCATCTGGCGCGTCAGGATCCGGCCGATTACATTCAGGGTTTCTATGAATCGGTGGGGGGCGCCATCCGAGCGGCCAGCCGGTTGCACGGCTTCGCAGCCGACAAGGTGGTGGGCATCGGTGTCGACACGACCGGTTCCACTCCGATCCCTGTGGATCGGCAGGGGCTCCCCTTGGCGCTCCAGCCCGCCTTCCGCCGGAACCTGGCCGCCCACGCCTGGCTCTGGAAGGACCATACGGCGCATGCCGAGGCGGAGGAGATCACGGCGCGCGCGGCGCGGCACAAGGACGGCTACCTGACGAAGTGCGGCGGTGCGTACAGCAGCGAATGGTACTGGTCCAAGATTCTACACTGCCAGCGGACCGCACCACGTGTGTCTGCTGCGGCCTACGCGTGGGTGGAACTGGCCGACTTCATCCCGGGCTTCATCACCGGCAACCTGGACCCCGACACGATCCCGCGCTGCATCTGTGCTGCCGGCCATAAGGCTATGTACCACGAGCAATGGGGCGGGCTCCCCAGCCGCGCGTTTCTCAAGAGCCTCCACCCGGCCCTGCCGGCCGTGCGGGACCACTACGCGACCCCGGCGATCTGTGCCGATCAGCGGGCGGGGGCGTTGGCGGCCGAGATCGCCGCGCGTGTGGGCCTGCCGCCCGGCATTGCCGTCGCCGCTGGTGCGTTCGACGCGCACATGGGCGCTGTGGGGGCAGGCATCAAGCCGGGCACGCTCGTCAAGATCATCGGCACCAGCACCTGTGACATGATGGTGGCACCTCTGGACCACGCGCTGCCCGACATTCCCGGACTGTGCGGTATCGTCCCCGGCTCTATCATCCCAGGGATGTATGGGCTGGAAGCCGGCCAGTCGGCCGTGGGGGATATCTTCAACTGGTTCGTCAAGCACCTGACCCCGGGTGAATTCACCGCGCACGGCGATCCGCACGGCGAGCTGACCAAGGTGGCGGAGCGGTTGCGCCCCGGCGAGAGCGGCCTGCTGGCACTGGACTGGAACAACGGCAACCGCACGATCCTGGTCGACGCACGCCTGTCCGGACTGCTCGTCGGCCAGACGCTGCACACCACGGCCCCCGAGGTGTATCGCGCGCTGGTGGAAGCCACCGCCTTCGGCGCCCTGACGATCATCAACCGGCTGGAAGAGTACGGCGTGCAGGTGAAAGAGGTTGTCAACTGTGGCGGCATTGCGGAGAAGAACCCGTTCGTGATGCAGCTCTATGCCGACGTGACGGGACGCCCGATGAAGGTGAGCCGTTCCGCGCAGACGTGCGCCTTGGGGGCTGCGGTTTTCGGTGCGGTGGTCGGAGGGGCATACAAATCGGTCGAGCGGGCGCAGCGCAAGATGACGGGCACCAGACCAGACTACTACCGGCCGCGGAAAGCTGCGGCCGCCGTCTACAGACAGTTGTACGCCTGCTACCGCACACTGCACGACGCGTTTGGAACTGATGAGTGCCCGGGTCGGTTGAACCAGGTCATGAAAGAGCTGATCGCCATCCGGCAGAAGGCGCGGCAAGGCTGACACCCGGTCCCGGCCCTCAGGCCGGGTGGCCGGCGCGAACCGTGCACGGACCCAACCACGTACGAGCTGCGAAGCGATGCTGAGGAGACTGAAAACTGCCGTCTGCCAGGCGAATCTCGCGCTGGTGGAACATGGATTGGTCACGTTGACGTGGGGCAACGTCAGCGGCTTGAGCGACGATGGCCGGCACGTCGTCATCAAGCCGAGCGGCATGTCCTACGCGGCGCTGCGCCCGGAGCACATGGTCGTGGTCAACCTCGACGGCACTGTGGTAGACGGCGCTCTGCGCCCGTCGTCCGACACGCCCACCCACTTGTGTCTGTACCGGCACTTCGCCGGCATCGGCGGAGTTGCGCACACGCACAGCTCGATGGCCACGGCATTCGCCCAGGCGCGGCTGGAGATCCCGTGCCTGGGCACCACGCATGCCGACCACTTCTACGGGCCGGTCCCTGTGACGCGCGTCCTGACCCCCGCGGAGGTGGCCGAGGCGTATGAGGCCCATACGGGGCGCGTGATTGTGGAGCGCCTGGCCGACCTCGATCCGTCCGCCATGCCCGCCGCGCTGGTCGCCGGCCATGGGCCCTTTGTCTGGGGACGCACGGCCGCGGACGCGGTCGACAATGCCGTGGCGCTTGAAGCCGTCGCCACCATCGCCAAGGCCACCCTGGCGCTCCGCCGCGATGCCGCGCCCCTCGAACCGTATGTGCTGGAAAAACACCACCAGCGCAAACACGGCCACGATGCCTATTACGGGCAAGCGGCCCCCGACTCCCCCAACACCGATCCGCAGGGCACACTGTGACGTCATCCATCAACTTCCTGTGACTGACCTGCTTTCCACCGCGTCCCTCATGGAGTCTCCAGCCGTGATAGATTTCAGAAAACTCGAAGTCTGGTTCCTGACGGGCAGCCAGCACTTGTACGGCCCGGAGGCGCTGAAGCAGGTCGAAGACGATGCGAAGAAGATCGTCGAGGGTCTGCACGAAGCGGGCCTGCCGGTCAAGCTGGTGATGAAGCCGGTGTTGACCACTCCCGAATCGATTGCTGACCTGTGTGCGGAGGCGAACAGCGCGCCGCAGTGCCTGGGTGTGGTGGCGTGGATGCACACCTTCTCGCCGGGCAAGATGTGGATTGCCGGCCTGACGGCGCTGCACAAGCCGCTGGCGCATCTGCACACGCAGTTCAACCGCGATATTCCCTGGTCGTCGATCGATATGGACTTCATGAATCTCCATCAGTCGGCGCACGGGGACCGGGAGTTCGGGTTCATCTGCAGCCGGCTGCGGCGGAACCGGAAGGTCATCGTCGGGCACTGGCAGGACCCGGAGGTGCGGCAGCGTCTGGAGGTGTGGATGCGTGCCGCCGCTGCCTGGCACGACGCGCATTGGGCCCGGATCGCGCGGCTGGGGGACAACATGCGCGACGTTGCCGTGACGGAAGGGGACAAGGTCGAGGCGCAGATGCGGCTGGGGTACAGCGTGAATGGGTATGGCCTGGGCGAATTACTGCCTCACCTCGCAGCGGTCACGGACCACCAGATCAATCAGCTGTGCGCCGAGTATGACGAGCGGTACCGGATGACGCCCGAGCTGCGTGCCGACGGCGCTCAGCGTGCAGCGCTGGTCGAGGCGGCGCGCATCGAACTCGGTCTGCGCGCGTTCCTGGAGACGGGGGACTTTGCCGGCTTCACCGACACGTTCGAGGATCTCGGCAGTCTGCGGCAGCTGCCGGGACTGGCCGTCCAGCGTCTGATGGCGGACGGTTACGGCTATGGCGCCGAAGGGGACTGGAAGCACGCGGCCCTGGTGCGGGCGATGAAGGTGATGGCGCATGGTCTGGATGGGGGTGTGAGTTTCATGGAGGACTATACCTATCACCTCCAACCGGCCAACAACCAGGTGCTCGGGGCGCACATGCTGGAAGTCTGCCCGTCGATCGCGTCGGACCAACCGACCTGCGAGATCCATCCGCTGGGAATCGGCGGCCGGGAGGATCCGGTGCGGCTGGTCTTCGACACGCGACCGGGTCCGGCAGTCAACGCCTCGCTGATCGACCTGGGCAGCCGCTTCCGGATGGTGGTCAACGAGGTGGACGTAGTCCCGCCCGGCCAGCCGCTGCCCAAGCTGCCGGTTGCGCGGGCGCTGTGGGTCCCGCAGCCGAACCTGCAGACGGCAGCCACCGCCTGGATCCTCGCGGGAGGTGCGCATCACACGAGCTTTGCCCAGGCGGTGACGACCGAACACCTGGAAGACTACGCGGAGATGGCGGATATCGAACTGCTGGTGATCGGCGACGGGACCGTGCTCTCCGAGTTCAAGAAGGAACTGCGGTGGAATGAGGTCTATTACTATCTGCAGCGCGGCATGCGTTGACGCACGAGCG
This sequence comes from Planctomycetaceae bacterium, assembly GCA_012729315.1. Taxonomy (GTDB): domain Bacteria; phylum Planctomycetota; class Planctomycetia; order Pirellulales; family Pirellulaceae; genus JAAYDI01. The sequence continues at coordinate 12,231 of JAAYDI010000078.1, forward strand.
GGGGGAAACCCGCAGCGAATCTGGAAAGGCGGAGAATATGTCGACGATCACGTGGGTGGATTGGAGCGTCATTGGAGCCTACTTCGCCATCCTGTTCGGGCTGGCCTGGTGGGTGATTCGGCAGAACCGTAACACGGCAGACGACTACTTTCTGGCCGGGCGCAACTTGAGCTGGTGGATCATTGGCGGTTCGATCTTCGCCTCGAACATCGGGTCCGAGCATCTGGTGGGTCTGGCTGGTTCCGGGACGACCGATGGCGTCGCCATGGCGCATTACGAGCTGCACGCATGGTGCCTTCTGGTGCTGGCCTGGCTGCTGGTGCCGTTCTACATGCGGTCCAGGGTCTTCACCATGCCGGAGTTCCTGGAGCGGCGTTTCAATCCGACGAGTCGGTGGGTCCTGTCCCTGATCACGCTGGTCGCCTATATCGTGACGAAACTGGCGGTCGGGATCTTCGCGGGTGGCGTGGTGTTCCAGGTGCTGCTGCCAGAGATGCGAGTCGGCCCGTTGAACAGCTTCTGGGTCGGCTCGATCCTCGTGGTGGTGCTGACCGGCGTCTACACGATCCTGGGTGGTCTGCGGGCCGTCGCCTACACCGAAGCTCTGCAGACCGGAGTCCTGGTGCTCGGGTCACTCCTGGTGACCGTGTTCGGGCTGATCGAACTGGGCGGCTGGAGCGAGCTGCGCCGTATCTGTGGTTCGGAGATGTTCAACCTGTGGAAGCCGCTTGTGCCTGCCGGTGTGGACGGAACGTGGGCTCCGGTGAAGGAAGCGGGCCGCATGGCGTGGTACTTCAACGACAACTACCCCTGGCTGAGCATGCTGTTCTGTGCGCCTGTCATTGGCTTGTGGTACTGGTGCACGGACCAGTACATTGTGCAGCGCGCCCTGGGCGCTCCGAACGAAACCGAGGCCCGCCGCGGGGCGATCTGCGCTGCGTATCTCAAGCTGTTGCCCGTATTCATCTTCATCATTCCGGGCATGATCTGCTTCGCGCTGGCCAAGAGCGGGCAGAACGCAGCACTGCAGCAGATCATTATGGATGGGGAGGGGCAGGTGATCCGCGACCAGGCGCAGCAGGCGTTTCCGCTGCTGGTGGCCCATGCCCTGCCGGTCGGCGTGCGGGGCATGGTGGTGGCCGGACTGCTCGCGGCGCTGATGAGTTCGCTGGCCGGCGCATTCAACGCCTCCGCGACCCTGTTTACCATCGACTTTTATTCGAAGATCCACCAGAACGTCACACAGCACCAACTGGTCTGGATTGGCCGTGTCGCCACCGCCGTCATGGTGCTGATCGGGCTGCTCTGGATCCCGGTGATCCAGGGGGGCAAGGGACTGTACGATTACCTGCAGGGGGTGCAGGCCTACCTGGCACCGCCGATCTTCACCGTCTTCTTCCTGGGCGTGTTCTGGAAACGCCTCAACGGCGCCGGCTGCCTGGCCGCCCTGCTCGTCGGGTTCGTCATGGGCTTGTTCCGCCTGGCGGTCGATACTCCGGTGAAACTGATCGAGGGTTTCCAGTACACCGAAGGATCGTTCCTCTGGATCGTCAACAACACGTTCTTCCAGTACTACAGCATCCTGATTCTGATCGTCAGCGCGGTGGTCATGATCGTGGTCAGTTACGCAACGCGTCCCCCGGACTACGAGTCCATTTCGGGGCTGACACTGGGCACGGTGACGGACGAGCACCGGCGGGCATCACGCAGTAGCTGGGGTACAGGGGACGTCGTCGCCTCGCTGGGGGTGCTGGTCGCCATCCTGGCTGCGTACCTGTACTTCACCGGATAGTGAGACGGAATCGCGCGTGCAGGTGACGCTCCCCGCCCGGTGTGCCGCCGTCGTGACGATCCAACTGGTCCGAATCCGAAAGCCGGACTAGCGCGTCACGATTCGCCACCCCAGACGACGGACGCCTGCACGGGCCCATTGTGCTGGAAGTCGTAACCGGCCGCCTTCAGGGCCGCTTCGACATCCTTTTTCGAGGGGGGCTTGCCTTCCAGGTGCACCAACCCCCAGACCACAGTCGGACCGCCATGCACATGCCGTCCTGTTGTCACGCGCGTTACCGTCAACTTGGGGTTCATCCGGCTCATCAGATGCTGGATCGGAAAGAACTCGTTCTCGTCCCGCACCGAAAACGACTGCGGTAAGTCGATGGACGCCTGCATGTCTCGTATCTCCAACGTGAAAAGGCAGTTCCGACCTCGCCGTGCTTCTGACAGCGTCCCGGCCGAAGTCCCATCGGGTTACATCCTCCTGGTTACCCCCGCGCAGCATACCGCCAAGCGAACTGCGTGGGCGCTATAAAGTATAGCGATTGTGCGGACGCTGGCGACATGGGACCACCCAAGTTGACACCCAAGTTGACACTGTTGCAGCGGGACCGACAATGGAGACGCGGCTGGAAATGGGAGTCCCGCATGTCCCGTGAACTCGACCCACTGTCAACGGCGTCAGGCGGAGGTGCCCCCCGGTTTCCGCTGCACGCGCGCATCCTGGCGGGACTGATCCTCGGCGCGGTTCTGGGAATCGGAGCCCACGCCGTCTGGGCGCTGCCCCCGGCCGGTACGGCGAGCGCGCAGCTGGATCAGGACGCCAACGGTGTGGACGATCGGCTGGACTGGGTGGCACTCAACATCGCCGATCCGGTTGGACGCGTGTTTCTGCGGCTGGTGTTGATGGTCGTCCTGCCGCTGATCTTCTCCGCGTTGGCTCTGGCCGTGGTCGAGCTGGGTGACCTGCGCCGCCTGGGGAGCGTGGGTGTGAGGACTCTGTTGCTGACCCTCCTCCTGTCCGGCGCGGCCGTGGCGATCGGGGTGATCCTGGTGAACACGATACGGCCGGGGGAGCGGCTGTCGGAGTCGAATCGGACATCACTGGCGCATCAGTACGCTGACAGCCTGGCCGAGGCACTGGCCCAGTCCGCCCGGGCGAAGTCGGTCAAGGACACGCTGCTCGACATGATTCCGGAGAATCCGTTGCAGGAAATGGTGGGGGCTCTGGATGGCACGTCGAAAGGCAACGGCATCCTGGCGGTCATGTTCTTTGCTCTGGTGATCGGTGCCGCCATGGCCGCCGTGGGGGAGCGAGCCCAGACGCTCGTCCACGTGCTCGACAGTGTGTACGCCGTGTGCATGCAGGTGATTGCCTGGGCCATGCAGATCGCACCGCTGGGCGTAGCCTGCCTGGTGTTCGCCATGACAGCGCGGCTCGGGGGCGGCGTCTTCGTCACGCTGATCTGGTTTCTGCTGACCGTGATGCTGGGGTTCGCGATCCAGTTGTGTGTCGTGTATCCGCTGCTGCTGTGGCTGGTCGGCCAGCGCAGTCCGCGGGCCTTCTTTCGCCAGATTGAAGCCGCGATGCTCACGGCGTTCGGCACGTCCAGTTCGAATGCGACGCTGCCGGTGTCGTTGCGCGTGGCTGAAGAGCGGCTCCGTCTGCCTCCGGCCATCGCCCGGTTCGTACTGACGGTCGGCGCCACGGGCAATCAGAACGGCACCGCGCTGTTCGAAGGAGTTGTTGTGCTCTTCCTCGCCCAGGTGTTCGGGGTGGACCTGTCAGTGGGGCAGCAGATTACGGTCGTGCTGCTGGCGGTGCTGGCCGGCGTCGGCACGGCGGGCGTTCCCGGCGGATCCATCCCGATGATCGTGCTGGTGCTCCAGAGTATTGGTGTGCCCGGCGAATCGATCGCCATCATACTGGGGATCGACCGGATCTGCGACATGTGCCGCACCGTGCTCAACGTCACCGGCGATCTGGCGCTGGCCGCCTGCGTGGCCCGACATTGAAATGAACCGTCCGGCGCGTCACGGCGCATCAGCGGGGAAACAACCGCTGCTGGCCGTCGAAGATCCCTGTGACCTGATCCGGTGCGCCCGAGACGATCGTGGCCGACGCCTGGCCAAGTTCCAGTTCGACCCAACCGGTCTCGCACGTCCGCTCGATCCGCAGCTGTCCGGCTTCCAGCGATGTGCCCAGGCCGAGCGCCACTCGGTGCGGCTTGCCGGCCGCATCGAAGCGGACCCAAGCCAGCTGGCCAGCGAGCCGGATGCCGGTTTCCGGCTGCACCACAGTGTCGCTCCCTTGCGCCGGGTCGCGTGGTCTTTCCACGTCGCGCGCGATCAGCACGTCGCGCCGCCCGTCAGAGAGCTGGAGTTCCAACGCCACGTCGGACGCGGGGCAGGCCACCGCCGCGGTGGTCTGCAGGTCCAGCCGCCGGATGCTGGCAATCGCCGGTGCCCGCTCGTACGGTTCGATGACGCCGACGAACGTGGACGCCAGCGGGGCCTGGGCAGCCCGCCGCCGCACCAGGACGCGCGGGATCCAGGCTTCGGCCGAACTGTCATAGAGTCCGACCGCCACCCAGCCCTCAGCGATCAGCGCTTCCGCCTCGGGTGTCAGTTCGGTATAGCGCAGGTGCGGCTGCCGGTCCGGTGGCAGGTACCCGAGGCGGTCTTCGATCGTCCAGTCCACGCTCCAGACGGGCGCCGGGTTCGCATCGCTGCGCAGGATGCGCATGGGCATCGTGCCGGTCGGCTCCTCCACCTCGTCGAGCGTCAGGCCTTCCGTTGCGATCTGGCCGAAGTGGCTGTGGAGGTACTTCGTATGCTCCGTCCCTCCCACCACGCGAAAGACATCGACGACATACGCTTGCTGGGGTGACACGTCCACCAGCGCGACTGTTCGTTCATACTGCTGGCCGCCGACCAGGGAGGCCGCGGAGGCACGTACGGCGTGCAACTGCTGTGCGTCGATCCACAGCGTCGCGGTCCCCGTACCCGCCTGCGAGTTCCGGCCATCGACCACCACCGTGTTGTGGGCCGCGGTCTGCGTGTACCAGACAGCGCGCGGCGCTCCCCAGCCTCCATACTGGACCGGGGGATACCCCAGGTCGGGCAGCAAATCGAGCCCGGCAGCAAACAGGCCCAGATTCAGGGCGTCGGCATGGCCGTGGCGACCACCCGAGTCGTAGTCGAGCCATGCCGCCCGCGCATCGGCTCCGTCGCCCGAACGCAGGACGGCCAGACACCAGCCGGGTTTGTTCACGCTGCGGAGCGCGATCTCCGCCCCGTCGTCCGCGATGCAGCGCGCCACACGCTGCTGAAACACGACCGGATCCTCGGCAAACAGGTCGTACGGCAGGCCGTCCGTCTCCTGGCCGTTGGCGTGGTACAGTACCCGTACGAAATCCCGGTCGCCGGTGACCGTGTACAGGTCCCACAGGAACGTGAAGGCGGAGGGCTCCAGACTCACGGCGCGCGTCGCATCAACACCGGCGTAGACTGGATACCGGTGCGCGAACGCCCCAGTGTCTCCCGTGTTCGGGTAGTATGCACCGAGGCACCACGTGTCGATGTGAAAGCGGTACATCGCGTGCAACTGCGGATGACGCTGTACCATCACGGCCAGGAAACGGGCGTCCATCCGGTTGTAGCGTCCGAGCAGTTGGGCGATGGTACGCGGAGCGATGGTCGAGTAGGCGGCGAGCCCTTTCTCGCCCGAGAGCCCATCGACGGCGGTGGCCTGAGCGATGATCTGGTCGAGAATCCCGGTCACTTCGTCGCGATTGCCGGGCCAGCCCAGCACCGTGAGGATGGTGGCGATGGTGATGTCCGTGGTCGGGTAGTTGGATTCGATCTTTGGCCGGTTCGCGAGCGTGTCGCGCAGGATCCGCTGTTCGATGTTCTGCTGGATCTCGGCGAAGGACGCCTTGCGATTGGCCAGCTCGTGACGCGCCGCCTTGCCGGCCAGGAAGGTGACGAGCGATTCGTCCCGCGCGATCGCGTCGAAGACGATGTCGTAGGCCACCGCCAGCTCGTGCACTTCGCTGCAGCTATCATGCCAGGTGGAAACGTAGCCGGTCGACGGCGGCCCTTCATACAACACCCCTTCCCGGCTGAAATCGAACGTGGGATAGAGATCGGCAACACGATCCAGCAGCACACCCGCCTTGTGGGCGTAGGCCGGGTCGCCCGTCACCAGATGCGCCGCCGCGAGGTGCTGAATGCCCGATACGATCGCCTGCTTCCACTGCCCATAGATCAGATACGCGCCGATGAACCGCCACCGTTTATCTTCCGACACGTACCCATCGCCGTCGTCGACTCCGAAACTGTGCAGTGGGTCGGCCGGGTCCGCGTGCTCGGTGTTGAACAGCAGCGACCGGTCGGCCCGGGCCGGCTCAAAGACCCCTTGCGCATTCAGCCCCGAGCGATAGAACTGCTGGAAATCGTTCTTCGGAAACAGTTCCCGGCAGTGCGGGCACTGCACCTTCCACGGCTGCTCCATTGCCCGCACGACCCACTCGTACATCGGCACCGGCTGCTGGCATGCCGGGCAGTGGCCGTTGGACCAGACCATCCAGGACCGCTTGATGCTGTTGGAGAACATCAGGTCCCAGAGTTGATCATCCGAGAGCCGCATCCAGGGCTCCGCTGCCGCCACCAGTTGAGCGCGTGTGCGTGCGGCCCAATCGCACGTGTCCGCGTTGGTCCGGGCCCGGGCCACCAGTTGTGGCGGGAACAGGACGCCGGCCGTCTTTGTGCCGGCGTCCGGCGGTTGCCCCGCGACCGTCTCCGTCGGGCCCTCTCCCGGCCCGCTCGACAGGGCGCGCCCGGCACACGGTAGCAGCATTAACATTCCGGCGAACACGATGCCGAGAACATGACGCGCGCTCATCACCACACTCCAGTGACAGGGCCGACAGGTGAACGTCCCATGCCGGGACGCTACACGTTCTCTTCAATCTCGTACGGCTGGCGGTACTCCCGTTTGAAGTACTGCATGGCGGCCGGATTGTCGCGGATCTGCTCCGACTCGCGATCGATGTGCAGGGTCTCGCCCCCGAGTCGATAGCTGATCGTCGCGTAATGGGCCCAGAGCACGCTGCGGTGCCCCTCCTGGATGTCGGCATTGGGCATCTCGCGCGACCGTACGCACTGGAGGAAGTTCTCCTTGTGCTCTGGATCGGGAAAGAGCCCCTTGTTCTGATCCTTGAGCCTCCCCTCCTGCAGCTCGGGGCGGACGAACACCTGCCAGCCGCCACCGTGGCGTCCGAGGCACATCAGCCCCTCACTGCCGTAGATCTCGATCCGGGTGGCGCACTGCGGCCAGTAGGGGAACTTGTCCGTAGCCTGCCGAATGATCGGCGAGATTTTGAGCATGTACGGTGTGTACAGGGTCAATTCGAACGTGACGACCATGTCATCGAAGTTATACACGGCCACCTGCGTGTCGGGCGATTCGGCCGCACCGGGTTCAAACCGTGCGCCGCTGCAGTACACCGACGTGGGATAGTCGAGTCCCAGCACGTAGCGCGCCAGGTCGATCTGGTGGATGCCATCGTTGATGATGTCGCCGCTCGAGTAGCGCCAGAAGTGGTGCCAGTTGTGATGGTACATGGCGTTGTAGGGCGTTTCGGGAGCCGGGCCGTTCCAGCGGTCCCAGTCGAATCCGGCCGGCGGTTCTCCCGCCTGGCCCAGGGGGAAGTTGGCCCACTCCTTCTGATTGTAGATCCGGCAGAAGTGGACTTTGCCGAGCTTGCCCTCAGCCAGGTACTGGCGGGCCGCCATGCAGTACGGCGCGCTGCGGCACTGCGTGCCCACCTGTACGATGCGCTGGTACTTGCGCGCCGCCTCGATCATCTTGCGGCCTTCCCAACAGTTGTGAGTGGGCGGTTTCTCCACGTATACGTCCTTGCCCGCCTGGCAGGCACGAATCGTGGCCAGTGCGTGCCAGTGATCCGGAGTCGCCACGATCACCGCGTCCACGGACTGGTCATCGAGCACCTGGCGGTAGTCCTGCACGCCCTGGGGTGTGGAACCCTGTTTTTCCGCCAGAGCCTGGGACAGGCTGGCAAACCGTCCCTGGTCGCAATCGGAGATGCACGCGAACTGGCAATCCCCGCGGGCCACGAAGTCGGCCGCCAGGTTGCTGCCTCGGCCCCCGGCTCCAATCAAGCCCAGCACCACCTTCTCGTTGGCAGGGGTGGCGCGGGCCGAGGCGGAGTTCTTCAGAATGGTCCACCCGGCGGCAGCGCCCACTCCCAATTGGCCCGACTTGGACAGAAACTCGCGGCGGCGCATGTGTCGCATGACAACAGTCTCCCAACAGCGGTGTTCGAGTCACGGGGATCTTCACATCGACCACCCATTCTCCCCCGGCGGGATCCCGGCTGTCAACGCAGCCCACCACGCGCGGAATCCCACGAGTACGCCGCAGGCGTTACACTCCAAAGCCCAGGGTGCGCAGCTGCGCAGCGACCCTGGGTGGGGAAGTGTGTGGCAGACTCAGTGCTGTACGACCACGTGCCCGCCTTCGAAGACGATGAGACGCTGGTCGGCCTGGATGTTTTCCAGTACGTCGGTCTGGCCGCCGATCCAGCGAATCTCGATGCGGTCGACCCGGTCATGTTGGGCCAGGCCGAAATGGAGCCGCGTGCCATAGTGGCTCTGATAGCTGCGCCCGGCATGGACTTCGTCGACCTGGACCAGGTCGCCGGCCGTCACCTGCACACGCGCTCCGACACCATCCCGATTCGTGTCTCTGCCACGCAATTGCAGCTGAATCCAGTGATGGCCGGTGGCCGATTCGTTGCGCAGAATGGTGGGAGCGGATCGGGAATTCAGGACCACCACGTCGATACGGCCGTCGTTGTCCATGTCTTCCAACGCGATGCCGCGCCCCACATTCAGACGCTGCAGGCCCTCGCCGCACTGGCTGGTGACGTCCTCGAAGCGGCCGTTTCCCAGGTTGCGGAGCAGGGTGTTGCGCGAGCGATACGACGTGGTGCGGTCGAACTCTTCGATGTTGTCGTACAGATTCCCGCAGGCGATGAAGATGTCCCGGAAGCCGTCGTTGTCGAAGTCCGCGAAGCCGCATCCCCACTTCACCTGGTTGAAGGACCCTTCCCCGGCACCCGATGCGCGGGCCACATCCTCAAACTCGCCATCACCCAGGTTGCGGAACAGGGCCACGAGTTCACGGTGAAAAGACGTGACCAGCACGTCGAACTCCCCGTCGTTGTCAAAGTCGCCGCTGTCGACGCCCATGTTCGAGTGGGCTGCCCCGGAGACGTCGTAGGCCACGCCGGCGAAGAGGGCGACTTCCTCGAACTTGCCCGTCCCATCGTTCTGCCAGAGATAGTTCGGCATCACGTCGTTGCCCACGAAGATGTCGGTGTGCCCGTCGTTGTTGAAGTCCATGCAGGTCATCCCCATCGCCGTGGCCGCCAGCGTGCCAATGCCCGACTCCTGGCTCACGTCCGTAAAGGTGCCGTCACCGTTGTTACGGTAGAGGTTGTCCGGCACGGGGGGGAACTCCAGCGGGCCGGGATAGACATGCACGCCCATGAAGGTGCGGTGCGGATGAGTCTCGTACGAGAGGGTCAGATAGTTTCCCACGAACAGGTCGAGATCGCCGTCACCTTCGATGTCGAGGAACGCGGTACCGGCCCCCACCACCTCCGTCCTGTCATCAGGACTGACGCCGGCCACCGACGTCGTCTCGATAAACGTGCCGTCCCCCTGATTGTGGAACATCGCGTTGATGCCGAAGTTGCTCAGGTAGAAGTCCGGGTAGCCGTCATTGTCATAATCCGCGACGGCAATGCCCATCGCATAGCCCGGTTTGGCCGCTCCCGCCTGCCGGGTCACGTCTGCGAACTGGAAGTTGCCCAGGTTGCGATACAGCGCGTTGGTGGGCGGGTTGGCCACTGTCTTGCCCTCCAGTGGCCCGCCTGTGAGGAAGTAGATGTCGATCAGGCCGTCGTTGTCGTAATCGAACGTGGCGACGCCTGACGACACGGGCTCCACCACATAGCGTTTGCCGGTTCCGCCGTCCGTGTGCTGGAACTCGATCCCCGTGCTCTCCGTGACATCGCGCATCTGGATCGGACATTCATCTGCCCGGACGAACGGCCCGGTGCACAGCCACACAGTGCATGCCAGCAGCGCCGCGCATGCCAGCAGCGCTGCGACCTGCGGTCGTTCGCAGGTGGACGTTCTGTGATTTGGGCCAGCCATAGTACTCCACCCTGTGTAACCCTTTGTATCCTCGCCATCACCGGCTATTTTGCGCTGAGAATCAACTCGCGTGCGCGACGGTACTCAGAATTAACCGGATCCAGCTTGATCGCCTCCTCCACCGCAGCCAGACCGTCGTCATGGCGTCCCAGTCGGGCCTGGAGCACGCCGACGTTGGACCAGTAGGCCGCATTGGTCGGCTCGATGTTGCGGAGTTCCAGGCACACACGCAGCGCCGCGTGCAGCCGCTCGTGTTGTTCATAGAATGCGGCGAGTTCCAGACGCGACGACACATTGTGCGGGTCGACTGCCGTCGCCTTCATCCAGGCCTCCTCCGCCTTCCACTGGTCACCTTGAGCGACGTATACCTTGGCGATCTCGCGGAAGATCAGAACCGCCACTTCGCGCCCCTTGCCGAGGTCGTCGAAGCTGAGCACCCGCGTCGACGACTCCTGCCGCTCGTCTGCTACCAGACCCTTGAACTGGGCCATGACCTGCCTGGCTTTCTCGCGTTCCGCCTTTCCCAGCCGGGCCAGGGAGCGGGCCAGTCCGTAGCAGGCTACACGGTTGTTGGGAGACACACGGATCGCACGTTCGAAAATGTCCCGGCTCTGCTCGTACTGCTTGAGATCCAAATGCACCTGGCCCAGCGCCAGCAGGACAACCAGGTCGTGCGGGTTTTTCTCGAGCTGTTGCTGGAGGAGCGGCACCGCTTCCTCGGGCCGGCCCAGGTGCGTCAGGCATTCAGCGAGCAACAGGGGAATGCGCTCGTCCTGGGGATTCACGGCCAATGTGGCCTGGAACCGTTCCAGGGCTTGCTCATTGTCCCCTTCCAGCAGGGCGATGTAGCCCAGGCCGTAGAGCGCGTCACCCGATTGAGAATCTGCCGTCAGGCACTCCCCCCACAGCCGCTTGGCTTCGGGGGTGTTGCCGAGATGGAAGGCGAGCATGGCCTGGACATTCCAAGCGCCGAGCAGGTTCGGATACTTAGCGGACAACTCGTCCGCGGCTTCTGTGGCTGCCTGCTTGAGGTCGGCAATGGTCGCTTGCGGCGAGAAGGCCGGTCCGGTCAGCAGCGGTGCCGCGACGTCCGGATCCTCATGTGCCGACCTTGGCGAAAGCCTGACGCTGGACGCAAGCCACCAGTAGGCAGTCACCGCAACGACGACGATTGCCCCACCGGCCAGGACAAGCCTCCGGGGGCGCAAAGAAACAGGAGACGCGGCTGACCCACGCCTCCTGTTCCTGTCTGTCTCCGCATTGAGATGCTTCTTCACATCATCAGCTCTGGTGCTGGGCTACTGATTCACATTCGGACCGGGAGCTGCCTTCCCGAACTGCTTCGCGACGTCTGGGGGCATCTTCATCTCTTCTGGCTTCATCATGAC
>JAAYDI010000079.1 GCA_012729315.1 Planctomycetaceae bacterium
GAGCCTGCTAAAGAACAATCACACGAAGAAGATCGGCATCAAGAACAAACGACTGGCTGCAGCGTTGAACGACGACTACCTGGCGGAAGTCCTTGTCGGCAAGTGACTTTTGGTGCAATCGCCCTGCCCGGTGTCCTGTCATCTTCCGACTCGCGCACGTCCGTGAAGTCGCTCGTCGTGGCCGGGCGAAACGAATCCTCGATCGGTGCCAACTCCCCGCGGGGTGCGTAACCGCATGACCACAGCACTGGATAGTCGTGCTCCGACAAACTCGACGAACGGATATTCACCGTCAACTCCACCAATGGTTCTATCGCCGCCCGACGTGCCTGCTCGTCGCCAAAGTGCCGCGTGAATTCCGAACCGATGCCGCCGGAAAACACATAGGTCGTGTTATGGTGATTGAAGGCGTTGAGATCGGAATTGAAAAGGTGTAGCCACTGATCCCGTCGGAAGCGCCGGCCAGCAAAATCGACGGCCCAGGCAAAACGTGCGGGATGCGTCGCCGCTTCCGGTGGTACGGGGTTGCCGGACTCATCGTTACCGAGTCCATCAACGTTGGTGAAGAATACGCCTTCCATTTGGTATTGGATGTCCCTGTTGCTGTCGCGCAGAACTTGCCAAGCAGCGTCGATCTCGCGGCGGAGTTGATCCGCGTGGTCCTCGGCGACGCACCTATTCGCCGAACCGACAACGCACCCTGTGATCAACACCACACGGATCGCCCTGACCCAACGGGCGCTTACCGACCACACGGCCCCCGGGTCAACCTCTTGCGCCCTCCTGCGCCCGCTCACCCCAAAAGTGGACTGTCTGAGTTTGCCACTTACAACTTCAACCGGCGCTGTCCGAGCCCGCCACGAGCCGCACATTGCCGGCCTAGCCCCCGGAAGCCCAAGCCCCGGCTGTTTTCGGTCTCGGAGACCACCGGTTCGGCCAGGCTGATTCTTGGATTATTGGATCAGGCGGGCTTCGATATTGGCGATTTCGCGGTTGGCGAATTCGTCGGTGAGGAACCACTCCTGGTACAGGTTTTCGATCTCGCGCAGGTACCAATCGACCGAGGCCTTTTGCAGTGTGGGTTGAATGTCCTTCGGCCGATCCTCGTCGCGAATCGGCGGTCGGATGCGGTCGGCCGACGGTTGATACGCTGGATCGAAGACGAGCGCGGGCAGCGTTTCAGCCGGCAACAGATGGCGCCAGAGAAAGGCCTGCATTCTGTCTTCCGCCGGCACCGCCTCGTGCACAATCTCCCGATCGCCAACCGTCGCCGTGCCCACGAGCGTGACGTCGACCGGTTTTTCCATTGCTGCAAGCGTCGTGTTCACGGTCACGTCCACGACCTCTTGTTGCGCCGCCAGCGTGGCACCGGCGGACACAAGTCCCTCGGGCAAGTCCTTGAAGTTCAGCTGGATCGGACCGTCGAACCCGTCTTTTCTGATCGCGAAGACGGTCACTCCCGCCGCCCCGTTGCTGGGAATGCAGACGCGTGAAGGAATCACACGCAGGGCGAAGTCGGGTTGCGGATGGCTGAGCCGCAGCCGATACGCATATTCTTTGCCTGCCTGCCGCCGCGTGTCGCCAAGGTGGATCAGGTACTGTCCGTCGGCGGGCAGCTTCACCATCAGATAGGAGTCGGCGTGGTCCGTGTTCAGCCCGGATCCGGCGTCGTAATGGTCGTCGTTCAGCGCCACAATGCGCCCATCGGGCCCGGTCACCTTGATAAACGAATCGAAGGGCGAGCCGAGCCGGCGCGCATGGACTTCCGCGACGATCGTCTCGCCCGCCTTTCCTTCCACCGCGAACACGTCCCAGTCACCTGGCGAGTCCGCGCGCCCGTTGATCACGATCGGCAATGTCACGTTCTGCGCGGGGGAGGGGCCGTCGGCCGACTCGATCTCGACGCACTCGGGCAACGTGTCGAGCACGAACGGCACTTCGTTCGAGGCGTATTGGCCATTGGTGGCGGCAATCAGGTAGGTTCCCGGCCTGGCATCAGCTGCTGGCGGTGCGATGGTCGTTTTCTCCAGGTTCCAGCCGTTCATCTCGATCGTGACCGGTTCGCCCGCACGACCGCCCAGCGGAAAAACGCTCGTCACAAAGGGGAGCTCACCCACCGTAATGCGATAGACAAAGCTTTCCCGGCCACGAAACAGCGCTTCGTTGATCGTGAGCACGTACTCGCCGTCCTCGGGCACTTCGAAGTAGATGACCGGATCCGGGCTGGAGTAGAAGTCGTCGCTGTACGCCAGTTCCTGGCCCTCGGAGTCATAGAGTTTCATGACGGCCTGGAACCATCCGGGCACTCCGTCGGCGACGTACGGCACGAGTTGCCGTGCGAGGGCCGAGATCACAAGTCGTTGGCCTTTGGCAGCCGAGAAGCGATACCGGTTGACCTCACCGGCGGCGATCTGGCCGTTCATGGTACAGGGCACGTCGATCCGCATCTCGACTTCTTCCAGCGGGCGTTGACGCTGCGCCAGCGACTCTTTGCCGAGTATGGGCAGCTGGCAGGTCTTCATTGCCTTGCGCGCGACTTCAGGCACCTGGCCGACGTAGAAAGGCAGCGCATTGGACACGCCGCGTTTGGTGATCACACGAATCTCGCGCCGGCCGGGCTTTGCGTCAGGCGCGACCGTGACTTCGGCAAACACGAGTTCCATCTGCGAATGGACGGCCGGCGTGCGCTCGTCTTCCGCAAATCTCATTTCGATCCGTTTGATCAGGTTCTCTTTCGCGACGTCCTTTTCGGACTTTTCCGCGTCGCCCTGAGCCGCCGGATCAGCGGGTGGAGGCGCGGGAGGCTTTTCCAGCTTGGCATTGCATTTACTGCAGACGGTCGCGTCGGCCGCATTGGCCGAGCCACAGACCGGGCAAATCAGGGCGGTGGACGCCTCCGACCCGCTTTCCGGACCGATCGGCGCGGGAAACTCGAACCAGGCCAACTTGGCGGCCATACTGTCGTCCAACGTGGTCGCCGGATTCCGCAGTTCGTTCAGCTGCTGGTTGATCAGCGAGAGTTCCTGGTTGTCCATGACACGGTAATAGTCGACCAATCGCACGGTGACGCCTTCGCCGCTGACGACGACGTCCGAGGGATAGATCAGGCCCTGTCCGCCGAGTCGGATGGGAAACGTGGTGCCCTGCTGGCCACCGGCCGGATACGTGTAACCGATGTACTGGCTCTGAGCCCGGCCGGACGATGCGGTGGCCAGGAGTATGGTCAAACCCAAGATCGGAAGGCACTGCAACCTGATCATGCTACATAATCTCCTCGAGAAGTCCGGCCGACTGCATGCCCTCGTTTTCGGTATCCAGCACGCGCGCATCCAAGCCCCAGGGGTGCGGCAGTTTCGCGGACGCGTCGATGCCGGCCAGGAGGTACATGCTGCCCAACAGATCAGCGGGATACACGGGCCGGGTTCCGACTTGTTCACCTTTTTCGTCGGAGGATCCCACGACGCAGCCGCCCTTGAATCCGCCGCCGGCTACCAGCACGGTGAAAACATCTCCATGGTGATGGCGCCCGCCGTTCCAGGGCGGTTCCCACGACACTTTCGGCGTGCGTCCGAACTCGCCGGTGCACCAGACGAGCGTGCTGTCCAGCAGGCCGCGTTCGCTCAGGTCTCCCAGCAAGGTGGCCAGGCCTTGGTCGAGCATCGGGCACTGTGCCCGCATGGTGGCGAAATGGTTTGCGTGAGTGTCCCAGCCACCCGGGAAGCTGATGGTGACGTAGGGCACGCCAGCCTCGACCATGCGTCGTGCCGCGAGGCACTCCTGGCCGAACGTGTTGCGTCCGTACCGATCACGCAACTCGGTCGATTCGTTGTCGAGATTAAACACTTCGCGGCCCCTACCCAGGATCAAGCCATAGGCTTTCTGTTTGGCCGACTCGGCGTCGGCCACCGTGGAAACATCCGCCAGGCCGTATCCCATGAGGTTGATCTTATCGAGCAGGTCACGGCGTGCGCGCTGGCGCCCGTCATCGATTCCCTGGTTGACGATGCCCTGCACTTCGAACCGGGCGGCGTTGGGATCACCGCCGGTGGCGAAGGGTTTGTAGCCTGGCCCCAGAAAACCTTCCTCGGAAAAACGCCCGGCTGCCTCCAGCATCACGACGTACGGCGGCAGCAGTCCCGTGTACTGTTCCTTCTTGAAGAAGGCAAAGACGGCGCCGAGGCTCGGATAGGCCAGTCGTCCGCCGGGCATGTGGCCGGTCTGCATCAGATAGGCCGCCGTTTCGTGGCCGTTGTTGCCGTGGGTCATGCTGCGGATCAGCGAGAACTTGTCGGCTTGCGTGGCGAGCATGGGGAACAGGGCGCCGAGTTGAATACCATCGACGTTGGTGGGGATGAACTTGTCCAGTTCGCCGAGGTAGTCGTAGCCGGTGCCGGGCTTCGGATCCCAGGCATCGTTGTGGGACATGCCGCCCCACAGGAAGATCTGGATGACCGACTTCGTCTGGCCTTTCTTGGCTTTCGCCTGCGCCGCCTGATCTCGCGCGGTCTTCTCATCCGCCGCCTGCTGCTGGGGCGTCTCGTCGGCCGGGGCCGCACCGGCGCGGGTGCCCAGACTTCCGGCCGCGATCATGCCCGCCGCGCCGACCGCGCCGCGACGCAAAAGCTCGCGGCGAGATACGCGTTCGTCATGGTTCATGTTATCGCTGGTAGTCATCGCTTTAATCTCCCGCCTCCTCTTGCTTCCATGTGGGGTGGTTCGTCTTGTGTCCCGTCCAGTTCGGAATCTCAATGCCGCAGCAGGAACTCGGGACTGTTGACCAGCGCCCAGGCCAGATCGATCCAGACGTTGGGCCCTTCGGTCACGCCGGTCCGCGCGTATTCTTCAGCGGCCTTGATGTCGGCCTCCGTCGGCATTCTTGAGAGAATCGTGAGGTACAGTCTTTCCGCGATTTCGCTCGCCGGTCCCGTCGCCGACGCCATCGCCACGAGCTTGGGGCCGCCCTGCAGCTTGGCCTGGATCGTCGCCGAATTGAGCAAGTGCAACCACTGTGGAGAGGCAAGTTCACTGACGCGCTCGTCTTCCATCCCGGTGGCGCGTGCCGATCGCCCGAACAGGGTCAGGAACGAACTGGTGACGCTGCCGTCGGCCAGCGCGACCGCGGACATTTCGCGCGGAATGTAGGTAAACGGCTCCGGAACCGCGCTGGTGTACAGGTCCGTGCTGCCCGTGATGTCGTTCAGGGCATCGATCAGTACCTCCGCCTCCACGCGGCGCAACTGATAGCTGGCGAAATTCGCGGCCGCCTCTGGCGTATCCACCCGGGGGATCGACGAGAACTGGTACGCCGTCGAGGTGAAGATCAACCGCTTGAGGTGTTTCACATTGTAGCCGCTGGAGACCAGTTCCGATTCCAGGTACGCGAGAAGTTCGGGATTACTCGGCGGGTTGTCGTCGCGAATGTCATCCGGCTTGTCAATGATGCCGCGTCCCATCGCCCAGGCCCACGTGCGATTCACGATCGCTCGGGCGAACCACGGATTGTCGGGTCGTATCAGCCATTCGGCAAACACTTCGCGCGGGTCATGGGTGGGCGGGATGGTGGTCGCGGTGCCATCGGGAAACGCCACAGTCAGCGGCCCGTTCTCAGGAATTGGTTCGGCCAGCGCTTGAGGGATCTGATTGGTTACCGTCACGGCTTCGGCCACGGAGTCGACGCCCGGCGCGGTGTTACCAGGGATCGTGGCGGACTTGAGCGGGTCCCAGAAGACGACCTCTTCTTTCCACTCGCTGGTCGGCTTGTAACCGACCTGCGAAAAGAACGCAGCCATGCCGGCGCGACGGTCTTCCGGCCAGAGGTGGATGCGCGTGCCCATCAAGGCCAATCCCACCGCGGTGGCGATCCCCTCGGGCGTCTTATCCTGGATTGCGCGATAGAAGTTCACGGGACCGACGCGGAAGTTGCTGCCGCTCGATACGAGCAGTTCGCGCACGAACTGATCGTACCGTTTGTTCTTGGCAATCGATTCCCACACCCAACGATGGTACGCCTGTGCGGCGTTAGGCCAGACTTTCACCGGAAACTCAGCCTTCACGCGCAGCACATCGCTCCATCTCATGGCCCAGTAATCGACGTGCGCCGGTTTCTCGAGCAACCGATCGATCAGTGCCACACGCTTGTTCGGGTCGGGATCCTGGATGAACGCCTTGGCTTCCTCGGCGCTGGGCAACTTGCCCGTCACATCCAGACAGGCACGACGGACAAACACCGCATCCGAACAGAGGGCGGGTTGGATGCCCAGCGTGGCGAGTTTCGCAAAGATGATCTCGTCAATCCGGTTCGCCGGCTGCGGAGGATTGGGGCTCTCCAGGAGGCTGCCGATTTGTCGGGCGGCGACCAGTCGGTAGAGAGCCGCCTTGGCCTGTTCCGTCAGCACGCGTTTCTGGTCGGCCACCTCCATGGCTGCCACGTATGCCGCGCGAGTCCTTTCCGCTTCGGCCTTGAGCGGTACGACGGCAGCTTCCGCTTCGACAGCGGCCTGTTCATCGGCGACGTGCGATTGGGTCGCGGCCGCGATGCGGTTCTTCAGGTTCACGAGCGCCTCTTCAGCGGCGGTCTTGCGCGCTTCGGCCCGGGCCAGGTCTTGCGCATTGGTATTGGCCCGCACAGCGGCCTGTTCGAGCGCCTGTTGCACGGGCGCTAATGCGGCTTTCGCTTCATCAGCCACCTTGCGTTTGGCCGCGGCGTCGGCGGTGGTTTGTTGGGCGACCGCATCGAACTGGGCCTGTTCCCCGGCTGCGTCCCGTGCCGCCTGGCAGGCCGTGGTGGCGGCTGTCACCTGGTTCGTGGCATTGGCAACCAGGTCGTCGCTGGCCTGTTTCTGAGCCTCGGCATCGGCCATGCTTTGTGCGGCGGCGGCGACCTGGGCCTGAGCCGCCTGCGTTTGAGCTTGTTGTAAGGCCTGCTGGACCGCCGCGAGCGCCGCCTGGGCATCGGCCAGGGCCTGGCGTTTGGCGGCGACCTGTGCGGCTTCCAGGTTTCGTTCTTCGGCGAATTTTTCGGCGGCCACGGCCGCTTCCTCAGCGGCTTGGGCGGCAGCCATGCTGGGGGCAATCTGGTTCTTCGAATTCGCCACGGTGGCTTCGGTCAGCTTTTTCTGTGCTGCCGCGCGCGCGAGTTTCCGCGCAGCCGCGTCGGCCAGTTTCTGTGCGCCCTGCTGGACCGTGTGGGCTTGCGCGAGTGCCCCCCTGGCCTCTTCGGCCGCCTGGCGTTTGGCCGCGGCATCGGCGGCCGCCTGTTGTTTCTGTTCGTCAGATTGGTCGGCGCTTTCTGCCACGGTCTGGGCGAGCGTTTCGGCGGCCTGCGCGGCGGCCTCTGCCGCTTCATGGTTGGCGGTGGCGGCAGCCACCTGACTGACGGCGGCGGCCAGCGCGTCATCGGCAGCCGTTTTGAGTGCTTCGAATTCAGGCAGCTTCTGTGCGGCGGTGTTCGCCTGTGCGATCGCCTGCTGTTCGTTCTGCTGCGCGCGGGCCAGCGCGGCCTTGGACGTGTCGGCCGCTCTGCGTTTGGCGGCTGCTTGGGCCGTAGCCTTTTTGGCCTCCTCGTCGATGCGGTTAGCGGCGTCGGTGGCCGCTTTCGCTGCAGCCTCCGCTTCCTTGGCCGCCGTCTCCGCGGCATCGTATGCCTGCTGCAACGGCAGTGCAGCTGCCTTGGCATCGGCCAGTGCCTGGTCCAGCGCGGGCTTGGCGTTGGTCACGTCAGTTAGTGCCTGGACGGCGGCCGGCACGTTCGCCTCAGCTTGGGCCAGCTCGTTGACCCCCGGTTCACCGGCCAGGTTCTTGGCGTCGGTCGCCTGTTGCCGTTTCGTCTGCGCGTTTCGGCTCGCGTCGGCGTACGCGGTATCCGCCTCCTGCATGGCGGTTCGAAGTGGACCGAGCGCGGCTTCCGCTTCTGCAGCCGCTTGTTGCGCCGCAGCATAGTCCGCTTGGGCCTGGACTTCCGCGGCGCTCGCCTCTCCACCGGCCGGTGGCGACTGCGCCTGAGCGAAAGTCGAGAGCCAGATAGTAATCGCAAGCGCAGCTGCGCCTGCTACAGTCGTCTTCATTCGCATCGCATATCGCCTGGCAATGGAACCGGGAGCAGTGATACCGGGAAACGTTCGTCAGAGATCGCGGCAGCCGCGTTCGATGTCGTTATTTCAGACGCATGGAGGACATGCGACTCCGAAAGCCGGCCGTGAGGCCAACACCTGTATTTCAAAGGCGAATTGCAGGGCAGGTATCATTAGTGAGATTACGCTACGGACGACTGTCATTTATTCTACAAGCAAGATCGCCAGAGGCTATCACTTACCTGAGGAAACGGCTTCTTCGAACGGTTTCTGCGGGCCGGACAGCTGTACATGCATACCTGTACATACATATATTATGTGTGTCCTGTGTCCGCGAGTGTCTGAGCGTGGGCGCTTGTCCGCCGGCCGGCTCGACCCCCGCTGCCAGGAATGTCACATCCCGGATCAGATCAGACACAGGAGATGACGATGAGCAATTCCGCCAAGGACACGACTCCGAGAGCAGCCGGGTCCGATACGCCCCTCTGGCTCGTTCCGCTGAAGATTCTGGCGTGGCCGTTCCTCTTCGTGTGGGGACTGCTCTACAGGAACTGGTTGTCGTACCTGGTGGGGAGCGTGCTGCGCGACGAGGATCGCATCTACAGCATCAAGTTCATCTGGTACGGCGAATCTGTCTACCTGCATCCCATGGTCTGGGGCAGCCTGGTGCTGTACTTCGTCGCCCGGACCAGCCTGATCAGTCCCGGCTGGCTGCTGCTGATTTGGTTCAGCATACTGGCGATCTGCTTTCTGACGGTGATGTACAACTTCGACATTTTCAAGACCGTCGTGCTGCTCATCTGCCTCGTCGCCGTCTTCGGACTGGCCTATATTTCCAGCATCGAGTGGCACTGGAATCCGCTCCGGCAACTGGCGGTGCATCTGACCAGCTTGGAACCCAGCGTCTCCCCCGGCTTCTACCTGATCGCCTGCTACCTCTTTGCCGTGCTGATTGTCGCCGAAATCGTGTGGGCCTGGCTCTTCAACCGCGTCGAAATCGACGAGTCCTACGTGTACGAACACAAGTTCTTGAAGAGCACGAACCGTGAGCCGATCTTCGCGCGCGGACTCAAACGGGAAACCCGCGACCTGCTCGAGCTCCTGATCCTGGGAGCCGGTGACATCGAACATCGGACAAAGAACGGCTCGAAACGCTTCAAGAATGTGCCGCGCGCTTCGCTCGGATTGGGCCGCGCCATCGACTCCATGCTCGACTATCGCCGCAACGAACAGGTGGCCTTCGAACGCCGGCAACGCGATGGCGACGATGGCGATCAGGCACAGCTGACCGACGCCTTCACCGACGTCTACGAGGAGGACAGCGGCGGGCTCGATGACAACGGTCTCGACGGCACCCAATAGGCTGCCGAGCCGGACAGCGTCCCACCGCCCGCACGCCTGATGCTCCAACACGCGGCACACGGCCCCCGGCAGTGCGCGAGCCCCCTCCGTGGTCGCAGTAACCCCACTTCACGCATGGCCTATTGGGCCGTGCGACAACCGTTAGATTCCGCGTATTCCCCCCTAATTATCCTTACCTACTGCTCCAGACGTCGACATCGGGGATGGATGGGCCGCGTGATCGAGCGTCAAGTCCGATCCGGCTGACGGGTATCATCCAGGAATAACAGATTCGTGTTGACCCCCATGTTCGTGCCGATACAATCCTAAGTGGCATAAACCTAGGCGCAGCTACATAATACGTCAACGTGTCCGCAGCCTCCATGCAGCCCAGGTCACGTTGACGCGTGTCGGAGCAGAGGGAACACGGGAGGTTTTGACAGCAGGAGCAGCATGATACTGACAGCAGTGGACAACGCCATTGTGGTCTGGGCTCCAGCCAAGCTGAACTTGTTCCTCGAAGTCTTAGGCAAGCGGGATGACGGCTTCCATGAGATCGAGACGCTCATGGTTGCCGTAACGATATTCGACACGGTTTACTTATTAGCCACATGTGAGGATCGAATACAACTGACATGCGAGACGGCTCCAGGCATCCAGGCGTGCGTGCCAGTGCATGGCGCGGCGGCCAGTTGGATGGGGGACGTTCCGAGCGGGTCGAGTAACCTGGTGGTGCGGGCCGTGGAGCGGCTGCGCGACGAGGCCGGCATTCGTGCCGGCGCAGCGATACGGCTGATCAAGCGTATTCCGTCGGCGGCCGGTCTGGGTGGTGCCTCCAGCGATGCGGCGGCGGCGTTGGCGGCCGCCAATGCCGCGTGGCAGCTCGGTTGGCCGCGTGAACGTCTGCAGGCTCTGGCAGCCGGTCTTGGCAGCGACGTACCGTTCTTCTTCGGCTCTGGTGCCGCCATTTGCCGTGGCCGCGGGGAACGGATGGAGCTGTTGCCGCATCCAGCGCGGTTGCACGTCGTCGTAGTTCGACCTCCCGCAGGACTGAGCACGGCGGAGGTATATCGGCACTGCTGTCCGGCTGACCAGCCCGTCCCACTTGCGCCGCTGACGGCCGCGTGGTGCGGCGGGGGGGCGCGGATCGGCCGGCACCTCCACAATCGGCTGGAGCCTGCGGCCGCGAAGCTGACACCTTGGATAGACCGACTACGAAGCGTGTTTGACCGCCTCGATTGTCTGGGGCAGCAGATGAGCGGGAGTGGAACTAGTTATTACGGCATTTGCCGAAATGCCGGCCATGCACGACGTGTGGCAGCTCGCCTGCGGGGGCAAGGGCTCGGTTACGTGGCTGCGGCCACGACCCTGGCGATACCTCGGCCAGCCCCTTGATGGCGATTGCACCGGAAGGAGGATCGCATGGAGATTACCGAGGTTCGCATCAAGTTGATGGAAGACTCTGACGATCGATTGCAGGCCTTCTGCTCGATCACCATCGATGACTGTTTCGTGATCCGCGATCTGAAGATCATCGAAGGTACCAGTGGTCCGTTTGTGGCGATGCCCAGCCGCAAGCTGACAGCCCATTGCCCCAATTGCGGCGCAAAAAACCACCTCCGCAGCAGTTACTGCAACAACTGTGGAGGTCGTTTGAAGGACGACCGCACGGTTCGCGACCAGGATGGGCGTGCCAAACTCTATGCCGATATCGCGCATCCCATCAACTCACAGTGCCGCGAGATGATCCAGAAGCATGTCATCGAGGAGTATCGCGCGGAGCGGGAGCGTGCCAAGCAGCCCGATTACGTGTCGCGTTACGACGACAGCTACGAAGACGAGTTCGAAAGTGCAGACCTGGTGGAGCAGTATGCGCCGGCGAAGCAGGTGCAGGACACCATCAAGCGGAAGGACGGCGAGCGGACGCAGATCCAGCCTGCCGAGGTGGGGCCGCGGGCGCCGCACATCCTCCCGACGCCGCAGCCGACCAAGGAGCCACCGCGTCCCAGCAACGATCAGTTCGGGGCGGGGATCTTCGACTGACGGCAGCGCCGGAACTGCATGTGCCTGTGATTTCCCGGCACCGGGGGCTGCCTGGATCCGCCTTCACACGCGACACTCGTGCGTCGCCGCGTGCAGCAACCAGGTGGCCGCCTCGCGCTGCCGCGCGCCGCGCACCGTACTGCACAGCACGATCGCCAGTGTGTGGGGATCGACGATCGCTCCGGCACGTCGGCGCGCCACCCCCAGATAGACGACACCGTCGAGCGCGGCGGGGGCGTCGGGGCCGAGATGGCCAGTGATCGACAGCGCCAGATCGGCTTCCGGTGTGCGTGCCAGCACGCCACGGGCCATCTCACCAGCGACAATCTCACTGACCGCCGAGAAGCACTCGAGGTGCGGAGCCGACACGTCCAGCCACTGGATTTTCGTCGCGTCGCGATAAGTCACGGCGGAGCCACAGAACCACTGGGAAACTCCGGGTACCGTGGTGAGTGTGGCGGCGGCCAGCCCACCTGTGCAGGATTCGGCAAGCACCAGTCGCGTGCGGGTCTCCCCCAGCCGGCGCGCCAGCTGCCGGGCCACCGCCTCGACCGATTCAGGGGCCAGCGGCGGCGGTTCCGCACTCATCTCGCACCCCCTCGGCTCATGACCCGGCCGTCTCGCTCTCACCGGACATCTCGCGTGGGAAGAACGCCGCAAAGAGTACCAGGCACACGACGCTCAGCGCCGTGCAACTGAGCCAGATACCGGACCAGTTGTGGACAGCCTCGGCGCCGACCCCGGACGTGAAGTGGTCCCCGATCGCGCCGCTCACGAAGCCACCCACGAAGAACCCAAGCGACAAGACGAGGACGCCGTAGACCGTCTGCATGCTCCCGCGCACATCGGGCGGGGCCACTTTGTCCACATACATATAGCCGACTGCCATGAAACAGCCGAAGCAGACCCCGTGCAGCGCTTGCCCCGTGGCGGCCAGCATCAGTCCGGCCGCGAACGGCAGGTCGCACAGGAACACCAGCGAGAACAGGACGCACCGCAACAGGTACGCAGTCGCTCCCAGGAGCATCGTGCATTTGAACCCCAGCCGTTTGATCAGCAGCCCCAGGATGGCGAGCACGCCAATCTCGCAGACCTGTCCCACCGAACTGATCGTCTGCTCCCAGGCTCCCCACCCTCCCCGGTCCAGGATCTCCCGCATGAACGGACTGTACCAGGCGATCACGAACTGGTGGACGATGGCGATCAGGAAGCTGACCACCACCAGCACCAGGAAATCCCGACGCTTCAGCAGCGCCAACACGATGCCGGGCGCGTAGCCCCGTTTCTTGCCCACCGGCGGCGTGTGCGGCAGGCTCAGACAGTACAGCCCCATGCCGATCCCGACGACGCCCGACAACACAAACGCGATCGCGCGAGCCCGATCCAGCGCCGCACCATCCAATCCGCGCAGCCACCAGAACTCGATCACGTACGCCGGCACAATGTAGCCCAGCGTGCCGAAGAGCCGGATCCAGGGAAACTCCATGTCGCTGTTCCGCAGGTGCTGGAACGCCAGCGAATTGCTGAGCATCATCGTCGGCACGTAGAGGATCGAGTAGATGGTACCGAGCAGGATGACCGGTCCCGCCTGCGTCTGGCGCGCCAGCATAAGCATCAGGATGCCGCCCACGATGTGGCACACCGCCATGACCCGCTCGGTCGCAAACCAGCGATCCACCAACTGGCCCACCACGAACGGCGCCAGGATGGGGCCCACCGCCAGGGCGGAAATGAAGAGCCCCACCTGCATCGGCGTGAACCCCAGAGAACGCTCGACATACACCGACGCAATCGGCAGATAGGCCCCCTGCACGAAGTACTGCAGGAACATCATCACCGAGAGTCGCCCGAGCAGCGACCCCGTGGAACCGGTCTCGGCGAGTACCACACCGTCCTGTGCCTTGGTCATTCCTGTGGGCTCCTATCGTGTCCTCGTCCGTTCCCCGCGCAGCACGACAACGTCAACATCGCTGTCTCGTGAACCACTGTCTCGTGAACCGGGCACTCGGCAGCGCAGTCGCGCGGTGCAGGTCGAGGAACCTGCTGTGCGCCGCCGGTTCGGGCCGCTTGCCCGCTATTCTGCGGTCCGCGCCGCGTCCCCGTCAACTACCCCCATCAACGACTTCCGCCACAGCGACCGCGTTGGAAATCGCACCCCCGCCGGTCAGGCGTCGATCCGCAGCAGGCAGCTGCCGGCGGAGGGCAGGCAGACGATCACGCCGTGGGGCAATCCGAGCGGCGTGTAGAACAGTTGCTGGAGCCGCTCGCTCAGGTGGTTCACCGCCGCCGATTCAACGAGGACCATGGCGCATCCGCCCAGCCCGGCGCCGGCAATCTGCGCGCCCAGCACGCCCGGGGTCCGGCCGGCGATATCGACCAGCGCATCGATCTCGCGAATGCTGCAGCGGTAGGCACCCGGCTGTTGCTGCAGCTGTGCGCGCGCGACGCGCACGGGGTCGCCGCTGCGCAGATCGTCGATGGCGCTGCGCAGACGCGCGTCCGAGATATCCGTCGCGAAGGGGACGGCCTGCAGATCGTCCTGCACGCGGAAACAGCGTTCGCCATCGTGGGAGATCTGCATCAGCTGGCCCAGCGCCGCCATGTCGCGGGCCTTCAGGCAGCCGGCCGCAGCGCGCGCTCGCGCGCATTCGGCAATGCCGAACCACATCACGCCCCGCACCGGATAGACCCGCTCCGCAGCCACGTGCGCGAAGTGGGGTGCCAGCGTCTGCCAGGAGGCGTGCGTGCTGAAAATCTGCCGGACCTGCTGGGCCGTCATCGATTCCGGCAGCTCGAGCAGCACCTCGTAGATCCGCTCGGGCGGCACGCGCAGGGTGTCGGTGTCGATGTCCCGGACGAACCGCACCAGCGGCGCGTACTGGGGAAACCGCATCCGCACCAGTTCCACACCCAGCGCGTAGGAGGCGACGCGCGAGTTGAACGCCTGGCGGGCCCCAGCCGCCTTCTGTGCCTGCATGAACGAATTGCAGACGACCATCCGGTGCGTGTCGGGGAACGGGATCTGTTCCAGCAGTTCGAACTCGTGGAACGTGACGTGGTTGATCGTCCCTTTGGCACCATACTTCATGGCCGCGTGGTCGGCGCTGCCGCCGCGCGTCCCTACAAACCACTCCCCCTCGCCACAGAAGTTCACGAACTGGCTGGGCGTGACCTCCAGACCATGCAGCGCGGTGGCCGCTTCCGCCGTACAGACGACCAGCGCGGAGGAGGAACTCATGCCGGCCGCCACCGGAATGTTCCCCTGCGCCACCACATCCATCCCCTGCAGCACCCGGTCGCGAAACGCCATCTGCATCCGCAGCATCGCCGCCTCGACGTAGAGGCTCCAGCGACCGGCCGATTGCCGCAGGTGGCGCTCGAGCTCCACACTGTTGACGCAACTCAGCCAGTCGTCCCAGTTCAACTGGCTGACGAGTCGCCCCAGCGAGATCGAGGCGTCGGGAAACAGGTCCGAACGCACATTGCGTATCTCGATGTGGTCGTCGTCGCGCGGCGAGACGACCATGATCACCTCCTGGTTGACCGCCATCAGGTTGCAGCGCCCGCCCTGGTAGTCGATGTGCCGCCCCATGATATTGATACGACCGGGCGAGCGGACGATGATGGCGTGCCGGGCGTTGCCGAACTCCTGGCCGAAGCGCAGCAGCGTTTCGCGGTAGGCCTGCCGGCGTTCGGCGATCAACTGCGGGTCGTCGCCGTAGTTGGCGGCCAGCGCTGCAGCGACCTCCGGCCGCAATCGCCCCTCGGCGGGAAACAGATCGAGCCACTGCTGCACCGTGCGACACGACTCCGCCCCCAGCCGCGCGCGCAGGTCGCTGAGCGACTGCTGGCTGCGTCCCTGGAAGTAGTCGGTGATCCGCAGCAGTTCCTCCGGGTTGTTGTACGACATCACGTCGTGCGCGTTGGTGGTCGCCACGTACCCGGCCGTGAAACGCCGTCCGGTATCCGACCGCGCTGAAAGAATCGCTCCGATCGCGTCGGTGAGGTACTGTTCACCTTGCGCGTTGTTCACGTCCATGTGCTGCAGCCCGTAGGCCAGCGCCCCTTTCCGCACGAGATAGACCGATTCGTTCCGTAGCTCGGACTCCAACGCCTGCAGAGGCGCGATTACCTCCGGCGTCCCCGGTATCTCGAAGGTGCGCGGCAGCCGCTCGAGCGCCTGCAGCGCCTCGTCCCGGTCGATCCAGCCGGCGCTGTCTCCCTCCGGCGCCTCATCCACCGCGACGCCTTCCAACATGGCGTCGAGCACCCCGGGCCGGGACGCGTGCTGCGCGACGATCGCCTGCAGCGCAGCGCGCGGCAAGATGGGCTCAGCCAGCGACTGGAGGTAGTCGTAGACCGCGGCGCGGCAGGCGCGCAACCGGATGTCCGCCACTTCCGCAATGCCCACCGGGCGGTGTTGCGCGTCGAGCAGAATCCGCCCGGCCGACTCCCCCCCCAGCACCGCCGGCGTCACCAGGATCTGCAGATCGGCCTGCGCCGTGTCAAACGCCTGCACCAGTCGGGCAAGCATGCCGCTGTCGATGATCTTGTCCCCCGCCACGACCAGCACGCGCGCGTCGTCGGCCACCGGGGCCAACGCCTGCAGCCCGCAACGGGCGGCATCCCCGGTGCCCAGCGCCTGAGCCTGATAGGCAAACACGACATTCGAGAACCGCTCGCCGACCGTCTCGACAACCTGGCCGGCCATGTCCCCTACCACCACCACGTTCTGAGTCACCCCCAGCCGATTGAAGGTGTCCAGCGCCCGCACAATCGTCGGCATGCCCGCCACGTCGAAGCACACCTTGTGCATGTACCGGTTGCGCATCCGCCGACCCTTGCCGGCGGCCAACACGATTGTATAGAGCGGCAATACATCCGGCATGCGACTGAAATACCCTCGCAGGTCCACAGGGCCTCGCAGATCCGCAGGGCCCCGCAGGTCCACAGGGCATCACGCGACAGCGATTGTCAGTGTCTATGGCTATTGTGGTCTATATGTGGTCTATATGTGTCAGTGTCTATTGTGATAGCCCGGCCAGCCGGCTGCAATCGGAAACCGCACACTGGAACGCTCTGCCACGCACCGGTCGTCACGCACCGGTCGCCTGGTATCGGTCGTCCCCTCGCCTCGTCAGCGGCTGGCGGCTGGAGTCGGTTCCGGTTCGGGGGCGGGAGGTTGGCCCAGGAGCCGCCGGTGGTCGACGTGGAACGGCGTGGCGCCGCCCGTATCTTCGTTCTGCAGCCACATGTCGCAGTGCCGGAACCACACCCCGTTATTCGATCCGTCCGCGCGGACGATCATAGGCAGCGCGGCCGCGTCGGTGCGCGGGACATCCAGGAGCCGGCGCGCCCACCCGTCCTGCAGCGAAGCAAACGCATACACGGCACTGCGGTCTGGTCCGGAGAACACGAGATCACTGTGCCCGTCCCCTTCCAGGTCCACAAAGCGCAGGCCGCGGTCTTGTCCCTCAGAGTCGACCAGCGCCAGTCCGCTCGGGAGAGTCCAGGGCAGGCGTTCCCAGCCTGCATCCGCCAGCCGGTAGACGGCCGACTGGTCCGGCGCCGCTACGATCAGCTCACAGATACCATCCAGGTCCAGATCCCGCAGGCGGACCCCCAGATCCCGTCCGGCTACCGACGTGGGATCAGGCGGCACCAGCGTGTCGGCGGGCGTCCAGTGTCCGTCGGCGAAGTGCCACACCCCCTGCTGTTCTGCCCGCACCAGCACGCTCGCCTGCCCGTCCGGACGCAGTACCCCGAAGCGGACGCCGGTCTCCACCGCCTGCCCCTGGCTGTCGCCGGTAACCAGCTGAACCGGGAATGCCGTCTCCTGCCACTGGCGTGACGCGGGGTCCCAGCGGCGGGTGATCCGAGCTTGATCGTTACCCACCACCACATCCAAGAAGCCGTCGTTGTCGACATCCAGAAGGCGCACGCCGTTGTCGCCGCCCGCCGCATTGCGCAGTGGATGCCCGCCGAGCAGATTCTGTGTCAGACGCTGGACCACCGCGCGGAAGCTGAGGAACTTCACTTTGCCGCCGTGCTGCCGCTCAGCATGGTCGATCAGTTGGATGATCTGCGTGTTTTGGATCCAGCCGTGCGGGTGGAAACACAGCGAAAACACCCCCTGCTTCGCAACCGCCGCATCGATCGCCCGCTGCATGTCGCGGACGGTCTCCGGGTTACACATTCCCTGGAGACGCAGAGCATCCCAGTCGTCCGGTGTGAGCAGCGGGTAGTCTCGGCCCAGCCGCCCGATCACGTAGTGGTACGCGTCCCAATCGCTCGGCATGAGCGAGGGAAACTCCCAGCACATTCGGCCGATCACGTACGGGTAGGGATAGTTCTCGACCAGATTCACCATCTGCTTGTCGGCCGGCACGTACTTGGCGAACCGTTTGCGACCTTCTTCGTCCACAACGCACTCGCGCGGCAGGTCCGGGTCAGCGGCCGTGAAGACCTGGAAGACAGACGAATCGAGCCGCAGGAATCTTCCCTCGGGCGTGGTCCGGTTGAAAATCTCAGCGAAGAACCGGGGGCTCACCGAACTCATCGAGTCACAGCAGGGCATACGAAACGCGACCGGGTGGTAGTCGGGAATCGACGCAATCTGGTCCACGCTCTTGTCGAACGTGGCCTTTGCCTGCTGCAACTGGGCGCCCTGCAGCAGCGGGCAGGGGTGGCTGGCCGTATGCGTCTCGATGCTCATCCCGGCGCTGAGCCACCGAGTGAGCTGGGGCGCATGCGGGTCCACCAGGTTGGTCATGGCACTCATCCCCGCCCCTTCGCCACTCTGTTGCAGGCGTGCAAGAATGGGCCGCAGGAATGTCTCGTAGAGCTCCATCCGCTCGCTGCTCAGGTCGTCGATCGCCAGGACCACCACGGCCTCGACTCCTTCTTCACCCACCCATTGCGGCGTGATGAGTCGCGGGAACGCCAGGTTGACGTAGTAGGGATCGATCGGGCTGTCGAGATACGTCAGGCGGTTCCCCACATCTGACGCCCAGCCGCAAGTTGCCAGTGCGACCCAAACCGCGAACACCTGAAGCATCTGTCGCAACATGAAAGACTCCGTCTGCAAAGCGAGTAACAACGATCAGGCCCACCGGAGACCATTCTACCATAGCTGTCAGCCAGAACCGTCAGTCAGAACTGGAGCGGGGCGGACACCGCCGGTCCGCGGCACCTACTCCACTTCAATGACCGCCACCTCCTCGGCGCCGAGCGCAAAAGTGACACTGCCGTCCTGCCACGTCAACTTCCGTCCGGCGACCAGTTCGCGCCCGCGGCGGACGTCCGGCGATTCCCAGCGGACCGTGACCGTGCGGGATTCCGCACTGTCGTTGAACACGGTGAAGAGCCGCTCACCGAAGCGTTCCACATATACCCGCGGCGCGTCGCTCGCCGCGCGTGTGATGGGTTCCCACCCCGCCTCCGCGACACGGCGGCACAAGGGCACGTATTTCTGGAAGAGCGGCCGGTCGCGATTGTACAGTTCGGGACGGGTGAAATAGTGTCCTTCGGACGCATTGTGGCTGAAGAACCCCGGGAACATGCCGTAGGCCAGCGACCGCTGCATGTAGCGTTCGACCAGCTCGTGCGAGAAGTCCTCAAAACGCGTGTTCATGAGGAAGCAATAGGGCTTGCCCTTGCAGAGAACGCGGCGGTAGAGCAGTTCCGCGTCGCTCATCGGCCGCCACGTGCCGTTGGGATTCCAGTCCATTTCCGTGCCCATGACTTCCAGGCTGGGCGCGAGCCAGCAGAGTCGGCCGGGGGTGGAATTGGCCATCATCAGGCGGCCCATCGCGTGCACATCCTCCGCCAGCTGGTGTACGTACTCGAACGCGATCAGTCCGCGCAGGATGGCAGGATGCCGCGTGGCGGCGCAGAAGCACAGCGGCGTGCGGGCCGCCGCGAAATGCGCGCGGCAGAAGTCCAGTTCGTCGGACACGTACCCTTCGCTCGAATCGACGTACTCGCCGTCGAGGTCCGCACGGCGCTGCGGACCGTAGAGCCGCTGTTTCAGCTCCGGATTCCACTTCACCGCGAAATCATTCGTCGCGCCCGGGATGTCCGGCATGGAGTTCATGCT
The DNA here is from genome assembly GCA_012729315.1 of Planctomycetaceae bacterium. Lineage (GTDB taxonomy): Bacteria > Planctomycetota > Planctomycetia > Pirellulales > Pirellulaceae > JAAYDI01. The sequence goes on from JAAYDI010000079.1 coordinate 19,552, forward strand.
CCACACCGCGCCGTTGCACCAGGGGGTGTCCAGCAGGCGGGCAGCCGGGCGCCCGGCACGGTCGTGATAGACACTGGTCAGCCACGCCTGGGCGTGCCGGTCTTTCCCCTCCTCCGCCAGGCGCCGCGCCTCGGCCACCGCAGCCTCCATCGTGCGCGGCATGTCCTCGGGCATCCGCATCCACCACGTCAACGGCTCCGTATAGCGGAAGGTGATCATGCCGTGCTGATCGTCCCAGTCTGTCTCGTTGTCCCCTTCCTTGAACTTGAACCCGAAATCCTCCCAGCCTTCCACGCGGCTGATCCGGGCGAAGGGCATCCACAATCCCTGCTCGGGAGTACGGCAGCGAAACGCCTCCGGGAACAGCTCGTAGTAACGGGCCAGCGCACCGCGGAAACGCTGCGCCGGTGCAAAGGAAAACCGGCAGAACCGCACGTGCGCGCTGGGCTTCTCTGGGGTCAGGCCGAGGTCGTAGGCCAGAAACAGTTCGCCCACGCCAGCGTTGTAGCCGATGCGGTAGAAGGCCGGGTGCTGCATGTCGATCCCCAACGCGTCACCCTGCTGAGCGGAGGCGACGGCACCGAACGGATATCGCGACATGCGCCCGTTGGAACCCACTTCCGCAAACGGCGATGTGCAGGCGTATTCGCCGCCCGGCTCGACCTCCGTGGCCAGCCGCGGATGGTCCAGCCAGGACAAGCCGGCCGGCGCAACAGGCACGACGTACAGCAGCGTCACTGCGCGGTCTTTTCCGGAACGGTCGGTCAAGGTCACGTCGAAGAACGTCACGTCGCCAGCCTGGGTCGACTGGCAGTCGAGTTCCAGATCGAGCGCCTGCTTGTTGATCTGCACATAGTCGCTGTCGGCCGCCACATCGCGCACTTGGAAGCCCGCCTCCCCCGTCACTTCCGGCACGACAGCCACAGCGTCGAACCGGGTCGCACCGGCCGGGGTGGCCAGCACGCGCAGGACCGGGTCGCGAAACCAGGCTTGGCCGCCGTGCCGCCGCAGCAGCAGGTGGACCGACACCGAGCGGACCGGCTTCTCGGGCACCACCACCACCTGCCGCGTCTGCCAGTCGTGCGAGCCGACGTCAAATACGGCCGTCTGTCCCCACAGATTCGTGCCGTCCATGTAGACCAGGTCCAGGTAGAGTGCGTAGTCGTTGTCGGGCGATCCGGTCACCTCTTCCGCTCGGCTGGCGACCATGGCCACAATCGGTTCCGCCCGCGTCTGATCCAGGACTACCCGCTGGGTCGCGCCGCGCTGCGCGTCCGCGTCGGACCCGTTGTCGCACACCAAGACGCCGTCCTCGACCTCGAATCCCGCCTGCCACGGGTGCCAGGCTTCGGCGCGCAGCAGGTTCGGACCGCCACTGTCCGCGCGAACGACCCGTTTCGCAACGACCGCATCCGCCGCCAGAGCGGGGGACAGGAAGAACGGCAGAACAACACCGCAGATGGCCGCACGGATGTACCAGGCGCGCATGGGCATACCTCCTGTCTGGTGGGGACAACTATCCGGTAGGGATAAGTCGGCCTGAGCGATTTTATTGTGTACCGCCGGCAGCCGGCGGGCAACCGGCGGGCCGGCTATTCCACGGTCATGCTCTTGGCCAGATTGCGGGGCTTGTCCACGTCACAGCCGCGGAGCACGGCGATACGGTAGGCCAACAGCTGCAGCGGGACGACCGTCAGCAGCGGCTGGAGGAATTCGTCGATGGTCGGTACCCGGATCACGTCGTCGGCCAGCGACTCCACTGTCGGCTGGACCTGGCCCAGTTCGCGATGCGTCACCCGGATCGACCGGGCCGTGATCACCGCACGTCCGGTCTCTTCCGTCTCCCGGGAAAGTGCGTCCTGCACCTCGCAGTGGACACCGATCGGGGTTCGGATTTCGCAGCCATTCTGCTCTACTTATGTATATGCGTCATGTGGATGCGCATCCCCGGCGGGATGCCGTGTCCGGCGGCGTGGAACGCGCGGCGGTGGAGCGCCACACAGGCCCCCCTGACGAAACAGGAACCCTGAGAACCCCGAGGAAACAGATGACCGATACAGGAGAAGCGAAGATGGAAGGATCGAGTGGGTCGCGGGTCGGGTGCAAGCGCAGCTATATTGTGATTCCGGCACGCCTGGCATCGACTCGTCTGCCCCGCAAGTTGTTGCTGCGAGAAACCGGCAAGCCGTTGATCCAGCACACGTACGAGGCGGCGATGCGTGCTACGCTTCCGGCCGGCGTGTGTGTGGCGGCGGACCACGAGGAGATTGCGGCGGAGGTCCGGCGTTTTGGCGGGAACGTGGTGCTGACTGACCCGCAGGCGTCGTGCGGGACGGACCGGGTGGCGGAGGTGGCGCGGTCGATGGCGGACGTGGACATCTTTGTGAACGTGCAGGGGGACGAGCCCGAGATATCGGGGGGAGCCATTGACCGGGCCGTGGAGATGCTGGAGCTGCAGGATAAAGCTGTGATGTCGACGCTGGCCACCCCCATCCGCCGCCGCAGCCAGCTGGAGGATCCGGCGTGCGTGAAGGTCGTGTGCAATCAGTACGGGGAGGCGATGTATTTCAGCCGCAGTCCGATTCCGTGTGCGCGGGAATGGGACGACGCGTTGCTGGACCGCGACCCGCCCTGTTTCCTGCAGCATCTGGGACTCTACGCCTACCGCCGCGAATTCCTGCTGGAGATTGCCAGTCTGCCCCCCTCCCCGCTGGAACAGCTGGAGAAACTCGAGCAACTGCGGGTGCTCTCCGCGGGCAAGACAATCCTGGTCTCAGTGATCGACGAGCCGACGATTGGCATCGATACCTGGGACGACTACCGGGCCTTTGTCAGTCGCACGACGATTTGCTAAGATGCCATTCAAATCGAAACGGTGGAACCATGAACGATCCAGGCAGCGAAAAGCCCCAAACCGAAAAAACCGAAAAAACCGAAAAACCTAAGATCATTGTGGACGAAGACTGGAAGAGCCGGGTGCAGGCCGAACGCGAGCAGCTGGCCCAGGAGCAGACCGCCGCGGGCCAGTCAGCGGATGCCGGCGCGAAGCCAGGCGCCCAGCCAGAAGAAGGGACGATGCCGCCCGCTTCCTTTGCAGTGCTCGTCACAACGTTGGCGACCCAGGCTACCGTCGCCCTGGGGCAAGCCCCGGTCCCCGGGGAAGACGACAAAGTGATGGTCAACCTGCCCTTCGCCAAACACTGCATCGACACGCTCGAGATCCTGGCGGACAAGACCAAGGGCAACCTCACCACCGGCGAAGACCGACTCCTGCAACAGTTCCTCCACGAGCTGCGGATGCTCTTTGTGAGCGTGCAGAATCAGCTCCGCAAACAGGGGACACCTGATCCTCAGAAGAGCTGATGGATCCCCGGCCGCCGTGCCGTGGACTGCCCGTTGAAGAGCGGCTCAGTGGGAGAGCTGGACTCGCCGCACGCCGAAAAGAAAAAAGAAAAGACAACCCGGCGGGAGAAATGCGTCTGCCAATTCACATCCCGGTGGCTTGCAACACACTACGGAACACACAGGCATAGGTCGATACCGATTTCTCCCGACCGGGTTTTGTTTTGTCATCTCACGCGGACAGGCCCGTAAACAGACGGTGAAACTCCGGCATGCGCTGCTCGAGATACTGTAGCCAGGCGGCCGGGCGCCAGAACTCGACACACAGCGCCGCCCCCACAATCATCACCTCGCCGCCCGGCGCGACCCCCAAGAACTCCCGAAACCCTTCGGGGATCACCAGCCGACCGCGCCCCGCCAACTGGACCGGTCGATGGCGGGTAGAGAGCAACCGTCCCAAATGCTGGACGTCGTCCATGCGGCCTTCCAGCCGACCGGCCTCCAACTTGCTCCGGATCAGCTGCACGCCCTGCTCGAGACGCTGCTGCCAGGCCGCCGCGTTCCACAGGCTCAGTGCTCCCGGCTGCTCCTTGATCAGGATGCAGTCCGGTCCCGACTGAGTCAGCGGTTCGCTCAGCTCGGTCGGAATCGAGATCCGGTAGCGCTCGTCCAGCGTGCGACGATGCTCCCCCTGCAGAAACAAGTTGGCCACGGAACCTGCGATCAATGGACTGAAACATCACACGGGCCGCGCGTCCGTGCTGCTGCGTGATACCTGCCATGCACCTTCGTGGGCACATTACCCACGTGTAACCGCACCATAAACAACATTGTGGGCAAGAACCCCACAACCACCGAAATGTACCAAGTGCTCGGCCGTTTGCAACCCCGCGGCTCGAACATTTTTTTTCGCTGCGGCGCCGGCAGGCTGGTTCGCTGACCACAGAAGCGTGCACGGCGGCGTGGTGAAAGGCCCGAAGAAACGGCCCTGGTGCCGGTTCTGACATTTGTTGCACCGGTGAGCCACTTCGCATTAACGGTTTACTTCTCACTGCGAACCCTGTGTCAGGTTGGCGACCCTGCACCAGGGGTACGGTACCGGGATAGCTGTCGTCTGGCCGAAGGTCAGTTCTCACCGTAGCCTGGGGCAACGCCCCA
>JAAYDI010000080.1 GCA_012729315.1 Planctomycetaceae bacterium
GAGGCGGTCCAGCCGCCCGTCGCGGAGACGGTCTGGCAGTCGCCGTCCGCGTAGCTGGGCCCCTGGATGCAGATCTGGAAGGTCTGCGTGGGGTCCTCGGCAACGCCGTTCCAGTCGACGACCTTGGCGACGTCTAGATTGCCCGCCTGCCCGTAGTAGTGCGCCTTGTCGGTGTCAGATACCGTCTGCTCGCTATACGAGCCTTCGGCCGTCGCCGTGTTCTCATGTTGGCCGGCGATGGCGGTCGCATCCACGGTGCACGTGAATGAGGCGCCGACGGCCAGCGACGTGGGGATGGTGCACCCAGCCAGGCCGAGGTCGCTGTCGTCGATGAGGGAGACGTCGCTCAACGGGAACTTGCCGTCGTTGGTCACTACGAACTGGAACGAGACCGGGCTGCCGACGGGCGTCTCAGGGCCGGTCGGGCTATCGGCGTCGTGCCAGTTGCTTCCGCCGTCCACCGAGACGCGCTTTTCCACGTCGATGGAAGGGAGGCAGACTGGCCCTTCGACCTCGTCATAGCAGCGGAGCTGTCCGGCCTTGAGGGCCGTGTCCGTCATGCCCACAGGCCACTCGCCGTTCAGCCGGATCCAGAAGGTCTCGCTTTGTCCCTTTTCCACCGATACGTCGAACTTGATGCCGCTCAGGCCCGTGGTCGGGTCGGTGCCAAAGTCGTACGAGTCCGAGGCCGCGGCGATGTCGTTCGCGGTGATGCATGGGCCGAGCCCGAGCACCCAGTGGCTGATGGCGTGCACGGCGTCGGCCTTGACACTAACCGTGTAGGTAAAGGTCGTGGTGTTGCTGCCCGCATCATAGTTCGACGAGGCAAGCGAAATGTCATAGTCATCGCAGTCATCGTCGGTAAGGAGCGTGACAGTGGCCGTGTCCGTGTCGGTGACCGTGGTCGTCTGGTAGACGCCCTGGGCCGTGGCCGTGTTGACGATCTCACCGTCGACGGCATGGCCCGCAGCCACCGTGTAGTTGCACGTGAACTGCCACGTCTCCCTGGTGTCGAGCTTGTTGTCGTGGTTGGTGTCGCCCGCGTTGTAGGTGGGCGCGAGCACCGGCATCACCGGGTCGCATCTGTCATCGCTGACGCTAACGTCAGAAAGCGCCACGTTGCCCGCGTTGCCCACCGCGTAGGAGTAGGTGATCGGGTCGCCCGCCATGCCGGAGGTGGGATCGGCCGTCTTGTCCACCACGATGGCCGGCTCCAGGGCGGTGATGCGGCCAAAGAGATAGGCGGTGTTGGTCTGATTCTCCTCGGTGATGAACTCGTTGATCGGGGGCGCCGAGGGGTCGTACGTGCTGCTCGACTGGAAGCCGAGAATCTCCAGCGTGTACTCCACTCCGCCGATCCAGAAAGTCTGCGTGGGAATCGTATTCACGAACCAGGACCTATCGGGGCAGACCGTGCTCCCAAAGTACTGGCAGGGGCGCGAGTTGGGAGTTTCGTGCAAGCCCACGACATAGTCCAGGTTCGGTGACTGGGAACCCCCCGACGTAGCGATCGTCAGCGCGATGCGCAGGTTGACCCTCTGAAGGGGATTGCTGGGACTCCATATCGGGTTGTTGTAGTGGCGGAACCTGCCCAGCAGGAACGGTTGGCCGGGGGTGACGGCCGGCACATCGCTGCCCTGGAAGCCAAAACCGCTTTGTTTTCGGTAGCCGTTGTTTTTACTCGGGCAACTTGAATAGTCGACCGGAACGCCGTAACGCACCTGATCGTCGTCGCCAGAGCCATCGTTCGGGACACCATACCAGGCGCAGGTTGCCGTCGATCCGCCCGTGGTGCGAGCGTTCGACCACGTGCCGCTGCTGCCGACCGACACAGTGTCGGCTAGCACCGTCGTCGCGCCCGAAAACACCCCCGACGCCATGAGGACCCACACGAGGGTCAGCACGATCCTCGCGATCCTGGCGGCCGAGGGGCTGTGGTTGCTCGTTGATGGCATGTTTACCGTACTCCTTTTCTCACACCTGACATGAATAGGTGATTGCTAGCCTGATCAAGCTTGGATACCGGGTGAGCGATTGCGTCTGCGTTTCTGATTGGGCGCTAGGCCCTCCTGTGTCGGTCAGCTCGGGCCGGGGAACCTGTACAACCTCGGTTCGGCATGTCTGTCCGGAGCCCTCTTCTGCGCACACAAGTATCGAGAGGGCGCCGGCCCTTTTTCTCCGCTCTCAGCGTACCACCGCAAGGTATACGTGCCGTTACGGCGAGGTGTATGTCTCGTTAGTGAACGGGGATCGTGTGACCGTGCGCGCCTCTCGACCGTTGCGAAGCGTTGTGCGGCTGCCTGCCCCACGCCGAGGCGCCGTCCGCGACAGAGTCGCAAAGGGACAAAGCATCGTTCTGAGCGCAGCGACGAACCGTGTTTGTGTGGCGCCATGCACGGCGCGTCAAGGCCTCTCGGCTTCGCTCGGGGCGACAGAACCGAGATGCCTCGGCCGTTGTTCGACCCCCTCCGGCCGGCTCGATTTGACGCTCCCAGCACTCCTGTTCTAGAATGGCACATCCGGGCGCGGCGCAGGCCACTACCGGGATGATTCCCACGAGATGGAGGTCCTTCATGGCCAAGGGGTACGCGGGCAAGATACTGCGGGTCAACCTGACGACGGGCAAGATCTGGATCGAGGAACCCTCGGACACTTTCTACCGGCGCTACGTCGGCGGGAACGGGTTCGTCGGCTACTACCTCCTCAAGGAGGTCCCCAAGGGCGCCGATCCCCTGGGGCCGGACAATGCCCTCATCTTTGCCGCGGGCGCCGTTACCGGCATTCCCGTGGCAGGGGCCGGCCGGAGCGCCGTAGGGTGCAAATCGCCCCTCACCGGCGGCTATGGCGAGGCGGACGTGGGCGGCTTTTTCGGCGCGGAGATGAAGCAAGCGGGGTTCGATGCCATCGTGGTGCAGGGCAAGGCGGACAAGCCCGTCTACCTCTGGATCCATCACGGGGAGGCCGAGCTGCGCCCTGCCGAGCACCTGTGGGGCAAGACGACCCTCGAGACGCAAGAGGCGATCCAAGAGGAACTGGGCGACAAGCGCGTGCGCCTGGCCATGATCGGCCCGGGCGGGGAAAAGCTCGTGCGCTATGCCTGCGTCATCAACGACCTGAAGCACGCCGCGGGACGCACGGGCGTCGGCGCGGTGATGGGCTCCAAGAACCTCAAGGCGGTGGCCGCCCGCGGCAGGCCAGGGATCCCGGTGGCCGACCAGGACAAGGTGCGCGAGTTGGCGCGCTGGATGGCGGCCAACTGGAAGGACAAGGCCTGGGGCATGCACGACATGGGCACCAACGGGGGCCTCTCCAACCTCAACGCCGTGGGCGCCC
>JAAYDI010000081.1 GCA_012729315.1 Planctomycetaceae bacterium
CGATCTCCGCCTTTTTGTGACCCCCCGGCGCGCCGCCGCGAGGAGACCGACAGCATGCGGGGATGGATGTTTCAGCGGACGGCTCACCTCCGGCGCTCCCGGTGCGCTTCCACCACGCGAAACACCGCCGACACTGCCACCTCTGTGTCACACGGGAGACCGTTCGACCCGCTGTTTCCAGCCTCAGTGAACTCCGTCCTCTTGCTTCCGGCGCAGGGTGGGGGTATGATCGCCCGAGCCGCAGGCCGGACGCGGCCTCGTGGCCGAGGCCACGGTCACCAGGTGCTGCAACGGTGTGGCCGTCAATTTCGCCGATCCCTACATGCGTCGCCGCATCATCGAGTGCTGCCCGGATCGAGGCAGTTGCGCCGATTACGAGGCGTTCCTGCCCAGTGTTGACCTTGCTCCCTAAAAGCAGCCATCAAGGGGGTCGAAGTTCAGGAGATGCAGTTCCAGCATCGCAACTGATGGGCTGGGTGCCATCCGTGGCGTGATACCGCCGACCGCGGCACCAGTGGCCGCCGGCATCGCGGCTTCAGTCCATGGTGACCTCGTGGAGCGATGCCAGGACACGCGCGGCCAATTCGTGGCCGACCCGGTCTTCTTCGTCCACCACCACGTGCGCGCCGGCGTGCGTCAACTGCCAGCGATGCATGTGGTACCTGGCGCGCGCGAAGATCACGGCGTGCGGCGCGTGGTAGCGCACCAGATGCACCAGCCGCTTGCTCACGTGCGGGGTCGGGACCGTGATGATCACCAGGTTCGCACGCTGGATCTTCGCGTGCTCCAGGATCTCACTCTGAGTCGCATCTCCGATGCAGGCCGTCAACCCGTAGCGCTCGGCAATCTGCGTGTTGTTGGGATTGATGTCCACGACAACCAACTGGCTCTGGTGCGAGGCAAGCAGATCTTCGGCAGCCCGCTGGCCGGCCGGCCCAAAGCCAACCACGAAGATTTTGTCCCGCACCGCCGATTCATCCGGCGGGACCCAGGCGGACAGGGCGGTCGCAGTGTCGGTCCCGGCCGGGTACCTGGAACGCCGCCGGTGCAGCACCCGCTCCAGCCACGCATCCGCGTGCGGCGCCGCGGCAATCAGGTAGGGCGTGATCAGCAGACTGGCAATGGTCGCCGCCACCATCGCCCGATAAGCCGTCTCCGACAGCAGGCTGTTGCCCGTCCCGTCCCCGCGGGCAATCGTTGCTAACACGAAGGAAAACTCACCGACCTGAGCCAGGCACAGCGCGGTGGCAGCTGCAAACCGTGCGTTGCCGCGACATACCCGCACCGCCACAAAGGTGATGATCACTTTGCCCACCACTATCGCCGCCACCACCGCCGCTACCAGGCCCAGATGCTGAAAGGACCAGACAATATCCCCTGACATCCCCACGGTGGCGAAGAACAATGTCACCAGCAGCGTCTTCACCGGCTCGACATCGGCCCGTACCTGCACCGCAAAAGGCGACGTGCCGAGCAGCACCCCCGCCACAAACGCACCTAACGCCGGACTCAAACCCAGCCGCTGAGCCGTCCAGGCCGCCCCCATCGCCATGATCACCGCCAGCAGAATCGGCAAATCGCGGTTGCGACGCCAAGTCGCAAACGTCAGCAGACGCGGCGCGACGTAGGTGAAGAAGCCGTACAAGACTGCAATCAGCACCACCGACGAGACGAGTGTCAAATCCAGTTGCCAGAGCATCGTCTTCCACGTGCCACCGTTGGTGAACAGCGTCACCAGCAGCATGAGCGGTACAACGGTCGCGTCCTGGACCAGCAGGATGCCCAGCGAAATCCGGCCGTGCGGACTGTCCACCTCGGCACGATCGGCCAGAATCCGCAGTACACACGCCGTGCTCGACATCGCCACCATCGCGCCGATCACAAGTGATTCGGACAACGGCAGCCCCACCGCTGCACTCACTAACGCACCAGCCACAAGCGTCAAGACGACCTGCACCAGCCCGGCGAACAGCGCTGCCTTGCCCAGGCTGAATAACCGCGGAATCGAAAACTCCAGGCCAATCGTGAACAACAGCAACGCCACACCCAGCTCGGCAATGTGGGTGAGGTCCCCCTCCTGAGAAACCAGCCCCAGCACGTGTGGTCCAATGATGGTGCCTGCGATCAGGTATCCGACAATCGCACTCTGGCGCAACCATTCGGCCAACGCCCCGAACACCATCGCCAGGCCCAGCAGTAGCAAGATGTTCAGCAGGGAATTCCACACATAGTGCGAGGTGGCTGCTAGCACCGGAATGGTCCACACAATACACGCTCCTGACCCGCAGTGGCTCGTGACTTCAGAGTGACTTTCCATACTTGTAACGGGTCCTGTCCCGGAACCGCCACCCCCCGGGATGCTAATGTCGCTTCCAGCCAAGAGATTCGGATCGGGTATACTGACAGGCATTGCCGGGAGGACGCCGGCCGTGGCCGCCCTGGCGGGCGACAGCGTATGGGTGGCGGTTGGATCGAACCTGAAGATGAGGTGCAACACGGATGAATCGATGTGTAATCATGACACTATGTGTCCTGCCGGTCTTCGTGCTGCAGTGCGAGTCGTCTGCAGCGCCACCGCGTCCGAACGTGCTGTTCATTGCCATTGATGATCAGAACGATTGGATCGGCCACCTGGGCGGTCATCCGCTGGCCCAGACGCCGCACATTGACCGGTTAGCGGCCCGCGGGACGGCCTTCGTCAACGCGCACGTCAATGCACCGCTCTGCAATCCCTGTCGCACCAGCCTGATGCTTGGATTGCGTTCCACCACCACGGGCATTTACGGACTGGCACCCTGGTTCCGTGACGTGGAGGCCTGGCAGGACCGCGTCACGCTTCCCCAGCATTTCCGGGCCCACGGCTACCGGACCTTCACGTGCGGCAAGATCTACCACGGCAGCGTCGGCGGCCCGGCCGAGCGGGCGGTCGAGTTCGACGTCTGGGGACCGGCGGGCGGCATCGGTGCCAGGCCGGAACAGAAACTGATCCCGCCCACACCCATGGGCAACCATCCGCTGATGGACTGGGGCGTGTTTCCACACCGCGACGAGGACAAAGGGGACTACCAGGTGGCCAGCTGGGCGATTGAGCAGCTGCAGAACCCGCCTGCCGACCAGCCCTTCTTCCTGGCCGCCGGCTTCTTCCTGCCCCATGTGCCATGTTACGCCACACAGAAATGGTTCGACCTGTATCCGGACGACGACAGCGTACTGCCCGTGGTCCGGGACGACGACCGTGCCGACACACCACGTTTTTCCTGGTACTTGCACTGGGAGCTGCCTGAACCGCGGCTGAAGTGGCTCCAGGAGAATAACCAGTGGCGCAACCTCGTCCGCAGCTACCTGGCGTGCACCAGCTTCGTGGATGCGCAGATCGGCCGTATCCTCGACGCGCTCGACGCGACGGGCCTGGCCGATAACACCGTGGTCGTCGTGTGGGGCGATCACGGCTGGCACCTGGGCGAGAAAGGGATCACCGGCAAGAACACACTGTGGGATCGCAGCACCCGCGTGCCGCTGGTGTTCGCCGGGCCGGGAATCAAGGCCGGTCAGCGATGCAGCCGGCCCGCCGAACTGCTCGATATCTATCCCACACTCGTCGAACTGTGTGGACTTCCGCCGCGCCAGGACCTCGAAGGACTCAGCCTGGTCCCGCAACTCCACGATGCGACCGCCCGGCGCGACCGCCCGGCCATCACCAGCCACAACCAGGGAAACCACGGCGTGCGCAGCGAGCGGTGGCGATATATCCGCTACGCCGACGGCAGCGAAGAACTGTACGACATGCAGGCCGACCCACACGAGTGGACGAATCTCGCCAGCCGGCCCGAATACGCAGCCGTTATCGAGGACCACAAACAGTGGCTGCCGCAGATCGACCGGCCGCCAGCCCCCGGCAGCGCGCACCGCGTCCTCACCTATGACCCAACTACCGACGAAGCGGTCTGGGAAGGCAAACCTGTCCTCCGCGACGACGCGATCCCCGAGTGACGACCTGCCCGCGACCTGCCCGCGACCTGCCCGCGACCTGCCCACCTGCCTGACCGGCCGGCCCTGATGGCCTATTGCGCGCCGCCATAGGTGCGCTGAATCCACGCGTCGATGTTCTGGCGATCTTCCCTGTCGTACTGCTGGCGTTTCGCAGTGTAGTAATCGTGCTTCTTCTGTTCCTCGTCCGACCAGGTATTCGCTTCCACATAGTCGCCACAGTACGGCACGCTCAGATCGATCCAGGCTGACAACTTGTCCAGTTCTTCAGGTGACAGCCGGACATCTGCATGTCCGCGGTCCAGCAGATCAATCAGTTGGCTGCGATTGGCACCGGCGGCGTACGGCGGCTGGAGCGGCGGCGCGGACTGGGCGCTCACCCAGCAGACCATGGGATGGTCGGGCTCTCCTCGCCAGCGATTATCCGTCTCGTTGTCCTGGCGCGCATGTGTCAGGGCCAGGTACGCTTCGCTCCAGCGACGTAGGGCGCTCGCATCTGCCACCTCGCGCGCGGTGAGCGCATAGGGGACGTCGGCCCGCCCGTCGTGGCAGCGGATGCAATGCCGGTCCAGGATCGGCTGGACTTCCCGGGCGAAGCTGAATCCGCGTGGCGGACCGTAGAACGGTCGCAGCGATTCGGGCGGGTGTTGCAGCGCGCGGGTCAGCGGCCGGCTGGCATCCGGACCGCTGTTCTTGTGCTCGTGGCAGCCGACGCACGAGGCGTTTTCCCCCGGCTGCAGCGTGGCCCAGCTGCGCATGGTCTGCACCATCCGGTTGCGCGCGTCGAGCAGCTGGAAGTAGACCGGCGTGCGTGCCGGCACTTGGAAGAAGACGGAGCCATCTTCATGGACCGTGGCGTCACCGAGAATGTGTTTGGGGTCCCAGGCCCCGTTGCCAATCGCCACCGGCGTGCTGATCAACGCGCCGCCACCCGGTCCACCGTTGCTGTTCCAGCCGATGCCGGCCACTCGGTAATCCAGCGCTACGACGCGCAGCGTCTTGATGGTGCCGCGCGCCACACCGGTCAGACCGGGCCCGGCGTACACGTCCTGCACATAGAATGTTCCGGTCGTCTGCCGATAGTCGACCTGGCTGGGGCGCGGAAAACGCATCACGCGTGCCTGCACCGGCACACTCTGGCTGCAGGGCCAGTGCGGGTGGTCCACCAGCCGCTCCCGCGCTCCATCGCTGGTCATCCAGTAGATCCCAAACCGCGGGCCCCCGGGCCCGTCGTTCCAGCTCCAGCCCACTGGGTGATACGTCACCAGGAACTCGGTCTCGCTCAGCGGATACGGATATTGGAACAGCTCGCCTTCCTGGCCATAGGCATCGATCCGCTCCGCCGGCGTCTCCCGGACCGGCGCGATCAGCTGCGCTCCGGTGTTCTCCTGACGTCCTTTGGCCGGGTCGATCACGATCAGCTTGCCCGTCTGCCGGGAATGGTGCCCCGTGGCGATGGCCACGACCTTCTGGCCACCGGGAATGCCGCGCGCATGCAGGATCGTGGTCGGAAACCACGAATTGCCACCGTAGAAGTCGCACTGGTTCGTCCCGTCAGGGTTCATCTGGAGCAACGGCTGGGGATAGATCTGCCCCCGATCGTTGTACTCCCAGCGTGTGTAGAGCACGCGCCCGTCAGCCGTGACGGTCGGATAGTTGTCGTGCACCTGGTCGAACGTCAGCCGCCGCAGGTATCGGCCGTCTCCGTCGCACCGGTACAGGTTGCTGACCTCGGTCCACCAGCAGTCGACGATCTGCACGCAACGGGACGAGTTGAAGATGATGTCGCCGTCGGGCAGATAGGCGCCTTCATAGTCGGCGACGCCCAGGCCGCTGGTCAGCTGGCGGATCGCGCGCGACTCCAGATCCATCTCGTACAGGTGGTAGTCGTCTTCCAGGTCCGACTTCTTCCAGGCAAACAGCACGCGGCGGCCGTCGTAGGACACGTCGGGATCGCGAATCACGCCGCCTGGATCGTCGAGCAGCGTATCCACCCGCAGCTGCGCACCATCCCAACTGGCCAGACAGAGCGCCGCTCCGGGCACGAAATGGCGTTCTGCCTGAGCGTCCGACTGGCCTTCCGTATAGGCGTAGTGCGAGCCACCGAGCGTGAAGTGCCGGGTGAATACGAACTGCGGCACACGTTCGCCGAGCGACTGCAGGCGCGCTGCGCGGCGCTGCCGGCAGGCTTCGGCATACAGTGCCAGCCACGCGGGGTCCTCCGGTGGCGTGGCGGCCTGCGTCAGAGCCTGCAGCCGCGCGGCCAGCGCGCTGCCGTCAGCGCCCAGCTCCTCCAGCACACGCCGGACCAACTGCTCCTCACCGGACGCATCGCGTGAAGCGTTAAAGTACCAGCCGAACGCCCGCTCGGCCTGCGAGGCATCCGCTGTCGCAAGCGGCGGGCTGTCCTGCATCAGCCAGTCCGTTTCGGGCCAGTCGGTCCACAGCCGCTTGTACAGCTGCTGCCAGTCAACCGCCGACTCTGTGTCGCCCGCAGCCTCGCGGCGCTGCAGCTCAGCCACCTGCCGACGCGTCGCCGTCATGCTCTCGGCCCACGTCGCGCATGGAACATACCCGCCGTTCGGCTCAGCGGCTGGGACGATACCTGCGAACAGCCACAGCAGCATGGCGAATCGTGTCGTCATAAGGTGACCTCGTCTCGGGGCAGGGGGTCAGGCAAGTGCGTGAAACGCTGCCGTTCGCGGCGGCACACGCAGGCCAGGAGCCGGCAGGCTTGCCGATACCCGGCAGCATGTAGCATGACCACCCGCGCACCACAAAACAAGAGGCGCCCGAACGTGCCGCGCTCGCCCACCGACGTGATGCCCACGCGGTTATAGTCGGCCAGCAGTGTCTTGAGCAATGCACGGCGCTGATCGGGCGTCGGATCCTGAAGCAGCGTGTACTGCCCTCCAGAATACACCCGGCGATGACAGATACCAGATACCAGATACCAGATACAGCCACCCACTTTCAGGCGGCCGCCGCCCGGGCTACGAACGACTGCGGCAAAAAGATCATCCGCAGCATCCCGCCACTCTCGTCGCGAAACTCAATCCGCCGACCGTCAGAACGCATGGTCACGCGCACCGGACCACACACGATGCTCTCGCCTGTGGCGTGTCCGTCACGCGCCTTACGCTGCGGGCCGGCAAGCGAAAGCCGGGCATTGGGAACCCCTAAATCCTTGAGCGCCTCAACAATGATACGCGATACGTTGGCCTGCGCTACGTCGTCCATGCTTCCACCCTCACGTGCTGTTGTTCCGGCAACCGTCCTGTTGCGGACTCGGAATCGGGAGTGTACCCGGAATGGCCAGCGCGGCAAATACTGTTCGGCCGATCAACAAGCGGACAGGTGCAGGAACGCACTTCCTCGGGAGAGGGACCGGGGGAATCCACGAATCCACGAATCCACGAATTCGGCTTGTTAGCCGTGCTGAAGGCGCAGATCGGCAAGCCCATCAGTTGCGCCCCGTGAGGTCGCATGCGCGGAAACCGACCTTGCGATCGACGTTGCTCGGCCGTCAGCACGGTCAACAAGTAGGCCACACGGAACGCACGCAGCGGAAACCTGGGGGAACCAGGCAAGGCCGGAAACAGACACTCTGACTCCGGCCCGTGGGGTGGTGCAAGATTGTGGGGTGGTGCAAGATTGGAGTGGCCCAGGCCAACCTGTATCCCCACATCGCACTCAACGGCTCCATGGCGTTTGAAGCCGCCCAGTTCTCGGATCTGCTCAGTGGCGGCGCCTGGTCGGGAACGGTCGGCCCGAGTTTCCGCTGGAACGTGCTGAACTACGGCCGCCTGCTGCATAATGTCCGCGTCCAGGACGCCCACTTCCAGTTGCAGGCGTCCATCTTCAGGAAACCGTGCTGCGTGCCCACGAAGAGGCCGAGAACGCGATCGTCGCCTTCCTCAACTACCACGTTCAACTGCGTCTGCTCGAGCAGAGCGTCGAGGAGGCTCAGGAAGCGGTGCGCGTGGCGCAAGCCAAGTACCGCGCTGGACGGATCGACTTCAACCGCGTTTTCACGGTCGAACAACTGCTCATCTCACAGCAGGATCAGCTGGCCACTGCTCAGGGCAATCTGGCTGTCAGTCTGGTCGAGCTCTATCGCGCACTCGGCGGTGGCTGGGAAATCCGCCTCGAGCCGGCCCCGGCCGAATAGTGTTCTGGCCGACCGCCGCCAGGCACGGCAGGCAGCGGCATCCATCCGTTCTCCCTCACGGGCAGGAAGCCCACACCGCTCCAACTGGCTGCAGGCAGATCGTGTGACGGCCCCCTCTATAGGCTGTCTGCCCGCGAATCAGGGCGTTTATGCTTTTCAACGTGTCGTCGATGCACGACAATACGGAGTGTGCCTCACCGACCATTAACGACTCACCGACCATTAACGAGGAGTTCTTGCCATGAAAACCAAGCTGACGCGACGTGAATTTGTCCAGACGGCAGCGGCAGGGTCTGCCGCGCTGACGGCCATGAGCGCCCAGGCGGCACCGCTGGTGTTGACACCTAACGCGGATAAACCGGCGGTGCTCGGCGGCACCCCGGTACACGAGGGAGGCTGGCCTGGATGGCCCACATGGTCCGAGTCCTGGGAGCCGGACATCATCGACATCCTGCGCAGCGGAAACTGGTGCTGCTCCGGCGGCGGCGGCTGGGTAGGCGATTTCGAAGAAGGCTATGCCAAGCTGCTCGGCGCCAAACGGTGCGTGGCGACCGCCAGCGGCACCACGGCGCTGCTCACCGCCCTGTACGTCATGGGGGTCGATGCCGGCGACG
>JAAYDI010000082.1 GCA_012729315.1 Planctomycetaceae bacterium
CGATCCCAAAGGAGTGTACCTATATGCCTAGCCCGCTGATCCTGGCCGAACACGGCCAATCCCGTTACCAGATCGTCATCGCCGCCGACGCGCCGGCGCCCGAGCAGTTCGCCGCGCGCGAACTGGCTGCGTTTATCGGCCAAATCTGTGGCTGCACCCTCCCGATCGTGCCGGACAGCGCGCTGCCCGGACCCTGCGAGATCCTGATCGGCAGATGCAACCGCCACCTGGTCCTGCAGTCTTTCTTCGAACTGCCCCTATCGTTGGAAGCCGAAGAATTCGTCATCCAAACCCGCCACTTATGCCTGGCGATCGTCGGCGGACAGCCGCGCGGCGTCCTCTACGGTGTTTACACCCTGCTCGAGCAACTGGGCTGCCGCTGGTTCACCTCCACAGTCAGCCATATTCCCGCCAGGCAGACCCTGGCCCTTCCGCCGCTGGATATCAGGCAAAAGCCTGCTTTCGAATACAGGGAACCCTACATGCGCGACGCGTTCAACGGCCTCTGGTGCGCGCGCAACAAAATGAACAGCAACAAGTCCGACCTGGCACCCGATCAGGGCGGCCGCATGAAATGGTATAATTTCCACCACTCCTTCTATCAGATCATCAACGAAAAAGACTATTACGACGAGCACCCCGAGTATTTTTCGCTGGTCGACGGCAAGCGGCTGCGCGTGCGGTCACAGCTGTGCCTGACCAACCCGGATGTCGTGCGCATCGCGATCGAGAAAGTGCGTCAGTGGATCCGGGACAACCCGGACTGCCGCGTCTTTTCTGTCGGCCAGAACGACTGGGCCAATTTCTGTACCTGTGACAGCTGCAAGGCCCTGGACGAACGCGAAGGCAGCCATGCCGGAACGATGCTCCATTTTGTCAACCAGATCGCTGAAGCGATCGAGCCCGACCACCCCGATGTGCTGATCCACACCTTTGCCTACCAGTACACGCGCCAGGCCCCCCGCACCATCCGGCCGCGGCCCAACGTCATCGTCCGGCTGTGCACGATCGAGTGCTGCTTCAGCCACCCGCTGGAAAGCTGCAGCCACGACCGCCACGGGGACCATCCCGGCGAGAACCTTTTTGTGCGCGATCTCAAGGCGTGGTCCAAGATTACGGACCGGCTCTATATCTGGGACTACATCACCAACTTTTCCCACTACCTGCAGCCGTTCCCCAACCTGCGCGTGCTTGAGGCCAATGTCCAGCTCTTCCATCGTTATGGCGTCAAAGGCGTCCTGGAACAGGGCAATTTCTCGTACGGCGGCAAGGGGGAGATGAACGAGCTGCGCTCCTACATCCTGGCCAAGCTGCTCTGGAACCCGGATTACGGTGCCGAGCGGGCCATGGACGAATTCCTGACCGGAGTTTACGGCATGGCCGCACAGCCGATCAAGGCATGGCTGACGCGCTACCATGACGCGGCCGCTGATCACCACGCCCATATCAACGACCCGCCGGAATCGCCGTACTTCACGGATGAGTTGCTGCGGGAGGGTGAAGAGCTGTTCGACCGCGCCGAACAGCTCGCGGACGACGAAGCCGTTTTGGAGCGCGTCCGAATCGCCCGGCTCGGCCTTCGCTATGTCACGCTCTGCCGGATGGATCCGGCCGGACCGGACCGGGCCGAAAAGCTGCGCCAGCTGGCCGCCGACTGCAAGCGCTACGGTGTCACGGAAATCTGGGAACGAAAAGTGCTGGACACCAGTTTCGCGTTTCTCGAGCAGGGGCAGCCGGAACGGCGCCGCGAAATCCCGCGCTGGGACTACTACATGTAAGGAGCCATTCATGCAAACCGCTGTTCATTTCGAAAACGGCGCTGCCTGGTTGACCATAGACCAGGACAAGCACCTGCCGGTCGCCTTCCGCTCGTTCTGGCCGCAGCCGGAAACCGTCGCCAATTTCGCTGCTCGCGATTTCTCGCTGTTCGGCGCTTTCCCATCCGGCATCCTCTGTTCGCTGAAGGTCCCCTATTCCCAGTTCGGTGAAATCTGGACCGGTGAAGGCCAGTACAATTGGGCCAACCTCAACGCCCAGGTTGACCTGTTCGTCAGCCAGGCGTCCAACGCCAGGATGGCCCTGATGGTCCACCTCGACACGCGCGACTGGTTCCTGGCCGAGAACCCCGGCTGCGCAGACTCGTTCAGCCGGTTGGTCCAGACGGCCGGCTGGCAAAA
>JAAYDI010000083.1 GCA_012729315.1 Planctomycetaceae bacterium
GCTTGGGCACTCCGGGAGGCCGCCAGTTCATCCAGCGTGTACGTCGGCTCGGAGGCCGGCATGTACGGCACGACGTGCGCCAACTCGTGCAAGAAGCGTCCGAAGGCCTCCAGGCGGTCGGTGAGTCGTTCCACGAAGACGATCAGGGTGGCGGGGCCACGCCATAGGCCGACATCTTGCAGCGCCACCTGTGTGGCCGGTGTCGGCTGTCGCTGACAGTAGGCGCGCGCTGTCGGCACTGGCAGCCCGGGCAGATCGCGTTGCCGCACGAGGTACGGCGGTTGCTCCACCTCGGGCGCGATGCGACCCAGGATGGCCAACATGTCGCGGAAGTAATCACCCGACATTCGCACCGGTGTTGCCCTCGCTATCGTCGTCGTCACCCTCGCTATCGTCGCCGGCGTGCCGCAGACCGTCGGCCCACTGTTGCAGCTGCGAACGCTCGAAGTCGTCCAGGCCAGCCGGCTCGTCAAGCCCGTCGTCGCAATCGCTGGCGGCATCGGCCGCGGGCGGAACGGCGTGAATCATCGGGCGACCGGTGAACTTGAACCACTGCGTGCCAGAGGCATCCACGCGCCACTTTTCGACAACACCCTCGTCCATCGCGGCTTGGATGGGGGCGGGGCTGTAATCTAACTCGCTGAAAAACTCGTTCACTGTCAGGTCTCCTATGCTGTCATCCTACGGGGTGCCCAGGGCACCTTTTCCAGAAAGTGGAAGTTCCACGATGATCTTGAACCGCCCGCTGCAGCGCTTGCAGACGGCGTACCGCGTGCGCGTCGAATCGCCGTTGTCGGCGGACCGCACGAGCACATAACCCCAGTGCCCGCAGACCGGACACGTCGGGCGGTAGATCGTGATCGTCGGGACGTCGTGCCAGGCGGTGGCGGTCATACTCCAGGCTCTCCGGGCGCGTACACCCACCGGACGTGCGAAATGCGGCCCGCGTCGGCGCGTGTCTCGACCTGGCCACAGTCCGCCAATCTCCGCAGGAGGCGCGAGAACCGCTTGCGCTCCGCCGCCGTGCCGCCGCCGTCCAGCATCCGGACCGGCACCCATCCGTCGTGGGCGTCGAGCCAGAGGTGACGCCGTGGTGATCGGCCGCAGCCGTGGTCAATCGCCTCCTGCAGCAACTCACTACGGGTCTGCACGATGGCCAAATGTAGCTCTCTGGGGGTCATTGGTTTGCTCCTGTCAATGTCACAGCAAGTGTGTCTCTACTCAGCGCGAGATGGCGGTGGGAAACTACGCGCCCGCCCCCAGGAAGGACCCATATTTAATCCGCCGCCGCAGCGTCGGCCCCCTTTCCGACGACCGAGGCGGACGGGGACGGTATTCACGACGCGGCCTCCTTGAGCTCACTGCCCAGCCGTGTGTGCGGCAGTGAGGCGGCCAGCTCCTTCGCCTGCTCGGCCCGGCGTGTAGTTGCGATGGATGCCTTGTGGATGAGCGCACGGCATCGGTCGCATTCCCAGTGGGTGCCGGTCGGCGTGTTGGGGCAGTTGTACGTGAAACATCGTCTGTGCTTGTTCATCGTGTACCCCTGCATGGGCCCAGCGTGCGTTCGACCATTGCCGCCAGTTCAAACGGTTCGATCCAAGGCGGCTCGTTGCGATCACCCACGAAACGTCGGGCCATTAGGTCGGTCAGTCCCTCGCGTAGCCGTTCGCCATCGGGCCAGCCGACAAGCAACCCGAGGGCCTGTTGCTCAGCTCGAAACAGCGTTTGCCGTGCTTCTGCCAGTGCGACGTTCAGCACGTCGGCCGCTTGTTTGGCGTTGCGTTTGCCTGTCATTTGTTGGTTCCTTCACGCACCCCATGAACTTGTCGCAGCCGGGGCAGCGGGCCCGGCCGTCCCGTTCGACCCACGTTGTAGGGTCAATGTGATTGCAGCCGGGGCCCACGGGCCGCGGCACGAAGACGAACAGCGGGGCCACCGGCTCGGGCACCGGCTCGATGCCGTGCACACTGCACCACCGCAGGCTTGGCTTTCCGGTGGCCCGCAGCAAGTAGCCCGTCGTGCAGCCTGGGTGCCAGCACCGGGCGGGGCCGCAGGGCCGGTTGGTTCTGACGGCCGCCGTCGCCCGGGCCGCGGTAGCGTGGAGGCGTTCGTGCAGTTCCGGGGCCGGTTGGCCCGGTGAAACGAACGTCGCTAACTCGGACCGGTGAGCTTGGACACGAGCCCGCAGTTCGGGCGTCATCTTCGCCCGCGGGCCCACTGCCAGCCCGGAC
>JAAYDI010000084.1 GCA_012729315.1 Planctomycetaceae bacterium
GGCCAATTGCGGGATGTAACCGCTGCACGGTGAGGAGGTAGGCAGTCCATGCGAATGGGCCCATCCATGGCATGGATCTGTCCACTACAACCGGCTCAGAATGACCGAGCCTTTCACCGTCCCACACGGGATCGGCTCCGGACTGGCGCCCGCTCAGCACACGCGCATGAAGACCTGTGGCGGGCCTAATTCAGCTTATGCGGCATAGAAGAGACTCCGGCGCAATCGGAAACAGACACTATGACTCCGGCCGTCCTGCGGTACATGCCATGTACGACGCCACATGCGGTCCATTGCGGCCTCGGAGGCCGCCGGTTAATTGGTCACCTTACAGCTCGGCCGCCCCATCGTGTACGGTTCCCTACCCAGGGTGCGCCACGAAGCGCGGCGACCCTGTGCTTTGGAGTGTAACGCCTTCGGCGTACTCAGAGGCTCGGCATGACATGGGCGCGTTCCCACACGAACCACCTGCTGGAAACAGACCGCCCTGCCGCAACGCTCACTGCTGACGCCGCTCAAGAAGCAGCAAGGGCGGCCCCCAAACGGACCGCCCTGTACCCGTGTGCAACTGTCCCGCCCACGACAAGTGACACACACGAAGCGTGGCGTGTGGAAGGCACTTGCCGGCGTCGGGCGCGCAGCGAGCGTTAGTTGGCGGGATCTGCCGGCGCGGCAGCGTCAGCCGCGGGAGCGGCAGCGTCAGCCGCAGGAGCCGCGGCATCAGCGGCAGCGTCATCGGCGGCCGGCGGAGCTGCCTCGTCAGCGGTGGGCGCGCTGGCCGGTGTGGCCGGCGCCTTGGGCTTCGCCCCTTCCTTCCCGCAACCAGCGAACGTCAGTGAACACAGGCTCAGCAGCACGAGGCAAAGAGCGAGTTTCTTCATCAGTAGAACCTCTTTCCGAAAAACAACAGTGAGTGTGTCGAACACAGGTCCAATCCTGCTTCGCTGAACCTGTGATCCCGCAGCCACCCGGTTTATTCCCAACTCCAGTTTATTCCCGAATCCATGGCGGCTGCTGTAAGACCCCAAGATCTGCTAAAAATACAGCGAACCGGGAATAAAACGCGATCATGCGGGTTCACTTTTTCGGAGCTAGGTTGTGCGATGTGTGCGCAGGCCGATCAGTCTGACGGGAGCGGCTGCGGCAAGTCGCCTTCACCCAGTGGTGGGGGGGCGGCCCCGGCCGCGCTGACGATCGACCAGGTCATCGCCTCGCACCATCGCGCCGTGTACCGGTATGCATATCGCTTGACGGGCATGGCGGCGGATGCGGAGGACTTGACGCAGCAGGCGTTTCTCGTTGCCCAACGGAAGCTCGACCAGATTCGGGAGCCGGAGAAAGCTGATCGCTGGCTGTTTGCCGTGGTACGGAACTGCTTCCTGAAGAGTCGCCGTCGGCGCCGGCCCACGGTGGAGACCAGTCTGGAAGTAAGGATCGAGGACATTGCGGTCGAGTCGGTCGCGGACGATCCAGTGGACCGGGAACTGCTCGACCGGGCGTTGGAGGAACTGCCGGACGAGCACCGGCTGGTTGTGGTAATGTTCTACTTCGAGGACTTGTCGTACAAACAGATCGCGCAGGAGATGGGGGTGCCGATCGGTACGGTAATGAGTCGGTTGGCTCGTGCCAAACAGAAGCTCCGCCGGCACTTTACGGCACACGGCTCCACAGCAAGGTGAGATGGATCGATGATGAAACGGCAAGAACTTCGCGCGCTGATGCATTGCTGCCGACCGGATCTGAGCGATCTGACGGCGGAGGAAGCGCGTGCCCTGACGGCGGGGCTGGCTGAGGATGCGGAGTTGCGTCGCGAGTGGGAGATGCTGCAATCGTGGGACGCCACGATTGGCCGCGCCATGCACGATGTGCCGGTTCCGGACGGGCTGGCCGATCGCCTGCTGGCCGCGGTGCACCGCAGCGCCTCGGACGACGAGGTCCGTCCACTGCTGGAACCGGCTGAGGCAGCTGCGATAGCCGAGCCGGCAACGGTGACGCGGCGTCGTTGGATGGCTTGGCCTGCCGGAGTCGCGGCGGCCGTGCTGGTCACAACGGCACTGGTCCTGGTGGCACTGTTCCTCGCCGGCCAGCCAGACAACCTGACGGCCGCTCAGCTGGCGGAGGCGTCCGGCGATTGGATGCGGCAACTCCAGCCGGCTGCCTGGCGATCGTCGGATCCGCCGTTGGTGGAGTTTCCGCCTGATATGTCGGTGCGGTTGAACTTCGTGGCCTGGCAGCCTGCCCTGGCCATTCTGGACTCGCAGGCCGTCGTGTACCGGGCCGAACTGCCGACGAATCGTGCGACCGCCCTGTTGTTTGTGATCCGGACCTGGCAAGGGCGGCAACTGCCTGCGATCCCTCCCTTCTGGCCCGACTCGACGACTGGCAACGTCTGTGTTGGCGTCTGGAAGAACGCTGGTTGCCTGTATGTGCTCGTCGTGCCGGGCCCCGCGAGCGATTACCAGCGCTCACTCCGCTCGCAGGCCGTGGCGTGAGCCAGGCAGGGCCGGCAAGTGGAGGGCTCGGTGAGCTTCGTTGCAGCGCCCGTAACTGACGGGGAGACCAGTGTCCCTGCAACCTGGCGTGGTGAAAGGCCCGGAGAAACGTGCCCCAGGCTACGTTGATAGTGGCCTCCGGCCAATTGCGGGATGTAACCGGGATGTAACCGCTGCACGGTGAGGAGGTAGGCAGTCCATGCGAATGGGCCCATCCATGGCATGGATTTGTCCACTACAACCGGCTCAGAATGACCGAGCCTTTCACCGTCCCACCTGCAACCCCGTCTCTGCAACCCTGTCTCTGCAACGACGCCCTGCCACTGCCAACGCGCGCCATACTGCGCAAACCTTGACGACTCTCCGGGTTCCGGCAGACGCCGGGCCGACATATCCAGTACCTGACGTCCGATCGTGCTAATCTTTTCGACCGGCGCAGGCCGAATCCGTATTTAGTTTTCGGTGGTCTGGACCAGGAGATAACACATGAGAAGGTCAATCCTCACTTTATCCATATTATTTCCAGCTCTTCTGATCAGTTCCGTGCTCGTGGCACAAGATCTGGACACGCCCTCGCGGTCGTCTGTCCCCGAACAGACTCCGGTTGAAGAGCCGGTCCCCCAGACGGAAGACATGTGGTTCTACCTGCAGGAACTGCGTCGCTATGAAAATCCTCAGGTGGCCGTCCGCCGCAAAGCTGAAAAGAAAGGCGAGCAGCGCCGCCATCGCCTGGCAGCGATGAAGTGGTACGGATACTCACAGAGCCGTCCGACGGCCAATTCCACGCCCTGGACCGGCGTGTACTCGCCCAACTGGGTCGGCAACGGTGCCGATCCCTATCAGTGGGTTGGCAACGTGTACATCTCGACCACTTTGCGTTGACGCCGACCTGGCTGGCGTTCCCGCAAGCCGGTTTCGCATTTCCGCAAGTGGACTTCGTTTTTTTGGAACGGTCCCTTCTGGGGGGCTCGGGTCGCTGATTTATGGATGCTGGTGATTGCGAGTAATGAGCCAGGCAATATGGTCGAACCCGTGTAGCGGGGCGTGGTGCAGCCCGCCAGGCTGTGGATTCGCGCGGGCGTGTCGGCGATTATAGTTAGAAGGAATGGGGTCGCCGATACCGATACTACCAATGCACCCGATTGAACGAGGAACTGCCATGCTCCGCAAAATGCTGGTGATCGCGACCGTGTCCGTGTGTTTCTGGACGACAGCCAGCTCCGTTGCGCACGCGCAGCGCCCCAACCGCTCGGTCAGCCGGCCTACACTCAGCCCGTACCTGAACCTGTATCGGCGCGAAATCGGGTACATGGATCCGCACAGCCGCAACGAGATGAGTCCCTACCTGCGCTACTTTCAATCCGAGCGACCGACGCGGCGCGATGTGACCCCGTCGGCCACCACTCCCGCTCCTTCGGCGGAAGTCGCACGGGCCGTCGGTCGCAGCCAGCAGCAGCAGATGAACACCGGTATCGCACCGACGGGGACCGGCAGCACCTTCATGAATCTCGGGCACTTCTACCCGATGCGGACCTACCGGCGATAGCCCAGCCGGAACGCCGTAATATGGGTCGTGTGAGTCGATGCCGCACGGGCATTTTTTGCCGCGAAGCGGCAAAAAATAGAGCGGGAGAGAGGAGAAAACAGAGCAAAGAAGATTAAGGCCACCACTCTCTCCTCGCTCCTGCGGCCTCCTCTCTTGCACCACCCCACGTGCCAGAGTCAGGGTGTCTGTTTCCGATCGTTACGGTGTTTCAGCACGGCTAAAAAGTAAGCTGCCACACGGTGCGTCAGCACGGCTAACAAGTAAGGGACGTGCCACACGGTGTTTCAGGCCGGTCTGCACGCTTGGGGGCGAGACGTTCGCCTGTTCCTAGACTGCCCAGTTTGTCGATTTTCTGGATCTTTCCCGACGTTCCGAAAAAGAGTGTGACTATTGCTCTTGACAATCCGATGAGGTGAAGTGTCACAGCGCGGTGGGCTGTCTTCAGACCGGCCTGCAACGCGTGCACAATAATCGGTGTGTACCGACGGCGTGATCTGCCCGAAGGAGTTGGGATGGGGAACACGCATACGCGTCGGGGCACGTTTTGGGCTCCACCAGCCGATTCGCCCTTTGCATGAGAATACGAACCGATGAATGGAATGCATCGTTTCCGAGGCATCGTTATGCCGCTGCTGGCCGTCTTTCTGAGTACCAGCACGGGCTGCCACATGATGTACAAGAACGCGCCGCTGGTCGAAGCGCCGGCCGTCTATCCCGACGAGACGCCGCGTGAACTCTACAAGGCGGCGCTGCCGGAATACCGTATCGAGCCGCCCGATGTGCTGTCGATCGACGCGGTACGGCTGCTGCCCGGCCCCGATTACCGGCTGCACATTCAGGACGTGGTGACGGTAACCGTGTTCGTGTCAGCGGAAACGCCGATCTTCAACATCGACCCGGCGGAGTTCGTGGTGGGGATCGACGGCACCATCGATCTCGGACCGACCTACGGCGCCGTCCCGGTGGCCGGCCTGACCGTGGCCGAAGCACGGGCTGCCGTGGAACAGGCTGTGGGGCAGCAGGTGAAGCAGGCGCAGGTGAGCTTTCGTGTCTCGGCACTGCCCACTCTGCAGCCGATCGCCGGCGAGCACATGGTGGGTCCGGACGGCATGATCAACCTGGGATCGTACGGCACGGTGTCTGTCGTGGGCATGACCGTCAACGAAGCGCGGGCCGCGATCGAACGCCACCTGTCGCAGTTCCTGACGGACCCGCAGGTGGCGGTCAACGTGTTCGCCTACAACAGCAAAAAGTACTACGTCATCACCGAAGGTGCCGGGCTGGGTGATACCGTGACCATGTTCCCGGTCACCGGCAACGAAACCGTCCTGGACGCCATCGCCAACGTGAACGGCCTGGACAATGTGTCCTCCAAACAGATCTGGGTGGCGCGGCCGACGAGCGACACCAGTAAAATGCAGATCCTGCCGGTGGACTGGCGGGCCATCACGGCCCAAGCTGCCACCAGCACCAACTACCAGCTGATGCCGGGCGATCGCATCTTCGTGAAAGAGGACTCCATGGTGGCCTTCGACAACAACCTCGGCAAGCTGATCGCGCCGATCGAACGCATGATGGGCTTCAGCATGCTCGGTGCTGGCACCGTCACCCGGTTCTCGGGTAAGGTGCTCCGTGGTGGTGGCAACCCGTACCGATACTAGGATTAGGATTCAGCGCACAGCGCAACCGAACCAGGATGTGCCATCCGGCACACGTTGTTGACCGACAGAATCAGAAAACAATCCGTCAACCATCATCGATGCTGCCGCAGTGCGGCGGCGTCGCGAACTGTCTCGTAGGGATGACCCGCCAAACGAGCATGCCTGTGGGGGGCTACTGTGAAAGCCGACTTCATTCAACATGGATGTTTTGTATTGCGGTTGCGCGGCCTGTGCCGCCTGTCGCTGGTGCTGGCCACGGTGGGCCTGGCCTCGATCATGATGACAGGTTGTCAGTGTGGCCACGGTCATCAGGCGGTTGAGCTGCACTACGGTCGGCTGGAACAGGCCTGTTTCGGGTACGAGCCCACGGTGTGGCGGAACATGGCGAGCGAATGCACACAGGCGGTGCGGATGATTCCCGACGAGGTCGTCCAGCTTCCGCCCGCGGCGCCGGCGCCCACGCCGGCTCCAACGCCGGCCATACCTGCGCCCAGCCTGCTGCCGCTCGAGACCGTGCCGGAACCGGGACAAGACAGCCCCGAACTGCCTGGCCTGCTGCACGATATCGAGCCGTCTGCCGAGCCGCCCGCCGAGATGACTCCACCGCCGGCAACCGAGCCGTTGCTGCCCGACGCACTGCCGGAAACCGACATCGCGCCGCCCGCTGAGCCGGCAGATGCCCCGGCACCCGCCGCCGGTCCGCCGCTGTCACGCCGCTCGAACGGCACACGCGTCATACCCGTCGTGCAGCTGCAGACGCCGCGCGCCAACCCGACCGCTGCCCGAGCTCTGTTCGAATCGCTTGGACAGGCGCTCGACGCGGCCGATGACGCCCAGGATTCCCAGGGCACCGCAGCCCTGAAGTCGGCTCGTACCAGCTCGCCCGACAAGCCGGGTACGGTCGGCTTGGCCCGCTTCATCAGTTACTGAACAGCGTGGCCAGGAACGGTCTCCTCTCTTGCACCACCCCACGTGCCAGAGTCAGAGCGTCTGTTTCCGGTCGTTGCTGACAAGTAAGCTGCTGACAAGTAAGCTGCCACACGGTGCGTCAGCACGGCTAACAAGTAAGCCATGCCACACGGTTACCGTGGTCCCAGGCTACGTGCACTCAGGCCGTTAGTCTGGGCCGCCCGACTGGATTCCGCCTGGTCAGCCTGGTCCGCCTGGGATTGGACCGCCGCGGGGCACGACAGGTCGAGGGTGTAGTCGCACCCATAGACCCAGCTGCGACGGCGCAAATTAGCTGACAGGATTAAGCGGCCAACGGATCGGATTATTTGACCCCGCGGTACCCCGCCGCTCTGTGCGCCTTCTACCCCGCCTCTGTAGATTACATCTGGGACCCCGCC
>JAAYDI010000085.1 GCA_012729315.1 Planctomycetaceae bacterium
CACGTTTCGTGACCTATGCGCGCCACGCGAACTGTCGTCTTGAGCCGTAGCACGGCGCCCCTAACACAGTACGGGGTAAGCCGCGCCTCGCGGCGCCACCCGTGGGTATGCGTGCCCGCGAACATGTCGGTCGAGCCACTGACGCCGCGCTGAACCGGCGGTCTCCGAGACCGAGACCGAAAGCAGCCGCGGCCGGGCTTCCGGAGGCAGGCTGGCAACGTGCCGCTCGTGGCGGGCTCGGACAACGCCGCTTGAAATCGTATGCAACGCTGGGGTTGACCATGAAACTGGCGGCCAAGATCACGATCCTTGTTCTGCTCGGCACCTTGCCGCTGATCGTCATTGCGGAATCGATATCGCTGCAGCGTGAGAACGATCAGATGCTGCAGGAGATGCGGGCCAACGCCAGTCATCTGGCCCGCACGATCTCCAACGTGGTGGACCAGCTCTGGATGCTGGGCGACAACGTGCGTGCTCAACAGATCCTGGACCAGATCAATGAGCTTCACAGTCCGGTGCGGGTCCGTGTGGTGTACCTGGGGGTGGATCGGCATCATCCGCGTGCGCCGCTGAGTCCGCGGGTGACGGGGGCCCTGCTGTCCCATCCGTTTTCCGACAGCTATTACGACGAATTCGGCCAGGAACTGCTCTGTACCTACGCGCTGCTGCAGATCAGCACCGAACCGTACCTGGCGGCGATCGAGCTGACGGAACCGATCCGCCACATCCACCGCAATTCCTGGTATTACGCCTGGCATGCCGCGCTCCTCATCGGCTCCACGTTCCTGCTCGGCGCCTTGATTGTCGTGGCGATCGGCAGCACCTGGATTGGCCAGCCGCTGCAGCATCTGATCGAAAAAACGCGCCGCATCGGACTGGGCGACCTGAGTGGCCCCCTGCAGTTGCACCGGCGCGATGAGTTCGGCGAGCTGGCCTCGGCAATCAACTCGATGTGCGATCAGCTGCGGACGGCTCAGGAGAAAATCAACCAGGAGGCGCAGGCACGCGTGGCGGCACTGGAGCAGCTGCGGCACGCGGACCGGCTGCGCACGGTCGGCCGACTGGCGGCCGGCATTGCCCACGAGCTGGGCACGCCGCTGAACGTCGTGAGTGGCCGGGCCGGCATGATCGCCTCCGGCCGGCTGTCGGAAGACGAGACGCACAAGAGCGCCGTGACGATCAAGAGCGAGGCGGATCGGATTGCCACCATCATCCGCCAGCTGCTGGACTTCGCTCGCCGCAATACGCCCCAGCGCAAGTCGGCAGACCTGACGGAGGTGGTCCGGCAAACCCTGACCCTGTTGACCCCGATCGTCGAGAAACGCCGCACAACACTTACCGTGCAGGGGCTACCCCCTCCCCTGTTGCTGGACGTCGATGCTGGCCAGATCCAGCAGGTCCTGACCAACCTGATCGTCAATTCCAGCGAAGCGATGCCCGGCGGGGGCACGGTGGAAATTGCCTTGACGTGCGAGCATGTCACGCCGCCGGACGGGTCCGAGTGCATCCCGGGACAGTACGTGCGGATCGACGTCATCGATCATGGTGAAGGGATCCCGCCCGAGTTGCTGGATGAGGTGTTTGAGCCGTTCTTCACGACCAAGGAGGTGGGAGAGGGGACCGGCCTGGGCCTCTCGATCGCTTATGGTATCGTCAAGGAACACGGGGGATGGATTGACGTGCGGAGCGACATGGGCCGAGGCAGCTGCTTCTCCGTCTACCTGCCCCAGGAGGCCACCAGATGCCGGGACGAGTCCTGATCGTAGACGACGACCGCAGCATGTGCGAGATGCTGGAAGCCGACCTCCGTCTGCGGCAGTTTGAGTGTGTCGCGACGACCTCGCCGCACGACGCGCTGCAGATCCTCAAGTCGAACAGTTTCCACGTCGTGCTTACTGACCTGCGGATGCCCGGCATGAGCGGCACGGAGCTGTGCGAGCGGATCGTGGCCAATCGGCCGGACGTGCCCGTGGTCGTCATGACAGCGTTTGGCAGCCTGGAATCGGCCGTGGCTGCGATGCGGGTGGGCGCCTACGACTTCGTGACCAAGCCGATCGAGCTGGACCTGCTGGCCCTGGCGCTCGAGCGCGCCGTGCGGCACCATGTACTGCAGGAGAAGGTCAAGGTGCTGAGCCAGGAAGTGGCGGGCATGAAGCGCTTCGACGAGATCCTGGGCACGAGCGACCCGATGCAGGAACTGTTCGATCAGCTCGCCCGTATCGCCGACTCGGAAGCCTCCGTGCTGATTACCGGCGAGAGCGGTACGGGCAAGGAGCTGGTTGCCCGCGCGATTCACCGCCGGAGTCGCCGGCGGGACCGGCCGTTCGTGGCGGTCAACTGCGCCGCGCTCCCCGACGCCCTGTTCGAAAGCGAACTCTTCGGTCAC
The DNA here is from genome assembly GCA_012729315.1 of Planctomycetaceae bacterium. Lineage (GTDB taxonomy): Bacteria > Planctomycetota > Planctomycetia > Pirellulales > Pirellulaceae > JAAYDI01. Next base: position 2,387 of record JAAYDI010000085.1, read on the forward strand.
GCCAAGGGCGCGTTCACCGACGCCCGCGCCGCGCGCAAAGGACTGTTCCTGGAAGCCGAGTCCGGTACGCTGTTCCTCGACGAAATCGGCGACTTCCCCCTCGCGACCCAGGCTAAACTGCTGCGGGCGCTGGAAGAACAGAAACTGCGCCCCGTGGGAAGCGATCGGGAACAGCCGTTTGACGTGCGGATCCTGAGCGCGACCAACCGGGACCTGGAAACCGCGGTGGAAGAGGGGCGGTTCCGCGAGGACCTGTACTTCCGCATCAACGTGATCCAGGTCGAAGTCCCTCCCCTGCGCGCACGCGGCGGCGATATCCTGCTGCTCGCCCAGCACTTCGTGCAATCGTTCGCCGCACGATCGGGCAAGCAGGTGGCCGGGCTCTCGGATGCCGTCGCCGCCAAACTGATGAACTACTCCTGGCCCGGCAACGTGCGCGAATTGCGGAATGTCATCGAACGTGCCGTGGCACTCACCCGCTACGAAAACCTGGCCGTCGACGACCTCCCTGAAAAAATCCGCGACTACCGGAGCTCCCAGATGGTGATCGCCGGCAGCGACCCGGCCGACCTGCTGCCGCTCGAAGAACTCGAACGCCGCTACATCCTGCATGTGCTCGCAGCGCTCGGCGGCAACAAGACCACGGCCGCCCGCGTCCTCGGCCTCGACCGCAAAACACTCTACCGCAAGCTCCAACGATGGGACTGAGCCGCACACCCCAGTTGCAACTCATAACCAACGTGAACGCCCCCATTCGTCATTCCTTCGTCCTTGGGTATTTCGTCATTCGTCATTCGTCATTCCCCCGTCCTTGGGTATTTCGTCATTCGTCATTCCCCGCGGCATAATGCCGCGCTGTGGCATTCTGCCCCACCCCGCCGGGCGTGAACCGCCCGCTGCCCGCGGGTTTCCGATTCAGCGTGGGACGGTGAAAGGCTCGGTCATTCCGAGCCGGTTGTAGTGGA
>JAAYDI010000086.1 GCA_012729315.1 Planctomycetaceae bacterium
CGGCCAAACACCTCGTTGTGCTCCCATTCCTGGGGCGTTGCCCCAGGCTACGGTGAGAACTGACCTTCGGCCAGACGACAGCTATCCCGGTACCGCACCCCTGGTGCAGGGTCGCCAACCTGACACATGGTTCGCAGTGAGAAGTAAACCGTTAATGCGAAGTGGCTCACCGGTGGAACAAATGTCAAAACCGGCACCAGGGCCGTTTCTTCGGGCCTTTCACCACGCCACGTCGGAACACGTCAATCATCATGCCGAGCTTCTGAGTACGCCGCTTCGCGGTAAAGAACAGCGGACAAGCAGACAACCGGCTTGGAGAGCGCCACCGCCCAGTGAGCCGTGGACACAGCCCTGCTGTGGGAACTCGCCAATGTCGTGTCGAGTCTCCGAGTGCGCCGGAGGGGGAATGGCCATGGAGTTGCTATGTTTTTGTGGGCAACTATGATGGAATGCTGAGGTGGGAAGCTAAGGCACTCTTCTGTAATCCAGGTATGTCTGTAATCCAGGCATGTCTTGGATACCATCAACTCGACCCTCTGCCAGTGAGTATCCACTGCCATGCGCTTTGCCTACCCGCACGGGAGCCGAAAGGCCGTACCCGCATTGTCTTCCCGACCACGTCCCACTCGTCACCGCTGTCGGCCGCTGTTGTTCCAACAGCTCGAGTCGCGCCAATTGCTGGCAGCCATCGGGGATTGGGCGATGCTCGACCTGCGGTCCTATTTCCAGGAGGCAGGTGTAGAGTTCCAGAATCTGTCGGGCGTGGTGTTTCATAACGACCAGCTGGCTGTCGCCGCCAACGTGGAGTTGTCGGGGGACGAGACTCAGGCGCGATTGGTCCTGGTGGACTATGACATCGAAACGCACACGGCGGCCGTGGATCGGGATCTGGTCATTCCATCGCTGGGGGGCGAAACGGTCGTCAACGCCGTGAACTCCAGCGGGTCGGTAGTCTACCTCACGGGACGTTCCCTCTCGCCCGCGGCTCCGCGCTATGGCGAGGCCTTTCGGGCCACCTGGACCGGTGCGGGCATCGACAACGTCGGACTGGGCTTCATTTCCGGGACGGGTTCGCAGGTTCCGATCTACTGCTCCGAAGGGCATGCGGTCAATGCCCAGGGCGTTGTGGCAGGCAAGTCGGATGGTGGGCGGGCGGTGTTCGTGTACGACCAGGTGATGGAGCACGCCGGGGATGTGGATGGGGCGGGCGTCGCGCTGGGCATCTCGAACAATGGCGTGAAGGTGGGCATCAACAACGAAGGCGTGGTCTGGGAGGCGGACAACCAGACGCGGCGACTGGTGGAGGATCCGGCCGGTGATGGCACGCTGCTGTTTGCGGTGTCTCCGGACAACAGCCGGCTGTTCGGATCGAGTAACGTGTTCGGGGACGGCAGCGCTTCGCCACAGAAACTGACCTGGTGGACGTACGAGGGCGTGGCGACGTTGGTAACGGATCAGGCCGGGAATCCGATCGACGGACGATTCACCAGCGGCACGAACGCGGACGTGGGATACCACGTGGCCCAGGCTCCCTTGGCGGCGCCGGGTGACTTGCTGCATATCGAGTCCACCAATAGCACGGTCCGAATCGTCGACTGGTTTGAGTCCATCAGTGGTCTGGAGCTGCCGCCGGACACAGCGGATGGAGGGCCTCGCATCAGCTATGACTACGACAGCGGGCAGGTGGCGATTGTTTCCGGCGGTTACCTGTTCACGGCGAAGGTCTCGAATTACCACCCGTCTCTGCAGGCGGTAGCGGACAGCTACACGACGCCGGTCGACACGACCCTCGTGGTGGCTTCGCCTGGTGTGCTGAGCAATGACTCCAACAACAGGGGCGGTACGATGCAGGCCGTGCTCGTCGCCGGACCCGCGCACGGGACACTCGACCTGCAGCCGGACGGCGGTTTCACCTACACGCCGCAGAGCCAGTTCAATCGCGAGGACGTGTTCCTGTACAAGATGAGTGACGGGAACCACGACAGCGGCGTGGTGACGGTGACGATTACCCTGGACACCTCCTACCCCTGGCACAACGGACTGCTGCCGCTGGACGTCTCGGACGACGGCCTGATCACGCCGCGCGATGCACTGCTGATCATCAATGCACTCAACGCGAACGCCGGTGGGCCGTTGTCTGGGGATCGCCTGCGGCCGCTGTCGCCGCCCTTTGTGGATGTCAGTCCCGATAACTACCTGACTCCCCTCGACGCGCTGCTGGTGATCAATCATTTGAACCGCAGCGGGGCTTCGGCGGGTGAAGGTGAGTGTGGGGACGTGGCCGAGGGGGGGGCCGCGACCGCCACCCTGCAGCCGGCTGCCGCGTGGCATGCGTTCAACCTGCCCGGCAGCTCGTTGACCATCCGCCAGACTGTCGCAGCCGCCGCCGCCGTGGTCCAGATGAGGGGGGGGGATCTGTCGCTGCCAGTCCGGACTGGCGGGCCGGCTCGAACCGATGTGCGGGGCGACGGAGTCTGGGACCAGGATGCGGAATGGACCGGAGCGACTGACCTGGAGGCGGCCCTGGCCGCCATCCTGGGCGAGGAGGCGAGTCGATAGTGATACAGCGTCCGGCCTGCCAGAAGGGCGGCCTTGCCCATCGCGGCTATGCCTGCCGCTGTCGGACTCCGTGCGGGACTCGCTGGCCATTCGTTTGCGTTGTTTCAACGGCTGATTAGTATTGAAGATTAGCGAGGATTGAGAGCTGAGTGCGTGTGAGTGGCCAGGTTCTGGTGAGTTGTCCCTCACGGCACAGCATTGTTTGGGTCTGTGATTGTATGGATCTGTACCGGTGCAGATTCGAGGGAGAGCAGCTGCACACAAGTCAAATCAGGGGCTGGGATGCAAACACCGCACATTTTGTAGACGAGAAACCATCGATATGAACGCCGCTCATTCTGTTTCTGCCCGACGGACCCTGCTTCGCGCACGGGCGCGAAATCAATCGGCTGCCCGGAGGCGCCTGGCATTCCAGCATCTGGAACCACGACAGCTGCTGGCTGCTATCGGAGATTGGGCGGTCCTCGATCTTCGAACCTACCTGACGGACGAAACGACCACGTTCAAGGACCTCAGTGGCGTGGTGTTTTATGGTGACCAGGTAGCGGTGACGGCCAACGTGCAGCCTGAGGCGGCCGATCTGCAGGCACGCCTGTTGGTGGTCGACGTCGATCTCGACGCGAACACGGCAGCCGTCAGCAGCGATCTGATTATCCCGTCGCTCGGCGGAGCAACCGAATCGCTGGCCGTGAACTCGAACGGCTCTGTCATCTATATGACAGGGAAATCAGTGTCGGAGCGGGCAGCGGCTGGCGAGGCCTTTCGTGCGGTGTGGGACGGCGTAGGTGCCATCGAGACCACCCCCCTGGGATCGATTCCGGGCTTCCAGTCGGTAACGCCGGTCTTCCAGTCGGTGGGCTACGCGGTCAACGCGAACGGGGTTGTGGCCGGAACGTCGGACAACGACCAGGCGATTTTTGAGTTCGATCAGGAAATGGTGCATGCGGGGCGTCCGCCCCTGCTCGGCGTGCTGCTGGGCATCTCGGATGACCGCGTGAAGGTCGGTCTGACCATCGTGGTCGACATCAGTGGCACGGTGTGGGAGGCGGACAACCAGACGTCGCGCTACGTCGCGGACGTACATGACGATGGCACCGCGCTGCTGGCGATCTCCCCCGACCACAGTCGCCTGCTGGGTACGACGACTGACATCCTGGAGGTTGGCCGGACCGAGTATCTCACTTGGTGGACCTACGGCGGTGACGCCACGATTGTGGAGGACGCGGCCGGTAATCCGATCGCCGGGCGATTGACGGGCGGCACCAACGCGAATGTCGGCTACCATGTCGGCCAGTCGGCCGAGGCGGCCACCGGCGACCTCCTGCACATCGAGTCCACCAACCAGACGCTGCGTATCGTGGACTGGTTCGAGTCGTTGAGCGGCATGGAGCTGCCGGGAGAGACGTCCAATTGGGGGCCCGAGATTGCCTACGACGCCGATACCGGCCAGGTGGCGATCATCTCCGGTGGTTACCTGTTCACGGCGAAGGTCTACGATGTCGTGCCTCCGGTGGCTGTTGCGGACGCCTATACCACGCCGGTTGATGTGCCGCTGATGGTGGACGCCCCGGGCGTGCTGGGCAACGACAGTGACAACCTGAATATGTTGCAGGCTGTGCTGGTCACTCCGCCTGCCTACGGTACGCTCGATTTCCACGCGGACGGCAGTTTCACCTATACGCCGCAGAGCGGCTTCAACCGGGAGGATGCCTTCACTTACAAGGCCAACGATGGCCACAATGACAGCGAAGTGGTGACCGTCGACATCACGCTCGAAACGCAGTACCCGTGGCACAATGGCCTCCGGGCGCTGGACGTAAACGACGACTCGTTCGTCACCGCGGTTGATGCACTGCAGATCATCAACACGCTCAACATCCTGGGCAGTCGCCCGCTCGAGTCACGGCCGCACCCGCTTGTCAAACCCTTCTACGACACGAGCCCGGACAACTGGGTCTCCCCGCGTGACGCGCTGCTGGTGATCAACTACCTCAACCAGGGCGGCCAGCCGGAAGGCGAAGGCGCGGCGGATGGTCTCTACAGCGACGAGCCGGCCACATACGGGTCGCTGGTCGCGCTGACGACCGGCACAGCCGGTGCCGGCCTGGAGACCTCCTCGCTCGGCACGCCCGCCCGCGCGGCGGCCGCCGCGCAGGCGGCGCTGGAAGTGGACTTCTGGTCCACGGATCTGCTGCAGATCGGTGTGTCGCAGAGCGGTCTGGCGGACAACGACGTGCGGGCTGAGTGGGCAGGGTACCAGAGCCTCATCGACCTGGAAGATACGCTGTCCCTGCTCGTCCGCCCGTTCTCAGACGAGCTCTGATGGGAGATCAGTTGTACACGGTCGTCTCGTGCTGGACCGGTCTGGTGGGCGGGGGAGGCGGTTGATCGGCAGCCGCACCCGCCGCCCCTGCCTCGGCACCCCTGACATGCCCCGACTCTGCGACGCGACTTTGCGACGCGACGCGGTGCGCTGCGGCCGGCCGCCCCGTTGCGGAGATTCGACAAGCGGGTTCGACAAGCAGGGGTTGGCGGGTTCCTGTCGCGCGTGCCGCGCGGGTCGTGGGTGGCTGCCGAACTCCACCACGTGCGTTAGAATGTCGCGCATCCGCCCGGACTCTCACAACCAGGCTTCACACGAAAGGAACACCTATGAGTATCTCGCGACGCGAACTGCTGAAACTGGGAACGGGTACCGCTGCCGCACTGCTGGCCGGTGTCAAACCGTTGCGGGGGATGATGCCGTATCTCGCCGACGAGCGGATCCCCATCGGGCTCCAACTCTACTCCGTGCGGGAGGACTGCGAAAAAGACCTGCCCGGCGTGCTTGAGCAGGTCGCCAAGATGGGATATGAAGGGGTGGAGTTTGCCGGTTACTACAACCGCAGCGCCGCCGAGTTGCGTGACCTGCTGCAGAAGAACGGCCTCAAGTGCTGTGGCACCCACATCTCGCTCGATGTGCTCAAAGGCGACGAACTCAAGAAGACGATCGAGTTCAACAAGACGATCGGAAACCCGTATCTGATCGTGGCCTGGATGCCCGAGACGTACGCCGAGTCGCTTGACACGGTCAAGGAAGTTGCCCAGGTATACAACGATATCGCCGCCCAGCTCGAAGCACACGACATGTGGGTGGGGTACCACGCCCATGGCGGTGATTTCAAGAAAATAGACGGCGAGTTCGCTTGGGATCTGTTCTTTGCGAACACCAGCGACCGCGTCTGCATGCAGATGGATCTCGGGAACTGTATCGACGCCGGCGGGGATCCGATCGCCTCACTGAAGCGATTCCCGGGACGGTCGCGCACGGTCCATCTCAAGGAATCTGGTGGCCCCGCCACGGCGGTGGTGGGGGAAGGCGACGTCAACTGGCCGGAAGTGTTCGAGGTCTGTGAGACCATTGGCGGCACGCAGTGGTATATCGTCGAGCACGAGCGCCCCGCCGGAACCCCGCTGGGCAATGTGGCCAAATGCCTGCAGCTCCTCAAGAAGATGGGGAAATAACACCGGCGTTTCATCCTGGCGTGGTGAAAGGCCCGAAGAAGCGGCCCTGGTGCCGGTTTTGACATTTGTTGCACCGGTGAGCCACTTCGCATTAACGGTTTACTTCTCACTGCGAACCCTGTGTCAGGTTGGCGACCCAGCACCAGGGGTGCGGTACCGGGATAGCTGTCGTCTGGCCGAAGGTCAGTTCTCACCGTAGCCTGGGGCAACGCCCTTGTCTTTACCCAATACGTGATCCGCAGAGGCTTTGTTTTGCACTGGATCGAAAGGGCTGGCAGCAGCCTCATA
>JAAYDI010000087.1 GCA_012729315.1 Planctomycetaceae bacterium
CCTGGCGTGGTGAAAGGCCCGAAGAAACGGCCCTGGTGCCGGTTTTGACATTTGTTCCACCGGTGAGCCACTTCGCATTAACGGTTTACTCCTCACTGCGAACCCTGTGTCAGGTTGGCGACCCTGCACCAGGGGTGTGGTACCGGGATAGCTGTCGTCTGGCCGAAGGTCAGTTCTCACCGTAGCCTGGGGCAACGCCCCAGGAATGGGAGCACAACGAGGTGTTTGGCCGAAGGCCATATTCACACATGGGAGACCATGTCGTAGGTGAGTTTGGCCTTCAGCCAAACGTGTGCTATGACTTCGATTTCCTGGGGCGTTGCCCCAGGCTACGTTGATAGTGGCCTTCGGCCAATTGCGGGATGTAACCGCTGCACGGTGAGGTGTCAGCAGCAGCCAACCGTCTCTGTCAGCATGACCTCTGTCAGCACGACAGAACGTCCACGCATCGGGGGGGAGGGGGCGGTTGCCCAGGGCAGGCTACCGCTCGCGATACGTGATACGACCTTTCGTCAGGTCGTAAGGAGAAAGTTCCACACGGACCTTGTCGCCGGGCACAATGCGGATGAAGTGCTTTCGCATCTTGCCGGCCACGTGAGCCAGCACTTCATTGCCCGTGTCCAGCTGCACGCGAAACCGCGTGTTGGCAAGCGCTTGAGTAACGGTTCCCTCAACTTCGAGGGCCTCCTCCTTCTTCGACATAAACAACATACCTCCGAGAAAACCACACGGCACAGTAACCGACACGTTCGGCCGAAGCGAAGTGCGTCGCAACGTTGTCTCACTGGCGGCGCACGACCCCACAGCGGGTGCGTCCCGGCGTACTTCCACTGAACTGTGTATCAGTATAGCCGCTGCATAACGCGAATCCAGGCCAACTGAAGGCCAATGTTGGAACCGGCCTGGACCGGCACAGCCGACCGAATAGGATGAGATGCACACGTGCAGACGACTCCCCACCTTCGGCAGGTCGGTCATGCTTGATCCCGATTCTTCCCAGCTGGAATTGGCCATCGGGTCGGCTTTGGCGCCCGACCGGTTCCGGTTGCGCGCACGCTGGCGGTCGCTGACGGCGGCTGCGGCGCGTGGGGCGAGCGATGCACGTGCCTGGGAACGGCTGCATGCAGATGTGGTGCGTTCGGCGGAGCGGCGCGCCGCGCGCCAGGCCGGGCTGCCGCGGGTTGACTACGACGGCTCCCTGCCGATCCACGCCTGCCGGCAGGAAATTGCCGACGCCATCGCGGGTCACCAGGTGGTCATCGTGTGCGGCGAGACGGGGTCGGGAAAGTCGACCCAGCTTCCCAAGATCTGCCTCGACATCGGCCGGGGGGTGGATGGGCTCATCGGGCACACGCAACCTCGGCGGCTGGCGGCCCGTACCATCGCCGCGCGCCTGGCGGAGGAGCTGCACACGCCGCTGGGCCAGGATGTCGGTTTCAAGATCCGCTTCACGGACCGGACGCGGCCGGAGACGTACGTCAAATTGATGACCGACGGGATCCTGCTGGCCGAGACCCCCGGCGACCGCTTCCTCAACCATTACGACACGATCATCCTGGACGAGGCTCACGAACGGTCGCTCAACATCGACTTCCTGCTGGGCTATCTCCGGCGTCTGTTGCCCAAACGCCCGGAGCTGCGTTGCATCATCACGTCGGCCACGATTGACGTGACCCGCTTTCGCGATCACTTCGCGCCGGTGGCGGGCCACGTGCCGGTGCTGCAGGTTTCGGGGCGCAGCTACCCGATCGAAGTACGGTACCGCGCGTCGGACAGCGGGCCCGACGAGCCGGATCCGGAGATGGGGGACCAGATCGCGGCGGCCGTGGACGAACTGATCCGGGAGCAGCCGGGCGACATCCTGGTATTCCTGCCGACCGAGCGGGACATCCGGGAGACGGCGGCCGTGCTCGGGCGGCGTCACCGCCAGCAGGCTTCCGGCCTGGAGGTGCTGCCGCTCTACGCGCGTCTGCCGAGCAAGGAGCAGAATGCGGTCTTTGCGCCGCACGAACGCCGCCGCGTCGTGTTGGCCACCAACGTGGCTGAGTCGTCGCTCACCGTCCCGGGCATCCGCGCGGTCATCGACACGGGCACAGCGCGCATCAGCCGCTACGCGCCCCGTTCCAAGGTACAGCGACTGCCGATTGAGACTGTGTCGCAGGCGTCGGCGGATCAGCGCTGCGGGCGTTGCGGGCGTCTGGGCCCCGGGATCTGCATTCGACTCTACAGCGAGGAGGATTATGCGGCGCGCGAGAAGTATACGACGCCCGAGATTCGCCGCACGAATCTGGCATCGGTCATCCTCCAGACACTGGCGCTCAAACTCGGCCCGATCGATGAGTTCCCGTTTCTCGATCCGCCCCGCGCCGACGCGATCCGCGATGGCTACAAGACGCTGTTCGAGCTGGGCGCGATCGATCGGCATCGCGCGCTGACACCACTGGGCCGGGACCTGGCGCGTCTGCCGGTCGATCCGCGGGTGGGCCGGATGATCCTGGCCGCCGACCGGCAGCACTGCCTGGCGGAGGTACTGATCATTGCCGCAGCGCTCGAGGTGCAGGATCCGCGCGACCGGCCGCCCGAGAAGGCAGAGGCGGCCGATCAGTGCCACGCCCGGTTTGCCGACGCGCAGTCGGACTTCTTCAGCTTCCTGAAGTTGTGGGACTTCTACCAGGAGTTGAAGCGGACTCTCTCGCGCAATCAGCTGCGCAAGGCGTGCCGGCAGAATTTCCTGTCGTTCAATCGCCTGCGGGAATGGGCCGACATCTACCGCCAGCTGCGGATGCTGTGCGAGGACAGCGGCCGCACGCTCGGCACGCGGCGGGATGATTACGACACGGTCCACCAGGCGCTGCTGAGCGGGCTGCTGGCGGGCATCGCCTTTCGCAGCGACACGTACGAGTACACCGGGGCCGGCGACACGCGGCTGCACCTCTGGCCGGGATCGGCCCTCTTCTCTCAGCGTCCCAAGTGGATCACCGCGGCGGAACTGGTCGAGACCAGCCGCCGCTACTGCCGCGTCGTGGCGCGGATCGACCCGAAGTGGATCGAACCGCTGGCCGCCCACCTCGTTGACCGCCACTACGACGAGCCCCACTGGGACGCGAGCTCAGGATCGGCCATGGTCTGGGAACGCGTGACGCTGTTCGGACTGCCGATCGTCCCGCGCCGCCGCGTGCCACTCGGTCCCCTGGACCCGGCCACCGCCCGGCAACTGCTGATCCAGCACGGCCTGGTGGAAGGGGACCTGCCGCAGCGGTTCCCCTTCCTGGCTCACAACCGGCAGGTGCTGAGCGAGATCGAGCAACTGGCGGCCAGGCAGCGTCGCACCGACTGGATCGTCGGGCACCAGGCCATCTATCGGTTTTACGATGGCCGCCTGCCCGAGCACACCTGGGACGCCCGCCGCCTGTCGCGCTGGCTCCGCCAGCACGCCTCCGCGGCCGCCACACTCCAGATGCGGCGCGAAGACATATTGAGCGAGCGTGTGGCGCCCGACGTGTCGACCTTATATCCCGACACCATGTCGCTGCACAGCACGCAGTTTCCGCTGCAATACCACTTCGCCCCCGGAGAAGTCCAGGATGGCGTAACCATGACGGTCCCGCGGCAGGCGATCAATCAGGTCTCGCCCGCGGAGATCGACTGGCTCGTGCCCGGCCACCTGGAAGAGAAGATCACCGCGCTGATCCGCACGCTCCCGAAATCGATCCGCACTGGCCTGGTTCCCGCCCCCGACACGGCGCGGAAGGCTGCCGCGGCGCTGGCGTTTGGCGAGGGCCCGTTCCTGCCCACACTCGCGCGCGTGCTGGAACAGATTTCCGGTGAGCGGATTCCGGCCGAAGCGTTCCAGGTCGATCGCCTGCCGGCGCACCTGGTGATGAAAGTCCGCCTGGTGGACGAGCGGGGCAAGACGCTGGCGGTCGATGCCAGCCTGGACCGCCTGCGCAGCAAATTCGCCGCGCCGCCGTCGGGCGCGCCGGGGCAGATGGAGGACGCCGCCTGGAACCGCCCGGTCACGCGCAGCTGGGATTTCGGCAACCTGCCGAGCGAGATCACGATCACGCGCGGCGGCGTACGCGTGCCCGCCTATCCCGCACTGCTCGATCACGGTGACGGCGTCCTGGTGCGCCTGCTCGACACCGCGGATCGCGCCCGCCTCGAATCCCGCGCCGGCCTGCGGCGGCTGTACTACCTGGCTCAGCGCAAGTCCCTGCAGGCGCATGTCGCCTGGCTGCCCCGGCTGCGCGAGATCAAGCTGTTTGCCAGCGCGCTGCCCGGCCGGCTGCCACTGGAAGACCAGCTCGCACTGCTCCTGGCCGACCGCGCTTTCGTGGGGGACGCCGACCTGCCCCGCACGCAGGTCGCGTACGAACAGCGGCTCGCTGACGCCGCCGAACGCGCGGGAGTGGCCGTCCAGGACCTGACCGCACTGCTCCATCCGCTGTTCGAGAGCTTTCACGCTGCGCGGCTGGCCCTCGAAAACCTGCCTCGCAACCGCTGGCCTCAGGTCGTCCAGGACGTGCGCCGCCAGCTCGATGCGCTGACGCCGGACGGCTTTCTCACAACCACTCCCTGGACCTGGCTGCAGCACTACCCGCGTTACCTGCGCGCCATCGTGTACCGGCTGGACAAGCTCCAGCACGGCGGCCAGCAGCGCGATGCACAGGCGCTGCGGCAGCTCGAACCGCGGCTCGCCATGGTCGCACAACGCGCTGCCGCCCAGCAGCAACACGGCGTCGTGGATCCGCAGCTGGTGCTGTTCCGCTGGATGCTCGAAGAGTTCCGCGTCTCGGTGTTCGCCCAGCCGCTGGGGACCTCCCTGCCCGTATCCATTCAGCGACTCGACAAACAGTGGGCGCAAGTGGCCCCCTGCTGAACCGACCACCGGTCGTCTATCATACATGGACCGCCGCCAATGCCGGCGGCTGGAAATTCGGAGATAGAGACTGGCAGGTTCTCATGAATGTACAGGCCGTGGTGTTTGACCTGGACGGCACCTTGCTCGATTCGCTCGCCGACATCGCGAATGCCGGCAATGCCGTGCTCGCGGCCCACGGATTCCCCGTGCACCCCGTCGACGACTACCGGGTGTTCGTGGGCGACGGCGTGCGGCGTCTGGTGCATCGGCTGGTGCCGCCCGCCAACCAGCAGAACCAGGAGCTGCTGAACACCGTGCTGCGCGAGTACGTTGAACTGTATGGGCGCACGTGGAACGTGAAGTCGCGGCTCTACGACGGCATCCCTGAACTGCTCGCTGCGCTCGTGCAACGCCAGATCCGGCTGGCCGTTCTGTCCAACAAGCCGCACGAGGCGACCTGCCGGTGCGTCGAGTACTTCCTGGGACAGTTTCCCTTCACGGCGGTGCTGGGGCAGCAGGCCGAGCGGCCCCCGAAACCCGACCCGACCGGCGTGCGGGAGATACAGGCGCAACTGGGTGTGGCCGCCGATACCTGCTGCTACCTCGGCGACACCGGTGTCGATATGCAGACCGCCCGGAACGCCGGCATGTTCGCCGTGGGCGTCACCTGGGGATTCCGCGACATCCAGGAACTTCAGGACGCCGGCGCCCAGGCCATCATCCATCATCCCCGCGAGCTGCTGGCCCTGATCGACGCATAGCTGCGCACGCAGAGCTGGCTGCACGCTGTTCAATACAGGAACTGGTGGTGCAGCGCAGCGAGTGCCGCCAGCGCGGGAGAACCGCCAGCCAGCGCGGTCGCGCGCAGCTGAGCGAAGACCTCATCGTAGGCTGAGATCGGCAGCATACCGAGGTCCCAGCCCGCGCGATAGTAGTTCCTGTACGCCTGACGATGTATCTCGCGCCGCTGCGCTTCACGAGCCTGCGTAATCCAATACTGCTGCACGCGCCGCCGCAGGGTGTCGCGATCGTTGTTCAGAAAGATGGCGAGATACGGATCCTGCTGTTGCTGGGGCGTCAGGGCGTCGTGCAGCGCTGCCAGCCGCGACGCCGCGAACTTGCCGTACCCTTCGTCGAACCAGTGCGTGCGGAATCGCAGGGCGTCGTCCGAAAACCAGGATGTCTGCAAGCCGCCCAGATAACGCTCTACCGCCACACACCTGTCCCCGCGTCGTTCGGCGGCCCAGCCGGCAATGTCAAAGGCCCACCCCAGATCCTGACGCCGCCGGAGCACCGCGATCGCTTCCGCTTCCGCTGCACTCCAGTCCTGGGCGAACGGTTCGTCCGCCGTCTCCGCCAGCTTACATGCCAGACGTGCGCGGGCCGCGGTCGGAATGTGGGCGGTATCGAACAGCCAGCTGACGTACTCCGGTTCCCAGGGCACCCCCAATTCCCGAGCCCAACCGGTCTCGCTGCCCGCCTTGAAGGGGTTGTCCAGGTATTCCAGAATCCGGTCGCGCCGCACCGCGAATTCGGCCACACCTGCGTCAGCCAGGTGGGCCAGAACGGCAGCCGGATCCCGGTCCTGCCGCGGCTGACCGTCGGACGCCCAGAACCGCGGCACGGCACGGCCGTGGTCAGTCATCCAGCGGCAGGCCCATTCGGCCAGCCGGAAGACGTGCGGTCCCGGCGGTTCCGGGTCGACAAACGCGGCCCGCTGCGGATACAGAACGCGTACCGCGGCGTCATAGAGCAATGCCTCTGTAAGGCTCTGGCCGTATGGAATCCAATCGCCACCGCAGTGCGACCAGTGGATGAGTTCGGACACCGTGCCGTCGGGCGCGATGCGCAGGCAGAGCCAGTCGCCGTAGTCGTTGCCGATGAGCGGCAGGGTGTCGGGCAGCATGAAGCCGGCCCAAATCGAGCCCGGCGCAGGGTCCAGCAACTGCTCGGGGGTCTGGGCCCGGCGGAACTCGGCCCCTCCCACCTCCTTCCAGATCTGCTCATTGAGCCAGTCCCGGACGTCGTCCGGCAGTTGGAGCGAATAGCGTTGTTCGAGTTGGGTGGACCAGCGGCCGGTCATGGCGATCCCCATGCGCAGGCAGGTCTGGCGATGCGTGGCGAACTCAGACGAACGTCGCAACGGTCGGCAATTGACCGTCCGCGCCAAGGGGAAGCTTACGAGGTTGCGTCAGAATCTCCAAGTCCGATCGCTGCCGGGCCTCGTCATAATACGCTTCCGAGCACTCCAGTTCGGCGACCTTGAGCGTATTCTGGATCCACATCAGCCGGGCTGAGGCGGGGGGGCGCAACCCGATCACCGACAGGACAACGTCCAGGATTTCGCGATCGGTCTCGTAATCGAGCGGGATCATGGCGGCCGTCGCATGGCTGCCGGTGAGGCAGTTGATGCGGGTGGCCTGGACATCCATCTCGCGCAGGATCTGGCTGCGGCAGAACTCGACCAGACCAATGCCCGTAGCGTTGCGGTGGGTTTCCCGCGTCAGCCCGCGCACGGCGATGTACTTGATCTGCGGGCGTTCGGCGTCGCCGGGAGCGTGTTCCTGGTATTTGCGTCCGACCACGTTCGTGTCGAGCCCGGCGCCGGAGATGTCTTTGCCGATCTCGTCGATCAGCAGCACGTCCGCCTGGTCAAACGGCAGTTTGGGCAGCCACTCGCGGGCCTGCCGCAGCAGCTCCGGCTCCCGCCGCTCGAACTCCTCCGGCGCGACCCCCGCGATGCAGGCGGTTTCGTCGTACGCGTTTTCCACGATGGCCAGGCCCGCCAGGATGTGGCACCGCGTGAGGACTTCACGGGCCACGCTGCGCAGGATCTGGCCGAAGCTGAAGTCCTGGATGGCCTGGTGATAGACCAGTGCTCCGGCGTGCTTGCCCAGTCCGATGAGCATCATCTTCATCAGGCCGCTCTCGATGTCCCCGATGAACCGCGTGTGCGGCTTGATCCGGCCACACACCAGCACATGGTCGGCCTCTGCCGCATAGCGATCGAAGTGGACCGGGAACCCTTCCGCCGCGTGGCAGACGATGACAGTCTCCAGGCTCGAGTGGATCGGGCATCCGCAGTAGTCGGGTGTGATGCCGTACGATTCCAGGATCTGGAGCTGCCCGGCCGCGGTGCCGCCACCATGGCTCCCCATCGCGGGCACGATGAACGGGTCCGCGCCGAGCCGCCGCAGGTGCGCTACGGCCGCGCGCAGGATGTCCGCCATGTTGGCAATGCCCCGGCTGCCGGCCGGGATGGCCACCCGTTGCCCAGGACGGACGCGCTGCGCGAGCTGCAGCCCCGCGAGCGCCGCGTCGACGGCCGCGGGTACGTCGGCCACGCGCGGCCGGGGAAACTGCTGACGGACGCGAAACACACGCGGGTATTGAGTCATACGACGAACGATCGCTCGGCTACGGGGCCAGATTGCTCCACAGTTGCTCCACGGTCACTCCACGGCGGGCAGGATGACATCATCCAGCCAGTACTTCTTGAGTGTGCGCACGAGGTCCAGGAATTTCTCGAGGTTGAACGGCTTGATGATGTACCCGTCGACCTTGAGCGAATCACACTGCAGTCGGTCCTCCTCGGCTACCGACGCAGTCATGACCACCACCGGAATCTCCCTCAGGTCTTCGAATGACTTGACTTCATTGAGCACGTCCAGTCCCGATTTCCCGGGCAGCATGAGGTCGAGCAGAATGAGGTCCGGGCGCGGTGCGCGCGCGAACTTGCCACGTTGGAAGATGAACTCCAGCGCCTCCTCGCCGTCGCGGACCAGCGTCAGCCGGTGCCGGAACCCGCCCTGCTCGAGCGCGCCGATCACGAGGCGGGCGTCAACCAGCCCGTCTTCCACCAACAAAATCTCCATCGGCCGTCCGACTGTCGACGGGTTGCTCATCCGTCCCTCTCGCCCCCATCCCCTCGCCGGTACTGAGGATCCCCGCGTGGAGACACCCCTCCGGGCGCTGCAGGACCATCGCACCTGCACCCTAAACGATGGAGTGTCGCGAGTCAAGCTTCTGTCAGCAGCGGAAGAGGCCGTACCGCAGGATGCACCACAGCGCTGCAAAACCATCCCGCCAGCCGATCTTCTTGCCTTCGGCGTACGAGCGCCGCGCGTAGCGAATCGGCCGCTCGAAGAACCGCACGCCCGGCTGCCGGACCAGCTTGAAAGTCAATTCGATCTCAATGCCAAAACGCTTCTCACGCAACGTGGGGACGATGTCCTGCAGCACCTCGCGCCGGCACATCTTGTAGCAGGTCTCGACATCGGTGAAGCGATACCCGGAGACCAGTTGGGCACAGAAGGTGATCAGTTGATTGACCCCCTGATGCCAGAGTGGCGAGACCGGCCGGTCGTTGTGGATGAAGCGGCTCCCGTACACGACGTCGGCTTCACCCTCCAGGATCGGCTGCAACAACAGCCGCAGATCGCGCGGGTCGTATTCCATGTCCGCGTCCTGGATCACAACCACGTCCCCCTGCGCTGCCGACAGTCCGGTCTTGACAGCGCCCCCCTTCCCCTGATTGCCATCATGCAGAATCACGCGGCAGTCGGGATCGTGCATCATCCGCGCCAGCACGTCGCGCGTGCCGTCCGTACTGCCATCGTCAACCAGGATAATCTCGATCGGCAGACCGGTCGCCCGCACGCGGGCAATCACCTGTTCGATCGTCTGCGCTTCGTTGTACACTGGCACCACCACCGACAACAGAAACCCTTCGGCCAGCTGATAGATGCCCAGCTGACGGCAGACATCAGCACCGAGCAGGCGATGCAGCAGCGCGACCTGCTGCGCGCGCGTCACCGCGCCGCTGCCGACAAGCAACCGCTCAAGCACCTGCTGCATCCCGTCATCGCAGCGCTCGTGCCGGGCGGACGAATCGGATCGGTCGGAAGGAATCGCGGAGTTCACAGGCTATCTCGGGGCTATCGGCAACAGAGACAAGACGACCGTCACACGTACGCAACGCTTCGGTTGCGCGCGCAGCTCGTGACACACAGGATATCATGTCCCCTGCATCGTACCGGCTGGTACACGCGTCATACAGCCCCCTGACGCTGCGCGCGTGCGCGTGCCACGATGGCACTGCTCCAAGAGGTGCGACGAAGAAGACTGACGCTGCGCGCGTGTGCCTCGCGCAGAACATCCTCCCGCGCGCCCCGTGCTGCATCAACTCGGCGCCGCGCGCTGCGTGCGTGAAGCAGTCGGCCAGCGTCGCGCGCTGCGTGCCAATGCCAGAAATTACAGCGGAAAAACAAGAAAAACGCCCAAATGAAAAAACTCGGGCATAGGTTGCTTGACAATCCGTTTTCACTCGGCACAATGTGTCAGTTACTGGTACACAGTTGTGATTTCGAGAGTCATTTCTCTTCGCCCATGTGCGAGGATATCCGTGAGTCGCTCACAGTAGGCGACTGCATCATAGATCGTTCGATCTCAATCGGTCGCGCGAGCAGCGAGTGAAAGCGGGCACGCTTGGCTTCTCGAAATTGTAGTGCAGTAGCGACTACCTATAGTGTATTTTGCGCATCGGCGTTCGTGCTACTACAAGGAGGCATATCTGGGGGGCGGCAACTGATCGGAGCGACTGTCGGCGGCCTTGGTCGCGGTTCGGAGATCCCCCCCGTTTCTTCTTCGTAGCATCATCGCATGGAATGCGGCAGCGATGCATGTGGCGGCACGAGACGATTGGATTCGGTTTCGTGCCGCCCGTTTTTTCGCGCAGCTGCACGCAGTGCGCGTGCGGTCGTGGCGTGAGCCTGCGGCGGCCGCGTCCGCAGCAGGTCAGCCCGTGCGTGCGTGCTCCGTGCGTGCTCACTGTGCCGTCCGATCAATGTCATCCGATCAATAGTCTTCTCACGCTGTGGCAGTCACCATGGCAGATTGCCTGCTCGGTCTCGGCTCGAATCTCGGCGATCGCGCCGGACAGCTCGAACGGGCCTGTGCGCTGCTGGACAGTCACGCGCAGATTCGCAAGGCGCGCTGCAGTTCGTTCCATACCACACCGCCCGTCGGCGGCCCACAGGGGCAGACGCCCTATCTCAATGCAGCGCTGCGGATCACCACGTCGCTGACTCCGCAACAGCTGCTAGCGGTCACCCGCAATGTGGAACATCAGCTCGGCCGCGTGCGCCAACAGCGCTGGGGCCCGCGCGTCATTGATATCGATGTTCTTTTATACAACGGATGCGTCGTGGAGACCGACGCGCTGGTGCTGCCGCACCCGCGCATGGCAGTACGCCGGTTCGTGCTTGCCCCGGCCTGCGAAGTGGCCGCCGACATGATCCACCCGCCGACCGGCTGGACCGTTGCCCGGCTGCTGCAGCGGCTGGACGAGTCCCCCCATTACGTGGCGATCGCCGGTGTCGATCGGCAGCAGACGGCCGAGCTGGCGGCGACCGTGGCGCGGCTCTCCGGCGCCGAGCTGCTGCCGGATCCCCGGCCGGTGCGGGGGTCGGCAGGCGAGCGGGAGGGCTGGTCCAGCGCACAGGAATTGGCGCTCATCGCCGCCCGCCGGGAACAGTTGACGCGTCTGGCGCAGGGCACTCCGGGGGCGGCAGCCGGTTGGCATGTGTGCAGTTACTGGTTGCCCCAGTCACTGGCTGTCGCCCGGGCCTGGCTGGAGGAAGCAGCGCGCCAGCAGGTGGAACAAGCGTGCCGGGAGGCGGTGCAGCAATCGCCGCTGCCACATTGCGTGCTGCTCCTGGACACACTCACACCAGTGCGGGCGGCGGACATGCCGGCCGACACCGCTGTTCCGCCCCAACGGCCCGAGCGGCATGCTGCGGTGATGCGTGCGCTGGCGCACCAGACAGCGCGGCCCAACCAAGGTCCGGTCCTGCGCGTCGCGGCCGGCGATCTGCAGCTGGCCGTGACCGAACTGACGGCTGCCATGGACGCGATGTGCTGAATGAGAGACAATAAGCGGGGTACAGGAGAGCCAGCAGCTGACGGATTGCTTCCATGACCAGCAGTGCATCCAGAGGACGACCGGATTCGCCACGAGTTGTCACTGATTCGGCGGCTTTGAGTCAGGTGCTGCGCAAGGCGCGCACCGGCGGGAAAGTCATCGGCCTGGTCCCCACCATGGGCGCGTTGCATGCAGGCCACCTGAGCCTTGTGCGAGCGTCGGTGGCGGCGTGCGATCTGACCGTGGTGACCATCTTCGTGAACCCGACGCAGTTCGGTCCGAACGAGGACTTCACGCGGTATCCGCGCACGCTGGAAGCGGACCTGCAGATGCTGGGACGTGAACAGGCAGACCTCGTCTTCGCGCCGGCAGCCGACCAGGTCTACCGGGCGGGGTTTTCGACGTATGTCGAACCGCCCGATGTCGCGCAACCACTCGAGGGTCGCTGCCGCCCGGGCCACTTCCGCGGCGTGGCGACCATTGTCCTGAAGCTGTTTCATCTGATTCCGGCGGACGTCGCGTTCTTCGGCCAGAAGGATTACCAGCAGGTGCGCGTGATTCAGGCCATGGTCGCGGACCTGGACGTGCCGATCCGCGTCGTCATCTGCCCGACGGTGCGGGATCCGGATGGGCTGGCCTTGAGTTCGCGGAATCGGTATCTCAACGCCACGGAGCGACGGCAGGCGGTGGCCATCTCCCGCAGTCTGGCGCGCGCGGAGGAGCTGGTACGCGACGGCGAGCGGTGCGCGGCGACGATCCACAGCGCGATGCGCGCCGTCCTGACCTCAGCTGGGATCGAGCGTGTGGATTACGTCGCCCTGGTCGACCCGCTGACGCTGACCGACGTCGACCCGGTGCCAGACGGCACGATGGCGCTGGTCGCGGCCTTTGTGGGCGGCACGCGACTGATAGACAACCGGCAACTGGGCAAAGGCTGACCGTGCGATCGACACTGTTCTACATCCCGCATGCTGATCCGTGGTGGAATATCCCGGTCTTCGGTTTCGGCTGGCTGCTGATGCTCGTGCTGCTGGCGGGCCTGGTGATCTTCGGCTATCGCTGCTTCCGCTACGGCTGGAGCCACCTCGACTGGACCGACCTCCCGGTGCTGCTGATGTTGGCCGTGGTCGTAGGCGGGATCGCTCCGCTGTTGGAACAGCCGGGCCCCACAGGTGTGCCGCTGGGGATCCCGATTCGCGCCTACGGGGTCATGGTGCTGCTGGGGATTATCGCCGGCATCGCGCTGTCGCTGCAGCAGGGGCGGCGGATGGGCGTCCATCCGGATTTGGTGTTTGCACTCTGCTTCTGGATCATCGTCGCCGGTTTTGTGGGAGCGCGCACCTTCTATGTGCTCCAGAAGTGGGAACAGTTTGCCTGCCCGACATGGAGCGAGACGCTGTTCAAGGCCGTCAACCTCACCGATGGCGGACTGGTGGTCTACGGCAGTTTCATCGGGGCCGCCCTGGCCAGTGTCGTCTTCGTCGCCTGGCACCGCCTGCCACCGCTGGCCATGGCCGACCTCCTGGCACCGGGACTGATGATCGGCCTGGCCTTTGGACGCATCGGCTGCCTCATGAACGGATGCTGCTGGGGAGGAGAATGTGGGGACAGCAAGTTGGGCATCACTTTTCCACCGGGCAGCCCGCCATATATGTACCAGCTGGATCACGGCACGCTGGTGGACATGCGAGTGCAAGAGGATGCCCGCAGTGGTAACCTGGTCATTCAGGAGGTGGTCCCCGGAGGGCGGGCGGATCGCCAGCGGTTGCAGGCCGGCCAGATCATCACAGGGCTCGAGCTGCCCAGCGAGCAGCAGTTCAATCTGATGCGCAGCGGCACGCCGGTTCCAGACGCCACGGTGTCGATTCACACGCAAGGTGGGCCAATCGCGACCTGGCAATTCGATGAACTGCCCGGTCGCAGCCGGCCGGTGTACCCGGCGCAGATTCTGAGCTCGATCAACGCCGCGTTGATCTGCCTTTTCCTCTGGGCGTATTACCCGCTGCGCCGGCGCGACGGCGAGGTCTTTGCGCTGTTGATCACCATCTACCCCCTGACTCGACTGCTGCTCGAAACCATCCGGACGGACGAATCGAGCATCCTGGCAACCAACTTTCGCTGGACGATATCGCAGATGATCAGCGGCCTGCTGCTGGTCGCCGTGGTGGCGCTGTGGTGTTTCATCCTGACCCGTCCGAAAGGCAGTAGACTGCCCCTGACCGAATGACCAGTCAGGCACCACGACCGGTCGGCCAGAATACTTATTACTGACGCCGCCCCCCAAAAAAGACAGGGCCGGCACCCGGACTGGCCCAGAGGCGGGCCAGGAGGCGGCCCAGGAGTGGGCCAGAGCGTCGAATTGACAACAAATCGACAACGAAATTGACAAGCAGCGTGCTGGCCAGGATGATGGGACCCCGTCGGGGCACTTTTCGCCCGAAACCGGGCACCGGCGGAACTTATGGAGCGGGCAGAACGTCGGAACTATTGGAGCGGCTGTGAACGACGACGCTCAATTGATCGAACAGACCCTGGCGGGTGACCGAGGGGCGTTTGGCGAGTTGGTCCGGAAATACCAGGGCCGGCTGTTCAACACCCTCTGGCACGTCGTGGGCTCCCGGGAGGAGGCCGAGGACGTGGCGCAGGAGGCCTTTGTTCAGGCATTTGTGAAATTGGACTCGTTCCAGGGCCGCAGCGCGTTCTACACTTGGCTCTATCGGATCGCGTTCAATGTGTCGGTCAGTCGGCGGCGGCAGCAGCGGCCGGAGGTGTCGATGGAGCAGTACCGCCAGCGCACGGGCGAGGAGCCGGAAGCCGCGGAGGAGGGCCCGAGTGCGCAGCTCGTGCGGGCCGAGCGGGTGCGGCTGGTGCGGGCGGCCATCGACGCGCTGCACGAAGACCACCGCATGGTGCTCGTGCTGCGTGAAATGGAAGGGTGTGATTACCAGACGATTGCCGAGATTCTCGACCTGCCGCTCGGCACCGTGCGCAGTCGACTGCATCGAGCCCGGCTGCAGGTGCGCGAGCAGCTGAAAGAAGTGCTACAGGGAAACGTGACCGAGCGATGACAGCGCCATTCTCCGACGAACTGATCAGCGCCTACCTGGACGGTGAATTGACCGCCCAGGAGCAGGAGTGCGTCGAGACGCAGTTGCGGGACAATGCGGACCTGCGACGCCTGTGCGACGAGCTGCGCGCGCTGCGAGCAACGCTCCAGGCCATGCCGGTGGCAGAGCCTCCGGAGAGTTTCGCCGAGCGGATCATGCGGCAAGCGGAACGACGCATGTTGTCCGGCGAGCGAGAGGCGCACGACGACCCTGACACGACTGCACCCGCCGCGCCGGTGGCCGGCGCGCCCCGCCGACAGCGCACCTGGCGCGTCAGCCTGGGTGTGGCGGCAGCGTTGGCCGCCTCGGTACTGGCCATCCTGTGGCTCCCTCAGTATGTCGCCCGGCACATCGCGCGGGCGCCAACAGGATCTGAAGCCCAGACCGTCCCCGACGCCGCCATGTCGGACGAATCACTGGGACTTGACACCGTCTCAGAACCCATGGAAGAACCCATGGCAGAACCGGTGCCACAGCAAGCGGTGGCGGCGCCGCACCTTGACACCGAGGAAATGCCACGCAATGAGCCGCTGAGCGAACCCCACAACTCGGGCGGGGCGCGCGGATTGGGCGCCGCCCGACGCTCGAAAGACGCTTCACCACCGGAAGACGACACTGAACGGCCGGACTCCGTAACGCAGTTGCCTAGCATGGGCATGCGTGCCATGACGCCCGGTATGCCGGGTGCCCCTGGCATGCCCATCGGGGCTGGCATGGCCAGCGGGCCTGGTATGCCCGGCGGGCCTGGTATGCCCGGCGGAGCTGGTATGCCCGGCGGAGCTGGCAGCGAAACGTGGGCGGGTACAGACATCAGAGCTGGGGAGACGGTAGGTGGCGAGCCGGTGCGGGAGAAAACGGAGGCGGAAAACGGACTCGCCGACGGCGCGCCACAGCCTGCGGAGCAGTTGATCGGGGAGTTGATCTCGCAACTGGACCAGGATCAGGCGCTGTTGGTCAAGGTACGCGCGCCACAGGTCGAACTGTTCGGAGCATTCGACGCCCTGCAGACGGCGGATCCCGACAACGCCCTGGCTTTTGATGAATCGGCCACACGGGATGGATCGACCACACGGGCACTCGACGAGGGTGTCCGCTCTGTCCGGCCGCTCGTGGTGCAGCAGACAGACGCGGCCAAGCCTGTGGAGTCCGCGATCGCTGCGCCGACACAGATCGAGCGCGAAAGCGTGGAAAACCTGAGCCAGCAGGTCCTGTTCCTCAAGGGTTCAGCCGATCAGATTCGCCAGGTGCTGACCGACCTGGCAGCGCGACCAGGGGTGGCGATTGAGCCCGCGCGGAGCGAACTGGATGCCGTGCGCCAGCGCTGGACAGAACATGCGGCCCATCTTGAACAGCAGGCTGAGGCAGATGACGCGTTGGCGCGCGATACACGGGACACCAAGTTGGCCCGGCACTCCGCAGAGGCGGCGTCCGTGAAGTTGCGGGAGCTGGTCAAACAGGCGGGCATGTTCTACATCTACTTCCGCCTGCATCCGGACACGGCGCCCCCCAAACCGGCAGCCCCACCTGACGACCATTGAGCGCACAAGTTCCGAGCGCATCCGTCTGTGATGGCCGACGCAGGACATGCCGATTCCAGTTGTCGGTGCGCGCACAACTGAAGTCGACAAGTTTTCCCCACGCCCATCAGCGCCCACGGCAGCGTTCAAGTGCTGCGTTTGACAGGTGTTCCTCACATTGGTACGGAACCCTGTGCGCGGAGTCTGGCTTCATGCTAGCGTGACGGTGCACGTGATTCCGGGTTGGCCCTAGGACCACAGGCGTTAGAGGATGTCGCGCATGGATCAGGACCTGAAGATGATGGAACCAGCGGGTGATAGCTTGCAGGTGGACGTGGAGTTGCTGGAGCAGACGAGTCTGCCGTTTGTAGGGCGCTGGAACGAACTGGTCAGCCATACGAACTGGGAGAAGGGACGGATCATCCACCAATGGCGTGAGACGCTCAGGGCGTCCGGAGCACCTGCTACCGAATACTCGGACGACGCCTGGAGCCGACGTGTGGGCGGGGTCACAGGCCAGCATGTGGGGCGTTTGCGCCGGGTATATCAGCGGTTTGGCGCATCACATGCCGACTATGCTGCTCTGTTCTGGAGCCATTTCCAGGCCGCGATCGACTGGGAAGACGCCGAGATGTGGCTCGAGGGCGCTGTCCAGAACCGCTGGTCAGTAACCCAGATGCGTCACCAGCGGTGGGAGACTCTCGGCGCGCTCGACGAGCCGCCACCGAGCGATGAAGTAATCAGCAGCGAACTGGACGAGGACTTCGCACCGGACACAGGCGCCGGCGTGGACGAGGTATCGCGGACCGTCTCCGACGTGCAGACCGGTCCGCGTGAGGAAGGCCCCGATTTCGGAGACGAAGAAGCGCTGGACAGCCAGCGCGGCGGCAGCGCCCAAACGCAGCTGCCTCGCGGGTCCGCCGAGACGCCAGACGCTTTGGAAGCCAGCCAGCCCGCTCTCGTACGGCCGTTCGCCAACTTGACCGAATTGCCGGACGACCTGTCGGCAGCATTCGACGCATTCAAGCTCGCGATCCTGCATCACAAGCTGGACAACTGGCAGCAGATCGCATGCGAAGACGTCCTGGCCAGCCTCGACGCACTCAAGCAGCTGGCCACAGCGCCTTGAGGGAATGGGGAATGACGGATGACGAATGACGGAAGCACGAAGGAATTAGTAATTGCGAATGAGGAAGGACGATAGCATGAAGTATACGTGCCTGACGGCGAGGGCGTTTGGCGCTGTGGACTCACCGTGATTGGCCGTCACCGCGGCACGTAACCCAACACCGGCGGCCATCCAATCGTGTCATTCCCTCATACATTCATCATTCGCAATTACTAATTCCTTCGTGCTTCCGTCATTCGTCATTCGTCATTCCCTCCCCGCTTTACGCCGCCGTTTGGCGCGCAAGCACGGCCTGTTCCATCACCTCCTGGGCCAGTGCCCGGTAGTCCTCAGCGCCACGCGAGGCAGGCGCGTATTGGAAGATCGACTGCCCGAAGCTGGGAGCCTCGGCCAAGCGGATGTTGCGGCGGATGCGCGTCTGGAAGCAGTGAGCGCCGCTCCACACCGATCCGCTGTTGGCATGCGTTGCGAAGAACTGTTCAACGTCGCGCGAGACCTCGGCCGCCAGACGCGTGGCGGAGTCGAACATGCACATCACGACACCGGTGAGCCGCAACTGCGGATTGAGACGTGCGGCCACCAACTCGACGGTGTGCAGCAGCTTGCTCAGGCCGTGGAGGGCTAGGAAATGCGGCTGCAGCGGCAGGAACACTTCGTGCACGGTGGTGAGCGCATTGAGAGTCAGAATCCCCAGCGAGGGTGGACAGTCTATGACCAGATAGTCGTACGCGTCGACAGACGGTTTCCACTTGTCGCGGAGAATCACATCCCGTCCGACTTCGCCGGCCAGTTCCAGTTCGGCGACAGCAAGGTTCAAGTGTGCGGGAACAAGGGTCAGGTTGTCGTCGATGGCGTGGCGGACGTCAGCCAGGGCAGTCTGGCCGGTCAACACATCGTACACCGATGCATCCTGGTCGGTCAGGGCAACTCCCAAATGCAGGGACGCATGCGCCTGCGGATCCAGGTCGATCAGGCAGACCCGATGCCCGGCCGCCGCGAGGGCAGCCGAGAGATTCACGGAGGTAGTGGTCTTGCCGACCCCACCCTTCTGGTTGATCACGGCGATGGAACGCATCACGCGGAACTCCTTTTCCGGTCCAGAGCCCTGTTCGTCTGCGTGCAGTCTAATCTGGATCCTTGCCGCAGTCTGGCGACCGGGGGCAGCGCTGCACGCTGGTGTTCTGGCGGCCGCGTGCGTGGAGACACCGCCGCCGGGGTGTGGATTATAGTCCAAGCCGCCTTTCCAGCACCAGACGATTCTGGCCTTCTGGCCCGAAGCGCCGTTGGTTCCCTGGCCGGATTGAGCTAAAACGATAGGGAGTCCTGTTTTTTCGTGGCGGGGGATGCGGGATGCCACTGGCCCTGCCAGTGTTTCTTTCTCTATGATTGTGGTCCTTTGGGTGCTGGCGACTCTGGGAGTCGTCGGGGGATGCCGGCCGTTGCCGGTCCCCGGACGGCCGCCGGCCTGGCCTGACGTAGACAGGGACCGGAGATCGCTCGGGCACCAGGCGATCCAGTTTTTCACCTATCGGGTTACTCATGCGACAGGTTGGCAGTCTTCCGGATCAGCGCGAGGCCGAGCGGTTTACGGCGTACTTGATCACGCTGGGCATCGACGCGCATACGGAGCAGGATCAGCAGCAGTGGGCCATCTGGGTGCGTGACGAGGATCAGTTGGATCAGGCCCGGATCTCACTGAGCCAATTCAAGCTGGACCCGGACGACAGTCGCTATCGGGGTGCGGAGCGGAGTGCGGAGGTGATCCGGCGCGAGGAGTCGCAGCGCCGCGCAGCGGCTCAGCGGAACATGATCGAGATGCGTGGCCGCTGGAACCGCCCGGCGGCCGGGCGCACCCCCCTGACCGTCACCGTCATCCTGTTGTCGATTCTGGTAACCATCTTCGGCGAGATGGGCAAAGCGCAGCAGGGCTTTGGCAAGACCATCAATGACCAGCTCTTCTTCTGCTCGCCGGCCGACTACATCACCTCGAACAAGAACCCCTTGGCATCGCTGGCGCAAGGGGAGTTGTGGCGCGCGGTCACACCGATCTTCATGCATCTGGACTGGTTCCATATTATTTTCAACATGATCATGTTCTTTCAGTTTGGCGCGCTCGTCGAGTCGATCAAGGGCACCGTGCGTCTGGCAGGGCTGATGCTGGCGACCGCCGTGGTGTCCAATATCGCCCAGGCCGTGGGGCCGGAATCCCTGGGGGGGACGCCGGCGTTCGGCGGCATGTCGGGTGTGGTGTATGGCCTGTTTGGATATGTGTGGGTCAAGTCGACGTTCCAGCAGGAGCCCGGCTTCTACATGACCCAGGGGACGGTGATCATCCTGATCGCCTGGTTATTCCTGTGCATGACGGGCGCTGTGGGACCGGTCGCCAACATCGCGCACGTCGTCGGGCTGGTGGTGGGCATGACCGTAGCGTACGTGCCCTCGTTCCGGAGGCGGTGACAGACCGCGGGCGGGCTGCGGCGTACCAGGTGAGCGACGCCACGGTGCCGGAGCCTGGGTTACGTGCCAGCGCGAGGAGAAGGAGGAGGGAACAGACATGGCTGACAAGTATGACGCGTACCGCGATGCCCTGGTTGTCGAAACGGAGACCATCTGGCCGGCGGACTGCGCGCACGTGGCCGCCGCGCGGCGGCCCGTACTGGAAGCGCAGCTGCACGCGGATCCGGCCGCATGCGCAGAGTTGGATTACATTCGTGTCCACACGGGCTTCTGTCGCCGCATCACGGTAACGCCAGCCGATCTTACCCGGTTGTCTTCGTAGATAGCTACCATGGTCGATCCCACACCTGCCCAGACAGACATGATTCGCGTCGAACTTGGTGAGCGGAGCTACGACATCCTGCTCGGGTCTGCGATACTGCCGGAGGTCAGCGCGCGAGTGGCTCGGCAGCTGGGGATGACGCATGCCGTCGTGATCACGGACGACAACGTCGAGACGCCGCACGCCATTTGCGTGGCCGAGAGCCTGTCGGACGTGGATGTGGCTGTGGATCTCTTCGTGGTGGATGCCGGCGAGTCCAGCAAGTCGGTACAGACGGCGGAGCGGCTGTGGCAGCAGCTGCTGGATGCCAACACCGATCGCAAGTCGGTGGTGGTGGCGGTGGGAGGGGGCGTGATTGGCGATCTGGCCGGGTTCGTGGCAGCCACTTACGCGCGCGGCCTGACCTTCGTCCAGGTCCCGACCACGCTGCTGGCTCAGGTGGACAGCAGCGTCGGGGGCAAAGTCGCGGTGAATCTGCCGGCCGCCAAGAACATGGTGGGGGCGTTCTGGCAGCCATCGGCCGTGATCATCGACACCCGCGTGTTATCGTCCTTGCCGCACCGCGAGTACGTGGCGGGATGGGGCGAAGTCGTCAAGTACGGCGTGATCCAGGACGCCGACTTCCTGGCCTATCTGGAGCAGCATGTGGACCGGATCCTCGCGCGAGACGATGAGACACTCCGCCACGTGATCGCGCGCTGCTGCCGGCTCAAGGCCGAGGTGGTGCAGGACGACGAACGGGAGCAGAGCGGGCGGCGCGCCATTCTGAACTACGGCCACACCTTCGCGCACGCCCTGGAGGCGGTGACCGGCTACGAACAGCTGCTGCACGGCGAGGCGGTGGCCATCGGCATGCTGTGCGCCTCGCGCCTGGCGGAATCCCTGCACCTGGTGGACGACTCATTCACGGCCCGCCAGCGCCGGTTGCTGTCTGCACTCGGCCTGCCCGTGGACGCCCCGCGCATGGATCCCCAACGGCTGCTCGAGTCCATGCAGCAGGACAAGAAAGTGGCCCACGGCCGCCTGCGCTTCGTGCTGCCCGTGCGGATGGGGCATGTCGAGCTCTTCGGCGATATCGATCCGCAACTGGTGCGTGCCGCCATCCTCGGCTAGAGCGCCGTGAGCGCGGCGGGCGCGGCGGGCGGCCGGTCACGGTCCCCCCCGTGCCTCTTCAAGTCGTGCTGCTTCAAGTCGCGCCGCTTCGTTGTGGTGGGCGGCCGCTTCATCGGCGCGCCCGAGCTGTTGCAGCGTATCGCCCAGCCCTCGGTGGCCCGGAATATCGTGGGGCTGCAGCCGCAACACCTCCTGGTATTGAGAAACCGCCTCCTCGAGACGCCCGAGTTTCTGCAGCGTGTTGGCCAGGTTGCAGCGAAAGATGATGTCGTCCGGCCGGAGCTGCACCGCTGCTTCATAGTGCGCCGCGGCCTCGTCATACTGCCCGCGCGTGAAGAGGGCCATGCCCCAGTTGTTGTGCGCGCCGGCATGGCTGGGCCTGAGCCGCAACGCCTCCCGATAGTGCGTGATCGCCTCCTCCAGACGCCCCAGGCGATGCAGGGCAGTGGCCAGGTTGTAGTGCGCCTCGCCCCCCTGCGGATCGATTTCCACAAGGCGTTCCAACACCTCCACGGCTTCGGCCGTCTGTCCCGTGTCACAGAGGAGTCCACCCAGATTATGGAGTGCCGCCCGATAGGCAGGCACGATGGCCAAGGCCTCGCGGTACCTCTCAATCGCCGCCTCGGCGCGCCCCTGGTTCTGCAGGACCACCCCCTGGTTGAAGAGCCACACGGCGTTCGGCTTCATCGGCCGGCTGCGGCGCTGCGCAAGCACCTGCTCGAACAACGCGCGGTCGGCGGTGGCCGTGTGGCCCAGCCAGCCCTCCCGCTCGATCGCGTCCCAGAGGCACCAGCCAAGCAGTTCATGCCCGGCGCGCGTCGGGTGGACGTAGTCCTCGATCAGGTTGAAGCCGACCAGACCGTGCTCGCTCTGCTGTTCAAAAATCTGATCCGCATCAACCAGCAACGCCCCTCGCTGCCGGGCCACATCCCGGATGGCCTCGTTGATGCCTGACACACGGCGGATCGGGGACGCATCCGTATCGCACGCCCGTTGATATGCGGCGCGCGCCTCGTCGAACCGGCCAAGCTGCTCGCAGACGCGTCCCAGGTAGTACTGGGTTTCCGCGTGGTCCGGCGCGAGGCGTGCAGCCTGCTCGAGATACCCGGCCGCGGCCGCGAAGTTACCGGCGCGGAACTCGCGCTGCCCCCCCGCAACCGCCGCCGACCACAGCTCCCGGTCCTCCACCGCCAGTGCGGTCAGACCGGCCGAGGCCTGCGGACGCCATTGGCTCAGATTGGCCGGCACCGTGACCAGCACGACTTTGATCTGCGCTTCCTGAGCGCGGCGCACGAGCCGTTCCAGCCGCCAGCGGTATTCGGCCACAATCGCTGCCTTCTCCTCCGGCGCAAAGACGCGCGTCTCGTCGCGCCGGACGTCCACTTCGACCGCGGAGTCGGCAGCACGCTGCTGCCGGGCAACGTACTCCAAGGCCGACCGCATGGCTGAATACACGCGCGAGTGCGCCAGTTGATATTCCAGCTGCGTGTGGATAGCGCTGCGGTTCTTGAGCGACTCGAAGAACGCCGGTTCGATGAACTCATTGTGGCCGCTGTAAATGATGAAGATGTCCGGCTGATATCTCCGCAGCTCGTCGGCGACGATATTCAGGCGATGCATCCCGTACGATACGCCGGCGGCGTTGATCGCTTCGACATGCAGCTCGGGATGACGGGCGGCAAGCAACTCGCCCAGCACGCTGGTGAATGCGGCTTCCGCTCCCCACGGAAAACCATACGCGCTAGAGCCCCCCAGACAGAAGATCCGCAAGCCATCGGCCGGCTTCTCCGCCAGAAACGACTGCTCGTTGAAGCTCTGCTGCGCCGCGGCGCGCCGCGTGCGATAGACGTCGCCCGCGCGTTCAAAGACCGTTACGATGCCCGAGAAGCCGCGGGAGGGATCTTCCCGTGTGATGAGCGGCCGGACACCGGCCAGCCACAACGTGAACTCCAGCACGCCATAGAACAGCCCCACGCTGATCGTCGCAAACAGCAGCTTCTTCCAGAGCCCGATCGTGCGCGCCGGCCGCGGCACCGCCGGCGCCGGATCCGGCGCCGCCTCCCGAGACCCTCCCGGCAGCGGCCGCGAACTCTTCCTCCTCGCGTTCTTCCTCGCGTTGCGTTTCGCCATGGCAGTCTGCATCCCACGGATCCGTCGGTCCCCCACAGACTTCGTGGGTGGCACCCCCAGTCTACCCTATGTTAGGGGTTTTCCAAATTGGTGGCATCTCGCTATATTCTCTGCCACAGCGGGTGAGTCGGGAAACCAGGTATGGTCCTGGCTGTTTGGTGGATGATGCGCATCTCCGAACTGTCTAAGGCGAAGGTTGGGGTCTTGAGTAACATCACACGTGAGTGCGTCCACATCGTGGACGACGACCCGGGTGCTCGCGAATCCGTGGCGGCGCTGGTGCAATCGCATGGCATGCCAAGCAAGGAGTATTCGTCGGCGGAGCAGTTTCTGTCGGTGGCCTCGGAAGATATGTGTGGCTGCCTGGTGCTGGATGTGCGGATGGAAGGAATGGGCGGGCTGGATCTGCAGGAGGAGCTGCGGCGCCGCAACATTCCCTTGCCGGTGATCATGATTACGGGCTACGGCGATGTATCGGTGGCGGTGCGTGCGATGCAGGCCGGGGCAGTGAGTTTCCTGACCAAACCGTGCCAGCCCGACGAATTGTGGAAGGCGATTGCGGAGGCGTTGGACCGATGCCGAGCGCAGCGCGACGTGCGTAACCGCCACCGCGCGATCGAGCAGCGGATGAGCACGTTGACGCCTGATGAGCGTGCGGTCCTGGCCAAGGTGCTGGAGGGAACGCCCAACAAGCTCATCGCCCGCGATCTCGACATGGGGTTACGCACGGTCGAGCTGCGGCGTTCCAACCTGATGAAGAAGATGGGCGCTGAATCGCTCGCCGAACTCATCCAGATGGCGCTGGCCGTGGGATTCGCGAAGGATCTTCCCGCACCCCCTCGACCGCATTAGAATAACTGTTTCCGTAGCAACGACTGTTCACGGGCAGGTTGGCGGGTCCTATGCCGCGTGCCCCGCGGGGTATGTGGCCGTGGGCTCGGACAAGACAAGACCTGAAGCCCTCGAGCTGGTAACTGGAAGCCACCGTGAACTCGCTGCCCCTCTTCGCGTCCGGGGATCCCGGTCAGCTGCGCGATACGCTGCGTCTGTGTTTGATTCCTGGTGTCGGCCCGCGGACGCGGCGGGCGCTGCTGGGTCGGTTCGGCACGTACGGCGCGGCGCTGGCCGCCTCGGCTGAACAATTGCGGCAGGTGCCCGGCATCGGGCCCCGGCTGTGCGACCGTATCCGGCGGGCGGGCGAGTTGGACGTTGACCGGGAGATTGAGCTGTGCCGCGCGCATCAGATCGACCTGATACCGGAAGCCGACCCGCGTTATCCGGCCCTGTTGCGTGAGATACCCGATCCGCCGGGGATTCTGTTCCGGCGCGGCGACAGTGCACCGCAGGATCAACTGGCGCTGGCGATCGTGGGCACGCGGCACGCCACCCGTTATGGTCTGCGGCAGGCCCAGCGGCTCGCGAGCAGTCTGGCGCGGGCCGGCCTGACGATCGTCAGCGGCCTGGCGCGCGGCATTGATGCGGCGGCCCACCGCGGAGCTTTGGAGGCGGGTGGCCGTACCATTGCCGTGCTCGGCAGCGGCGTGCTGAACCTCTATCCCCCCGAGCATGCGGCGCTGGCCGAGTCCATCCGGCGGCAGGGTAGCCTGCTGAGCGAACTGCCGCCGCTGCAGGCGCCGATGAGCGGGACATTTCCGCAACGCAACCGTCTCATCACCGGACTGGCGCTGGGGGTCCTGGTCATCGAGGCGGCCGAGCGGAGCGGCGCCCTGATCTCAGCGTCGCACGCGGCCGAGCAGGGGCGGGAAGTCTTCGCCCTGCCTGGTCCGGCCGACAGCCGCATGTCACGCGGCTGCCACCGGCTGATTCGGGATGGCGCCAAGCTGGTGGAAACGGTCGACGATGTGCTGGAGGAACTCGGGCCGCTGTGCCAACCGCTGCTGCAGCACGACGGACACACGCTGCGGCATCCGGCCGAACTGCAGCTCAATGACCAGGAGCGTCAGGTGCTCGACGCCATCGCCACCGACCCGACGAATCTGGATCAGGTTGTGCGCAGCACGCGTCTGCCAGCCCCCCGCGTGCTGGCCACGATCAGCGTGCTGGAGATCCGTCATCTGATCCGGCGCACCAGTGGCAACTGCGTGGTGCGGCTGTGAACTGATCAGCCAGCGCCAGCCGCGCGGCGACCGGCGGATGATCGTGCAGGAGCCAGACATCCAACGGATGCGGATGCGGATCGGTCTTGTTGAGCCGGGCCAGCCGCGTGAACGCGGCGCGGTACGCTTCCACATCCCCCGTCACCTGCAGCGCGTAGCGATCGCAGGCCGACTCGAACCGCCGGCTCAGACCGTTGCGCACCGGACTGACCAGCAGCGACAGCACCGTGATGACGAACAGGATCAGCGCCAGCGCATGCACGGGGCAGTCGGGATACTGGAACGATCCCGCCACGGCCGTCACCCACGCGACAAGGATCCGGTCACAGACCCAGAAGCTCACCGCCGCATAGACCAGCCCGAACAGCGTGAGCTTGGCCAGGTGGCGGTACACGTGGTGGGCCACCTCGTGCGCGAACACGACCTCGATCTCCCGCGCGTCGAAGTTGTCCAGCAGCGTATCGCCCAGAATCACGCGCCGGGTGCGTCCCAGTCCGGCCAGCATGGCATTGGCCTTGACCGTCTCGGTGCTGAGTTTCATCCGATACACACCCTCGATGCTCAGTGACGTGCCGCGGGCCAACCGCTCCAGACGCTCCCGCAGGTCCTGGTCCTCCAGCTTCTCAATCTCGTAGAACAGCGGCAGGATCAGGACCGGCACCAGCTGGCCCAGCACGATCGTGACGGCAAACGCCGCCAGCGCCGCGATGAGCCACCACCACGCCTGCGCCCACCAGATGAGCAGAAACAGGCCGACCATCAGCACCAGCCCCAGCCCGGTCGCCAGCAGGTTCCGCAACGCGTACCGCGACAGCCACCGCCCGAAACTCTGCCGACTCAAGCCAAAACGGTGTTCGAGCACGAATCCGCTGTAGACCGCCAGCGGGAAGGAACAGGCGTAGTGCAGGGCCGTGATTATCAGGAACAGGCAGGCCAGCCGCAGCACCGCCCACTCGCCGAGGACCGGTGCGAGAGACAGCGCGCGATCGATGCTGCGCGCACCCCAGAACGCCATCACCCCCAGATAGATGACGTCGATCGCCATGTCGAGCAGCGTGCACACCAGCTCCTGCCGACTGTACCGCCGCGATTCCCCCAGCTCGTCCGGCGTCAGGCACGGCCGCTCGGTGGCCGGCTCACGGTCAGCCCGTGCCGCGTCTGCTCCCCCAGCCTCGCCGCCAACGTGTGGGTCATCCATCAGCGTGTGCCACTCTACACTGTGCCACTCTACACCTTGTCCACCAGATCCTGGACGATCGCCGCGACAAGCTCCGGCTTGTCCTGGGCCACCAGCTGGTCGATCTGCGCCGGTGTGACCCCCAGTTTGCCGAGGTGCAGTTTCATCTGTTCCCAGTGGCGCTGACGCTTCTTGCCTTCGGACAGATAGAGCTCCGTCACCAGCTCCTGAACGCGCTGCAGCGCAATGGCATCGCGGTTCTCGTAGTAGTTCTTGATGATGTTCTGCTGGTATTTCGAGTACTTTGTCACGGGTGGGCACATCTCCAGCGCTGTCCAACACGGTTCGTTGCCGACACCTTACAACAGGCTCTGCCGATCCATCCCGGGCCCCGCCAGGGTCGGCAGCCCGAAGGTCTCTTTGATTATCGATTATCGGCACTTCCTGAACAGGTGTCGAATCATCGTGTCAGAAATGGCACCGCCGGTACAGGGGTCTCGGAGCGGGCGCGCCGCGTCTCCGTCCGCTGGATCCCCGGTGCCGGCCCTGATACGATGTGGACCGGCCGGTTGCAATCCCTTCCGGTGTCCGCACCCCTACGGCAGACGGCACCGGGGCACCGGCTCGTGACAGGGGTGGAATTCCAGCGGGCGGCATACGGCAGATCGGGCGGCAGATTGTGAAACAGGTAACGGCGATCGTCAAACCGTTTCTCGCCGAGAAGGTGCTGGAGGGGCTCCGGCGGGCGCCCCTGGAGGCGCTGGCCGTCCGCGAAGTGAAAGGGTTTGGACGCCAGAAGAGCTATCTCGATCAGTACGGCGACAGCGAATACTCGCTCGCCTTCCTGCCCAAGGTCGAAATCACTGTGTGGGTCGACGACGCGCGGGCTGAAGAGATCATCCGCAAGCTGGTGGAGATCGCGCGCACCGGACGCATCGGCGACGGCAAGATCTTCACCCTCTCAGTCGCCCGGTTCCAGACGATCGACATTGGAACGGGCCAGCCGGACTGAGCGGCTGGGTTACGTGGCGGTCCCCCCCTGCCTGTCACGAGAAGGCCGCACACGAGGCGGCATCAAACAGGCGGTGAAAACAGTCGCGGTTGCTCTGCCGGTGCTGCCCGCAACCGTCGATGAGTTGCCGGGCGCTCGCGCAGCCGATGAGGAAGGCGAGCTTGTCGAGTTCCAACTCGTCGCTGGGCAGGTCATGGCGCGCCGCGGTGTTCATCAGGCGCAGCGCGGATTCAATGCTGCGCAGGAATCGGTACGACTGATCGAGGCGCAGTGCATCCTCGTCCGCCAGCACACCGGCGCGGCGCAGTGCGCCCAGCGCGTCGAGCGTTCCCGGCACGAGGATCTCGGGATACTGGTCGACATGCTTCAGCTGCAGCATCTGTACGATGAACTCGACGTCCACCGTGCCGCCGATCCCGCGTTTCAGGTTCTGGTCCGATGCCGACTGCTGCATCCGGATCCGCATCTGCCGGATCTCCTCGGCGCTGTTCGGCTGCCAGTCATAGTCGACGATCATGCGCCGGATCACCTCCATGGCGCGCGTCTGAGCGGCCGGGGTGCCGCAGACGGGGCGCGCTTTGCACAAGGCCTGGCGCTCCCACAATTGTCCGCGTCCATCGGCAAAGTACCGCTCGAACTCCTCCAACGACACCGCCAGCGAACCGCTTTTGCCGGTGGGCCGCAGACGCGGATCGATCTCATACAGACGGCCATGCGGTCCGATCTGCGTCACGACCTTGATGATCCGCTGCCCCAGCTGGCTGAAGAAATGCTGGTTGCTCGTGACATCGCCGCGCCGCGTGCGGCGGTCGTGTTCGGTCTGTCCCTCGGCATCGAAGAAGAAGATGACGTCCAGGTCGCTGTGGTAGTTCGGCTCGCGGCCGCCCAGTTTACCCAGCGCGATGATGGCCCAGCCGCACTCCACCTTCTGGCCGTCGGCATCCAGGCGGAACGGCCGGCCGAATCGGTCGGCCATGATGTCGTACTCCCGCATCGCGATCTGCTGCAGGCAGACTTCGGCAATGTCCGACAGAGCGCGGTGCGTGTCGCGCAGATCCTCCTTGCCCAGGATATCGCGGACTCCCACCCGCAGGTGCTGGGAGCTCTTGAAGCTGTGCAGGATCGGTTCCGTGTCTTCCGCTCCCCGGCACAGATCCTGCAACGTCGTCTGCAGCCACTCGTAGGTCGGCAGCTTGTCGAGCACGAGCGAGTCCATCAGTTCATCGAGCATGCCCGGATTGCTCGTGAGAATACCCGACAGGTAGGGGCTCGACGCGCACAGCCGGACATACAGCTGGAGCGAAGGGGGGTTGAAACTGAACAGCTCCCACAGGACACCTTTGCCCCCCAGTGAATCGCTTACCTTGCTCAGGTTGACCAGTGTGGAATCGGGATCCGGAGTTTCCGCCACGGCCTGGAGCAGGCGGGGGGCAATGGAGGCGAGGAAGTGGCGGCACCGCCGCGTCGACAGGAACGGCACATGTTCGATCGAGAGCGCCATCAGGTTGTCGTAGGCGCCGGGCACGTCGCGGAACCGATAGCGCGCCAGGCACTGCTGCACCGTCTCCGGCCGGGGCGCGGGGTCCAGCACGAGGTCGGTTTCGGGAGCGGAGGCGGGGTCCGCCCCGAAGGCGTCGTGCAGGAGGTGGTCGAGGATGCGGCGATTGAGGCGGGTGTTTTCGCGCAGGTCGCGTTTGAAATCATCCAGCGCGCGGTGGTCCCCGCGATCGGAGTACCCGGTGCGGATGGCCAGCCGTCGCAGTTCCTTATCCCCTTCGGGCAAAGTGTGCGTCTTGAGATCGAACATGATCTGCAGCCGGTGCTCGATCTTCCGCAGGAAGCGGTAGTTGTCTTCCAGGATCTGCCGCTCCTGCATGGTGAGGCAGCCGACGTGTTCGAGCTGAGCCATGGCGTGGAGCGTATTGCCGGTGCGGATCTCGGCCAGATCGCCGCCGTTGAGCAGCTGCAGGAACTGGATACAGAACTCGATGTCGCGAATGCCCCCGTGGCCGGTCTTCACGTTGCGTGCATCGCCCCCCTCGAGATACGTGCGGTTCTCGATCCGCCGCTTCAGCGCGCGGATGCCCGCGATATCGGCGCACGTCAGATACCGCCGATAGATCCACGGCTGCAGCTGTTCCAGCACGAAGTCCCCCAGGTCCCGGTCCCCCGCGACGGTGCGCGCCTTGACAAACGCCTGGCGTTCCCAGGTGCGCCCTGACATGTCGTAGTACCGCAGCGCACTCTCCCAATCCCGCACGACCGGCCCCTGATTGCCTTCCGGGCGAAGTCGCAGGTCGACGCGATAGGCGGTGCCGAGGATGGTTGGTTCGGTGAGCAGTTTGATGGTCTGTTTCGCCAGCCGATCGAAGAACTCCACGTTGCTGATCGAGCGTTCGCCATCGGTCTTGCCATTCCCGTCGCTGAGGAAGATCAGATCGATGTCGCTCGAGTAGTTCAGTTCTTCGCCGCCGAGTTTGCCGAGGGCGAGGACGGTGAAGCGGGCGCGCTGGCCGTCCTCCAGGCGGGGCACCCCGCGCTTCTGCTGCTGGAACCGCCACGCGGACCGCACCGCCGCTTCGATGACGGCGTCGGCCAGGTAGGAAATCTGCGCTGTCACCACCTCCAGCGATTGTCCGCGCACGATGTCGCCGTAGGCAATCCGCAGCATCTCCCGGTGCCGGCAGCCGCTGAGAATCCGGGTCACCACGCGTTCGTCATCCACGCTGGCCACCTGGCTGCAGATG
This sequence comes from Planctomycetaceae bacterium, assembly GCA_012729315.1. GTDB lineage: Bacteria > Planctomycetota > Planctomycetia > Pirellulales > Pirellulaceae > JAAYDI01. The sequence continues at coordinate 30,612 of JAAYDI010000087.1, forward strand.
TCGTCCCGCAGCGCGTCGCGCGCAACCGGCTGCCCTTCGGTCAGGCGCAGCAGGTCGAAGGCCTCCGGGTCGCGGACCAGCCATTCCGACAGGAACTGGCTGTTGGAGAAGATCTGCAGCAGCGTCGGCAGCGCGTCCTCGTCGCGTTCGAACAGCGAGCCCAGCGCCAGCGGGTTGCGGGCAGCGGCGACGAAATCGTCCAGGTTGTTGACGGCCATGCCGGGATCGCTGATGCGGGGCAGATGCTGTTCCAGCTGCCCGCACATGACGGCCAACAGGTCGAGGGTCATGCCGCTGTGGGCCATGTTTTCCAGGTTGCGGAAGCCGCGCCGCGCGTCCTCCAGCCCCAGCGAGGTGAACCAGCGGGCCGCCTCGTCCGGGTGCTCGAGAAAGCGGATGACACGCTCAATGTCCATCAGCATGACCGTTCGGCAGTTGCAGACGCCGTGTACCCATCCCCTGTTCAACTCAACACGGGGACCCTGGGAAGCGCTCCCCAGGATCCCCGTGCAGGAACCCTGCCCGCCGGATCAGGCCCGGCATCCGCTAGTCGAGGAACCCGACCAGCTCCTGACTGCGGCTGGGCTGCTGGAGTTTCCGGACCGCCTTGGTCTCGATCTGCCGGATGCGTTCCCGCGTCACCTTGAAAATGTGTCCGACTTCTTCGAGGGTATAACTGTAACCGTCTCCCAGCCCGTAGCGCAGCTTGATGATCTCCCGCTCCCGGTAGCTCAGCGTCTTGAGCACCTTGTTGATGCGGCCGCGGAGCATTTCCTGCGAAGCCCCCGTGGCGGGGCTCTCCGCCGCGCCGTCCGGAAGCAGATCGCCGAAATGACTGTCTTCGCTGTTGCCCACCGGACGGTCCAGGCTGATCGGATAACGGCTCATCGCCAGCACGCGCCGGGCTTCGTCGACCGAGGTGAACGCCTTGCGGGCCGTCTCCTCCAGCGTCGGCTCGCGCCCCAACTCCTGCAGCAGCTGGCGGGAGACATTCCGGACGCGCGACATGCTCTCCACCATGTGCACCGGGATGCGAATCGTGCGGCTCTGGTCGGCCACCGCGCGCGTGATCGCCTGGCGAATCCACCAGGTCGCATAGGTGCAGAACTTGAAACCGCGCCGGTACTCGAACTTGTCCACCGCCCGCATCAACCCGGCATTCCCCTCCTGGATCAGGTCCAGGAAGCTCAGCCCCCGATTGCGATACTTCTTGGCGATGGACACCACCAGGCGCAGGTTGCCCTCGGATAGCTCCTGCTTCGCCTGCTGGTACTCCGCATACACCGACTTGAGGAACCGCACCCGGTTCCGCAGGCTGGTGGGCGTCTCCTGGGTCGCCAGCAGAATGCTGCGGTACTCGGCCAGCAGCGGCTCGCGCTCCGCCATCGGCACCTTGTTCCGCCGGAGCTCCTCCAGCTGCGCCTTCAGCCGATCCACCCGCCGACTGAATTCCTCGAGCGTGCGAATCATCGGTTCAATCCGCTGCGTGCGCAGACCCAATTCTTCCACCAGCCGCACCGCCCGCCGCCGCCGCTGCCCCAGCCGCCGCCAGGCTCCCCGCCGCTGCGTTTTCATCTGCGATCGGCTCAAAGCCAGCCGGTAGTCGCGCCGGTTGCGCCGCAACAGAACTTCCAGCGTGCACAGATTGTGGGGCAGACGCCCCAGAATCTGCTCTTTCTCCAGGCGATCCGTCACAGAAACCTGCACCGTGCGATCAAACGGCAGCTCGCCGTGATGCACGCGTTTGAGGACTTTTTGGGCAGCTTGGATCACATAGTCACATTCGAGCAATCGCGTCCGAAAACGACGACGCGTCACCTCGATCTTCTTGGCGAGCCGAATCTCCTCCTGACGCGTCAGCAATGGGATCTCCCCCATCTGCGTCAGATACATGCGAACCGGATCGTCCGACCACGATTCGCCATCCTCCGCGGTTAATAAGTCCTCGTCCGTTTCTCGCACGTCGGGATCGCCATCCTGTTGTCCCGGATCATCAAGGTCGCATTCATCGTCGTCTGAAGTGTCGTCGTCGTCCGACAGTTTCTCGAAACTATCTTCATCATCCGGAGTTCGCGCTGCATCGTCCTCGAATTCATCCAGGAGGGTGTCGTACAACTCAGTACTCCTACACTAAGTCCAACAAGCTGAGAAAATCACCGGGACGGAAGGTCGCCAAGTTGGCCGCAGGACCCGTGCCACGCCACACCTGGATACACATCACGAGGCACGCCGCTGGCCGATCGCCATCATGAGTTCCAAGGTGCATCCGCCGCATGACAAGAAGCCATTCCCCCGCAATGGCACATCATGAAACACGCAATTCTACCACCCACCGCTTGGCTGTCTTCCTTCCATGAAAATTTGGTAAGAAATTACGCCTGGACGACGCGGAATGCCACCAATGATTGCTACCCCAGGCCGCTCATCTTACCAAGTCGGAGAGTACCATGGACGCACTGCCAAAGCAAGATTCGGCCGAAACGTTCCCAGACCGGCGACACACGGCGCGGACACAGCATTGCGCTCGCTCACCACGCGCTTCCAGTCGCCCTGTCGACCCGGCCCCCTATCGCCCCGGACCCGTAATAGCCCCGGGGCCAGCGCCTACGCGCCGCGCTGCGGCCGAACTGCCTGCAGGCCCACAGACCCACTCGATATCGTAGAACTCGCCCGGCCCGGCGGACGCGTCAACACCCGGTTCTGGACATACGTCTCCCGTCCGGTGGGCAAGTCTCTTTATTTTAGCGGTGCCCCGGCAGTCGTCCAGACGCGGCGTGGCACCGGAGGGCTCCGGCGCGGCGTGGCCGAGGAGCAGCGCGCGGGATGCGGCGCGCCGCCAGACGGGTCTCCGTAAAGCATGGTCCGTGCGCGGGATCGGAGCGCAACTTGCCGCCGCGTCGGATCCCGAGTAGCATACGGCTTCCGCCGGGAGAGTGTAGCGCCGGGGCGGATTGACAGTTTCTTGCAGCCAGGGCTAGACAGGCAAACCATGTTAGTGGGAGCGGACTTGAAGGGGAGTGTGGCCTTGGTCACGGGCGGGAGCCTGGGCATTGGCCGAGCGACGTGCGTGGCGTTGGCGCGCGCTGGCGCTCACGTGGCGATCAACTACCGGTCGCATCCCGACGAGGCGGATCAGGTGCTGCAGGCCGTTCGCGACAGCGGTTCGCGCGCGATCAAAATCCAGGCCGACGTCGCCGACCAGCAGGCGGTGGAGGACATGGTGGCCCAGGTGGTCAAGCACTTCGGCAAGCTGGACATCGCGATCGGCAACGCCGCCTACAGCGACCGCGAGCCGTTTGTGGAAGCGGACATGACCGGCTTTCGCCGCACGATCGAGGTCACGATGTGGGGCGCCTTCTACCTCACCCGGGCGGCAGCGCAGGTGATGATCCGCGAGGGCCATCGTGGCTCGATCGTCCTGGTCAGTTCACCGCATGCCACCATCCCGGTGGGCGGAGCCATGGCGTTTAACATGGCCAAGGCCGCCCTGGAGGCCATGGCCCGCACAGCGGCACTGGAACTGGCCAGCCATCAGGTCCGCGTGAACGTCATTCAGCCCGGCTGGGTCGATACGCCGGGCGAACGGAAGTACGCGACCGAAGAAGCCCTCTCACGCGCGGCCCGCCGGATCCCGCTGGGCCGCCTCGGCACCCCCGACGAGATTGCCCAGTCGATTATGTTTCTGTGCGACCCGCGCAACGAATACATGACCGGTGCTACACTGTTGGTAGACGGCGGTATCAGCCTGCCCTGGTGGGCCGATGACGGAGAAGCGCCGAAGCTGGATTGAACGGCCACGCGTGTAATGCGTTGACAGCCTGAATGTATCCACCCCGACGCGTTGACCTGCACAACTTCACGAGCTTACCAACTTGCCATGAAATACTTGCTTCCCTGTTCCTGCGGTCAGTCCATGGCGATCGAAGTCAGCCAGGCGGGCCAGAGCGTGCAGTGTACCTGCGGCAAAACACTGGACGTGCCGACCATGCGGTTGATCCGCCAGTTGCCCCCCGCCGATGAAGTCCCGGAGAAGACCCGCGTGCGGGATCGCCACTGGTCGCTCAGACAGCGTCTATTCTTCTCCTGCGGGCTTGCCTTGCTGATGGGCGGACTCCTGTCCGCTGCCTTCTTCCAGATGGGACGCGCCGGGCTCGAGACGGAGGAACGCCCCTGGGACAATCTGGAGCGGGCGTACCAGGACATCGACACCATGGATATTGAGCAGACCTGGGAGTTGTGGACCAACGTGCGCAACGAGTCCATCGGCCCCTACAACCCGCCGCCGTTCATCCGGCATCGACTGTGGTCAGCGCGCTGGTACCGATCGATCACGATCAGCCTGATCGTCTCGGCGATCGGACTGGTGCTGACGCTGTCCTCGTTCCTCGCCCGCCCACAGTCCCCCGCCCGGCGTCCCGCGCAGCCGGCGCGCCGGCCGCAGAAGTGACAAATCGCTGCGGAGCGGCTCAGCCCACTCATTCTCGGCACAGCACCGCAGTGGCCGGTGTCTAACGGTCGGACAGTGCACGACCGGCCGCTCCGCCGCCCGCGCGTCCCGTCGCAGAGCAGAAGCAGTGTCGAGCCACGGGTACGGCCGGAGTTGTGATTACGCGGATCATAACGACCGTGCTGATGGTCGTTCCACAAATCCTGACAGTTTGGCAACTTACGCTAAACATCGCCCGCCGGGTCCAGCTTGACATCCCATACCCCCCAGTTTATCATCGAGCCATGAGGTTCTATCGAGTGGCCCTCCAACAAATGATGGCAGCACGCGCATGATCCCCCTGCTCATCGGCATCCTTCTCCTCATCCTGTTCATTGTGGCCATCGTCCTGTCGGTTTCGACGTGGCGTGCGTGGCACATTGTCGCGGCCTGCATGACGTTTCTCGCGGCCGTGGGACTGGTGATTGTGGCCTCCTTGACGCTCAAGACGCACAATCACTGGCGCAAGACGCACGCCGACGTATCGAAGCAGGCGGCCGACGCTGCGCACGAAGGGCGGCTGCTGGCGTACGGTGATCCGACGGTTGTCGCATCGCCGACTCCGTCGGTCGACGATCTGCAGCACCAGCTGAACCGCGCGCTTCTCGACCGGGGACGCGTGTGGCGCCGCTGCACACCAGGTGTGCCGGCCAACAATGCGGTGCAGGTCTCGACGGTGCCACCGACCGAGACGGGTGAGCCCGGAGATCCGAACACGGCCCCACCCAACGGCATCGCGGTTGACATGGTGCTGTACGCGTTCCTGGAGGATGTCAATCGGATGCCGGTGGCGTACCTGGGCGAGTTTCTGGTCACCGATGCTCAGCCGACGGGTGTCACGCTGCAGCCCACACTGCCGATGGACCAGGTGCAGCAGTCCCAGGTCACCATCCAGCCGGCGTTCTGGACTCTGTACGAAATGATGCCGATCGATTCGCACCAGGTGTTTTCGGATGAAGACACGATGGGGCAGATCCTGGACGACACGCCAAAGCCAGTTTACGGGGCGATGGACGAGCAGAATCTGCGGACGATTTTCGCGGCCGTCACCGGCCAACCTGGCGACAGCCAGGTGGTCACCGAGCTGGTCATGGACTACCTGAAGGATGGCAGTCCGGCCGGCGATCAGGACGTGAACCAGTCGCCGGAGAACATCTGGCTCAAGCTGGAGTTCAGGAAGGACCACAAGGAGCGCGTCGACAGCAGTAATCCGGACGCGGGCATGGCGGGGAACTACTTCGACCCGGAGGGGTACGCGGAAGTCTCGGCGTTGCGGCATGGCGAGGAGGCGGCGGTGCGTGCCGGTGACATCGGCATCTTCCCCTATGCGTTGGACGAGCACCGCGGGCTTGTCGATCGCCTGACGTCGAGCGAAACGTGCCGCGTGGTCGGTCCGGTCTACATCCGGTCGCTCCGCGACTATGAGCACGCGTTCCACGACATCCAGGACCGCTTCACCCGCGCCGTGGAGGCCACTCGCCGCGCACAACGCGATGTGGACGCCTTGAAACTGACGATCATCAAGACGCAGGAACAGATCGCGTATCGGCAGGACGAACGCAGCAAGCTGCAGCAGGACCAGCAGGGATTCGAGCGGGACAAGGCCCAGTTGACCGAACTGGTGGCAGCACTTGAATCCCAGAAGACCGCGCTGCGGGACGAACTGAGCAACCTGTTCAAAGTCAACCTGGCACTCGAACAGCAGTTGACCGATTACAACGCGCGGCTGACAGAGGAGATCAACCAGCGTGCTGCTGCGGTGGCGGTGGTTCCTCATCCCTGAGCCGTCGAGCCGGACCTGGTGCGCGGTCAGTGGCCGCAGTTCAGGCTCACCGTCCCGGAGCGTGTCCTCCCGGGGCGCTGACCCGGTCGAGTATTTTTATTTTCGGCGTGGCCGTTGATCCACACTCGCCACACCCGCTCCACCGCTCTACGATATAGCCCGGGATCAAATAGCCCGGGATCAATGAAAGTGGACAGGTGCCCGGCCTGTCCCCGGTACCTGCCACGCCCGCCAGCCGATCCCACGGAGGGACAGCCTTGGGAATCTATGATCGCGAGTACTACCAGGAAGACGGTCCCCGGGGTTTCACCCTGACCGGTGCCCCGCGGCTGATCGTCACGAATCTGGTGATCATCAACGTCGCGCTTGCGCTGGTTGACATCTTCACGCCGGTCACCGCCGAGGGGGACGGTCACTGGCTGAGCAGCCTGCTGGCGCTCCAGGCCGACGCCTATCGCCGGCCCTGGGAGATCTGGAACCTGCTGTCCTACGGCTTCGCCCACGCGCCGCTCGATCGCGGTGGCATCTGGCATGTCGGCCTGAACATGTTCATGCTCTGGATGTTCGGCCGCGAGATCGAGCTGCGACTTGGTCGGGTCGAATTTCTGTGGTTCTACCTCACGTCGATCGTGTTTGCCGGTCTGGTTTGGCTGGGTCTGGAAAACGCCTGGCTCTGGGGGACGGAGGCGGGCCGCGTGTGGGAGCAGTTGCACAGTCCGTCGATGTACGGCGCCTCGGGGGGCGTCACGGCCGTCTTCATACTGTTTGTGCTCTACTACCCGCGGCGGACGCTCTACGTGTACGGGCTATTCGCCCTTCCCGCTTGGGTCATCGGCGCGATCGTGATCGGCCAGGATCTGCTCCGCGCACTCTCCGGCCAGTCCGGCAACGTGGCATGGCAGGCGCACCTGGGCGGTGCGGCATTCGCGCTGCTCTATCTCCGGCTCGGCGGGCGGCTGAGTCGGCTGGCGCCGGCGGGCTGGCGGTGGCCCTGGCAGACGCTCGGGCAACGTGCCCGGCTGAGAATCCACCGCCCCGAGATCGACCGCGACACATTGGACGCCGAGGCGGACCGCATCCTGGAGAAGGTGCACCGCCAGGGAGAACAGAGCCTGAGCGGGCGAGAGCGGCGGATCCTCGAACAGTACTCCCGGCAGATGCGCGAGAAACGCCGGCCGTGAGCCGGCGGGGCAGTCAATCGTACAGCACGGGATGCTGCCGCCAGTCCCGGTCCCGATCGCGCGCCCACTGCGTGACGCGCGGCCGGCGTTCCCGCAGCCGCACCGATTCCAGTCCCAGGTAGTGCCCCTGCGACAGTGCGTTCTTGCCGACGCATTCCAGCCGCAGCGTGTAGTCGCCCGGCGCCGGCCAGAAGTCCAGCAGGTGGATCTCCCACTCGGACACGTCGCGCGCGTACAGGTCAAATGGCGCCCCGATCCGCACACCGTTGAGAGTGGCCTGATAGATGCCGTAGTCCGGGGCGCGCGTGACGGCCAGCAGCAGACGGCGCGGTTCGCGCTGCGTCACCTGAAACGGGATGTCGATCCACGCGCCAGAAGCCTGCGCCGGTTTGTAGAACAGCTGCCCCTCCGGATAGAACCCGAGATTCTCCTGGACCACGCACTCCCCCGGCCCGTGATGCGCCGCGCCGGTCAAGTCCCGCGCAGTGATCTTGATGTCGAGATTGGGCAAGGTTCGGCTAGCCGCGTCCGGCACCGGCTCGCCCGGCGTCGGCTCGCCCGTCTGGTACCAGAACGCGACGCTGGCGAAGTCATCCTCCCGTTCGTTCCAGCTGTGCCGCTCCCCCTGCGGATTCTCGTCGGTGGAAATCCACCCGAAATGCTCGATCGTCACTTTGATCGATTTCTGGAAGACGATCGGATCCTGGATATGCCAGCGATAGGCGGCCGTGTGCCCGCCGACAATGCCCCACTGGTCGAAGTAGGGCGTGCCAAAGTAGGGCGTGCTGGTCGTCTGCAGACCCCAGGCAGACAAGAAGTAGTCTTCCGTGCCGGTACCCCAGATCGACGCCGCCGGTTCGCCATCAATGTAGATCTTCTCGTCACCTTCGCCAAACCACGACGGGCTGCGGGTCCGCACCGACAGCACGGTGCCCACATAGTGCCCCCGGCCCTCGGTCTCCAGAATGAGGTAGTCCTTGCCAGCCTGGACCGGATACTCCTGGCGGTAGCGGGCATAGAAATAGGGCGTGTCGTCCGGCAGATGGTCCTTCTTGATCCAGTCGATGTTGTAGTACAGCAGATTCAGTTGCCGCACGCTCTGATTGACCAGTTCGATCCGGATCGACTTGCGGAACGGCATGTGCCAGAAGCAGTTGTAGGAGTCCGCGTCCTCCACCACCACCGGCACGCTGATCACCTCCGCCCGCTTGCCGAAGCAGTTGGCGAAGAAATCACCCAGCGGCACTTCGATGGCCGGCTGGGGCCGGCCGTCGTACCACACGCGCAGCAGGATCTCCTGGTGGTTGGCCGACCCTTCGGGGGCCCATTCCTGCCGTTCCGGCCCGAGGAAGGTGAACCACATGTGGGTCACGACGCCAGGCCCTTCGGCATCCAGCACCACCTTCGTCGCTCCCGCCGCCACGCAGGAGTTGTCGGCATTACTGGGCGCATACCGGCCGTGCGCGTCAACCGCGGTCGACGTCGATCGCATGCTGCGACCGTCCTTGGGCCGCGCCAGCTGCTCCATCGTCTGCGCCAGCCCGCCTGCCGCTGCCAGCCAGACGGCCCATCCCGCACCGGCCCAGGCGAACCTGACCACCCACCGCTGTACGCGCGCGCCCATCACAGATCCTCCCCGATAGTCCTCCCCAATAGCGAGTAACTGCGGGGGCCGAGTATATGCCTGGCCACCAGCTCGGTCAAGCAGCAGGCAGCCATGACCCCACGATACAATACCAACGATACAATACCAATCCAGACCAACCCCGTGCATTCGGATCCCGACAGGTGCTTTGATGGACGAACCGATTCAAGTGCTGACAACTACAGGCGACCAGGACACCGCGTTGACGATCGCGCGGGAGCTGGTCGAGCAGCGGCTGGCCGCCTGCGTGCAGGTGGGCGGCCCTCTCACCAGCGTCTATCGCTGGCAGGGCCAGGTGGAAACCGCCACCGAATGGACATGTGCCATCAAGACGGTGCGGCGGCTGTACGCGCAGGTGGAGTCCCGCGTGCGGCAACTGCACCCCTACGAGGAGCCGGAGATAGTGGTCGTCGATCTGGACGGAGGTAGTGCCACCTACCTGGCATGGCTCCGCGCCCAAGTCGCCGCGATTCCGGCCGCGGAGCAACCGGAGAATAGAGAATAAAGAATGGAGAGGAGAGAATAGAGAGGAGAGCATGGAGGGTGGCGTGGTGAAAGGCCCGAAGAGACGGCCCTGGTGCCGGTTTTGACATTATGTTCCACCGGTGAGCCACTTCGCATTAACGGTTTACTTCTCACTGCGAACCCTGTGTCAGGTTGGCGACCCTGCACCAGGGGTGCGGTACCGGGATAGCTGTCGTCTGGCCGAAGGTCAGTTCTCACCGTA
>JAAYDI010000088.1 GCA_012729315.1 Planctomycetaceae bacterium
GACCGGCTTGCACACCGTGTAGCAGATGTCCTTCGTCTTGGTCTCCCAGACCGGCTTGCACACGGAATAGCAGATCTGCTTGGTCTTGGTTTCCCAGACCGGCTTGCACACCGTGTAGCAGATGTCCTTCGTCTTGGTTTCCCAGACCGGCTTGCACACCGTGTAGCAGATGTCCTTCGTCTTGGTTTCCCAGACCGGCTTGCATACCGTGTAGTTCACCGTCCGATAGCACGTTTCGTATACCGGTTTGCACACGGTATACACCTGGTCACGATAGCAGGTCTCGGGGACGTACTTGACGCAATTGATCGTCTTGTCCTCGCAGACCGTCTCGTAGACCGTCTTATAACAGGTGTACTGCTGCTTTTCGTACACCACCTTCCGACATGTCTTCATGACCGTGTAACACTGCTGCTTCTCAGCACAGTAGTCTACCCGGTCACAGCAACCGACGTTTCGGTAGCTGACCGCCCCACAACAGGCGGCCGAAGCAGTGTTAACCGATGCCGCCGCAAGCAGCAGGGCGATCACCGGCACACTCAATAAGGTTCTCATCTTCCCTTCCTCCTCCTTCGCTGATTCGTCAACAAGGAAGTCTAGTCTGGTTGGGCGTTTACACCTTCGCCCCGCGTCTCGCGGCCAGTCCAATCCCTGTGTGGTTGCCAGCTTTCCCCAGCCACTCTCGTCTGCAGGGAGATCCTATCCCCCGCGCATTGCCTACACTGGCACCACAATGGCCGATCGTCTTCTTACATCGTCACTTTGGGATATTTGCTTGAGATAGTTCGTCTCGATAAAATCCCAAATACGGGCGATGTGGCGTGGGCACGTATATTGATTCGGCCAAGCGCTGTATATGAACTGCACATTTTGTCCAGCAGGTGCATGCCAGAGCGCATGCGTCGAATGCGCTGACTGGGAGAACTGCACATGCAAGGCCGGCCCTAGACGCTCGCCGGGCAGAACGTCCAGCCACCAACTGGCGTGCCCACGGACCCCGCCCGCTGGTGGGGCCTCGCGAGTTTTACTTGTTCCCGGCCATCTGCGACGCTACAGTAAGCGCCGGCGGGGTTGTGGCTTGCCGGGGCAAAACCTGCGGTTTCGGTCACCGGATGCGACGCGTGACCGAGTCACGATCGTGGGCAATCCAGTTGAGTTGAATGGGACACGAATGGGAGAGATGTCGACCGGCTCGTCAGGTGGCTCCGAGGGGGTGGCCGTCCCGAAAGCGGTCGTGGCCCGGTTGAGCCTGTACTGCCGCGAACTTCAGCACCTGGTGCAGCAGGGTCGGACGACGATCAACTCGGCCCAGCTGGGCAAGCGGCTGGGAGTGACCGACGCACAGGTGCGGAAGGATCTGGCGTATTTCGGCCAGTTTGGTTACCCGGGAATTGGCTATCGGTGTGGGGAGTTGGTGGAGCAGATTCGCCGGATCCTGGGGACGACGGAGTCCTGGTCGGTGGTACTGGCAGGCGTCGGCAATCTGGGGCATGCCTTGCTGCGGTACCGCGGGTTTGCGGACCAGGGGTTCCGGATCGTGGCAGCCGTGGACGTGGCCCCGCAGAAGGTCGGCCAGGAGATTGCCGGTGTACGGATCGGTCATCTGGACCGGCTGTCGGAGGTCATGCAGGCGCACGACATTCGCATCGCGGTGCTGGCGGTGCCCGCGCCGCAGGCGCAGCGCGTCGCGCAACAGCTGGTGGATGCCGGCATCGTGGGCATCCTGAATTTCGCCCCGGTCACCCTGACGTTGCCGGAGGACATTGCGGTGGTGGGTGTGGACCTGTCGATCGAGCTTGAGCAACTGGTATTCGCAGTTGTGAAGAAAGGCGTCAGGCCCTAGAATTAACCGGCCGTATGCTGGCTCGGCGCGCACGGTGCCACGTACAGCCCGCCACGTACTACCCATCATCTACTATCTACTACCCGGTGGTGTAATGGCAACACTAGGGATTTTGGTTCCCTCGTTCTAGGTTCGAGTCCTAGCCGGGTAGCTCAGTCGTCACCGTAGACGACCACAGTCTTGAGCTGTCGCGGATCCTGGCCGGCCGATTCCAGAGCGGCCGTCAATCCGGCCAGCTCGATCCGGTCGGTGATCAGGTCGGCGACGCGGATGTGGCCACGCGCAATCAAGGCCACAGCATCGCGGTTGTCAAGCGCCGAGGAGCCGTGGGTACCGACCACGCGGCATTGCTTGTAGTGGATGAGGTTGGTGTCGAGCGTCACGTCGCTGTGTCCCTGCGGCAGTCCGCCGAAGAAGTTGACGCAGCCGCAGCGGGCCACCAGTTCCAGGGCTACCTGCTGGGCGGGGGCAGCACCGCAGCAGATCATGACCTGATCGAACCCATATCCTCCCGTGGCTTCCCGGCCGGCGCGCGGCAGGTCGTCCGCGTCGAGCGTGGGCAGACCGTCGAGCGCTGCGACCCGCGCCAGTTTGTCCGCCACGATGTCGGTGATGAACACCGGGCCGCACCCGCGGGCCCGGGCCAGGCGGGCCTGGAGTATCCCCACGGGCCCGGCGCCGATGATCAGCACCGACTGGCCGAACCGGAAATCGGAGAGTGTCTGGCCGTTGAGCGAACAGGCCAGCAATTCCGCGACGGCTGCCTCCGCGAACGAGACGTTCTCGGGCAGGGGCTGCACGCCGCCGCAATGGATCGCCTTGGCCGGCACGATCAGGTATTCCTGGTAGCCGCCGTCATAGTGGTAGCCGAACGCTTCGAGTCGTTCGCACATGCTGGGCACATTCCGCAGGCAGTAGCGGCACTGGCCGCAGGCGATGACGGCACAGACCGCCACGCGCTGCCCGGGCTGGAACTGCGCCTCCCACTGCGGCCCCACCGCATCGATCACACCGGCCAGTTCATGGCCGAGCACGCGCGGGAGTTGCAGCAGGCGGTGGCCGTAGTGGTAGATTTTCACATCGGTCGCGCACACGCCGCAGGCTTTGACGCGCAACCGCAACCCGTCGGGCGGGCAGGCGGGCACGTCGCGGTCGACGTACACCAGCTGCCGGATGTTCTGTAGAAGTGCGCAGCGCATGGCATATCAGCCTCGACTACGGACTTTGTCGAATTCAGCCGCGAAGTGCTCGACCCCCTGTGCGGTCAGCGGATGCTCCATCATGGCGGCAAACACCGCAAACGGCACCGCCACGCTGTGGGCGCCGGCCAGAATCACGTCGATCACCTGCGTGACGTCCTTGATACTGGCCCCGATGATCACCGTCTGCGTGATACCCCAGGCGTCATAGAGCTGGCGCATCTGGCGGATTGCCTCGATGCCGTCGCTGCCCGCCATCCGGGCGCGGCCGATAAACGGGCTGATGAACGGCGACCCGGCCAGTCCCGCCAGCAGCGCCTGGGCCGGATTGAACATCAGTGTGGCGTTGGTGCGGACCCCGGCGGCCACCAGCGGGCGGAGGGCGGGCAAGCCGACCCGGTTGGCAACGACCTTCACCGCCAGCAGCGGGTCCATCTGGTGGATCTCCAGCGCGTGCCGGATGATCTCGTCAGTCGTCTGTCCCATGGCCTGGAAGGCGATCGGGCCCGCGAAGCACTGCCGGATGTCATCGAGTACCTGCCGGTAGGTCTTGCCGCTCTGGGCGATCTTGTTCGGGTTCGTGGCAATACCGTTCACCAGGCCAGTGCTGACGGCGTCCCGGATTTCCGACAACTCGGCGGTGTCCAGGAAAATACGATAGGCAGTCATGGTTTCTCCTCGGGGTTATGCAGTGCCAGCCATTCCGCCAGGCAGCGGCGGTGGCCATCTTCTGCCGGTTCCAACTGACAAACGGTGGCCAGCACGTGGCCCGGCCCGCCGCGCCGCACCAGTGCCTGCAGCTGCTGGCTCTCCTCGTCGCACGGGTCATCATAGCACAAGGCGGCGGCGATCGTCCGGCACACCGGCTGCAGGGGGAGTCCCAGCGGCGTGAGTTGGCGGAGCAGACCGACAAGCCGTTCCTGGGGCCCGAGCTTGCGCAGCGGCTGCCGCGCCACGCGGTCGACCCGATCGGCCAGCCGGACATTGGCGAAGCGGAACCGCACCAGTCGGTCCACATGTTCGTCCAGCGCGCGGGCCGGCAGTCCGTAGGTGCGTGCGAGCATCTCGGCCGCGCCGGCCAGCAGGGCCTCCAGGCGTGTACGGATGGCGGGCTGGTCCAGCGCCGCGCAGAGTGTCTGGCAGCCGGCCAGGAAGCCCTCGTAGGCCAGCAGCGCGTGGCCGGCGTTGTTCGTGTACAGTTTGCGCGCGTAGTATGGGGTCAGGTCCGGGCAGACCTGGAACCCGGGCAGCGGCACGTCGGCCGCCACGCACGCTGACTCGCCACTCTCTCCGATCAGGTCCAGTCCCATCCCGTCCCGCCGCACCATCCGCTCGACCGAGCACGGGAGGCAGGCAAACGCCGTGTCGGGGGCGCCGTGACGGCGCAGTGCCTCGGCCAGCGTGCGATCGGCCTGGGGCCAGTTCTCGCAGACCAGCACCGGCAGGGGCGTGGAGCGCGCGGCCAGCGACGGGGCCAGCAGCGCGGCGGCCGCCGGCAGATTCGCCCCCCCCACCGCTGTTGCGGCCAACCGGCAATCCCGCACTGCGGCGGCGATTTCGTCCGGCTGGGCGGGGGTCAGTACCCGGTAGCGGGCGACTCGCGTCGTCACGGTCGCCTGCCCGACCAGATGCACGGTGTAGGCGCCGGCGGCTGCCAGTTCCCGGGCCAGCCCGGGCTGGGTCTCGATGAAGGTCAGGGGCCAGTCGGCCCGCGCCGCGAGTTCCCCCAGCAGCCCGCGTCCGATCGCCCCCGCGCCACACACCACAATACTCATCGCCACGTCGTCTCCAGCGCCAGGCAACTCGCCTCAGACGTTCGACGGTCCACGGCCTGGCTGGACAAAGGTCATTATACTATCACACCTGCCGGCAGCTCGCAGTAGCGCCTGCGGTATCTGAGGTGTCGCCTTGCCGTACGGCCTCCAATTGACCCGCCTCGGCACCCGCTGCTAGACTTTGGAGTTCATCGCAGTTGCGATGGGCCGGTTTCCAGGAGACCGGTGAGGGTTGGCCTTGTATTGACTGGAGCTTGTGCGGCGAAGGTTCGCACCTGTGGTTTCTCCCCCCAGCCGGCCGCGGGCTCAGTGGCTCACGGTGCTGGCGGGCGAGGTGCCATGTCCCGCAAGTTCCCCACACATCAGGAGTGCGTCCGTGTCGGAATCGCTGGTCAAACAATTGGTGAATGCCGGTGTGCATTTCGGGCATCGTGCCAGTCTCTGGAATCCCAAGATGGCACCGTACATCTACGCCCGCAAGAACCAGATTCACATCATTGACATCCGGGAGACGGTGCGCGGGCTGTTGCGCGCCCAGAAGTACTTGAATCAGGTGGCCAGCGGGGGCAGTCTGATCCTGTTCGTGGGCACCAAGCGTCAGGCAGCCGCCGCGGTGGAACGGGAAGGCTTGCGGTGCGGCATGCCGTTTGTCGCCGAGCGGTGGCTGGGCGGCGCCTTGACCAACTTCCGCACCATCCGCAGCCGGCTGGGACGTCTGGAAGAGCTTGAAGAGCTGCGATCCAGCGACAAGCTGGCCGAATACTCCAAGAAGATGCAGTCGGCCCTGGCTCGCGAATATCGCAAAATGTATCGCAACCTGAACGGCCTGCGGTCGATGAATCGGCTGCCGGAGTGCCTGGTGGTGGTCGATCCGCGCAAGGAGAAGAACGCGATCCACGAAGCGCGGCGGCTGGGGCTGACGACCATCGCCCTGATCGATACGGATTGCGATCCGGACCTGGTGGACCTGCCGATTCCCGGCAACGACGACGGCATCCGTTCGATTGAGCTCGTCCTGCAGGTGCTGTCGGACGCGGTGATCGCGGGTAAGGCGAGCTCTGCCTTAGAGGCCAAGCAGGACGCGGGCCCGGAGTCTGTCGATGCTACGCCGTCGGCGCCGCCCGCCCCGCCCGCCCCGCCCGCCCCGTCGGCCGCGTCCGAGGCGCCGCCAGCTGTCGACGGCGAGGCGAACCAGTAGTCTTCCCCGATTCCCGACGCAACACAGGACCTACCTGAGGAGAATGAAACATGGCTGAGATAACTGCCGCCGCGGTGCGAGCCTTCCGCCAGAAGACAGGCCTGCCCCTGATGGACTGTAAGCGGGCGTTGGCAGAGGCCGACGGTGACGAGGAGAAGGCGATCGAGATGCTCCGCAAAGCGGGCGAAAAGCTCGAGGCCACACGCGCTGACCGGGTCACGGAATTCGGCCGGTTCGGTATCTATGCCGGACTCGACAAGTCCACCGGTGCCATGGTGGAGCTCAAGTGCGAAAGCGCGCCGGTGACACAGAACGACGATTTCATCCAGCTGGCCAATGACCTGGCCCAGCAGCTGGCGACCGGGCCTGGCGCGGCCACGGCCGACGAACTGCTGGCACAGCCGTCGCCCAGCCAGCCGGGGTCGACCCTGGCTCAGCAGAAGGGCGACCTGTTCAACCGCATTCGAGAGGTGTTCAACATCGGCCGGATGGTGCGGATCGATGGCCCATGCGGTGGCTATAGCCACAACGCGAAGACGGTGGCGGGCGTGTTGCTGGCCGTCGACGGGGGAACGGACGCCGTGGCCAAGGATGTCAGCATGCACATCGCCGCCATGCGCCCCAAAGCGCTCAACATCAGCGACCTGGATCCGGCGCTGGTGGACAAGGAGCGGGAGATCCTTCGCGAGGCGGCGCTGCAGGAAGGCAAGCCAGCCAACATCGTCGACAAGATGGTGGAGGGGCGGCTGCGCAGTTTCTACGCGGAACAGGTGCTCTGTGAGCAGCCGTTCGTGAAGGACGACAAACTGACGGTCGGGCAGTTTGCCGCCCAGCATCAGATGAAGATCCAGCGTTTCGTGCATTGGGAACTCGGACAGGGTTGATGGCTGCCCGGGACGGCAGCTCCGCGGGTGCGGCATCGACTGTCCGTGCAGCACCTGCGGCATCCGAACAGCAGGGAAATTCGGTCCATGAATCAGGCGCAACAGGCGACGGGCGGTCCCCGCTATCAACGGGTCGTGCTGAAGCTGTCGGGTGAAAGCTTCGCGCACGCCGGCGAGCGGGGCATCTCGATGGACGAAGTCGTCGGTATTGCTCGGCAGATCCACCAGGCGGCCCAGATGGGTTGCCAGTTGGCGGTGGTCATCGGCGGTGGCAACATCCTGCGGGGCGCCCACTTCACCGACAGGAACGTGGGGATCCAGGAAGCGACTGCCCACTACATGGGCATGCTGGCGACGGTGATCAACGGCCTGGCGCTGCAGGACGCGCTCGAATCGTGCGGCAGCGACACGCGGCTGATGACGGCGATCCGCATGGACAGCGTGGCGGAGCCCTACCTCCGTCGGCGCGCGCAATCGCACCTCAGCAAGGGGCGCATCATCATCCTGGCGGCGGGCACCGGCGGCCCGTTTGTGACCACCGACACGGCTGCCGCCCTGCGGGCGCTGGAGCTCGGCGCCGACATCCTGCTCAAGGCAACCCGGGTGGATGGCGTCTACAGCGACGACCCGGAAAAGAACCCGCGCGCGGTGCTCTATCAGAACCTGGACTATAATGCCGTGCGGCAGCAGAATCTGCGGTTCATGGACAGCACCGCGATCGCCCACTGCATGGAACGATCGCTGCCGATCCTGGTCTTCAACTACAAGAAGGACGGTAATATTCAGCGGGCGGTGCAGGGCGAGAAGATCGGGACCATGGTCGGTCCGCGGCCGCGCACCAGCGGCAACGGCCCCTCGGTCTCGCCGCCGTGCGCGTCCTGAGTTGGCGGCAGCGGCGCCGTGCGATAGACTGTAGCAGAACGCCCACGGGCGAGTGTTTCAGCGGTCCGCGACGTTGCCTCCAATTGGGGTGCCCACCATGCCTGCCGAAGATATCCTGTTCGACGCCGATCATCGGATGGAGAAAGCCATCCAAATACTCAAGACCAGCCTGGCTGGCATCCGTACGGGGCGCGCCAATCCGGGGCTGGTCGATACCCTGCGTGTCGCGGTCTACGGTGCATCGACCCCCATCAAGCAGCTGGCGACGGTCGGCGCGCCAGAACCGACGCAGATCGTGATCCGCCCCTATGACCCCAGTACGCTCAAAGACATCGAGAAAGCCATCGTGGCCAGTGACCTGGGGTTCAATCCCCAGAATGATGGCCGCCTCATCCGCATCAATGTCCCGCCGCTGTCCAACGAGCAGCGCAAGAAGATGGTCGCGCGGATCAAGGAACTGACGGAAGAGGCCAAGATCTCCATCCGCAACATCCGCCGCGATGCCAACAAGGCGCTCGATCAGGCAGAAAAGGACAAGGAGATCAGCGAGGACAAGCGGGACAGTCTGAAGGAGGAAATCCAAGAGGTGACCAAGAAGTTCGAAGCACAGGCTACGGAGTTGGCCAAGTCCCGCGAACAGGAAGTCATGGAATAAACCCAATGAGGCCGCTGGGATGACGTCTCCGCACCCAGGATCCGTCTCCTATCTCTGCCCGCACTGCCAGGCCCGGCTGGCAGCTCAGCCCCGTGATGCCGGGCAACGGCGAGCGTGCCCGCGCTGTGGCCAGTCGATCAAAGTGCCCGGCGCGCCGCAGGCTTCGTCCGGCCAGCCACAGGCCGCGGTGCCCGTGCAGCCGGGGATCGCCAACATCGCCTTCCTCTGTCCGGCCTGCCGCACACGGCTCTATGCCCCGACTGAACAGGCCGGTCAGACCACCGTGTGTCCCGACTGCCTGGAGACGGTGACCATTCCGCGGCCGCCGGCAGCTCGGCCCGGGAGTTCGCCGGCCCCACCCGGCCGCGTCAGCCGGAGCGAGCCCCCGCCGCCGCCCGCGCGGGGTCGAACAGCCCCGGACCAGGAGGGGCCCGAGACCAGCCCTCTCTCTGGCGGCGATACGGATGGCGAGCCGCAGTTCGGCGATGCCGAACCAGGGGTTTTTGCCGTCAAGTGCCCGACGTGCGACACGCTGTTGTATGCGACCGAAGATGAAATCGGCCAGTCCAAGACTTGCCCGGACTGCTTTTCGATCGTGGAGGTGAAACGTCCGCGCGTGAAACCGCAACGAGTCAACAAGGTAGTGGACGCGGACTACGCAGGAGATTTGTTCAAGCTGAGCGATCCGGTGCCGCTGGATATCTACCACCAGACGGAACTCGGATTGAATCCCAAGACGCTCGGAGAAGAAGCGCTTCGCCGTGCCGAGCAGGCGTACGACGAACGGAGGGCGAGCGAATCGGAGTTGCCTCCGATTCCCTTGTGGGACGGCCTGTTTCGCTTTCTGCCGCACCCGCCGATGGTCGTGCGTCTGCTGATCGCTGCCCTGCTGCTGGGCGGCACGGCAAAAGTCTTGATGACGACTGTCATCTGGGCCAACGAAGGGGGCCGGGGAACAATGGCTGCGCTCTTTGCGGCACTTGCTCTCGCCATCCTGGTTGTCGTGGACTACGCGTACCTGGGCACCATGTGCCTCTGGATCCTGCAAGAATCGGCCAACGGCCATGACAACTTCACCGACTGGCCGGATGCAACGACGCCGGTCGAGTGGTTGGTGGAAGCGTTCCCGGCAGTGCTGGCCGTGTTCTATGCGATACTGCCCGGCTTGGGTGTGTACCTGGCGGCAGGCGTGCTGGGCATGCCCGCCTCGACACGGTGGCTCTTCCTGCTGGTGAGTCTCTACCTGTTTCTGCCGATCGTCCAGCTCTCGCTGCTCGAAGCGGACTCGCTGATCACCCCGGTCTCCCGGTCGATCCTGCAATCGCTCAGCCAGGATTTCCTGCTGTGGGCTACTCTCTATCTGATGACGTTCGCAATCGTGCTGATTGTCGCCATCGCGCTCTCCCAGGTCCGCCTGGACACGCCGACCGGTGTGGTCATGCTCTGGGGCACCGTCTGGGCCCTGGGACTGTTCCTGTACTACCGACTGCTCGGGCGCCTGGCGTGGGCCTGCCAGCAACACGAGGTGGCGGAGCCGCCGAGCGAGTCGGAGCGGGGCGATGCGTAGGCGTTCTGATCCAGCCGGCGCACCGGGGTGCCGGTGCGTCCCCTGCCGGGCGGGGCAGCGCGCGCCGGGGTGGCCAGCGAGCGTGCCGCCGGCGAGCGTGTGCAGAGCGTCGGTTGCGCTGCGCGCGGCCGCCAATGTCTCTTGACCGCGATTCTCTTTCCCATCTATACTCCGCCACCCTGTTTCGTGGAGATACTCTGTGCGGCGGCGAGGGGCACCGGTCAGGGGCGTGCTGGAGCCTGCGGCGCAGCGGAGACGGGGAACCCGTTTTGCCGGGCCAGACCCAGGAGCACTATTGGTTGAGGGAGAAACCGCCATGACGCGCAAGGATGGTTGCGGCCGCGTGCCGCCGTTGAGGAAGTGGACCAGTCGCCTGTGTTACGCAGCGGGCGCGGTCGGGCTGTTAGTGGTCTGTGTCTATCTGCGGCAGATTTCGGGCCCGGAGCCGGCCAGCGCGCAGGCGCCGGCCGACGCCACCGCGGTGGCACCGCGGACGCCCGCCGCGGGCGCGCCGGCCAAACAGCCGGCCGCACCAGCCAAGACGTCGAACGTGATGGCGGCCGTCAACGGCGAGCAGATCACGCGTCAGGAGCTGGCAGACGCCTGTCTCCAGCGGTATGGCAACGACGTGCTGGAGGGCATCGTCAACAAACACCTCATTTGGCAGGCCTGTCAGCAGAAGGGGGTCAACATCACCGACAAGGATGTGGAGGAGGAGATCAACCGCATGGCCGGCAAGTTCGGGCTCTCCGCCAGTCGCTGGCTGCTGCTGCTCCAGCAGGAGCGGGACATTTCACCCGAGCAGTATCGCCGCGAGATCATCTGGCCGACGCTGGCCCTGCGCGCGCTGGCCGCCAAAGAGATCGTGGTGACACCGGAAGAACTGCAGAAGGCCATGGAATCCGAATTCGGTCCGCAGGTCAAAGCGCGGGCCATCACGGTCAGGTCTCAGGAGAAGGCGGCCGAACTGCACGCCAAGGCCGTCGCCAACCCGGCCGAGTTCGGCACGCTGGCCAAGAACTATTCGGAAGACCAGAGTGCCAGCGTCCACGGCCTGATTCCGCCGATCCGCAAACACCTGGGCGACGAGAACCTGGAACGGATCGCCTTCAGCCTCCGTCCGGGCGAGATTTCGCCGGTGATCCAGGTGGCGCAGCAGTATGTGATTCTCCAGTGCGAGAAACAGCTGGAAGCCACCTACATCGCGCCGCGGTTTCGCGAGGACGCGGAGAACCGCATGCGTGATCGCGTGCAGGACCAGAAACTGCGTGCGGCAGCGGCGAGTTTATTCCAGCGGCTTCAGGAATCAGCTCAAGTCGCCAACGTGTACAACGACGAGAAACTGCGGAAACAGATGCCCGGCGTGGCTGCCACCATCAACAGCCAGAAGATCTCGATCCAGCAGCTGGCGGAAGAGTGCATCACCCGCAATGGCAAGGACGTGCTCGAGGGGGAGATCCACCGGCGCCTCTTGCAGCAGGCGCTCAAGAAGAAGAGCCAGCAGGTGACGGAGGCCGACATCGACGCTGAGATCGCCCGCGCGGCGGACTCCTACGGCTATCTCAAACCGGACGGGTCGCCCGACATCGAAAGGTGGCTGCAGGACGTTACCAAGGAGGAAGGGGCCACGATCGAGCTGTACGTGCGGGACGCCGTGTGGCCGTCCGTGGCGCTCAAGAAACTGGTGGACGCCAGCGTAGTGGTGACCGAGGACGACATCCAGAAAGGATTCGTCTCGAACTACGGCCCGCGGGTGGAGTGCCTGGCAATCGTATTGAGCGACCATCGCCAGGCCCAGAAGGTCTGGGAGATGGCGCGTGCCAACCCCACCGACCAGTTCTTCGGGGAGCTGGCCCAGCAGTATTCGGTGGACGGCGTCTCTCGCGAGAACTTCGGACGAGTGCCTCCGATCCGCCAGTTCGGCGGTCAGCCGGAATTGGAAAAGGAGGCCTTTGCCCTGAAACCGGGCGACTTGTCCGGCATCATCGCGTCGGGAGACAGCTACATCATCCTGCGCTGCACCGGCCAGACAACGCCGGTCGTGGCCAGTCTGGACGATGAAGTGCGCGAGGAGCTCGTCAAAGACATTCGGGAAAAGAAGGTCCGTCTGGCGATGGGCGTCGAGTTTGACCGGCTGCGCGAAACCGCGCAGATCGAAAACTATCTGGCCGGCACGTTCCAGTCGCCCAAGCAGCCAGCCCTGACCAACGCCTCCGCCGCCGCCAAGCCGGCGAGCGCTTCAGTGCGCTGAACTCAACTGAGGCTGGAAGCCTATCCGCGTGCGATAGGCTTCCAGCCATCGCGCGAAGCCCGGCACGTTGAGGGCCGGGCGTCTCCGCAGACCCGTTCCGTCCCGCCTGGCGTGGTGAAAGGCCCGAAGAAACGGCCCTGGTGCCGGTTTTGACATTTGTTGCACCGGTGAGCCACTTCGCATTATCGGTTTCCTTCTCACTGCGAACCCTGTGTCAGGTTGGCGACCCTGCACCAGGGGTGCGGTACCGGGATAGCTGTCGTCTGGCCGAAGGTCAGTTCTCACCGTA
>JAAYDI010000089.1 GCA_012729315.1 Planctomycetaceae bacterium
TACTGCATTGCATTCGACGAGCGGCTTCGCGCGCGGCTTGCACGGCGGGAAGCAAGAGGGCGACCAAAACACCAATGATAGCAATCACCACCAGTAGTTCGACCAGAGTAAACGCCACGATACGCTTGCCCGGTCGCACTGCCGAACCAGTACCACGCTGTCTACACATGATTTCGCTTCCCCAGAGAAAAGAGAAACAGGGAAAAACTACAACTGACCGTCTGCGCGAAAAGTTGAAAAATGGAAAAGTTGAACTTGCCGCCAAGCTCGCATCAGGCCTCCCAGCGCCGGTGCAGCCCGCGTGCAAACAACGCCCGGATTGTCTACTTCCTGCCCAGCGATGTCAAGCAACTTCGGAGATGACTTGTGCCCGCCGCTCCTCGCATCCGTGTCGCCTGTTGGCCCGTTTGACTGGAAACGCCGAGCGTGCCCCCTGTGGGGGGGTGCGCATGGCAAGGTCGTCGACCGGCGGGGATCGTCGCGCCGCACAGGCTGCGGCGGCACAATCTGGCCCGGCCGCGGCATCGGTGACGAATTCAGTCCCGCGAACTGGGACTCGCTTCCACGATCGTTACGAGCTGATCCGCGCCGACCATTTCGATCACCTCGGTGCCTCCGCCGATCCAGCGAACCTCGATCCGATCGACAAGTGTGTGCTGGCCCAGGCCGAAGTGGAGCCGCGAGCCGAAGTGGCCCTGGTAACCTCGACCGCTGTGAACCTCCGCGATCTGTTGCTGAGTCCCCGTGGTCACTGTTACGCGCGCCCCCACGCCGTCGCGATTGGTGCGGGTGCCGCAGAGCCGGACTTGCAGCCAGTGGTTGTCTGTCCGCGACTCGTTGCGCAACACGGTCGCCGGGCTGCGCGAGTTGAGCACCACCAGGTCCACCTGGCCGTTGTTATCCAGATCGTCCAGTGCCGCACCTCGGCTGGAGAGTTTGACCCGCATTCCTGCGCCGGCGTTGGCCGACACGTCGGCGAACCGTCCGTCGCCCATGTTCTTCAATACCACATTCGTGGCCCGGTAAGACGTGGAGCCGTCGTACTGGTCGATGTTGTCTTGAAGATGGCCGTTGGCCACGAACAGGTCGCGGTGGCTGTCGTTATCCAGGTCGATGAATCCCGTGCCCCAGTTCACATCGCGAAAGCAGCCGCGGCCTGCCCCCGTTAGCAGGGTGACGTCATCAAACGTGCCACCACCCAGGTTGCGGTAGAGTACCGGCATTTCGCCGGAATAGGAGGTCATGTAGAAGTCCAGCCGTCCGTCGTGGTCGTAGTCGCCACAATCCACGCCCATACTCCCCAGCTCATGACCGTGGCCGTTATATCCGACGCCCGCCAGCAACGCGACTTCCTCAAAACGGCCGTGACCGTCGTTTTGGAACAGGAAATTCCCGGCGACATCATTCAGCACGAAGATGTCCGTGTCCTGGTCGTCATCATAGTCCGCACAGACCATGCCCATGCCGCTGCCTGCCCGGGCGCCGATTCCGGACTCGAGCGAAACGTCGGTGAAGGTGCCATCGCCGTTGTTGCGGAACAGCATGTCCGGTTCCGGCTCGTAGTCTTTGGGGCCGGCGTATTCAGGATACCCATCGAAGGTACGCTCCACGTGATTGTCGTACGTGAACTTCACGTAGTTGGCCACATACAGATCCAGCTGGCCATTGCCGTCCATGTCGAGGAAACACGCTCCGGCGCCGACCTTGTCCCCGGCGCCGACGCCGGCCGCCGCTGTGACGTCGGTGAACGTCCCGTCACCGTTATTGTGATAGAGGACATTCGGGCCGTAGTTGTTCAGGTACAGGTCCGGGTATCCATCATTGTCGTAGTCGCCCACGGTGACCCCCAGGCCGTAGCCAGTGTCGCCGACCCCCGCCTGGTCCGTGACGTCGGTGAATTGCCAGTCACCCAGGTTGCGATAGAGGGCGTTGCGCGGCGGCGGTCCGTCAGTGGCTGCACCCCGCAGCGGCGCGCCGTTGAGGAAATAAATGTCGATCAGGCCGTCGCCGTCGTAATCGAACGTGGCCAGTCCGCAGCAGACGCTTTCCACAATGTAGTGTCGGCCGCTACTGCCGTCGGTGTGGTGAAACCGAATGCCAGCCTGCTGTGTCACATCGTTCAGCACAACTGTCGTCTCGGCGGCGGCCATCACGGCCAGCGCCCCGGCCAGGCCAACCGCCAGAAGGCCCGTTGTCCGGCCAGCGATCCGGGGTTGAACGCAGGTCGTCACTTCGTGCCCTCCTCCAATCGTTGCAGCGCCCCCAGCAACATGGCATTTTGGGGCTCCAGCGCGACGGCCCGCCGGAGAGCTTCTCGTGCCGCCTGCAGGTCGTTTTGCTGTTGGCAGGTGACGGCCAGCAGCGCGTAGTTCCCAGCGGTGGGTTCCTTGTCCACCGCCGTCTGGGCCAGGGCCCGCGCCTCGGCCGGAGGACGCCCGGTGCGCAGCGAGAACTGGGCCAGCGCCGCGTACGCAAGTCCTCGTTCGGGAGCGATGCGGACCGCTTCGCGCAGCGACTTCTCGGCATCCTGATGACGGCCCAGTTGCAGCTGCACTTGGCCGGCACCGACCCAATACCCGGCATTGTCCGGTTCGATCGCTTGAAGCTCCTTGAACATCTCCAACGCCTTGCCCGGCCGGTTGGTGAGCTGGTAGTTCTCGGCCAGCTGGAGCCGCGACTCTTGATTGTGGGGATCCAAGGCCGCGGCCTTCTGCCAGTATGGTTCGGCGCGCTCGGGTCGCCGATGGCGCAAGTACAGGTTGCCCGCCGCCAGGTGAAAAAACGTCGCGCTGCGGCGCACTTCCTGCGCGTCATCAAACGTCTTCAACCGCTTGTGCTCGACCTGGCGATCTGTCTGCTTCCGGCGAGCGAACTCCTGCCGGTAGTGCGCGGCTTTCTCCTGGTCACCGAGTTTGAGGCACACGCTGGCCAGCGCGTAGTACGGGTATGCCGTTTCGGGCGCCAGACGTACGGCGGTTTCCAGGTACTGCCGGGCCTGGGTGTTGTTGCCCAGCTGGGCATGCGCCTGTCCCAATCGGAAGAAGCTGCGCGCCTCGCGCGGAAATCGCTGGATGTCCTCCTCCAGCACCGCGATCACTTCCTCCATGTTCCCCATGTTCATCAGCGCGTCGGCCAACGCAATCCGCACCTCAGGCATCTCGGGGCGCACCTCCACGGCCTTGCGAAGGTGGGACGCGGCCTCTTCGTCTTTGCCCTGCTCCAGTGCGATCGAACCTAAACCGTGCCAGGCATCCGCAAATCCGGCATCCAATTCCAGGCAGCGGCGCCAGCACTCCGCCGCCGCCGCGTGGTCGCCGAATCGGTGCCGAGCTAATGCCAACAGGGCCATCGGTTCGGTCGTGCCAGGCAAGTCGTCGACCAATCGTTCCACGGCTGCCAACGTCGCACTGCGCAATGCCGAGGGCGTGTCTTCCGTCGCCGATCGCGAATCGACCGGCGTCTCGACGGTTTCAGCACGCGCCGCCTGATGGCTATCCGCCGCGCGCGGAACCGGCTTGACGGGTGCGACATCCACTTGGAACTGCGGTTCTGTAGACGACGGCGGTGGGCCGCTCGACGGCTGACAACCCGTGAACCCTGCTGCCAGGATTCCCATCGCGACGCCCGCCAAGCGTGCCAGAACTGCCAGGGTGGCGCTGCCGCGGCTCGGCCGTCGGTGACCTCCCTTGGTCGAATGCGGTGCATCTCGCCGGAAGAACATCGTGACACCTGTCGGGCCGTCTGAGAATTCCTTCCCGCGTGTCAACAAACGCACCGGGCACGCGGCACGCTGGCATCGTACCACTTTGCAGTATTGCTGCCAATGCCTTGAACGAGAGTCGTCGAACGTGGCCTGCGGCGGATCACACTCGACTTCGACGGTTCGGTCCAGTCGACCCAAGCGCCGCGCGGAAGACGCGGCCGTGGGACTATCTGCTGTTTGTGCTGGAACTCCACTCGCTGCGCGTCCACTGCGCGGGTTGCAAGCCCCATCCGTACGGCGCCAGCCACTTACCAGCCGGCAGTTGCGGGCGTGACCGCCGTTATCCGGTCGCGTTGGGTGCATCCGAGCGCGTTTTACGGTTCGATGTACATCGTGTAGAGGTCGGCGCGGCGCGCCGTGACGCGGAGGCGGAAGTCGCCTTCGGGCACCGTGAAGACAGGGGTCTTGATGCTGTCGCCCCCGACAGTGACCGTGTCGAGCGCACGGCCGTTTGCGTCGAGCAGCTCGATGCGGAGCAGGCCGTCTTCGGCGACACGAGCGTTGACCGAGAGCGTACCGCCTCCTTGGATGGGACGGGTGACGAAGACACCCGTGTCGCTGCCGGCACGGACGCCGAACCAGCCGTCGGCACGGTAAGACATCACGCCCACGGAGAAGTAGCCATCGCGGGTGTGCGCGGCCAGACCTTCCCAGCCGCCCAGCGACTCGAAGTACGGGAGGCCCTCAGCAAAGCGGCGGTTGGCGAAGACGGACTTGAAGTCGTCGGCCGTGACCTCGCCCTGCGAGTTGTGGCGGAACAGGGGCTCGGCAAAATAGTGCGGCAGCGAGGTGCCCGTGGCAAGCTGGTAGTACCGGTCCCCCACCTGGACGATCTCCTGGTTGGTGAACAGCTCGCCGAAATACCAGTCGAAGGGATTGGCCGTCTTGGCAAATGGATGGGGGTCGGTGAAGTCGTGGAAATTGATGCCGTCGCGACTGTACTTGAGGTCGAGATAGATCTGCTGGTTCTCGCTGTCGTAGGCGTTGATGAAAGCGAGATGGAGCCCGGCGTCGGGCATATACTGGATGTCGGCACCGTACTGCTGCGAGAACGGGTTGTCGTGAGGACCGCACGCGGAGATGGAATGGCAGTAGTGCCAGTCGACGCCGTCGACGGTGCTGTAGATGGTGAGTATGCGGCTGCTGTTGGGCAGCAGGTCGTAGGGCACGTCGTAGGGAGCGAAACGGCGGACGGTCTGGCCGCGGGCCAGGAAGAGCGTGGTGCCGTCGTCGGAGAGCCACGAGTTGCCGAAATTGTCGTTGGTGGTGAAGCCGTCGTCGAAACTGTCGCCGTGGTAGAGGGGAACATCACGGAAGAGAGGCGTGTTGCGGAGGAAGACGGTCTCGCCCGACGAGGTGTGGGCAACGACCCAGTAGGTGCGATAGCCGGCCTGCACGCAGCCGAAGTCGCGGGGGTCTATATTCTGGATGATGCCCAGGTCGTGCAGGGTGTAGGTGCCGTGACGGGCGCGGTCGTACATCTCGTACTGACGGTCTCTGGGCGCCGAACCCAGGATGTTGGAACTCTTGAAGACATCCTTCGGAGGTTCCGTCTTGGGCATCGCTTCGACAGGCACATAGGGGCCCTCGGGAGTCGGGCTCTGCACCGTGAAGCGACGGGCTTCGTTGGAATACAGATAGCCGCGACGGTAGGGGTGCTCGAATCCCTGTACCACGTAGGTGCCGTCGACAGCGCGGTAGAAGGAGGAGCCCTGGACGCGCACTACCTCGGGACGGGAGGAGCGGTAAACCTCGGTGAGCTTGGGCTCGGAATAGCGGATCTCGAGATTGTGGAACGACTCGAAGAGCCAGTCATCGGGCGTGAAGAAGATTTTGCGGAAGCGAATGGGAGCGTCGGGCAGCGGCATCGCGGGGGAACGCTCGATGCGGAGCATGCGTTTCATCACGGACTCCCCTACCGTGACGGTGGCCATATAACGTCCCGGAGCAAGGGAGTCGATATTCGTCAGGACACAGGCGTTGCAGCCCGGAGAGAGCTCGAAGCTCCCGTTCCAGACGTTCTCCCCTTTCGGAGAGACGACGGAGACGGAAGCGGTGCGCAGGGAGGCCATCTCCTCGGGTACGACCACCGTCAGCTCGGCTTGCGAGGGGTTACGGTAGATGGGCATGACGAACTCGGCCTGCACTTCCGCCCCAGCAACCATCTCACCGGCGGGCAGTACGAAGGGTGTACAGGCAGCAGCCACGAGGCAGAGGGGAAGAAAAGAAATGGGCCTTTTCATGGGACAGGAATCTTTCATGGTGCAGAGGTGCCCGAGCGGAAGCAATTTCACAAGAGCATAACGCGCAGAGCAAATGCATTCAAACGCCCGAGCAGATCGCCCGGGTGTGGGCACGAACACCTGCCAGTTGCACCACGTGTCGGGAACATACTCCAGCGTTGCATGCAATTTCAAGCGGCGCTGTCCGAGCCCGCCACGAGCCGCATATTGCCGGCCGGGCGCCGGAAGCCCAGCCGCGGCGGTTATCTTCGGTCTCACTCCAATCGCCAATCGGAAACAGACACTGTGACTCCGGCCGTCCTGCGGCACATGCCACGCAGTACGCCACGCGCGGTTTGTTGCGGCCTCGGTGGCCGCCGGTTAGTTGGTTACCGTACGGTTCGGCCGCCCCATCGTGTACGGTTCCCTACCCAGGGTGCGCCGCGAAGCGCGGCGACCCCTAGGCTTTGGAGTGTAACGCCTTCGGCGTACTCGGAGGCTTGGCGTGACATGGGAGCGA
>JAAYDI010000090.1 GCA_012729315.1 Planctomycetaceae bacterium
TCCAGGAACCTGGGGACAGTCCCGTGGTACAGCAACTCCGGCGGCTCCACCGGCACCAGCCCCAAGTCGATCGGGAGCGAGTGGCCCTGGTTGGCCCGAATCCGGCTGCCATCTGCCGAGAACGCGAACCGCTGCTTGTCGTTTGTTCGGACCACTGCGGCCAGCTGCTCCCGGGAGATCGCTCGGCCGTGCTGGGCACAGGCCGCCAGCAGGTCTTCGACGGACACCCAGCCCTCGGCGTCCAGCTCGATGCCGATCACGTCCGGGCGGTGGCGAAGGACTAGGCTCAGGAACTTGCTGATGGCAACGAGGGCGTCGGTCATTGGCTGAATATGTTTCGACAGGGCTTCGTGGTCTTGTTAACGGATGGCATCACAAGACCCACCTCGGCTCAGAACGGGCAGTGCCGCAAAAGGGACCACAAGGAAAAAACCGAGCCGTGGCACGGGGTCTCGCTGGCGACCGCAACTTCCGGTAACCATAATCGGAGCATGCTTGACAGCATTTTGCCAGCCTGGGTGGAACCGGACCCGCTCAAGTCCCGAGCGGTTGATGCGCTCGGCCTCCAGGTGGTCGCCGACCGCCTCGCCGACCGACTACTGCCAGGGTTGTCCGTGCTCACGACGCGGGCACGGTACTTCACATTCTTGTGTTGGGCTCGTCAAAAGGCAGGGAAACGGTTGAACGAACCCGGAATCCATCGCTACGAAGTGGCGTTGGCGATTACGGAATCGTGCATCTCCGAGGACAGCTCAGATCACCAGAAGGACTGCACATTCGTCGGCAAACGCAACATTGAAACGTACCGGGCCAACTACGGGAATCACGTGCCACGAGACGCACGCGTGGTCTACAAGGTCCCTGCCTGGCGAGCTTATCGGGCGTCCATGGTCGCCATCGGCCTGTTGAACGAGAACGAGGACTACGGACTGACTAGCCAAGGTGTCCGGGCGGCCGAGTTGTTTCAACGAGCCGTCCGTTTTCGAGGATCGGTTCCGCAATCGTTTACGCCAAAGGCGTGTTTGTCCGACGTGTCCCTGCCTGAAAGGACGCTGCTCCGTGATCTGCTTGGAATCTCGCTTCGTGGGACCCTTACCGATGGATCGTCCGATCCCCGAACGTGCCGGGCGCGATTCGGCCGCGAGATGCGTCCTTTCTTCAACTTCGACAAGGGTTTTTTAAGCCCGGATGCGGTCTTCACAGCTCGGAAGTACCAAAAGTCTGGATATCTGTCGGAACCGGCGAACACGATCCGAGCTGCGATGGTCTGGGAGTACCTCTGCTTGGGCCTGAATCTGCTGTTCGTCGGCTGGGCAAGGGCGATCGAGGAGCGGCAAGCACGGGCTTATCGTCGCGAACTGACTATGCGGCTTGCGGGCAGGCGAACAACACAAAACCTCGCTCCTGTTGAGCTTACTGATGTCGCTGCCGCCGACGCTATTGCCATAGCCGTCGGTTGCCTGACGGAAGCGGTAAGTCGGTTCGACCGGCTGCCTACAGAAAGCAGCTCTCTATTGGATCTTAGCACCTTTGAGTTGGCGCGGCAGATAACGTGCCGAACGCAACCATCCAGCCATCGAGCGCGGGGTGCGCTCGAACAACTTCTGATTCGACACCAATGCGCCAAAGGGGACGAAGCGTGGATCGAGTGTGACAACCTTAGCCGACTGGATCTGGCCAAGCTGAACCGGGATACGAAGGGCAGTTGGCAGCTTCCTAAACGTGTTCCGTTGCACGGATACCGGATGGCAGCCTTTGCCCAGATCGCCAGGGATCTCGGAGGACTATGATGGCTAGACGTCGCACGGGCCTACGCTGGGAGCGGATTTCAGACGCCATACGTCGCTTTGTCCGAGACTACGGTCAGCCGTCACCTCGAAGAGCTGTGTTCTGCACCTTTGATTTCGATCCGGACCGTTTCAACGCCACCATCTTCCCCCAGTTGACGCGCCGAGGAC
This sequence comes from Planctomycetaceae bacterium, assembly GCA_012729315.1. GTDB lineage: Bacteria > Planctomycetota > Planctomycetia > Pirellulales > Pirellulaceae > JAAYDI01. Next base: position 1,959 of record JAAYDI010000090.1, read on the forward strand.
GGCAGTTCCGCACGCTCGTCATCGCCGATGCCGGCGCATTGCAGGCCAAGCTCCAGTGTATCACCGCCCCGACCTTCGCACGGTATGCTATAGGGCCAGCGAGGGTCCACAAAGGGGGCGTTTTTCATCCCAAGATCATCTTGCTGCGTGCCGGCGAGCACATCTTGACTGGGATAGGGTCAGCGAATCTGACGCCTGGCGGTTTTGGCGGCAACCTAGAACTCATGCTATTCGCCGACCACACGAGCGCCGACGGAATGTCGTTGGCGCAGGGAGTAGCTGCCTTCCTAGATCAGTTGGTGGATTGTCCGGGTGTCGTGTTGCCTCGGGACGCGACTGGTTTTGTGCGGGCCATGATCTCCGACATGGCACGGGCCAGCGGAACGGTGTTCCATAGCCTGCATGGAGCTTTACTTCCACAGATCGCGCGACTGCAAACTGCTACCTGCGGCAAAGCGACGGACTCGCTGGACGTGCTTTCCCCATGGCACAGTAATGGAGCGAGCCCCGACCACACCGACGCGAAGACGATTGCGCTGCTTCGCAAGAGTCTCCGAGTCGCGGGGCCCGTGAGGGTGTTCACCCAGGGACGTGGCGGCTTTGGCCCGGAGCTAGGCAGGGAAGTAGAAGTCTCGATCCCAAAGGCAGTCTTGGTAGACGGACCCGGGGTGGATATCCCTTCTGAGGACGACGATCGCGTGTATGACCGGAGACCGACGCCTTTGCATGCAAAGGCGTACTTGGCGCGAGGACGGCGCGGTAACCTACTGCTTTTCGGCAGCGCCAACTGCACTCTACCCGCGCTATCGCGATCTGTGTCACAAGGCGGGAATGTCGAAGTGCTCGCGGCTTCACGGCTGACGGATGCCGACGTGCGTGCTTTTGATAACGATCTCGCGGAGATGTTCGTCAGGGCCGATGCCCTCAAACCATGCGCACCGTCGAATCGTCTCAACGCTCCGAAGGGGGAAATCATTGTCGGCCAGGTCGTCGGCGTCGGCGGGCAGACGATGCTACGAATCGAGGCACCTCGCCTGACTTCCGGTAAGCTCACCGTCGCAGCGAAGCGTGGTGTCGCGGCGACTGTGTCAGTTGCGATTCACGCGGGTATCGGCATGGTGCGCAGTTCCGCAGAGTTGAAGCGGCTTTTCCCGGACGGCGTTCCCGGCCGATCGAGCGAGTCCTGGTCAAGCGTGCTCTGGGAACGACAAAACCGTTCTTGGATTCCGTTTCCAGTCATTGTGCCCTTGCTGGAAACTACATCCGGTCGGGGCGATGTCGCCCTGGTTGAAATCCTGGAAGAAGAGTGTGGTTGGTGGCCCGCGGGCAGGAAGGACGACGGGGACGAAGATCCCGATGAAGACGAAGATTCCGTCGAAGGCTCAGGGGTCACCGACGACGAAGAAGAGAAGAACATCTGGACCGAGGCTATCCATCAAGGTGAGCTTGATCGGATCGCCGTGGCGGTGGCGCTCCTACGCAAGCGGATCACACAGGCCGAGCGGTTTGGATCGCCAAAGGCAGCCAGGCAATACGCTAAGTCGCTCATCAAACGGATCGAGGCAGTCCCGCTGGATGAGCATCTGGCTCGCGAAGTGAAGGCGTTTCTGCGACGTTCCTCGCACGTTAGGGGTAAGAACCGATGAGTCGCAGTCAGTTCGACACCGGGCAAGTTCATCAGCGACAAGTCGCAGTCTGGGTGCGAAAGCGACTGGTCGATTCCAAGGGCGTGTTCCATTCCGCCACTCATCGGTTATCTCAGTACGGTGTGATCCTTGCTGACGGCGTCGGAATGGGGAAAACCTGGGAAGCGCTCGCCGCAAGTGCCTTGCTGCTGGTGGAAGGAAGCAAACAGAAAACCAGCGGAGCTAAGCGGCAGAACAAACGCCGCCAAGCGGCTCGCGTGTTAGTGCTTTGCCCGCCCGGTTTGGTGTCGAAATGGACCAGGGAAATCCGTGACCCTGAAGGATTTAGGCGGCGACTTGATGATTGGACCAACAGGCACCCCCAGCGACGAGCGTTCGTTCACAAGACGCTCACGCAGCCGTTCGAGATCCGCTCAAGAGCTGACTTGCCACGCCTGACCAAGAAGGGAAGCCGCCTTACCTTTCCTCCGGGTATCTACATTTGTAACTGGAACGTCCTCCGAAGGGACGTAGGTGCTGGATACACGCGATTGGCTGCACTTCGGCGACAGAAATGGAACATTGTCATCGTTGACGAATCTCACCACCGCGAAGCAAAGGCCGCCATCAAGACCCTGGAGCGGTACTCCACTGTGGAGCAGATGATACTGCTGAGGGTGCGATCCCGGAATATGGCGACGCCAGCGGAAATGCTAGCATGAGGGACCGTGCAAAGAAATTGGTCTGGAGCCGTTCGAGTTTTTTCGGTCTCCTTGCAATACGACGAACGTCTGTTTTGCA
>JAAYDI010000213.1 GCA_012729315.1 Planctomycetaceae bacterium
AACTATTCTTCGCATTCAACCCTCTTCCTCATTCACGGTAGGGCTGCTTACGTTCAAACAGCTTCATCCGTGATCGCACCCGTTCCGCCAGCGTATGGTCCCCGGACGCCCGGGCCAATTCCAAGGCCTTTTCGGCGGCTTCGATGGCGCCGGTATAATCGCCGGCGTTGGCGCGGGCCACCGCCAGGGTGTTCCAGACCGTCGCCTTGCCGGATTCGGGCGCCGCCCGCACCGCGCGCTCCGCCCAATCCAATGCCTCGCCGGCATGCTCCGCGCCGTCGGGGGCCATGGCCAGCAGCCACGCCACGTTGTTCATGGCCTCCCATTGTTTGGGATCCTGCGCCGCGATTCGATACTCGGCCAGCGCCTCTTTTTTGAGCCCCTGCCGGAGATTCACGTTGCCCAGTGAATGCCGCGCGCCACCATCCATCGGACGGTGACGGAGGACCTTTTTCAGATGGAATTCCGCCTGTTCCCACTGCCCCTGCATCCCGTACCAGGTCCCGAGATTCCCGTGGGCCAGCAGGTTGTTTTCGGTAACGGCGACGGCATTCAGGAACAGGGTTTCGTTGTTCCGCCACACCGTTGTCTGACGGCGGGACAACGCCGTCAGACCCAGGACGAGGACACAGGCCAACGCCGCCAGAATGGATTTTAGGTAGGGACGCCTCGCCGAGGCGTCCGTCTTTTTGCCATGCCGGATGCCTCGGCGAGGCGTCCCCGCCCACCGATCCTTCGCCTCCGCCACGCCCCAAACCAGGGCCACCAGCAGGCCGATATGCGGCAGATAGGAATACCGGTCGGCCCAGGACTGACGACCCACCTGCACCAGGCCAATCATAGGCACCAGCGTTCCCATAAACCACAGCCAGCCCACGGCAAGCCAGGGCCGTCTCCGCCAACGGCTGACGGTCACCGCGGTGATGCCCAGGAGCAACGCCAGCGAAGCCCCCACTCGCAGGATGGAGTGGCCGGCCTCCGGGTAGGGATACAGCACGGACAGCCCCGCCGGCCAAAACAACAGGCGGATATATTCCGCGTAGGCCACGACGGCATTGGCCAGGCGGACACCGGGAGAAAGCAAGTCCAGCGAACCCACGGCCCCGCCGCGTTTCTGGACCACAAAGGTCACCACGCTCGACACGGCGGCCAGCAGAAACAGCGGCCATTTCTCGAGGACCAACGCCTTACTCCCCTCTTTCTTCCAACGCCCCAGCGGCCAGACGTCCAGCAAGAGCAGAACAAAGGGCAAGGTCACCCACATCGGCTTGGACATCAGGCTCAGCGCGAAGAGCAGTGCGGCCAACCCGGTTTTGGGTTTTCTGTATCCGGGGGCGTTGACTCCGGCGGCTTCAATGGATTGGCGCGCATACGCCCCCACTGCCAGCAGACCGAACAGCATGGCCAGCACATCCTTTCGCTCCGATACCCAGACGACGCTTTCCGCCCGCAGGGGATGCACGCACCACAGGGCCGCCACCCACCAGGCCAAGCCGAAGCGACCGGTCAGCTTGCGCAACACGCCGAACAGCAGCACCGCATTCAGGGCATGAATCCAGACATTCACGGCATGGTGGGCCCGGGGATCGAAGCCGAACAGTTCGATATCCGTCATGTGCGACAGCCAGGTCACCGGAT
>JAAYDI010000091.1 GCA_012729315.1 Planctomycetaceae bacterium
CACCCATCCATCTCGCAAGGACCGGTTCACCGCCGGTCCTTCCTTCTTGCGCGCCCCATCCAGCCCCCCATCATGTGTGTTCAATGAAAACGAGCCTACACGCGGCAAAGAATTCGGGCGGCAGCACCACCTAAAAAGAACGACAGTATTAGCGTTCTTCAGACAATGACTACTGACTACTGCGGACTACTGCGACTGCTGCAGTCGGCGCAATAAGACCAGATGACAACAGACTAGATGACAACGAAAGGACAATTGCACACATGGAAACGATGGAAACCACAGGATCAGCTGTACCCAAGAAACCCATGACCAAGACGGAAATCATCGCTTCGCTCTGCGAATCGACCGGATTGGCCAAGGATCAGGTTGTTGCGTTGTTCGACGATCTCGCCACGCTCATCGAGGCGAATCTCAAAGACAGCGGTCCCGGCACCTTTACGATCCCGGGGCTGATGAAGATTAACGTGGTGCGGAAGCCCGCCATGCCGGAGCGCAAGGGCATCAATCCCTTTACGAAAGAAGAGACGATTTTCAAAGCCAAGCCGGCTAAGAACGTCGTCAAGGTCGTGCCGCTCAAGGGCCTGAAAGACATGGTCTGAGTGGTCTGAGCGGCCGGCTGCCGGCCCCACGCCATTACTCCACGCCGGTGCGGCGCTGTCCGCGCCGGCAGCTTAACCGTACCGGGAAGCGCTTCCAGCCTGCCGGCCAGGTGTGCCGAGCGGCCGATTCCAGTGAGACAGGCTGGAAGCCACCCCGCCTACGGGCGCATGCCGCAGCGCAGCGCCACGGTGCGATAGACGGTCAGCACGTTTTCGATCGGGGTATCCAGTCGCCGAAATCGCGTTTGAGCCCGTAGGGATTCATGGTTTGAACGCGTTCGCGCGAGATCATCACGGCGATCGCTCTCCTCTTGTCTGCACACAACTCTCCCCCCGACCCCACCGAGAAACACTATACTGGGGTTTTCCCTTTTCCCATCGCATCAGCGACTGTGTACTCCCGCACGCAGGAGACGAACCATGAGCATGTCACGACGCAGTTTCGTTCAGATTGTGGGCGCGGCGGTGGCCGCCTCCTGCGGTTCCCGGCCCACACCGGCCTCGACCACACCGGCCGAACCGCTCCCACCTCACGTCCAGCCTTTGACGGGTGGTCCAAAGTGCCACTGGTTCGGTTACTACGACAAGCTCCAGTTCGATCCCACCGGCCGCTATGCGCTGAGCATGCAGGTCGATTTCGAGCACCGATCCCCCACGCCGGACGACGTCATCCAGGTCGGCATGCTCGACCTCCAGGACGGGAACCGCTGGATCGAGCTGGGCACGTCCCGCGCGTGGTGTTGGCAGCAGGGCTGCATGCTGCAGTGGTTGCCCGGGTCCGCGAGCGAGATCATCTGGAACGACCGGGAGGGCGATCACTTCGTGGCACACATCCTCGATGTGAACACGCGTCAGCGGCGTACGCTGCCCCACCCCATCTACGCGGTCAGTCCGGACGCCAAGTGGGCGATCTCCACGGACTTCGGCCGCCTGGCGGACATGCGTCCTGGTTACGGCTACAACGGTGTGCCGGATGCGGCGCGGGAAGAACTTGCGCCGGCGACGACCGGCATCTTCCGCGTGGATCTGGTGACGGGCCAGCAGGACCTGCTGATCAGTCTGGCCGACATCGCCCGGATTCCGTTCCCAGGAGGCGACCTGGCCGGCGTGAAACACTGGTTCAACCACTTGCTGGTCAACCCTGACGGGTCGCGATTCGTCTTCCTGCACCGCTGGTCGAAGGGCAAGTCATGGTTGACGCGCATGATCAGTGCGCGTGCCGACGGCTCCGACGTCCGCGTGCTGATCGGTTCGGGATACGTGTCCCATTTCATCTGGCGCGACCCGACGTACATGCTGGCCTACTCGAAGCCTGACGGGCAGGCCGATGCGCCCTGGGGATTCTTCCTGTACGAAGACAAGCCGGGTGGTACGGTCGAGCACATCGGCGCAGGCATCATGACCGGAGACGGCCACTGCAACTATCTGCCCGACCGCCGCTGGATCGTCAACGATACGTATCCTGACAAGGAACGCCGGCAGCATCTCTATCTGTTCGACACCCAGGAGCAGGAGAAAATCGACTTGGGGGCGTTCTACCAGGCGCCGGAATACTGGTCCACGTCGCCGTACCACGAATGGCGCGTCGACCTGCACCCGCGCATCAGTCCGGACGGGCGATACGTGACAATCGATTCGCCCTGTGGCGGGGACGGCCGCCAGATATACCTTGTGGAACTGCCCTTGGCGAGGTGACTCGATGCCCGCAGCGTTCTCCCCCCATCTCCGTTCCATCCTCGAGCGCGGCGTGGTGATACCTGCCAGCCCACTGGCGCTGGGGAACCATCGCCAGTTTGACGAACGGCGTCAGCGCGCGTTGTGGCGCTACTACAGCGCCGCAGGCGCTGGGGGTATCGCCGTCGGTGTGCACACCACGCAGTTTGCCATCCGCGATCCGCAGATCGGGCTGCTCGAACCGGTGCTGGCGGTGGCGGCCGACGAGTTCAGCCAGCTCGACGGCCGGCGCGCCGAGCCGCTGCTGAGGATCGCCGGAATCTGCGGCCCGACCCCGCAGGCGATCCGGGAAGCGCAGCTCGCCCGCGACCTCGGGTTCCACGCCGGACTGCTGAGTCTCGGCGCGCTGCGCGACGCGGACGAGCCGGCGCTGATCGATCACTGCCGCCATGTGGCGGAGCTCATCCCGGTCTTCGGGTTCTACCTGCAGCCGGCAGTCGGCGGGCGCGTGTTGAGCTGTTCGTTCTGGAGGCAGTTCGCCGCCATTGATAATGTGGTGGCAGTCAAGATCGCGCCCTTCAACCGCTACCAGACCATCGACGTGGTGCGCGCGGTGGCCGAGAGTGGACGCGACGACATCGCGCTCTACACCGGCAACGACGACAGCATCGTCGTGGACCTGCTGACCACCTACCAGTTCACCGTGGGCGGCCGGGTCGTCCGGAAGCGGATCGTGGGCGGGCTCTTGGGACACTGGGCCGTGTGGACTCGCACCGCCTGCAACTTGCTCGACCAGTGCCACCGCGCGGTCGAGTGCCCGGCCGGCACACCCCTGCCGGATGCGGCCGGCACCTGTGAATCGCGGCCGCTGGAGGGCGAGGAGGCGAACGCACCGTATCGCTGTCTGCTGCGGTTGCTCGACACGGCCGCCGCGGTGACGGACATGAACGCAGCGATCTTCGACGCTGCCCACCATTTCGCCGGCTGCATTCCAGGGGTTCACGAAGTCCTCCGCCGGCAGGGATTGCTGGACAGCATCGCGTGCCTCGACCCGAAAGAGACGCTCAGTCCGGGGCAGGCTGAAGAGATCGATCGCGTCTGTCGGCAGTACCCGCATCTGGTCGACGATGCGTTTGTCCAGCAGCACCTCGATCAGTGGCTGTGAGTGGTTCATGGCAAAACGTGAGCAGGTGAGTATGATGCAAGCCCAGGGATCCACGTGTCGCGTCCGGTGGTTGACCCTCATTGCCGCAGGTGCGTGCCTGGTTCTTGGAGCATCGCGTGCGGGCGGCGAGGACGGAGCGGTTTCGCCCGGGTATGTCCGTGTCGATCTTCCCCCGCTGCTCGAGTTTCTGGACGGCCGCCCGGTGCGGACCAGGGAGGACTTCGCGCGCCGCCAGGATGAGATCCGCCGGTTGTTCTGCCAGTACTTCATCGGCGAGTTTCCGCAGCAGGTGCCCGGGATTGTGAATGCGGAGATTCTCGAAACGGTGCTCCCCGACGACGGATCGACGCGCCGCCGCGTACGCCTCACATTCGAGACGCCCCACAAGGCGTCATTTGAGATGTGGGTGTGGATTCCCCGCGGTGCCGGCCCGTTCCCGCTTCTGCTCACGCAGCCGCGTTTCTATCAGATCTACTGGGGCGAAGATGCCCTCGCACGCGGCTATATGGTCTGTCTCTACCCGGGACTCGATGTGCACCACCACGAGGAAGGCTATCCCGGCTACGAAGAAGTGTGGCAGGTGTTCCAGCGCGAATACCCCGAGGCGACCTGGCAGTCGTCGCTGGCCATCCAGGCATGGCTGGCCAGCCGGGCGCTGGACTACCTGCTGGATCCGCAGTACGGCTACGACGTCGCGCCTGGACAAGTGGGCATCATTGGCTTCTCACGCTATGGCAAACAGGCGCTCTACGCGGCCGCCTTCGACCCGCGCTTCACTTCGGTCGTGGCACGCAGCTCCGGGACCCCCACGGCCGTGACGTATCGCTTCGCCGGCCGGCAGACGTTCTCCGAATCGATTGCGGATTATCCCGCGCCCTGGGCGCGCGCCGATCTGAGAGCCTATCACGGGCGAGAACACGAACTGCCAATCGAAGGGCACGGCCTGCTGGCCTTGATTGCGCCCAGACGCTGTATGTTCCATACCGCACACAATGACGACGGCGATCCGACGTTCGGTGTGGAGCGCACGTACCTGACCGGCCGCGAGGTGTATCGTTTCCTGGGCCGGCCGGACCACCTGCGGAACATGTATCGCCCGGGAAGCCACGAGTCCGGGCCGGCACCCGACTATGTGACGGCGCCACACCGCCAGCAGAACATCGATTGGTTCGATCTGTCGTTCGGCCGGGGCACGGCAATGCAGAGCGACTTTCCGGAAGTCCTGCTCCACCAGTTCGACTGGCAGGCCTGGAAGAAGAGACAATCACCGGACGACCTACAGTGTCCTGGACCGCCGCCCGGTTCCCCGGCCGGCGACAACGCCGATCGCGCGCGGCGCATCGCGTGGATGCTCGGCCGGGTCCCGCAGCACGTGGAAGGCGCAGGGGAGTATTACATCCGGTCGGAGAACGAGCTGGGCGTTCCCAGCTCCTCACGCGATCGGTGGGCCTGTCCCGGTACCGCGCGGATGACGGTCAGTTTCAGCGGCCGGATCCATGGCAACGTGTACTATCGTCCCGAGCTTGCGCAACCGGCACCTGCAATCATCTGGCTGCATCCCTATTCGTATGCCAGTGGATCGAACGAAGGCTACGGAGTCGAAGACACGACCGTGTACCACCGTCTTGCCGCCGAGGGGTACGTCGTGCTGGCGTACGACCAGTGCGGGTTTGGCGATCGCCTGCTCGAAGGTCCGGACTTTTACGACAAGTACCCGACCTGGTCGCGTCTGGGACGCATGGTGTTCGATGTGCACGCGGCGGTCGACTTCCTGGTGGATGGCAAGGGGCAGTCGCAGTCGCCGCTGCCGCCCATCGATACGCGCCGCATCTTCGTACTCGGGTATTCGTTGGGTGGCATGGTCGGGCTGTACGCGGCCGCCCAGGACCCGCGCATCGCCGGAGTCGCGTCGTTCTGCGGCTTCACGCCGCTCCGCACCAACGCCGATGACCGGCCGACCGGCGGCAACCAGTGTCTGTACCAGTGGCACGCACTGCAGCCCAAACTGGGGTTGTTTGCCGGATCCGAGGCGACGATCCCGTGTGACTTTGATGAGGTCCTCGCGTTGATCGCGCCACGCCCCTGCCTGATCTACGCGCCGCAACGCGACCGGGACGCAAGCTGGACAGATGTGCGGGATTGTGTCACGCGGGCCCGCCCGGCCTGGGACCGCGCGGGTCGGTCACAGGACCTCCAACTCCTGACCCCCGACGACATCAACCGCTTTCAGAGTCAGCAACAGCGTCTGTTTCTCGACTGGTTGTCTGGCTTGGACCATCCTGCGGGATCTTCCCACAACAATGGCCTTCGGCCAACTGTGGAGTGTGACCGCTTGACGGCGGAGAGATAGGTCGTACGACTGGATTGGCGAACACGCGATTTCGAACTCGGACAAACTCATGTTTCGGGAGGTGCTCGAGCGCGTGTTTTGGGCATCTGTTACACACGTCAATTCAGCTTCATTTCCGCTGCTCTTTACCGCGAAGCGGTTACACTCCGCAGCCCAGTGTGCGCCGCGAAGCGCGGCGCATACTGGGTTCCGTTGGTTTCCTGAGGTTCACGGCCGGAAGAGGAAGTTGGTGAACTGCCAAGGATCGCTATGGTCTGGCTGCGCCTCGGGATTCTCGTTGAAATAGACGCGATGCCGCCGCAACGGGGTCCAGTCCGAGGGCTCCGACACGATTTTGCCCAAATACGGTCCGGCATGCCTGAGTATCTCCTCGTGGGGCAGATCATCGGGCAAGCAGACGCCGCGGCGGGGATTGGCGATGGCCCATAGCACCCCTGCAAGCACTCCGGCGGCAACTTGAAGGGCCGTGGCGTTCGTGTCCGCCACCTTCCTGCGGGCCGCCTCAATGCTCAGAATGCTGCCCGTCCACCATGACTGGAATTGATGGCCCATCATCAGCACGCCGACCAGATCCATTCCTTCCACAATCTCCTTGGTGAGAATGCGCTTGTGGGGATGCAGCTCGTAGTGCCTGCACCGCAACTCATGCAAGGAGACCAGCGTGTCATTGCACGGCATGTAGGCGTAGTGAACCGTGGGACGGTAGATGACACGGTCGTCCTTGCGCACGGTCAAAGCGTGCGAGATGGTAAACGACTCGCCATGGGTAACGACCATGCCGACGATTTCCTGATGAGGCACCCAGGAGCGCACCCAAGTGTTCAGCCCCATCTGCGGCAGGATGATCTGATTGCACGGACCAGACCGGGGTACGATCGAGAAGGGAGGCAACGTTTTCTCATGGGTGCCCCAACCCAACTCGCTGGGCGAGATGGATTCTTCCCACATGCCTTCGACACTCCACGTGCCCACGAACTCGTCCGCCTTCTTGGGCACCGCGCTGAGTTGTCGATCCCACTCACTACAGTGAATTACCTTCACGCCCAGCGTGTGGGCCAGCTCTGCAAAAGACTCGTCCGCGCAAAGGCGTTCCAGCATCCGCTTCCGGGTACGTCCCGCCTGGTTTTCTTGGAGCGTCTTGGCCGCGATATCGAGCAAGCCGCGTTTGACGAAATGCGAGACCAATCCAGGATTGGCCCCTTGGTCCACGACGGCTGTCGTCGACTGTCTCCACTTGCCTGCAAGCAGTAACAACCGCTCGTACCGCGCGTAGAGCGATTTCTCAAGCGAGCTCTTGTGTATATCTGCCGCCGTATTGTCCCAGGATTCGATGGAGGCGTTCACATACAGTACTTCGTTGTTGTGCGCCCATTCGACAATGTCGAAGAAGTCGACGCTCCAGGCCAGATCGATGATGAGGTCGCCTCGGCTTACGTGCGCCGCGAGCAGTCTGGAGAGGCTCATAGGGGTAACGCGCTCGTGCACGAAGCACAGCCCCTTCGTGATCATCGGCCGTAACGCCTCTCTCCGGTCAGCGAAGTCAATGATCGTGATATTGCGGCACGGAACGTGCAGATGTCTTAGGAGGAGCGGCAGAAGCGCCTGCCCCACCGCGCCAAAGCCGGTGATGAGTATCTTGCGGTTGAATTGATGTTTCCTTGCGCGAGATCTTGTCATGTGCTCCTCCTCGTGTACCGTCCCCGGTATTTTGGACAGTAGTTTACTGGGATCCCCGATGTGCCCCCCGCGCCGCCCCTGCGGCGCGCTCACCACTACATAGTACCTCCAGCTGTCACGTGTACCTCACTTTCCACGCGTCTGAGCCTGTGAGTTGGGACGGTGAAAGACTCGGTCATTCTGAGCCGGTTGTAGTGTGGACAAATCCATGCCATGGATGGGCCCATTCGCATGGACTGCCTACCTCCTCACCGTGCAGCGGTTACATCCCGCAATTGGCCGAAGGCCACTATCAACATAGCCTGGGGCAACGCCCCAGGAAATCGAAGCCATGGCACACGTTTGGCTGAAGGCCAAACTCACCTGCGGCATGGTCTCCCATGTGTGAATATGGCCTTCGGCCAAACACCTCGTTGTGCTCCCATTCCTGGGGCGTTGCCCAAGGCTACGGTGAAAACTGACCTTCGGCCGGACGACAGCTATCCCGGTACCGCACCCCTGGTGCAGGGTCGCCAACCTGACACGGGGTTCGCAGTGAGAAGTAAACCGTTAATGCGAAGTGGCTCACCGGTGGAACAAATGTCAAAACCGGCACCAGGGCCGTTTCTTCGGGCCTTTCACCACGCCACCTGTGAGTCGACTTCGAATGTACCCGAACGACGATTTTCTCCAAGCTCGAATCAAGGAAGGGTTCAGCTACCCCAGGGTGTGCGGCGAAGCGCGACGACCCTGGGTTCCGTTGCGCGGCGATTGACGGACGCATACGAGCGGAGCACAATGGCGTGCGGGTTGCTTGGTATCGAGTTGTTTGGTGTGGGGCTGAGGGGTATGGCCATGATGGAGTCGTCGCAACTGACGTACACGCGGCGCGACTGGTTGCGCGCGGCGGCAGCGCTTGCCAGCGTGCACGCGTTGTCACCGCCGGGTTTTGCGCGGCAGGCGGCTACGGCTGCAAATCCACCGCTGGTGGGCTTCGACGTGCGGGCTGAAGTCGCTCACCAGCAACTCGATCCGGAATTCTGCTGGTTTCATCCGCGTGTGGCGGCGCTGCCCGGTTACGGGCGGGATGGGCAGCCGGCGGTCGTGATGACGCTGTTGAAGCACCTGGTGGCTGACGACCACTACTCGGGGCTTTACTTCATGCGCACGGATGATCTGGGAGCGACCTGGGTCGGGCCGACGGAGATTCCGGAGCTGGCGTGGCGATCAGGAGGGGATGGCATCACGATTGCCGTCGCGGACGTGACCCCGGGCTGGCATGCGCCCAGCGCCCGGATGCTGGCGATTGGAGCCAAGATTCTCTACACGGCTACCGGAAATTTCACCTCGCTGGAGCAGTTGCCGCGATCTTATGAAACGTCGTACGCTACGTATGACCCGCAGGCTAATAGCTGGAGCACGTGGCGCGAGTTGGAGGTGCCGGAGACGGACGGGAAGTTCCGCCGCGTGGGGTGTGGCTGCTCGCAGTGGCTGGTGCAGTCAGACGGGACGCTCCTGGTGCCGGTGGCGTTCCAGCCGGAGTTGGGTGGCGATTATCAGGCGACGATCCTGCACTGTGCATTCGACGGGCGCACCATGCAGTACCTGCGGCACGGCGACGAGCTGGCACTGGTGGGCGGTCGTGGTTTCGCGGAGCCGTCGCTCGTGTCGTTTCGTGGCCGGTACTATCTGACGTTGCGCAACGATGCGCGGGGCTACGTCACCGTGGGTGACGATGGGTTGCACTTCGAGCCGGTCCGCCCCTGGACGTTCGACGATGGCGAGGACCTGGGCAGCTACAACACGCAGGCGCACTGGCTGGCGCATGGCGAGGGTCTGTTCCTGACGTACACCCGGCGCGGTGCGGACAACGACCACATCCCGCGCAACCGAGCTCCGCTGTTCATGGCGCAGGTGGATCCCGAGCGGCTGCAGGTTATCCGCGCCACAGAGAAGGTCGTATTGCCCGAGCGGGGCGTGATGCTTGGCAACTTCGGAGCCGCGGCGGTCACGTCGGGCGAAGCGTGGGTGACGGACGCCGAGTTCATCTCGCGCCTGGTCGATCCGCTGGCCGGGACTCGCCCGCATCCGCGCGGCGCGGACGGCACGGTCTGGCTGGGACGCGTGACCTGGCAGTAAGGCGGGGGCGGTGAGGTAGGATGGTGTGCCGGTCCGCTCGGAGGGGAGCGGGCTCTGAGAGTGGGTGTTTATTATGGCGAGTCTGGTGCGAGCGTTGATGGCCGGTGTTGTGTTCCTGTACGGCGGGCTGGTGTGCAGTGGGGCGGTGCCGCCGGCCGATCAGAACCTGGTGCTCGAGGCACCGATCACAACGTGGGATGAAGCGGTACCGCTGGGTAATGGCCTGATGGGCGGCCTGCTGTGGGGCGAAGCGCAGACGGTGCGTCTGTCGCTTGACCGGGGAGACTTGTGGGACGAACGCCCGGCCGGGGAGCGCGAGTGGTGGAAGACCCGCACGTATGCGAAGGCCGCCGCGCTGATCGCGAAGCAGGAGTATGACACGGTCAACGACTGGTGGGACAGCCCGTACAACGGCGTCACGCCGACGAAGCTGCCGGCTGGCCGGCTGGAAGTCACGCTCGACCCAACGCAGCGGATCACGCAGTTCGAACTCAATCTGGCCACGGCCGAAGGGATTGTGCGGTTGTCCGGCGGGGCGAGTCTGGCGGCGTTTTTCAGCGCCCGGGATCCGGTGGCGTTGCTGCGGATTCCGGGGCCGGCGCCTCGGTCGGTCGCACTGATCCCGTCGGGTGCCGGGCCGGCGGGGGGCGATGCGGGTCCGAGCAGTGGCGGGGCGGTCAGTCAGCTGGGATACCCGCCGGCTCAGCATGGCGCGGAAGGAGCGGCCAGATGGTATGTCCAGGACGCGGCCGATGGCTTGAAGTACTGCGTGTGTGTCGCCCAACGGCGCACGGAGGGCGCGACGTTGCTGGCGGTGGCCGTCACATCGACCAACGACGCCGCGGACGTGCTGAGCCTGGCGCGCACGCGCTGTGCGGCGGCGCTGGAGGCCGGCTACGAGGCGCTGCACGCATCGCACGCTCAGTGGTGGGAGGCGTTCTGGAACCAGTCCTCGGTGACGTTGCCGCCGGTGGCGCTGGCCATCTCACGGCAGTACCACCTGGTGCGGTACTTCCACGGCGCCGCCTCGCGGCGCGGCGCACCCCCCATGCCGCTGCAGGGCGTCTGGACGGCCGACAATGGCGGCCTGCCTCCGTGGAAAGGGGACTACCACAATGACCTCAACACGCAGATGACGTACATCGCGTACCAGCATGCCGGCCACTTTGACGAAGGGCTCTCGTATCTCGACTACTTGTGGGACCGCCGCGAGGTGTTTGCGGAATTCGCCCGGGGCTTCTACGGCACGTCTGGCCTGGCCTGCCCCGGTGTCATGTCGTTGGCCGGCCAGCCGCTGGGTGGTTGGGGGCAATACAGCATGTCGCCGACGATGAGCGCCTGGAGTGCACACCTGTTCTACCTGCACTGGCGCTATACCGCTGATGACGCGTTTCTGCGCGAGCGCGCATATCCGTGGTGCTCGGGGGTCGGCACGTGCATGCTCGGCCTGCTCAAGCCCGGAGCGGACGGTCTGCTGAAACTGCCGCTGTCCTCCTCTCCCGAGATTTTTGACAACAGTCCGCGCGCGTGGCTCGAACCGAACTCGAACTACGATCTGATGTGCCTGAAGATGCTCTTCCTCGCACTGCAGGAAATGGCTGACGCGTGCGGCGAGCTGGACAAGGCCAGGCGGTGGGCGCAGGCGGCGGCCGCGCTGGGGGATTTCCACACCGATGATACCGGCCTGCTGCTGGTCGACGCCCGGACGCCCCTCCCCTCCTCGCACCGCCACCTGTCGAACATCATCGGGCTGTATCCGTTCAACCTGATCACCTGCGAAGGGGATGCAGTGGACGCGCGGCGGATCGAAGCGTCGCTGGCACAATGGGACGCGCTGGGCACGTCGGCCTGGTGCGGTTACAGTTTTTCCTGGATGAGCTGCCTGCGGGCGCGCGTGGGCGACGCGGAGGGCGCACTCCGGTACCTGGACGATTTCTGCCGGGCGTTTGTGCTCCGTAACGGATTCCATGCCAACGGCGATCAGACGCAAAGCGGTCTGTCCAGTTTCACCTACCGCCCGTTTACGCTCGAGGGCAACTTCCTCGCCGCGCAGGCGGTGCACGAAATGCTGCTGCAGAGCTGGAGCCCGACGCCTGGCCAGCGGGACACGGAGATCATCCGCGTGTTTCCGGCTGTGCCACAGCGGTGGGCGGATGCCGCGTTTACCGATCTGCGCGCGGAAGGGGGGCATCGGGTCTCGGCGCGGCGCGAGCACGGAGCGACGACGTGGCTGCGCGTCGTCGCGGGCAAGGATGGTACGGTCCGCATCCGCGACAACTTCGACGGACGGCAGCCGGTGTGGAACCGCGACGGCGTGGAGAAGACCGGCGAGCAGTTTGCAGTCCGGCTGCAGAAGGGAGAGACGCTGGAAGCGACATTCGCCGCAGCCACCGAGGCTCAGGCGCGGCATGATCGGCCCGCGGTTTGTCTGAGCGGAGACCTGTAACGGTACAGCAGCACGCAAGTCCAAACACCTGGCACCGGACGTCGGGCACCGGCCCACCGCATCGGAACGGCGTGGCGTTGTCGGATTGGCAACCGGGGATCCGGCTGAACATAATGGCGAAGACAATTACCAGGCATCATTCTTCGAGGGAGACTGTGATGGCGGCTTCAAGTTCACGGCGAGCGTTTCTGCAGGCAATGGGGATGGGCACGGCAGCGTGGGGACTGGCGGGATCCGGCTTGGCGCAGGAGCAGGCAAAGCAACCGATCCAGGGTTTCGAGCAGGCTCCCACGGATCCGGCCGCGTCGCAGGGATGGGAGCCGATCTCGGATCGCAGGATCCGCGTGGGCATTGTGGGATTCGGCGTCTGCCAGTTCGGGGCGGCTTTCAGTTTCCAGGATCATCCGAACGTCGAGGTAGCGGCCGTCAGTGACCTGTTTCCCGAGCGCTGTGCGGCATTGGCCAAGGCCTGCCGTTGCGAAAAGACCTATCCTTCGCTCGAAGAACTGGTCAAAGACGAGACGCTCGAGGCGGTGTTCGTAGCGACGGACGCGCCTAGCCACGCGCGGCACTGCATGGAAGTCCTGAAACATGGCAAGCACGTGGCCTGCGCCGTGCCGGCCACCTTCGGTTCGCTGGAGGATGCCGACGCGCTGTTCGAAACGGTGAAGGCCAGCGGCCGCAAGTACATGATGTTCGAGACTTCCTATTTCCATGAAGACTGCCATGCGATGCGCGTACTCTATCAGGCAGGCGCGTTCGGCAAGCTCGTCTATTCCGAAGGTGAGTACTATCACTACGCCAAGGATCCAATTGACTCGTACAAGGGCTGGCGCATCGGCAACCCGCCGCAGTGGTATCCCACGCATTCCAACGCGTATTACATGGGCGTTACGGCGGGGAGTTTCACGGAGGTGAGTTGTCTCGGGATGCCGAGTTTGACCCCGTGGTTGCAGGCGGACAACAACCGTTATCAGAACCCGTTCGGGACGGAGATCGCCATGTTCCGGACGAGTGAAGGGGGCATGTCACGGATGGCCGTCAGCTGGGACACGCCAGGATTCAGCGGCGAGATGGGGCGCATTCGCGGGCAGAAGGGAACGTACTATGGCCAGTACGAGGGCTTGGAGACGAATCTGCCGTCGGTCAAGCGCCCGCCGCTGCCACCGGGCGTCGAAGCCGGCGGTCACGGCGGCTCGCACGGCCAACTGATGAATGAGTTCGTGCTGTCGATCCTGGCGGATCGCAAACCGCTGGTGGACATTGCCCAGGCGCTCAACATGACGGTAGCCGGGATTATAGCGCACAACTCGGCCCTCAAGGATGGCGAGACGATGAAGATTCCCCAGTATACGTTGGGCTGATCGCCACGAATCGTCGCTGCAGCTCCGGTGGTGCTCCAACAGGCAGATGGCTGGACCTCCATGCGGCGTCTGTGGCTCGACCGGCATGTCTTCGGGCACGGCATGTCTTCGGGCACGTGTACCCGGGTTGGCGCCGCGAGGCGCGGCTTACCCCGGGCTGTGTTAGGGGCGCCGCGCTACGGCTCAAGACGACAGTTCGCGTGGCGCGAATAGGTCACCACACGTGACTTCTATCGACACACGAACCAAACGTGATTGCTGCCACGATACCAGTTGTTTTTCACGTGCATGTGGCCCAAATGACGCAACTGGAGGATTGACGCAGCGCTCGCTGGCCGGGTGGCAGTCTTACGGGATCATCTGGAGCCCTTCCCAGCAGAGGTAGTGGACCTCGACGGGGAGTTTCTCCATCCACTGTCGCACCTCGAGCGTGCGCCACGGGCCTGAACCAGGTCCGCCACCATTGTCGTTGTCCCACAGCCACTTCGGTGTCGGCCACAGGCAGAACCTGGGGCGGATCGCCTGGTAGACATTTTCGCGAACGCCGTTCTGGCCATGATGGGCCATCTGCACATAGTCGGCAGGCAGTCTGTCGGCGTAGGGGCCGGCAAGCAGCTTGTCCCCCCCTTCCGCTCCGAGGTCGGCCAGAAACAGCACTGCTTTCTGCGGATCGGAGACGCGCAGAACCAGGCTGGAGTTGTTGATCGGGTTGGCGGTGATTTCGGGGTTCTTCACGCCGAGGACTTCGATCTTCACGCCGTCGATGTCCAGCGTCTGGCCGAGTGAGAGTTCGATGACCGTGCGGTGGGATGCCTCCAACGCGCGCGCCATGGCGCGATACGACTTCAGTTCCCCTTCGCTGCAGTGCTGCGCGATCCAGGCTTCGTCCGGGAGCGAGCCGTAGATTGCTTTGATCTCGGGCGCGCCGGGTGCCTGGAGTATTTCCGTGAGAGCCGCGAAATGGTCGCTGTGCGGATGCGTGATGACCCACGCTTCGACTTTCCCACCCAGGCCGTTGATGAACTCGCGCAGATAGGGGGCATCACCCGCGTTGCCTCCGTCGATGACCACGACCTGATCGTGTACCGTCTGCAGTACATAGGACATCATCTGCACGGGCGTCTGGCTCGGCAGTTGCCACAAGGTGAACGTGTCGCGCGCGCCGGCCGGCTTGAGCGCTGCGAGCATGGTGCTGCCCACCGGCACGGAAGGTGTCAGGCGGATTGCGTCCGCACCTTCCCGTGCAAACGCCACCGGATGGCCGTCCTCCAGGTTGACGACCTGCCCCACGCGAAACGGCAGATCGGCGACCCGCACGGTCGTCGATATGTCCTGGGCTTCATGGTTGATCACGAACAGAAAGCCCTCCTGTTTGTTAGCCCGCACGGCCGCCTCGATATCGGGATTGGACGAATGCACGTGCGCGCGGACGCCCGCTGTGCGTGGGATGGCCGCCAGCAGCGCCTGCAGCTGGCGGCGGGCAACCGGGTCGTCCTTGTCCCACATACCGAAGTAGGTGTCTTGCAGGCAGAAGCCGAACAGGAACGTCTGGCCGGCGCCCGTCTGTTTGCGAACCAGCGCTGGCGCGCCGGCTGAGGTGGTGGCCAGGACCTGGCCGTCGGTGACCGTACAGGTCCGGGGACTGATCAGCGGGAGGGCGAGGTCCACGCCCAGCGCCTGCCCGTCGAGCCGCGCCGTCTCGAAACGCGTCTCGTCGGGCGGCGCGGCCGGCATGTTCGCCCAGACCGGGGGCTGTGTGACATAGGGCACCCAGTGCCCTGCCCGTGCAATGCGGTTCGTCCGCGCATCGCGGACCCCGAAGAGTTCCTCGCATACAGTCATCGACTCGCGCAACTCGTTCCGGCACGGCACGCAGTCGGCGATCACGGTTCCACCCTGCCGCACGAAATCGGCAATGTGCTCCGCGACCGCTTCGGGCAGCAACTCCACATCGAACAGCACGAGCAGATCGTAACCCAGCAGCGACTGGTCGGTAACCTGGTCCTCGTGCAACATATCCAGTTCGCCAAAGGCGCGCAGGAACAGCTCGAATGACAGTCCGACGTTGAAGTATTCCT
This sequence comes from Planctomycetaceae bacterium, assembly GCA_012729315.1. Classification (GTDB taxonomy): domain Bacteria; phylum Planctomycetota; class Planctomycetia; order Pirellulales; family Pirellulaceae; genus JAAYDI01. The sequence continues at coordinate 15,475 of JAAYDI010000091.1, forward strand.
GCTGCAACTGGAGGTACTGGGTGCGCGGAAAGAGCATGCAGGCTTTGGCGCGGACCTTGGGTGTGTCGAGCAGTCGTGCGCCGGCCTGTTGCAGCAGGTTCAGCCCCTTCCCGAAGGACTCCCAGTGCCCGGCGCTGGCAGGGACGTTGTAGCCGGTCAGCAGGTAGTTGGCCCCCTGCGCCACCGCGGTCATGCTGGTTTCGCTTTCCACCCAGTGCATGGCTTCCAGCTCGGGCGAGAGGAAACCGGCGAACCAGGCGGGGTGATAGGTGCCGACCCAGAAGCCCAGCTCCTTGTTCGAGGCGGTGGTCAGACCGCGCATCTGGGCGAAGGAGTAATGTGTCTGGCTCATCCGCGGCTTGGGCACCTGTCCCATGCGCCCGAACCGGAAGTCGAACATCATGTACGGATAGATGTCATAGAGGAACAGGTCGGCGAAATCGCCGCCCCAATGGAACACGTCGTCCAGAGCCAGTTCCGCATGCGACGTGCATCCGCCGCCGAAGGTGTTGTGGCTGTCGTGCGTCAGGGTCGTCCGCAGTTGGGGCGCGAGTTCCTTGACGATGCGGTACACCTGCCGCCAGCCGTCGGGGAAGTAACTCGAGCGAAAGTTCAGCACGTCACCCCACTTGCGCGGGTCACTGCGGATGCTCTCCAGATCGGGCGGCAGCGCGTAGCCGTACCGCCGCTCGAATTCCGCGCGCACCTCCGGGTTGTAGCCGAACGACTGCGGGCCCCAATGGAACGGCTCGTCCTGATAGATCAGGACATTGTACAACCCATCCAGGTCTTTCCAGCGGGCCAACTTCTGCTCGGCCGCGTCCCGCACCACCTGGGCGTATTCGGGCGAGTACACGCATGGCTGCGGCGGATCCGTCCGCCCGAAGATCTCCAGCGCACCGGCCTCCCACGTGAAGACCATGCCCTTCGACCGCGCGTGCGCCAGGATGATCGCCTCCTCCTCCGCCGGGCGGTGCGTGGGAATCATGATGCCGCGCACGCCGTGGTCCCACAGGTTGTCCACTGTCGCCCGCAGCGTCTCCGCGCTCAACGGGCCTTCCTCGCCGCGCCAGCCTGGTCCGGACGGCACGGGCGAGAACTGCGTCACCACCGGGAAGAACTCGATCTCCCCGGCCGGCGCCTGGGCGTTTCCCAGAGCCGCCAGGGCCAGGACCCACACGGATCGATAGAGCGAAAGTCGCATCATGGAACTCCTCGTGTCAATAGTACCCCGGCTGACGCGGGCACACACCATCATATCGTCAGTCCGCGGCCTCGTCACACGGGCCTGGCGTCCTGGCTTATACTGTGGTGACGCTCAGTCCCGTCAGCGCGGGCCGGCGCAGGGCATCCTGCTCCGGTTGTTCGTTGGGCCAGTCCCCAAGGCAAGTCGGTGGTTGGGCTATGCAGGTGTTGGGCTGTGCAGGTGTTGGGCTGTGCAGGTGGAGAGAGACGCATGAAGTTTCCAGCGTGTCACGCATTATTCATCATCCTGATTGGGGCGGTGGCTGGCAAGACAGGGACTGCCGGTCTGCCCGAGACCGTGCCCGCTTCCGGCACAGGCGACTGGTCGGGTGCCGTGTGGATCGGCGACGGAAGCGAGCAGCCATCGAGCGACGCGGGGTACTATGCGGACGACCCGGCGCCGCAGTTCCGCAAGACATTCTCGGCGCCGCGGGCGATCCGAGCGGCGTCGCTGCAGATTGCCGGGCTGGGTTTCTACGAGGCGTCGATCAACGGGCGGCCTCTGTCCGATAACGCGCTTGCGCCGCTGTGGACGCCGTATGGCCAGCGCGTCCTGTACGACACGTACGACGTGGCCGAGGCTCTGAAGGTTGGTGACAACGTATTGTCGGTTTCATTGGGCAACGGCTGGTACAACCCGTTGCCGCTGCGGATGTGGGGCCGATTCAATCTGCGTGACGCGCTGGCAGTGGGACGCCCGTGTCTGGTGGCGAAACTGGAGATCTGCTACGAGGACGGCACGGTGGAGACGGTGGTGAGCGACGCTTCCTGGCGGGTGTCGGGGGGGCCGCTTCTGCGGAACAGTCTCTATCTGGGCGAGGTCTATGATGCGCGGCGAGAGACGCCCGGATGGCAGCAGGCGGGATTCGATGACGCGGCGTGGCGGCCGGCGGTGCCGGTGGCCGGACCTGCTGGCGTGCTGGTGCCGCGCACGGCGCCTCCGGTGCGTGTGCGGGAGACGTGGCCGGCCGCGGCGGTCCACACGCTGCGCGCGGGTGTGCATGTCGTCGATCTGGGGCGGAACTTCGCCGGGCAGGTGCGTTTTCGCCTGGGCGCCGGCGGTGCCGGTGAGGTGGTGACATTCCGTTACGGCGAGCTGCTCCATCCGGACGGCACCGTCAACGTGCTGACCGGAGTGTGTGGCCAGATCAAGCGCGCTGGAATGGGCGGGCCGGGTGCGCCGGATGTGGCGGACCAGCGTGATGTGTACATCCGCAGTGGGCGCGGTGACGAGCACTACGCTCAGCGATTCACCTGGCACGGCTGCCGCTATGTGCAGATCGAAGGTCTCGCCGCGCCGCCGGCGACGTCGGATGTCCAGGCCGTGGCGCTTGCCTCGGCTGTGCCGGACGCCTGCGAGTTCGAGTGCTCCAGCGCGCTCTTCAACGACATTCACCGCCTTTGTCGCCAGACGTTTCTGAGCAATCTGTTCGGCGTCCAGTCCGATTGCCCGGCGCGCGAGCGGTTCGGGTATGGAGCCGATATCGCGGCGACGACGGAAGCACTGATCTTCAACTTTGATATGCGGCAGTTCTATGCGAAGAGCGTGCAGGACTTTGCCGACGAGGCGACGGATGGCTGGTTCACGGAGACCGCGCCGTTTGTCGGGATCGCAGATCGCGGGTTCGGCGGCCGCTCGGGCCCCATCGGTTGGACGGTCGCCGTCCCGGTGATGATGCGTGACCTGTACCGGTACTATGGTGATCGCGACGTGATCGCGCGCCATTACGATGCCTGTGCGCGGTACGTGCGGCTTGTACAGCAGGAATGCCCCGAGCTGATCATCCCGCAGTGCATCGGGGATCACGAGGCCCTGGAGAAAGCGCCCGAGACGCTGACTGGCACGGCGCATTTCTATCAGTGGAGCCGTCTGGTGGCTGAATTCGCCGCGATCCTCGGCAAGCCCGGCGACGCGCGGCAGTTTGACGAACTGGCCGAGGCGATCCGCCAGGCGTTCCAGCGGCAGTTCGTCCGGGCGGGCAAGGTCGGCGAGGGGCGCCAGGGGGAACAGCTGTTCGGGCTCTACCACGATCTGATTCCGGCGGCCGATCGTCCGGCTGCGCTCGCCATGCTCCGGGACGATCTGGCCGAGCACGACGGCGCGCTCACCACCGGCATCTACGGCACCAAGTACCTGCTGGAGGTGCTCAGCACTGAAGATGCGGCGGAGTTGGCCGGCGCCGTGGTCAGCCGCCGGGCGTTCCCCGGCTGGGGCTACATGCTGGACAACAACGCCACGACCCTGTGGGAGACGTGGCGGCCATCGGACGACGTGTTCAGCCAGAATCACCCGATGTTCGGCTCGGTCGAGGAGTGGTTCATGAAACACGTGCTGGGTGTGTCGCCCGCCCGCGACGCCGTGGGATTTGACAAGATCACGATCCGTCCGTGCCCCGTGGCCGGGCTGACCTGGGCACGCGGCACCTACCGGTCCGTCCGCGGTGCCGTACAGGTGGAGTGGCAGCTGAAAGACGCCCGGATGGAGCTGTCTGTCGCGCTTCCGCCCGGCGTGACGGCCCGAGTGTGGCTGGCCAACGGGGAGAAATGGATCGAAGCCGGACCGGGCGAGCATGCGTGGTGAGCGCTGTCTGCACACGGCACGCGGCTTGCCCCGGGCTGTGTTCTATCGGATGGGGCCTGGCCATGTAATCAGGAATCGAATCAGCAATCTAATCAGGAGTCGAATATGGACCGACGAGCATTCTTCAAGACGGGCGCTGCGGCCGCTGCGGCTGCTTCCATCCCTGGTCGCGCTTCGCACGGGGGTGCGCCCCCCGCGGCGCAGATCGCTTCAGCGGCGGCCGGCGCGCCGGCGATTCTGGCCAGCTACGGCGCCGACGACCACCGGCGGCGGCTCATGAACGTCGCCATCTGCACCCAGAAGATCCGCACGTGCATGCGGAAACATCTGATCACCAACTATCTGCCGGGCCAGTGCGTCTATAACCTGGGGGAGTACCCGAGCCGCGAACCGTGGGCACCGGACGAGTACGATGAACAGGAACTGGATCGGCTGCGGGACGAGGGAATCCAGCTGATCCACGTGATGGATGAATGGAACGATCGCTATGGACTCTTCGGCCGCAACAAGCTGACGGCCGTCAATCCGGAGGGATTCCGGCGCTTCGTGACGATGGTCCACCAGCGCGGAATCAAGATTCTGGCGTATGCCTCGAGCGGCTATTTCGCCGGGCATGATCCGGACTACAAGACCGAGTGGTCGCGCCCCGGTGACGGGCTTGGCGGCTGGTGGGATCTGCCGCGCTGTTCGCCGGCAAGTCCCGGGTGGCGCGCCTACTTCCTGCCCCGCATGTTGCAGATCCTCGAGGACTATGAACTCGACGGGCTCTACAACGACTGGGGCTACGTCCCCAACGCGCAGAAACAGATCAAGGAGCTGGCGCCGGACGAGGTGGTTGCCTTCGAGGAGACGCCCGAGTACGACGGTGCGGTTACCGATATGCTGTACCTCATCTACTCGGAAATCAAGCGGCGCGGCGGCATCTACAAGCTGCATGCCGACTTCTCGAATCAGCCGCTGACCGGCGGACTGAAGGTCTACGACTACCTGTGGGTGGGGGAAGGAGTCAACGACGCGGACGGGCTGCGGAAGGCGGTGAAGAACCACCCGCCGTACGTGGTTCCCTGCATCCATGGCTCGATCGCCCAGGTCGAAGGGACCAGCGACCACTTCCTGCATTCGATCCCGTACATGCAGTTCCCCTTGCTGCAGGGCGGGCGTCCGATGACTGGAGAACGCGGTGTGATTCCTATCCCGCGTCTGCCCGGCGTGACCGAGGGCGGATTCTACGAAAAAGTGTGGAAGTACTATCAGGCTCACCCGGATGGTCCGTACATCTACGGGGGCTGGGACGTGCTTCCGCCCGACACCAACAGGCGGCCCGCCAATGCGCGCTGGCTCAAGCAGTATCTGCCGATGGTGGAGGATGGCACCTGGGCTTTTCTGGAGATCGGCGAGACGGACCTGCTGGCCAGACCGCTGCCGGAAGCCTGTGTGGTTTCGGCTTTTGCCAATCGCGATCTGTACCTGGTCCTTGCCAACTTCGGCCAATCGCCGCAACAGATCGAGACAGCCGACCCCTACGTTCCCGCGGACGATCCGTCGGCTGCGCCGGCCACGCAGTGGCAGCTCGCCAAACGCACGCTGCGCATCATCAAACGTGCGGCGGTTCCCACTTCCTGACACCTTATTGCAGCCGCACGTAGTCCAGAGCGAACGTCACATCCGGTTCGCCCACGGGATCGATGCGCAGCATATTGACAATGCCACGCCACCGCTGCGACTGCGAGAGGTCCACCTCGTACTCGTGGAACTCCCCATCCCCTTTGACAGCGATGCTCAGCGACGCCTCCTCCGTGATCGCCGAGAACGTCGTGCCCCAGAAGATCTGGAAACGCTGATCTCGATCGCAACGCATGCGGAACGACAGCCGCTGCACACTGCTGGCCTCGAGCTCCACACCGGGCACGTGCAGTATCGGATCGCTGCCGGTCGAGCGGCCCTGGAGCTGACCGTCCTGCACCACCAGGTCGGCAATGTGGGTGTTGGGGGACCAGCCATCCAGGTCGCCGGCGTCTTCAAACTCCCACGCCGTCTTGGTCTTGACAAGGGGCAGGTCGTACGGTCCCAGGCCGACGTCCACGGGGATCACATTGGGTGGCCACTCGCCCGGCTCACAGAATGCGGCGCGGATCTGATCGAGGTCCTGGAATCCGTACTCGGCGTACGGCTCGATGTAGCTGCCTTCACCCCATTCGTTGACTGGTCCGAGCAGGATGATCTTCTTGCCCCGCTCGTCCGCGTACTGCCGGGCCAGCCGGCAGAGTTTGCCGAGCAGTTCCGGCGTGCGGCCGTACGCCACGAGGGACGACTCGCCATGCCACGGTCGCGAGTCCCAGCCGGTATCCACGATCGGCAGGTAGTTCAGGCCGGCTGCGGACTTCTCCGCCTCGCGCCACAGTTCGGGGCAGGTATCGAGCAGGCTGGCGAACGGGAACCGATCGCTTTGTGCCCGCCGCCACGCGAGCTGGAAGCTGTGGTAGGTCGTGGCCGCTTCGAAGCCTTCCTGGACCAGTTGCCGGGATCCTTCGGGGCTGTCATGCCCGCCCATGGCCACGAAGTAGATACCCGGCAGTCCGGCCGCTCGGGCCATCTCCTGCGACATGGCATAGAGCCTGGCCGCCTCGCTGCTCCCACCCAGATCGTGACGCACGTTGCCGGGCGCCCAGATGAATACGGCGGGGCGATTGTCGATCCGGTAATACTCGGGCATGTGGAAATAATTGTCGATCCAGTACTGCGTCACCGCGCGCCAATCCTCAACGGAATGCGTGTCGGGCGGGTTGTGGTTGGCCCACATGATGCACCATTTCAGGTACTTCTTGTACCGCGCTTTGCCATAGGCGTCGTGGAGCCAGTGTTCCAGGTGGCGCCGCCCTTCGCACCAGTACCAGTCCACCATGTAGAAACTGATGCCATGTTCCACGGCCCACTTGATCTGCCAGTCGGCGCACTCCGGGTTCGCTTCGTCGTACCAGCCGAGCAGCGGTTTGCGATTGGGGTAGTTCAGGATCGGTTTCCATTGGCTCATCGTCGGGAAACCGGGGAAGTAGAACGCGCCGATTTCGTACTTGCTGCGCACCGGCTGCGGTTCCGGCACGTAAGACGACGGCGGCACGTCGGGCACCTGAGTGAAGTCCAGAGCGATCTGTCCGGAAATCGTGTCGGCACCAGCGGCGGCAACGGTCACCGTCAGATCCTGTTTGCCCAGCGCTTCGGAATTCACTTCCCATTCGACCGACTTGGGGAGATACAACGAGAGCTGATCGATACGCTGCACGGTGTCGCCGAGCACCTTGACGTCCGCCGGCACGGCGAGCGTGGCCGTGACCTGCCGAGCAAGCTCGCCCCCCAGGTTCCGCAATGTGCAGCTCACCCGCGTGGGCCGCCCCGCGCGCTGAATGCCGTCGACTGGGCCGAAGTAGCTGATCTCCAGCTCGGCCGGCCCGCGCGGCTCGGCCGCCACTTCGACCGATTCGACCTGCGTGCGGTCATCCGGTCCGGACGGCACCTGCAGGCCAAGCACAATGATGTCGTCCTGCCAGGCCGGGAGCCCGTCGAGGGTGAGATTGTAGGAGTGCATGCGGCCATCGGGACGCAGGGTGAATGCGATGCTGTCCCAGCCGAAGTGCTGGCTCGATGCGCAGAACAACCGGCCGCTCCCCGCACTGCTGGTCACCATCCGCACACACACAAAGGGATGATCAGCAGCACGGATGGCCAGCTGCGGGCTCAACAGAATCGGCGCCTGCGGGCTCTCCTCCACATCGTCCGCGGCCGACCACTGGTCCTGAATCTCCCGCTGCGTCCAGGTCTTGGCGGACGACCTGGCTGGCGCCGGCTGCTCTGCGATCCGGATCCATTGGATGTCAAACTCGCCCGCATTGGGCGGGTCGAAACGCAGCCGGATGATTTTCTGCGCCGCGTGCCAGAACGGCCAGACGCGATAGACGTGATACAGGCCGTCGCCCTGCATGTGGAATTGGCGGTGTTTCGCGGGGCCGAAACCACCGTACCGCCCTTCGAGCGTCTCCGTCCAGTACAGCTCGGCCACGGATGGAGCGGTGCCCTTCACACAGAACTCGACATACTGGGTCGGACGGGCCGCCACTTCGAACAACGGCGAGAAGAGAATCGGATCGCTGCCCGTCGCGCGGCCGTGCAACGCCCCGTCGCGAACCATGCTGTCCGCAATCAGCCCGCCGATGGTCCAGCCGCGGAAGTCGTCGGCCTTGTCAAACCGCCACTCGAGGAGCGTGATGTCATCGGACTGCGCCAATGCCGTCGACGCCAGCAACATCGCGCCCAGCCCGATAGCCAACCCGACAGCAAGCCCGACAGAACAGACACCGCGGTACGCCATCAATTGCCGCATAGCTGTAACTCCCGCAACGGTCATCGAGGAAACAGATACCCGTCCATTGTATTTCCTGGTGCATCGTGATCGCTCCCGCCGGATCCCGTCATTCCCGTCGGCGCCTGCGCCCGGATCGGTCCGGATGATGCACCACCCGGACGTCAGTCATACCAGATACTGCGCAGGGAAACCAGCGACACGACACGAGCCTGTGTGTGGTCGCGGCCGCGCGGCGTCTGCGGCTCGACCGACATGTTCGCGGGCACGTGTACCCACGAGTGGCGCCGCGAGGCGCGGCTTACCCCGGGCTGTGTTAGGGGCGCCGCGCTGCGGCTCAAGACGACAGTTCGCGTGCTGCGAATAACAGTCTGCAGATAGGTCGAGACAAGTTCATGCGAATCTCGTGGCTTGTGACTGAAATAATGCAACTGGAGGGTGTACCCAGCAACAGCAGTCGTGCTGTTGTGATCAGGCGATGGCGCTGCTGCGGGAGCTTGCAGGTTGACGGTTACGTCGGCGATCAGGAGAATGTCGAGCACCATCTGGCGGGAGTGATGCGGCGGGGCAGGCCGTGCGAGGTTTTGACATGAACCTGGCTGTCAAGCGAGGACGTGTGTGATGACGAAGACGGAGGGTGTTGTCGCACCGGGGATACTGGCCACGATGGATGGTCGGCCCGGCCCGGCCATGCGGTCATTCATAGAGGCGCGGGAAGACGAACTGCGGGATATATCCGACCGGACGGTCGACGTCATCTATGGCCGCAAGGATGGCATGGCGCTGGTCCTGGACGTGTACGTGCCCCGCCACGGCCGGAACGGCGCTGCGATCATTCAGGTTGTCAGCGGCGGGCTGTGGTCGGGTATCGAATATCGACGTATGCCGCTCTTCATGCGCAAGATCCGTACCCTGGTCGAGTGCGGATACGTGGTCTTTGCCGTCATGCACCGGAGCCAGCCGAGGTACACGCTGCTGGAGGTCCAGGACGACCTGCCACGTGCCGTGCGGTATGTGCGGTTCCATGCGCACCGCTTCGGCGCGGAACCGGATCGCATCGGCGTGACCGGCATCTCGTCAGGCGGATACCTGGCGTTGTTGGCGGCCACATCCGCGTGCGCAGGGGACCCGTTGGCCGCGGACCCGGTGGATCGTGAGGCCTCTCACATACAGGCCGTAGTGGCATACTATCCGAATGCCGATCTGGTCAACTACGGGGTGCCGAACAGGTTGATGTCAGAGCATGTCCGCGAGCAGCGAGGAGTGCGGCTGGATGCCATGTTCGACTTCCGCACCTGGGATGGCGCGACAGGGTGCTTCACGCCGATGTCGGCGTCCAAGCGGCGCGAAGCGCTGCACGACCTCTCGCCGCTTGTCCACGTCACAGCGCAAGCCCCTCCCACGCTGCTGTTTCACGGCGACAAGGACGTGCTCGTGCCGGTCCAACAGTCTCAGGTCTTCGCACAGCGGATGCAGGAAGTGGGCGCCATCTGCCGCCTGGTCGTTGCCGAAGGGCAACAGCATGGCTGGAACAAACCGCTGCGCGACGAGACAGCGCAGTTTGTCGGCTGGTTCGACGAGCACCTGTGAGGATTCACTCCAGCGTTACGTGCTATTTCAAGCGGCGCTGTCCGAGCCCGCCACGAGCCGCACATTGCCGGCCGGGCGCCGGAAGCCCTTTCGGTCGCCAATCGGAAGCAGACACTCTGAATCCGGCCGGCCTGCGGCACGCGCCGCGCACTACGCCCCGCGCCGTTTGTTGCGGCCTCGGTGACCGCCGGTTAGTTGGCTACCTTACGGCTCGGCCGCCGCATGCGGGGCGCACTGCCCCGCTCGCGCTCAGGATCACCGCTGCGGCCGCCACTACACATTGTGTCAGGTTCAGTGTCAGGTTCAGTGTCAGGTTCAGTGTCAGGTTCACTCTCATGTCGCCAGCTCCTCGGTTATGATGATGGCAGGTCTGAGTCCGTGTTCAAGGCCCTGTCCGGCAACAGGCGGGGCGTCGGTGCCACTGGTATGCAGGGAGACGAGATCATGAAGCAACTCAACGGTGCAGCGATCATTATGGTCCTGGCCGCACTGTCTTGTGGACCGGGGGGGCGGGCTGTGGCGGTGGCGCAGGAATTCGCGACGCTGCAAGCCGACTTCCAGCGCCTCTGGCTCGCCGAGAACCGGGACAACGACGGGTACCAGGAACTGGTCAAGCGGTTCCTGAACACCAGCACGCCCTGCCGCGCCCAGGCAAGGGCGCTGCAGGTGGGCATGACGCATCGCGACCCAACCAGCACTCTGGAGAAAGGAGCTTCTACCGTGAAAGAATTTGCCGCAAACAACATCCACTGGCTCGGACATGATTCGTTCAAGCTCGTGGGTCAGAAGACGGTCTACATCGATCCGTACAAAGTCCAGACGCCAGACCAGGCGGACATCATCTGCGTCACGCATGGGCACTACGACCACTGCGCGCCCGAAGACATCGCGAAACTGCAGGGTGAACACACCGTGGTGGTCGCTCCTGCCGACTGTGCCCAGGAGATTTCCGGTACGGTGCGGGTGATCCAGCCGGGACAGAAACTGAACATCGAGGGGGTCGAGATCGAGGCGGTGCCGGCGTACAACATCAACAAGGACTTTCACCCGAAAGCCAATGGCTGGGTCGGATACATCATCACGCTGGACAAGACGCGGATCTACCACGCCGGCGATACGGATCGCATTCCAGAAATGAAAGACATCCGCGCGGATGTGGCATTGCTGCCCGTGTCGGGCACCTATGTGATGACGGCCGAGGAAGCCGCACAGGCGGCGCTGGACATCCAGCCTCAGATAACGATTCCCATGCATTACGGCAGCATTGTCGGGGAAGCCAAGGATGCGCAGCGGTTCCAGGAGCTGCTCACTGGCAAGCTGGAGGTTGTCATCAAGCAGGCCCCCGCGCAGCCGGACCGGTAAGCAGGTTGGCGGCGGGCAGCGGATTCCAGGCAGAGCAAGTCGACGTGTCACAGGAGTTTCATCCATGCAGAGCATAGCAAGTCGTATTCGCAGAACTGTCATTACCAGTGCGCCGTTGCTGATCACAACCGCGATCCTGGCTGCCGCCATGGCGCTGGCCGCGCCGCCGGCTGCTGCCGAGCACCCGGGCAAGGCCAAGAAGCTCATCGAGTACGGCTGGGACGTACCCTATCCGGACCAGGTGCGCAAGAACATTCGCAACATGGAAAAGATGCCGTTCGACGGCATTATCTTCCGGCTGCAGGAGTGGAATCACGCGTTCGACCCGCGTCCGTGGGACGAGGCGGCACTCCAACCTCAGTTCGACGATCTGGCCGCGATTGAATGGCGGACATTCACCGACAACTTCCTCTGCCTGTATGCCGCCAACAACTGGAATATGGACTGGTTCAACGACGAGCAGTGGGCGGGCATTGCGGCGAATCTGCAGCTGAGTGCGAAGGCGGCCAGAATCGGGCGCTGTGTCGGCATCGTGTTCGACCCGGAACCGTACGGTGAAAACCCGTGGGCCTACGCCGAGAAGGACGCGGACCGCAGTTTCGCCGACGTGGAAGCCCAGGTCCAGAAGCGAGGCGCCCAGTTCATGACGGCGCTCCAGACGGAAATGCCCGATATCCGGCTGCTGACCTTCTTCCACCAGAGTCTGTTTGAGGGACTGCTCGGCACGCCGGACGTCCAGGAGCGGAAGCAGCGTCTTGCGCAGCACCCGTGGGGGCTGCTCTCCGCGTTCTGGAACGGCGCGCTCCAGGCCGCCGCGCCTGGTGTGCAGATCATTGACGGCTACGAGCCGGCGTACTACTTCACGGCGAGCGAGCAGTTCTTCCGCGCGTATCACCTGATGCGCCAGCGCACGCGGACCCTGGTCCCGCCAGACCTGCACGTCAAGAACGCCCTTCAGTTCCGTCCCGGCATGGCGCTCTACATGGATCACCTGCTCGCGCTGCGCCAGCCCCCAGAGCACTATCTCAGCACATTCCTCACACCGGAGGAGCGGCTGCAGTGGTGGGAGCACAATGTCTACTACGCATTGGCCACGAGCGACGAGTATGTCTGGTGCTACAGCGAGCGGATGAACTGGTGGCAGCAGGACGTGCCGGAGGGAGCGGAAGCCGCGATCCGCTCCGCACAGCAGAAGATCGCAGAGGGCCAGCCGCTGGGGTTCGACCTTTCCCCGATCATCGCCGCCGGCAGCCAGCGGAAGGCGGAAGCCGACGCTGCGAAAAGCCAGCAACAGCAGTAGCAAGTGGGGAGAGGGGCCGACTCATGAACACGAGAATGGTGGCGGCTGGCCTGCTCGGCCTGGCCTTGCTGGCCCTGCCGGCCGGCGCGGCGGATGGGTTTGTGACGCGACGCGGCTGCACGCTGTACCTCGACGGCCGCGCGTATCGGGCTGTCGGCGTCAACATGCCTGACCTGCATCAGACCTACTTCGGCACGTGGCTTCACATCCCCCACATCTATGGCACTCCTGAGCAGGCGCGCCAGGCGATCATCGCCGGCATCGAAGATGCCGGCCAGAGCGGCCTGGCCTTCATCCGCTTCTTCGCCAGCCCTGGCTACCCGCGCGACCAGGCGCTGCTTTACGACCGGGATCCGGCGCGGTACTGGTCGCTCATGGACGAACTCTTCGCCCTCTGCCGGCAGCACCGCCTGAGACTCGTCCCCTGCCTGGGCACCATTCCGGGGCCCTACCTGCATCTCGGCGAGCACGGCCGCGCTATCCTGGACCCGCAGTCCAAGACCAGCAAGTGGGTGGAGCAGTACGTCCGTGAGTTCGTCACGCGGTATCTGAATGACCCCACCGTCCTCATGTGGGAACTGGTCAACGAGGGCATGTTGCATGCCGACGTCAATATGGACGGCCGCCGGCTGCTCCCCGTCGGCGTGTATCCGCCGGGCACCACCAGCGTCCGCGAAACAGGTCGGGTCGAGGACAGCCTCAACTGGGCTGACTACCAGCGGCTCTATCGCGAGCACACAGCTTTTATCAAGGGTCTGGATCCCAACCACCTGGTCACCAGCGGCGACGCACACGTGCGGCCCGAATGCACCAGTCGCCGCGAGACCTTTCCGCACTTCCAGTTCCGCATGGACACCTGGCGCGAATGGCTCGCCAACAATCTGGCCTCCCAGCCGGAACCGCTGGATGTCCTGAGCTTCCACGTCTACGGCGACGACACACCCGCCCCGAACGACGTGCCGTGGGCAGGCATGACGACTGTGGAACAGGTGCGCCGACTCGTGCGCTGCGCTCATGCTGCCGCAGCGCCCGTGTTCATCGGCGAACTGGGAGCCGCACCCAGCAACCAAGCCGACCCAACCGGACGCTGGCTCTGCGATTGCCTGGACGCCCTGGAAGCCGAGAATGTCTCGCTGATCGCGCTCTGGGTCTGGCACTTCCCCTGGCAGCCGGAACGAACCATGACCAGCGCCACGTACCCACAGGTCGTCACACATGCCGCGGCCTTCAACGCGCGGTACGGTGTGCGTTAGCCCCTGGGGCGGGCGGGCCCACGCGCCAATAGAGTGCCGCAGTATGGCCATCCATATTCTGTGCGATTTCTGTGCGATCGCGCGCGGACCAGCCTGCAGCGCTGGCCACCTTGCGGTTCGCTGCGTGACGCAAATCTCCTGGGGTTCCCAAGTCGCCAGCCGGACAACATGCGGCAACACTATTATATGAGCGACGACTGCGGGTTTTGAAAGATTTCTCAACCGGAACTGCCGGATCACGTCGATACGTCCAAAGACTGGGCCGTTTTGTGCCAATTGGTATTCGCAGCAAGTGCGTGTCTCGATACACTCCCGAGACGTTCACAGATCCGGCAGCGGGAGGCGTATCGTCCAGGACGGAACCATGGACTATATCACCCAGGCCAATGTGCACCAGATTGTTGTCGGGACTCTCAAAGAATTGGGGATCCCAGACCCCCGCATCTCGATCACGGACACTACGATTCTGGTTCAGGATGGATGCTATGTCGGCCGGAGTCTCGTGTGCTGTCATGTGCGAGTCATCATGCGCCCGGGCGGCGGGCGGATCGAGTTCTTCGACCAGCAGGGCAGTATCCTGCGAGTGATCCATCTGCCCGGTTCGGCTGGTGCGTGGAACAGGGCTGCGTAGATGGGGAGTAGCTGGAGGCGGGCGCGGCGATTCCCGCCCCACCGCTGTCTCTGGGCTCGGCGTCCCGCCCGCTCGACCGGTTGAGGCGTTGCAGGCCGGTGTGCTACGCTGTTCGTCTCATCTGGCTTCCTTCTTTCACTCACACTTCCACTTCCGGTCCCATGACCCACCCTTCCAGCACGCGTGCCGATCTGTCGTCCGTTTCCTTCCTGTGGGATGCCCTGGCGCTGGGGCACGACGCTCGCCGCACGGCAGCGGGCGATGTCCGCCGCATTCTGGAGGGGCTGAACCCGGCCCATGAACGCGCAGCTGCGGGTGATGCCGTGCAGGTCGACGTCACACGCGAGCAGGTGGAATCGCTGCTGTTGCCGCTGGCGTTGGCAGTACGGAACCTGATGTGTGCCAGGCAGCACCGCGTGCTTGTCGGGATCACTGGCGGAGCAGGCACGGGCAAGACGATATTGAGTGCCCTGCTCTGCCGCGTCCTGCACCTGCTGGCGGGGCAAGAGATTGCCGTACCGCTCGGCATCGATGCGTATCATTTCCCCAACGCCTTTCTCGACACGCACGAGTCGCCCGAACAGGGACCCTCGGTTCCACTCCGGCAGATCAAGGGGCGCCCCGCGACGTTCGATGTCACGGCGCTGGTGGCGGACCTGCGGCGCCTGCAGTCGTCCGTAGCGAGTGAAGTCCGGCTGCCGGTCTACGATCGCCAGCGCCACGATCCGGTGCCGGAAGCGCTGTGCGTACAGCCGCATCATCGGATCATGATCGTGGAAGGGCTGCACCTCCTGCGACCGGAGCCGAACTGGGCGGACGCCCGTGCCTGCCTCGATTTCTGCGTGCTGCTGGAGCTGCCGCTCGAAGTCTGCCGCCGCCGCCTGGTGACGCGCAAGATCGCTGGCGGCCGCCTGCCGGCCGATGTGGACGCTCATTTCGAACGTGTGGACCGCCCGACGCTCGACGAATTACGTGATCCCGCGGTGCGTGCGTGCGCCGATCTGGTGATTCAGCTCAGGGAACAGCCGGATGGCGGCGCCGCACCGCGGACGTATCTCCGTGGCTGCGAGCGCCGGGCGGACGTCGTTGAATCGGCGGAGCTCCGCGAGATTCCGCCGGGTACCGTGCGGCTGCTGGCCGTCGGGTTGAACCCGGCGCTGCAGAAGACGTTGGTCTACGACCGCTGGGAGCGGGGACAGGTCAATCGCGCCCGGGAGGTCCTGGTATCGGTCGGCGGGAAGGGTCAGCAGTTTTCGCGCGCCGCGAGCCGGCTGATCCCAGGAATGATCACCCTCGCGCAGTTTTTGGGCGGTGAGAATGGTGCGCGGCTGGACCGGATGCTCACGGACTCGGGCGTGAAGCAGATCACCGTTGCCACGTCCGGTGAGACGCGCAGCTGCATCACGGTGATCGATGCGGCCCGCGGTGACACCACGGAGCTGATCGAGCCTTCGTCCCCCATCCTGCCGGGCGAAGCCGAGCAACTCCTGACGCGCACGCTGGACATCCTGGCCCGCGGCGAGATCTCGGGGCTCGCCCTGTGCGGCACCTACCCGCCCGGCGTCGAACAGGGGTTCTACGTGTCGCTCGCCCGCGCGAAGGGGAAGGCGTGCCTGCTTCTGGACAGCTACCGCGAGATTACCGCGACCCTGGCGACGGGGCAGGTGGATATCCTGAAGGTCAACGCCCACGAACTGCGCAGCCTCGCCGCAGTGTGCGGTGGCCGGGAGCGGCCGGTTGCCGCCGAGGCTGTGGAGTCGATCCCGGAGATGGCCCAGTCTGTGTTCGCAGCACACCCGCTGCGCTGGCTGGCTGTTACGGCGGGGCCTGAAACGGCATGGCTGTGCGAACGGCCTGGTGCCCCCACCGCGATACGCCCGCACCACACCTGGCGGTTCTACGAGTATCACTTGCCCGTGGTCGAGGACGTTGTGAACCCGATCGGCGCCGGCGATACTGTCGGGGCGGTCTTCCTGGCTCAGCTCATCGCCGGGGTGCCGGCGCATATCGCCTTCGCCTGCGGGCTGGCGGCGGGAAGCGCCTCCTGCCGGCATCTGGGCGGCGCCGACTACACGCTGCACGACCTGCACGACATCCTGGCGAAGATCCAGATCAAATGCCGCTCACGCTGGTGGATCCAAAGCGAAGGGGCCGGAGAGGCCTGCCCCGGCTAGCCCTCTTCCGCAGTGCTTTCAACCCCGGCGGCTTGCAGCAGATCTGCTTGCCAGGGGGCACAAAGACAAGAGTGACGACGAGCGTTGCCACATAGACTTCACCAGGACAGTCGTGACAGGGTTTTTAGGTCTTGGCTCTCGGCTCTTGATGCTGGCCGCCATCTGTCACGCCGTTCCAGCGGCGCCGGCCGCTCGATTCAACGCAGCAATCTGGCGAAACGCGTCCCGGCCAGTGTAGTTTTAACCTGCTCGTAATTGGAGAGCAGCTGCCGGTGATCGGTGGGATTGATCTTGGCGAGGTTGGATGTCAAGTGCGCGTCCTCGCGGACGTGCAGAAAACGCAACACCGGCCTGATCGCCTGGTGGAGGTTTGTGAGCAGATCTTCGTAGAAGACCTCGTGGTAGGGCAGTCCCGCCGCAGCGAAGAAGCGGGTCGCGTTGTGCACCTCGGCTTCACGCTCCTCCAGCCGATCGAGCAGGGTGCAGGTATCCAGTTCGACGCGCAGCTGCCGCAGCCGCGCGCCGACTTCAGCATGGAACACGCCACGGGCCGCCAGCGTCTCTTCTGACAGCACGGCGTCCAGGTAATTGCGGCGGATCAAGTGGAGGACCGACACGTTGTGGAGGCTGAGATAGGCCAGCACCGCCAGCTCGGTGGCGGCCTGATTGTACATCAACTTGAACCCTGCGACCCACGTGTTGTGGCCGTACACTTCCCGGTCCAGGTACTGGAAGTACAGCCGCAGTTTTTCCAGCCGACTGCCGGGCCGGTGCAGCGCGGCGTACGATTTCCAGCACAGGATGTCGCGGTTGCGCCCGACGCGCGGATGCCCGTGCCCGCCCGCATGGAAAAGCTCGTCATAGACGCGCATGGCGGGGTGGCTGTCGAGCAGATCCATCAGCCACGTGGAACCGCTCCGTTGCCGGCTCAGCAGCACAAACGGACGCGACTGACGTTTGCCTTTGGCGAGGCACCGGCCCGCCAACTTGGCCAGCTCGAGTTTAACGCGACTGAGCGTGGAAATGCCGACCATGTCAACGTAGCAGTTCGACCGACAACGCCCCCCCTCGCTGCCTGGGCAGGAGAAACGCTGACGACGCACATCGGGGGCTTGCCTTCCTCTCACGTTCCGTCTGACGCGGCGTGATGTGAAGTTCAACCCGCGAGGCGGGCAAAAGTTCCGCGACCTCGCCAGGATTTCTGCCTGCCCCGGCGTGCCTGCACGGTCGCTCTATCGTCCCGGTCACCAGACTATTTCGATCTCCGTGGGACGAGCGGCGCGGCGCCGAACTGGTCAGCGAATACGGACTTACGCCCCTGGAGGAATCGCACTAGAATGAACCGCACTGATATTGAGGAGTGCACCCTGCGGGCAGTGTACTCCGTGGGCAGTGTCGTGTTGGAACGGAAACCCCAGGCATGGGAGGCGAGTTGACGCATGGACCCCCGAAAACATCAGAAGAAGCTGGAGCGTCGACGTGCCAAGGAAAAGGCCAAGAAAAAAGCGCTGGCCATGCGTGATCCTCGCGCGTTGACGACCCGCCTCCAACGGGCCGCCTTGGCGCCGTTTCTGCACTGCCAGGCAACCAGCACGCTGTGGGACGAAGGCTTATCGAATGTCTTGGTCAGTCGCGTGCTGCCGAGCGGAAATGTCGCCTTTGTGGTGTTCCTCCTGGATGTGTACTGCCTCGGTGTCAAAGACGTGATGTTCAACATCATCTCCCGCGTTCGCTACGACCGGATGCTGAACGACAGATTGTTTCGCGAATACGACCCCGTGACGCTGGAACCGGCCGCCGCGCGGAAACTCATCGAAGGCGCAGTCGCATTCGCTCGAGCGCATGGCTTGCCGCCGCATCGTGACTATCCCAAGGCCAAACTGATCTTTGGCGACGTCGACCCGAATACGTGTGACGAGGAGTTCGTGTACGGCAAAGATGGGATGCCGTTCTTCATCAGCGGTCCGAACGACGGACCGGCCCGGTGCCGGCAGATCATCAATACCCTGGCTGCAAGCTGCGGCCCGGACGGCTTCCACTACGTCGTGTCCGTGGCGCAGTCGATGGACGTGTCCCTGGTCTGCAGTTCGCTTAGGGCTGGCGACGACGATGGGGATGCGGACGGCGACGAGGACCGCTACCTCGAGTGATCAGCCAGGCGGTGTGTGCCGGCAGGCAGCACATCAGCGCGCGTCAGCAAGATTACGGATTCGAGTGTGCAATTCCAGCTTGGACAGGCCCGCCAGGTGATCCGTGCAGTCGTCATGGTGATACCACAGCGAATCGACGACGATTGGACCGTGCCATCGGCGGTTGCCGTGCAGATGTCATTAGATGGAAACAGAAGCAAAGACATTTAACCCAGATAATAGGGAGGTAAGCGAGATGGAAGAACCCAACTTTTTTGCGGCGGTACAACATCAGTTGGATGAGTTCGCCAAGATGCTGAAGTTAGACTCGGAGATTCACGCACTTCTTCGACATCCAATGCGCGAACTTCACGTGTTGTTACCGGTTCGCATGGACGACGGCTCTACGAGAGTGTTCCAAGGATTCAGAATTCAACACAATGATGCGAGAGGGCCGGCGAAGGGAGGAATCCGATTTCATCCCCATGAAAGTGTAGATACCATTCGAGCACTCTCAATGCTGATGACATGGAAATGCGCCTTGGCCGACCTGCCGTTGGGGGGGGCGAAGGGAGGGGTCATTGTTGATCCTGCTACTCTGTCAGAAGGTGAGAAGGAAAGACTCTGTCGCTGCTGGATCAGAGAGGCATGGAAGAACATCGGGCATTTGGTGGACATTCCTGCGCCCGACGTTGGGACAACTCCCCAGATGATGGGCTGGATGATGGACGAGTACATCAAACTAAGGGGGGAATTCTACCCGGGAGTGGTGACCGGTAAGCCGCTAGGTATTGGTGGTTCACTCGGGCGAAAGGAGGCAACTGGATTTGGTGCGATCATTACTGTGCGGGAGGCTCTCAAGCATCTCCGTCTTGATCCGAAAGAATGCCGCGCCTCAATCATGGGGTTTGGAAATGTCGCCCAGTATGTAGCCATCAATTTCGTAAAAACTGGTGGCAAGGTTATGGGTGTGTCTTACTGGAACAGGAATGACAGGAAATCTTACACGATAACCAAACGTGATGGGATTGACCCCTGTTTTCTCCAGTCGATTACTGACCAGTATGGGAGTATTGACAACAAGAAGGCACTCTCTAACGGGTATCAGGTAGAAGATGGTGATGCGTGGCTGCTAAAAGAGGTGGAAGTTTTAGTACCTGCCGCAGTAGAGGGAGTAATAACTGGGGAGACCCTTAAGAAAATCAGCCCAAAGGTGAGAATCATCGCCGAAGCTGCTAACGGCCCAACTACGCCTGAGGCCGATGCGATACTCAGGAAAAACTCGAACATCTTCGTCATCCCGGATTTTCTCTGCAATGCTGGTGGAGTGATTTGCTCGTACTTCGAGGGCGTGCAGAATAATATGAACTACTACTGGGATGAGGAGGAAGTCAATCAGAAGATTGAGAAGACAATGGTGAATGCATTCCGGCGAGTAGTCGAAACAGCCACAGAAGAGAAGGTATACCTGCGAGACGCTGCATACATAATCGCTCTGAAACGCGTGATAACGGCGATGAAACTTCGTGGTTGGGTAAGGTCGGATGCAGCGTTACGGTGAATAAACTCCAGCGTTGCATGCGATTCCAAGTGGCGCTGTCCGAGCCCGCCACGAGCCGCACATTGCCGGCCGGGCCCCCGGATGCCCGGCCGCGGCTGTTTTCGGTCTCGGAGGCCTCCGGTTCAGCGCGGCGTCCGTAGCTCGACCGGCATGTTCTAAGGCACGCGTACCCGGGGTGGCGCGGCGCGGCTTACCCCGGGCTGTGGAGTGTAACGCCTTCGGCGTACTCAGAGGCTCGGCGTGACATTGGCGTTTTCCCACAGCAGGGCTGTACGCGGCTCCTTTGGTGGTGTGCGTGGATCCCAGACAGTCATCGTGGATCCCAGACAGTCATCGTTCTCCGGCAGTTCTTTACCGCGAAGCGGTTACACTCCGCAGCCCAGGGTCGCTGCGCAGCAGCGCACCCTGGGTTCCGTACCAATCTCGCATGATACGCCGAAGGCGTTTCACAAAGGGATACCAGCGATGCCACAGTCCCTCGCTCAGCTGATGTTCGTGTTCATCGAAAAGCCTCGACAGCCGAAGCAGCACGAAGGCGTGAATTCCTGGTAAGTCCAATAGGGCCGGAGGGATTCGAACCCCCGACCAAGGGATTATGAGTCCCCTGCTCTAACCACTGAGCTACGGCCCCAAAGCATTAAACGAAAATAGGTTACGCCTGCAACGCCGTAGCGTCAACAGGCCACTTCGTCACGTAACAGCGAGGCATCTGTCGCTGTAAGTCTAGTGTGTCGGGCTTTCGCCTCCAAAGCCCTCTTACGGAGCGTTTTCTTCGCCATGCGTAAGACCTGGGACGGTGAAAGGCTCGGTCATTCTGAGCCGGTTGTAGTGGACAAATCCATGCCATGGATGGGCCCATTCGCATGGACTGCCTACCTCCTGCACCGTGCAGCGGTTACATCCCGCAATTGGCCGAAGGCC
>JAAYDI010000007.1 GCA_012729315.1 Planctomycetaceae bacterium
AGCGCATGCAACCGTTCAGCGCGCAGGCGCAGGCGGCCAAGGTCCAGAGTTGGTTGAAAGAAGCCTTTGCTGGGAAGGGAAATCGGCGGCCGGTGTTGTCCGTCGGTCGCGACGGGATCACGCTGGGAATGCAACCAGGGGATTCGTTCGAGGTGGCCACAGCGGCCACCGTCACGGTCTACGACCGGCGCGGGACACGGTTGGGAACGGTGTACTTGGCTCAGCCACCGGAACTGGGACAGCACAAGATGACGGACGAACTCACCGCGCTGATCCAAGCGATCCTCACCGGGTGGGAAGGCCCGCTGCCGCGACTGTGCTATGTGACGGACGCGGGGGACCAGGAAACGGCGTATTACCGCGACGTGCTCCGGCCGATGTGCCATCCCCGGACCGGCCAGGCGTTGGACTGGCAGCGGGTGGTTGACTACTATCATGCCAGCCAACGCATCACGACGCTGGCGGAGGCCTTGTTCGGCCAGACGCGGGCGGCGGAAAGCTGGGCTCGCCGCATGCGCAAGGCGCTGCTGAAGCCCAACGGTCCCAGTCGCGTGTTGCACGCTGCCGCGGCGCGCGCCTGTCGTCACGGAGTCATTGCTCATCGCAAACGCGATTATCGCCGCGCGTATGAGTATCTTCGTACGCGCACCCAGTTCATGCAGTACTGGCAGTACCGCCGACAGCACCTGCCGATCGGCAGTGGTGTCACCGAAGCGGCCTGCAAGACCGTCTTCACGCAACGGCTGAAGTTATCCGGGATGCGATGGAAGCACGAGGGTGCTCGGATCGTGTTGACACTTCGTGTGATCCTGCTGAGTGGGATCTGGAGCGAAGTCTACACCACGGTACTGGAGTCAGCATCTGACACACCGATACAGACTTATGGCACACCACCGATCCGAAAACACAAAATCGCTGCTTGAAAGCGCGCACCACGGAGACGGCACCCCCTCCCGCGTCCAGTACCCTATCCGCTCCGGGGATCCGCGTCACGCGTTGCCGGAGGTCGTCTCCTCGATGGGCGGCACTTCGCACCCGTCCAGGAAGCTGGCCAGCGACCGGCTGCGATAGGGCTGCTGCAGCTTCCGGACAGCCTTCGATTCGATCTGCCGAACGCGCTCGCGGGTGACCGAGAAGATCTTGCCCACTTCCTCCAAGGTGTACGCATAGCCGTCGGCCAGGCCGTAACGCAGCCGGAGGATCTCGCGTTCCCGGTAGTTCAGCCCTTCCATCGCCTCGGCAATCCGGTTCTTCAACGCCTGCTGATTGGTCTCGTACAGCGGGTCATCGTCTCGGTAATCTTCGAGGAATTCGCCGAAGTAGCTGTCGTCATGGTCGCCCACGGGCTGATCCAGCGACAGGGGCTGGCGGGCCATCTTCATGATGCAGCGGGTGTCGTCCAGCGATAGGCCGGCCCGGCAGGCGGTTTCTTCCGCAGTCGGGTCGCGGCCCAGCTCCTGGACCAGATCTCGCGTCACTGCCCGCACCTTGCTCATCGTGTCGATCATGTGGACCGGCACACGGATGGTCCGGCTCTGGTCCGCGATGGCACGCGTGATTGCCTGGCGGATCCACCACGTCGCGTAGGTCGAGAACTTGTAGCCGCGAGCGTACTCGAACTTGTCCACCGCGCGCATCAACCCGGTATTGCCTTCCTGGATCAGATCGAGGAAGCTCAGCCCGCGGTTGCGGTACTTCTTGGCGATCGAGACCACCAGCCGCAGATTGCCGGCCGAGAGGGCACGTTTCGCGGCGTCATACGAGTGCTGATACAACCGCGTTCTCTCAATGCGCCGCTTCAACGTCGCCGGACTCTCGAACGTCAGCCGCATCAGGCAATGCAGTTCCTCCCGCAGCTCGTGGATCGAACGACCCTGCACGTATCCGACCTGCCGGGCCTCCTCAATCTGCAACTGCAGCTCTTGCATGCGATCCGAGATATCGCGTAACCGGTCGAACAGAGGCTGCAAGCGATTGGTGCGCAGATTCATCTCCTCGACCAGCCGCACCGCCTTGTTGCGCCGCCGCACCAGACGCTGCCAGGCCTCGCGCCGGACGTGCTCGGACAGCCGCCGGTTGATGGCCAGGAAGAAGTCCCGCTGGTTGCTGGCCAGCATGTGGCGCAATGTCTGAAGATTCGGACCCAGCCGACGCATGATGTCCCGTTTGGCCGTTGTGTTGGTCACAGACACTTCGATCGTCCGGTCCAGACGCAGCTGCCCGTCAAACACCTGCTGCAACGCCAGGACGGCACCATGCAGGACGAAGTCGGTCGCGAGCATGGAGTGCCGATAGCGGGTCCGCGTCTGTTCAATCTGCCGGGCCGCCCCGATTTCCTCAGCACGCTTTAGCAGGGGGATCTGACCCATCTGCATCAGGTACATCCGCACCGGGTCATCGGTGTTGTCTACCTGGCTGCCCGTCGTCGCCGGGCGGAGTTGCTCGTCGTGCGGCCAGCTGTCGTCATGCTCGTCCCCCTCGGAATCGACCGCGTGCTCGGCACGGCGGCGGATCGAAAGGGTCGCATGACCGTTGGACGTGGCACGCCGGACGGGACGGCCATCGATCGCGATCGCGCGATTCTTTTTGTCGGCTATTCTGCGGGTCGTTTTGGTCAAGGTGCAGCTCCTTGAGCACGTGAAAAAGCGTTGGTCGGACAGTGGTTGCTCATGTCGAACGGTTGTGGTGCAGGATCGAGAATGCACCTGAGGTGCCGAGCCTCGAACGGCCCTGGCTGAAACACCGCAACCCACTACACGCCAACGACTTACTCGCACCTGACCATTTTTGCCGGAGCACTCGAGATGATGCGAAAAGCCTACCCGCGTTGCTTTTTATCTTCACGCCGCCATGAAAGAGACCGTGAAAGAGACAAGGCCCAGCGATCGCCGGGCCTCGTCCAATGAAGCGGGCAGATATGAAATGGCTCACGGCTCGTGGGTGCCGCGACAGCATACAGAGAGCACTCAACATGCCAAACCGCCCGGCGTTCCGGCATCCGACGTAAACGGTTCGTGATACTCATCATCCGTCGATCGCCGCCGGTCGCAGTCCACCCGCGGGCGTCTCACATTGAGAGCTCGATCCTGAATCGGGACCGATCGCGCCGCTCGACCGCCCCTCGCACCTGCCGGCAACCACAAACCTACGTGGGCTTGACCACCTCACCCGGGATACCCGGCAGGACCGTGCGCGGATCGACGGCCGAGCTGGGGATATCGGGAGGACGTCGCGCCAAGTCTCCCGGCTTGAGGTAAAAGACGCGCCGGATGTAGCCGTTCGTGTCCGCACTGCGTGGGGCGTTCGGAGTGAGCTTCGAATAGCCGACGACACGCGCATCGTCCTCCAGATAGATTGCCCCTCGACGGCTCCTCACCCCCTGCACGAGACGGGCACGCACGAATGGAAGCTCCGCAATATCGCTCAGCCACACGATGCTCTTCTCGTACGAAAGCGGATCGTCCTTCGACCAGGACTCCAGATTTTCGGGAGACAGCAGCCGGATGATCTCTTTCGAGCCGTCCTTGAGTCGGCGGATTCGCGTCTTCATGGAAAACGAGTCTCCTGCGCCCGCCGACTCGCGCGTCAAACGGGCACTCAGCTGAAATGACAGCAGCCGGTTCCAGAGAGCAGTGCCGATCCAAGCGACCTGCCACAACACCATTGTAGTTGATTGTAACTGTTATTGTTGGAACAGACCGGCCCCAGCCCCTGCCGCAAGGCCCGCCAAGAAAAAAACTGGGACGCGACCAACCTCGCGGTCAATCGCGCCCCATCAGCGGGATCAAGATAATCTGAGGGTCGCGCGGCGCACATGCCCACGACGGCCTTCACTCAGCCGGTTGAACCTGCGCTTCACGAGCAGATGGAGAAGAGACGCGCCTCTTCGCAGTCACCATGTGCCCCGATAAAACGTAACGAAGAACGCCAAGTCTCCAGTCGCCTCTTCCCCAATCTGCTCGTGAGCCCCGTGTCCCTCATTCGGCTTGACAACGAAGCAACCTGCGTGCCAAACGGCCGCGTCCGCTGAAGAACCGTCCTAAACCGTGATACACGAAGCACTTCAGGCATACAGCTCAGATTGTCTGCGGCATGCCGCACCTGCTGAGTGGTCCTGCATTGAGATATCCGTCTCGGATGGGGACCGCTTTCGCAACCGGTCCGCGAGATGCTACGGTGGGGGCTGACCCGGTTCCCGCCATTGGAGACTCGACAGAGATGGACGAACTCATCAAGGTCCGCGTGCATCCGCCGAGCGGCACGATCGTTCTACAACGGCCTGAGAAACGCAATGCGCTGACCCGCCTCATGCTGCTCCAGGTCCAGCAGGCATTCGATGATCTGCACCAGGAGCGCAAGGTGCGGGCCGTGATTCTGACCGGTGCGGGAGCCGCCTTCTGTGCGGGGGTGGATATGGCTGAGGTCCATGCGACTTTCAGCGCGGAGGATGCGTTGGAGCAGTGGCATCGCGACACACTCCAGCTGAAACAGCTGTTCGAGACGATGCTGCGGTTCCCCAAACCGATCATCGCTGCGGTGAACGGTCCGGCCGTCGGCCCTGGCGCAGGCCTGGTACTCGCGTCTGACATCGTCCTGGGCACACCGGGTGCGCAGTTCGGACTGCCCGAACCGAAGCGTGGCCTGGTAGCCGGGATCGTCTCGCCACTGCTGGCGTTTCGCGTGGGCGCAGGCCAAGCCGCCAATCTGCTGCTGTCCGCCCAGCTCATCGATGCCCGCCAGGCGCTCGAGCGGGGGATCTATCACCAGCTCGTGCCCTTCGACCAGGTCTGGGCAGCCGCGCACGACCAGGCCCAGCAGTGTGCACAATCATCGCCCGCCGCGATCCAGCTCACCAAACGCATGCTCAACGAGACCATCGGCGAACATCTGGGTACCCTGCTCAGCGCCGGCGCCGCCGTCTCTGCCACGGCGCACACCACCGAAGCGGCCGAAGAAGGACTCGCCGCGTTCCTCGAGAAACGCGACCCAAAGTGGTGGTAGCCCGCCAGACCAGGGTACGATGGAACGCGGCCCGCAGCGCCGGCGGAAGCCGAAAGGGGCGGTCATCGTGGTTGCGGCACAGCAATTCAAGAAAGAAAAAAGCACCGGGAACCCCACCCACACAGACAAGGTTCCCGGTGCCTGCCACCAGACTTAGCGAAGTGGAGCCCGATTGGAAGGGCGCTGCGCGAGAGTAGTCCGAAGTTCTTCGATTACCATGTTCGTGATATCCAGATTGCGTTGCAACACGACGTCACGATTCACCCCCTGCATGACCGACTGCGGATTCTCGGGATCTATCGCGCGGCTGTCGTATCGCAGAACCAGAGCGATTCCATGACGCTGCGCGATGCGATCAACGGCGGCGAGGATCTCATTGTAAGACGAGTAGTACTGAAGCGATTCGCGTTGGAGCAGATCTTTGCGCGCCTGGCGCGACTGCACCTGCAGGTCAGCGGCCTGCCGAGCGAGATTGGCTTCCAGCTGACGATAGTCCGGGCTGCCGGGATCCAGTTCCGACAGCTGTTGTCCACGCTGGGTCAGACTCTGCTTTTTCACCTCCATGTCCTGATCAGCGTTTTTGGCTTGTTGTTGCAGCGCGTCCAGGCTGGCCTTGAATGTGGGATGTGACTCGAACACCTTGACAATGTCCACCACCGCGACAAGGGTCGAGGGTGCGGCCGACGTGACTCCCGGTCCTTGCGCACGGCCGACTGTGCTCAAGGCAAACAGCACGCACAAACTACCCCACGTTCGACAGAAGCTCCAACTCATCACTCAGCACTCCTTGCTCACTTCCGCTCGGGCTCTCCCTACACCTCGTTCATGCAACTCGAGGTGGAGCGAATAATGCGGGAAGTGAAAAGCAGATCGCGTGCCAAACAGCGCGGTAATTTCGCGGCATGCGCCAGAGGGCACTGCAAAGCATTGATCCGTCAGGCTTTAGTCGCATCCGGAGTGCCGGCGGCCGCATCGCCTCGCCGGTCGGCGAAGTGCCGATTCTTACAATGGGCATTGTAAAGTCTGGAATGCCGCAGTCACCCGGTGCCCCATCGGGCGAGGTCAGCTCGGACCAGCAAGCCGCCGTGGAACGCGGATACAATCAGCGCCCCACCGCAGCCAGCGAGCGGGCTCACACCTACAGACCATCATCCACTACCTTCGACTCGTACAACGGCATGTGGCGGTAGTAGACTTCCAGGATCATGGTGCACATGGCCGTCGTATAGAGCCGGCCCCCCTTCGCGCCGTGCGGATCGGCAAAGAACCAGCTGCCTCGTTCGTGACCGGTGGGAGCCTGGGTTCGGATCAAGTAGTCCCGCATCTCTTCGTTCCAGGGGTGCCACTGCGGTCCACCGTAATGGTGCATGACCTGGGTGGCGTAATAGTTGAAGTACATGTCGGTCTTGGAGGGCCCTTCCCGGACGAGGTACATGACGCCGCGCCGCAGACGGGGATCGTAGTGGTCCCAGCCGGTGTACATGCGAATCAGCAGGCCGATCGCAGTCGGGCCGGGACTTCGAGCGCGGGTGATATATCCGTAATACGCTCCCCCCCCGCTCTCCACGCTGTCGAGGAACCGTTCGGCCAGCATGACGACAGGCGACGGAACATCCAGTCCGGCCATCGTGGCGCTCTTGAGCGCCATCATTTGCCAGCCAAACACGGTGGTATCACCGGGCTGACTGGGATAGTAGCGCCATCCACCCGCAGAATGCTGCGCCCAGCAGATGAAGTCGATGGCGTGCTGTGCCGTCTGGCGCAGCGACTCGTCCTCGGTCATGGCGTAGACTTCGCACAGAGCGGTAGCCGCGATGCCTTGTGCGTACATGGTCCCTTCCTGCAGATCGGCACCGTGCGATGTCGTCACGGCGTGCGCTTTCAGGTAGTAGATGCCGGCATTGACCACGTCGCGATACTCGCCCTCCAGGTGAGTCTGTCCGGCGCCGAGAAACGGCAACAGGGCCAGGCCCGTAGCGCCGGTCGTGCTGCTCTCCGTCCCCGAGTTCTGGCACTGGTTGCCACAGGGCCCTTGGGACAGGTCGAATCGCCACCCGCCGTCCGGCCACTGATGGGCGGCCAGCCAGGCGAGTCCCAGCGCAACCGCGTTTTCGCTCGCCGGCGTGCCCCCGCCGCCTTCAATCAACCGGCCCTTGCCATCCCCGCGCCGACCTTCAAAGCCGCCGCCTCTGCTGCCCGATCCGCGCACCACAAGACTGGCGTCCGCCAGGTCCAGGCCCGAACCCGCCGAGCGGGCTGACTCGGTTGGCCCGAACAGAATCGGTCCCGTCGGCAGACTGAGCGCTGGCTCCATTTCGATCCGTGCCGCGTCCGCACCCTCGGACGAGTCACCGATTCCTGCCGCACGCAGCGGCGACGCATCCAGTTGCTCAGCTCCCAACCCTTCACTCGGACGCGTGTTCACAATCAGGGACAGCTCGTCGGCCGGCGGCGAGTAGACGATCAGCAGCGAGAGGATCAGCAGCAGCGCCACATGCAGGACCAGACTCACCAGAAAGCTGGCCGTTTCGCGCATCGTCCAACGGATGTGCTCCACGGCCAGGTGGCTCGCATCCTCCGCGTCGCCAGCTATCCCAACGGCAGGCGGCAGCGTGGCAGGATCAGCGGCGCGCTGCACACCACCCGCCGGACGCTGCGGATCGAGCGGCTTCGCCACAGGCAAGGGACTCACGGGCCATTGCTCTCGCGAAGCTTCTGGGGACATGCTCGGCCTCGGGCCCGGAAAACGTGCAGCAAGCGGTCACAGTGGAAAGTCGTCTTCGGCCGCCTGTTTGCCATAGATCGGCATGTGCCGATAGTACACTTCGAGGATCATCGTGGCCATCGACGTGCAGTACAGACGCCCACCCCGATCGACCCACGGATCCCGCGAGAAGTACCAGCTGCCTTTCGCGTGCCCCTTCGTGTCCTGAGCCGCGACAAGCCGATCGCGCAGCTGACTGTTCCAGGCGTCCCAGTAGGGCCCCCCGTAGTGGCGGAGCACCTGGGTGGCATAGTAATTGTAGTACATGTTGTCGGTCGGCCCTGTCTTGTTCAGGTACTCGATCCCCGCTGCCAGCGCTGGTTCATCGTGCTTCCAGCCGAGGTACATGCGGGACAACAGGCCGACGGCAGTGGTAGCCGGTCCGGCACCCGGGACAGTGTAACCGTAGTGCGACCCACCAGCTTCCTGGACAAAATCCAGGAACTTGCTGGCCCCCTGAATTGTCTGGCGCGGGACTCTCAAGTAGGCCATGTGGCCGCTCTTGCAGGCCATCAGCTGCCAGCCCAGCACGGACGTGTCCCCAGCCTGCTTCGGTTCGTACCGCCAGCCGCCACCCACCGGATCCTGAGCGTACGCGATGAAGTTCAGCGCGAACTGGGCGGGCTGCAGCAGTTGCGAGTCGTTGGTCATGGCATACGCTTCACACAGTGCGATGGCGGCCATGCCGTGCGAGTACAGCCGGCCGCCGGCGTCACTCAAGTCCCCCATGCCGTTGGCCACCTTCATGTTGCGGATGAGGTACACCAATCCGCGTTCCACCAACTCTTTGTATTCACCTTCGCGGTGAGTCTGTCCAGCGCCGAGAAACGGCAGCAGCGCCATGGCAGTCGCCGCGTTGCGTGCCGGTGGCACCAACCCGGGATGCGAACACTGCCCCCGGCATGTGCCGCGCGTATGGTCGAAATTCCAACCGCCGTCCCGCTCCTGGTGCACGGCGAACCATTTGAGCGCCGCCGCGACCGCCGCTTCACTCCCTTCGCTGCCTCCGTACTGCTCCAGCATCCCCTTGCGGGCTGCGGCACCGCGCGCTTCGCCCAGCCCCTCGCTGATGCCTCCCCCAATGCGATTCATCAGATCATCGCTCGGTGCCGACAACTCGCCCAGATCGGTCAACTTGAACTCGGCAGGACCCGCGCTGATATCGTCCAGCGACGGGACGTCAAGCACCGCCGTTGTGGTCGGAATCGCAATCGCGTCCGCTGGCGCTTCACCCTCGAACACCGTCACATCCATCGGATCGATGCTCTCGCTCTCCAGATTCTCCACTTCCTCGATCTCGGTCGGATTGGCCACTGCCACGATGTGCGTCGCGGTCGACTGATCGGGCAACGTGATCAACGCCAACAGCATCAGAAGCACGGCATGGAACACCATGCTGACCAACCACCCTGGCACCGCTTGAAACAGCCAGAACCGCCGCGCCCACCAGGGCGGTCCACTGAATTCCTCGGCCAAATCGGGCTCGGACTTGCCGCCCGCAGCGTCTGGCACCGGCGGCCGAGTGCCCGGCGGCGGCGTGACCGCCCCCGGCTGCGCCGGAACACCTGCAGGTGAACCCGCCGCAGTATGTGGCTTCGCTCTGTCCGGCGCGGGAGCCGCCCCGCGCGACGGTCCGGCCCCTCCATCTGCTGCCGGAGGCACCTTCGGCTCCGGACCCGCTCCGCGCACAGGCACGGGCGGAGATTGCTGAGCGTCATCCGGCTTGTTCGCGTCTTCTGAGTCTAACACGCGCGAGTCACTTGCCATGACGTCTGCTCCGAGAAAACGACGCTGACCCGTGGAAACACAACAGTCCGCGCTTGATGCAGCCCACTGACCCGCCCGCCGCCCAGCCACTGCTGTGCCAACCGTTCCCCACAGGACACCGCAGTCCACCCCGGAAATCACCGCCAGGACCATACCACTGGGTGGCCCGCAGGCGAACAACTCCAAGACGGCAAGCGGGTGGGCGCTGATCGCCACAACCCCTTCGACAGGTCCAGGTCTATTATATTCAGGTCTATTACTATTGTCGGTCAAAGACGCGAATTACGCAACAATGGTCCAGCGGGGCTTTGGAGGGGCTTGGGGTCTTGAGGCCTTGGGTATCGGGGCCGGCGCCGTCAGCGGTCGGCGAGCCGGACAGGCCCGGATTGGCGGCAGTTCGGGGGGATCGGCCAATCGGCCCTGGGCGAACCGGGGCATGATCGTTTACAATCATGCGACACTCATTGCGCAAACAGCACTGCACTATGCGAGGTAGGCACAGATGGCCAAGGGCGGAAAAGCCAAGAAGAAAGCAGAAACCGTCTTTCTCGTCTGCGAGGAATCGGGCGACTACAACTACACATTGCGCCGCAAGCCGGGTGGCGAGAAGTTGAAGCTCATGAAGTACTGCCCGCGCCTGCGGAAGCATACGCAGCACGTCGAGAAGAAGAAGTAGCGTCGTTGAGCCACCCGTGGTGACTCCGGCCAGCCCGTCTGGCTGGAGCACTGGCCTGGAGGTGCTGCTGAGTATCGCACCATCAACCGCGGCGTCGCGGGCCGGCTGAACAAGCCGGAGCGGAAAGCGTGGGCGCGCCGGGTGCCGATGCCCATGCAGGGATGGACGCTGGGATGGACGCTGGGATGGACATGGTCAAGCGTTGGCGGTTTCTGCAGCACGATCCCGATCGCATCGCCTCGCTCGAGTCGCGAGCCAACGTGTCCCCGATCCTTGCCCAGCTGCTGCTCAGTCGCGGCATCACGCAGCCAGAGGACGTGCGGACGTTTCTCGAGGTGAAGCTGACCGGACTGCGCGAGCCCGAGCTGCTGCCCGGCGTGCGCGAGGCGGCCGACCGCATTCACGCAGCAGTGGTCGACCGGCGACGGATCGTGGTGTACGGAGACTATGACGCGGACGGGATGACCGCGACCGGGTTGCTCTACAACTGCCTGCGTCTGCTGGGCGCGGATGTCGGGTACTACGTGCCCAATCGCCTGGATGAAGGTTACGGCTTGAACGACGACGCTCTGCGTCAGCTGGCCAGCCGCGGCGCGTCGCAGATCATCTCGGTGGATTGCGGCATCGCCAGCGTACAGCAGGCTCTGACCGCGCGCGAGATCGGCCTGGAGCTGATCATCACCGACCATCACCAGTTGGCAGACCGCATCCCCGAGGCGGCCACGGTGGTCCATCCACGCCTGCCTGGGTCGCTCTATCCGTTTGGGGGGCTGTGCGGCGCGGGAGTGGCGTTCAAGCTGGCGTGGGCTATCTGCCAGCGGGCCAGCAACGCGCAGCGTGTGTCCCCGCCGATGCGCGACTACCTGCTGGCCGCCATGGGCCTGGCGGCGCTGGGCACAGTGGCCGATGTGGTCCCGCTCGTCGACGAGAATCGCATCCTGGTACGTCACGGGTTGACAAGCCTGCGTCACTCGCCGCTGGCGGGGATCGCTGCGTTGCTGGAGGTAACACAGCTCAACCAGAAACCGCGTCTGACGAGCGAGGACGTCGGCTTCTCGCTGGCCCCACGACTCAATGCGGCCGGCCGGCTGGGGCAGGCGACCCTGGGGGTCGAACTGCTGACCACTCAGTCGCCTGAACGAGCGCAGGCGCTGGCCGACTATATTCACCAGTTGAACAGCAGCCGGGAAAGCCTCGAACGCAGCATTTACCTGGCTGCCAACAAGCTGGTCAAGGAGCGGTTTGACCCGCAGCACGACCCGGCCCTGGTCCTGGCCGGTGCGGGCTGGCATGCGGGTGTCATCGGCATCGTCGCCGGTCGACTCGCCGAAAAGTACCACCGTCCGGTCGTCATGATTGCGCTGGACCAGGTGGGCAGCCGCCCAGGGACTGGATCGGCGCGCAGTGCCGGGGGAGTCGACCTGTACGACGCACTCAACGCATGCAGCGAGCATCTGCTGGGGTTCGGAGGGCACGCGGCGGCAGCCGGCCTGAGGATCGACGAGTCGCGAGTGGACGCCTTCCGCGACCACTTCTGCGATCATGTGGCGGGCGAACTGTCGGAGGCGAACCGGGTGGCCGAGATTCGCATCGATGCCGAGGCCCCCTTCAGCCAACTGACACTCCATACCGTGGATCAGATTGAACAGCTGGCTCCGTTCGGTGAGGGCAATCCGCGACCGGTGCTGTGCGCCGGCGGCGTGACGCTCGCCGAGCCGCCGAAGCGGATGGGGGGGGGAGAACGGCACTTGTCGGCCCGGCTGTCACAGCACGGCGTTACGTTGCGTTCGGTCGCCTTCGGGCAGGGGGACTGGGCCGACGAGCTGGTCCAGACACCGGGCCCGTTCGACGTCGCTTACCGGCCGGTCATCAACGACTTCCGTGGCCGCCGCAACGTGGAACTGCACATCGTCGACTGGCGCCCCAGTGCCCCTCGGCCCTGACCCGGCTCCCTCACCATCCCCCCCCTGCCCCTCCTCCCGCCGCGCCGCCATGGCCGCATTCCTTTGCCTCCCCCCGCCGTTGCCTCCCACTGCAGAACCGTGTAAGATGCGGACCTTGGTCAAATGATCAAACACGCCTGCTCCCGGCCCCGGGAGCAGCCAACAGTTTCGGGGCGTGGCTCAGCCTGGCTAGAGCGCTTGGTTCGGGACCAAGAGGTCGCTGGTTCAAATCCAGTCGCCCCGACTTTGCCAAGAAAGAAGCCCTTCGGCCAAAACGTCGAAGGGCTTTCTCATTGTGGGAACCAGAGTTGCGCCGGCGAGCCGGAAGTTCAAACAGACGATTTCCAGGATGCGCCGTTTGGCGGCGTAGTCGGCGGTAAGCCATTTCTCCCGCAAGCTTTGTGAGAGTTCAAACGCTTTCACGGCAACGTCGGCGTTCTCATCGTGGGAGCGGTAGAGCTGACCGCCCAAGAGAACCTGCACGCGATCCCACGTCGCTCGGTCCACCAGCGGTTCCTGTTTGCCGGGGAACCACTGTCCTTTGTACGGAACCTCCCCGATGTATGTCCGGTCGCGGAGAATGGTGCGAAGAGTGCTTCGAGGAAATCGGGGCTGCGAAGATCGGTAGTAGACACCCTCAGCGTAGAGCCGTTCAATCAGGTCATCCAGCGTCAGGTTATGGTAGGCGTAAAGGGTGAAGATGCGACGAACCTTCGGCCCGTGTTCGGGATGCACTTCGACGACTCCCCGCCCATCGACGCGGACATTTGTGTAACCGTTGCACGGTGAGCAGGTAGGCAGTCCATGCGAATGGGCCCATCCATGGCATGGCTTTGTCCACTACAACCGGCTCAGAATGACCGAGCCTTTCACCGTCCCAGGTCGGAGCGGGTCTTGCTGAGCCGCTCTTTGTGTGGCTTCCAGCGGCAACGCAAGCCGCGGATCGTCAGGTCAGTGGTCGAAGAGGTTTTCGACATCGCAGTCGCCCGGTACATCGGCCGCAATCAGTCCAGGACAGGATCACGCTCTACCCTCCAGTTACATCACTAATGCCACGTGCACGTGGAAAGCAGCTGGTGTCGTGGCAACAATCGCGTTTTGTTCGTGTGCCGACAGAAGTCACGTTTCGCGACCTATGCGCGCCACGCGAACTGTCGTCTTGAGCCGAAGCGCGGCGCTACTAACACAGCCCGGGGTAAGCCGCCCCTCGCGGCGCCACCGTGGGTACGCGTGCCCGAGAACATGTTGGTCGAGCCAAAGATGCCGCGCTGAACCGGCGGCCTCCGAGACCGAGACCGAAAGCAGTCGCGGCCGCGCTTCCGCGGGCCCGGCCGGCAATGGGCGGCTCGCGGCGGGCAGACTGGAGTCAGAGGCTGGAATCAGAGTGTCTGTTTCAGATCGGGCGGCACCGACGGTATCCCTTTGTGAAACGCCTTCGGCGTATCGTGCGAAAATCGGTACGGAACCCAGGGTGCGCTGCTGCGCAAGCGACCCTGGGCTGCGGAG
>JAAYDI010000008.1 GCA_012729315.1 Planctomycetaceae bacterium
CGGTTCGACTGTTTTACTCCTTTGAATGAGCCCATACCTGGCCGTGTCTCGTCGACGCGGCCGGTTGGGTTTTCCGTTCCCGGTTGGTTGCGCCCAATGCCGGCCGGTACTCCTTGTCCAGCCGGTCGGCGCTTGTCGCGTCGGCCGGCAACGCACCGGCTCCGGTGTGACGTTCGCCGCGTTGCTCGGGGCCGGTGTGTTTTCTGAGCTAGTGCGTACAATTGGGCATGATTCGCACCTCACATCGCCGCTGCATCTGCTGCGGCCGACCGGCCACGTGGAAGGCTCTTGACCGCCCCGGGCGCGACGGCAGCCGGCGGGAGATCTGGCTGTGCGACAGGTGCCCGAGCCCGCTGGAGATCGACGCCCGTGCGCGGGTGATCAGTTGGAGCTGGAGCGACGGCGAGCGATACGCGAGATACTACGGTTGCCGGGTCCGGAGTGTGGAGCGATACACGGAGGTGGAAATCCCGGTGTGCACTGTTGAGTCGGCCGATAGTTGACAGCGCTGGACGGCTTGCCCCACAATAAAGGCGGGTCGTCCCGGTGCGGGAACACCGAAACGACCCTGACCACTAGCATCCTTTGGGTAGAAAGGACACGTCATGGCTGAAATCAGCGTAACGATTTTCCAGCGAGAGGATAGGCCCTTCTGGTACATGCAGTACCGCGACCCAGTGACGGATCGGAAGGTCCGCAAGTGTACCGGGAAGAAGACCCGTCGGGACGCGGAACGGGCGGCTGCGAACTGGGAGAAGGATCTGCGCGAGGGTCGGTTTGTCATCAACGGCCGCATGGGTTGGGCCGAGTTCCGCAGCAAGTACGAAACGGCGGCCGGCGGGTTGGCCCCGAATACTCAGAAACGTATCGAGGGCGTCCTAAACGTGCTGGAGCGGATCATCGCCCCCAAGACTGTGGGCCGGCTTACCCGGGAGACTCTGGATACCTACGCCGTGAAATTACGCGACGATGGCCGCAGTGAGTCTACGATAAAGAGTCATCTCGCGCACATTCGTGCGGCTCTGTCGTGGGGCGTGGAGCGGGGCTATCTGTACTCCGTCCCCAAGATGCCGAAGCTTCAACGCGCGAAGACGCGGAAGGCCATGCGCGGCCGGCCGATCACGACGGAGGAGTTCGAGCGAATGCTCGCGAAAGTCCCGGACGTCATCCGGACACCAAACCTCGGACGCACCAAGAAGAAGCCGCCGACGGACTGGAAGCGAGTCCCTGGCTGGGAGCATTTGCTTACGGGTCTCTGGTGGTCCGGATTGCGGATCGGTGAAGCGTTGGACTTGTCGTGGGACGATGAGTCCCATTTACTGGTGGAGTTGTCCTATCAACGGCCGATGCTACGGATCCCAGCGGAGAAGGAGAAGGGCCACAAGGATCGACTGTTGCCGATCGCTCCCGAGTTCGCGGCGTTCCTGCTGGAGACCCCCAAGAGCAAGCGGCGGGGATTCGTGTTCGATCCCCGGCCGATGCTCGAACGTGACGGACGGCTACGTAAGCAACAGGTGGAGCGCACCATCGCGGCCATCGGAGAGGCGGCTAACGTGGTGGTCGACCAGGCCATGCGGAAGGATCCGGAGACGGGGGAGAAAAGGACGGTCAACCGGACCGCGACGGCGCACGACTTGCGTCGGTCCTTTGGGCTCCGGTGGGCCGGCCGAGTCATGCCTCAGATTCTCATGGAGCTGATGCGGCACGAGACGATCGACACGACGATGAGGTACTACGTCGGGCGGAATGCGGAGGCGACGGCGGAAGTCCTGTACGCTGCCCTGGAACCGGCGCCGGTCGCGGGTACCCAAATGGGTACCCAATGCGCGCCTCGTATCGGAAAATCCCGACACGACGATTGTCACGAATCCTCGGGAAAAGTGGGTGTCCAGTAGGTGAGTGATACCTAAGAAAAAAGTCCGTCCGGATTGCAAATCCGCCATCGTCGGTTCGAATCCGACCGGCGCCTCTGAGAGGACCACAAAAAAGACCAACGGCATGCAGCACGGGTCCCGGCTAAAACGTCGGGACCTTCGTCGTTTCTTGGCACCCGCTGTGGCACCCATGGGTGTCCAGCACAGACCGCCTTCTGCGGCGCGTCCAACTCAGCCCGTGCAGCACCTCTCGCCCCGGCAGTCACCCGCTTGCCCCGCGCGTCAGCACGTCGGATGTGCCGGCCTGCGGTGTGCAAAACCGTCGTGGCCCGCGCGTCGCGTACAATAGATACATCTTCGCAGGCAATCGCAGTTTCGCCCCCCCTGCGGGAGTTGGCAAATGTCAATTGCCGCAGTATTGAAGTGCTACAATACTATACCGTGTCGGGTGTTGCGCGAAACGATGCGGGCAGAGGGCACAGAGTGGAAGTGTGCCGTCTGCACGCAGTCTCACACATAGATAAACTCTCTTGGCCGCGGCTATGGGCAATGCGTTGTGGTGTAACCGTCAGCTGACGGTACGCGTGACAGGTCCGGACGGTGTGCGAACCGTCGACGTGGGGAAGCCGTACGCTCGAATAGGAAGTCACCCGCGCTCCGACGTCATTCTAGAGGGTCCCGGGGTCCCCAAACACGGTCTCTATCTGCATGCCACGCAGCGCGGTATTTTCTACACACGGCTAACCGAGCCATCCGATGAAGAAGCGCAGAGCGGTTGGGTGGCGCCCGAGCAAAGCATACCGATTGGCGACTGCCAGGTCTGCACATCGTTTTCCGACGGTGACGAGCCGGAAGTTGATCCCGATTGGATGCTTGACAAGAAAGGAAGTGCCCAGCTACCGGTCCCTGTGATCTACGTGCTGGTCAACGAGCAGCGGCGTGCCACGTACCGGGTCTTCCGCAGCCTGACAGTGGTCGGCCGCGAGAGGCCCAGCAACCTGCGGTTGCGGAGCGAGTTCATCTCGTCGACGCACTGCGTGTTGTACTGGCAGGACGGTAAGCTCTGGTTCGTAGACCTGTTGAGCAGTAACGGAACGGAGAAGCGCGGCAGACGCTGCGAGGCAGAGCGGCTGCGGCAAGGCCGCACGATCAAGCTCGGCGATGTCCTCCTGGGCTTCGCCCGCACGATCAACGAGAAGTGGGTGGACACACCCGGTGAACCGCATGCGCATGAGGAGAGTGACCGCGAAGCAGTCCGGCGGAGCATATTCGACCTGCACCCCCCGGCGCAGAACGCCGCGCAGATGGCCGATTCACACGCATCATCTTCCGCGTCTGGATCGTCCCTGATAGCGCTGGATATCCTGCCGCCGGGCCTGGAAGACGACTCTGCCCTGGAAGCGCCCGGACTGACGGAGACGATCGAGGCCATTAAGGAAATGCAGCGCCAACTTGAAGCAGACCGGACAGCCTGGGAGGCGGAGCGTACGCAGCAGCAGCGGAAGCTCACCAAGCAGCACCGTGAACTCGACATCCACTTCGCCGAGATCCAGTCCTGGCGTGAGGAACTCACTGCGCGCCGCGACCAACTCGAACAGGATGTGAATAATCTGGCGGCCGAACAGACGCAGCTGGACCGCCTGCGCACGGAACTCGACCGGCAGCGGTCCGACACCGAGCGGCTGGGCGGCCAGCTGCACGACCGGCAGCGGACGTTTGAGCAGCAGCAGCGCGAGTGGAGCGACGTGCACGCGCGGCAACGCACGGAACTCGACCAGCAGCGCACAACGACCGAGCAGCTGACCACCCAGCTGCGGGAACGCCAGGCGGCCTTCGAACAGCAGCAGCGCGAGTGGAGCGACGTGCACACGCGGCAACGCACGGAACTCGACCAGCAGCGTGCGGAGACCGAGCAGCTGACCACCCAGCTGCGGGAACGCCAGGCGGACTTCGAACAGCAGCAGCGTGAGTGGGACGAAGCGCACGCGCGGCAACGCATGGAACTCGACCAGCAGCGCGCAACGACCGAGCAGCTGACCACCCAGCTGCAGGAACGCCAGGCGGCCTTCGAACAGCAGCAGCGTGAGTGGGACGAAGTGCACGCGCGGCAACGCATGGAACTCGACCAGCAGCGTGCGGAGTCCGAGCAGCTGTCCACCCAGCTGCGGGAACGCCAGGTGGCCTTCGAACAGCAGCGGCGTGAGTGGGAAGACGTGCATGCCCGGCAGCGCACGGAACTCGACCAGCAGCGGTATCAGACCGAGCAGTTGCGGGGCGAGTTGCAGGAACGGCAGCGGGCGTTCGAGCAGCAGCAGCAGGAGTGGACGCAGCAGCAGGCCCGGCAGCGCGCGGAGCTCGATGCTCAGCGCACGGCGCTCGGCACCGCCGCGCAGGAACAGGCGGAGCGTCAGACGCGGCTGGCGGTCGAGCGGGAAGAACTCGAGTCGCTGCAGGTGTCACTCTCCGGCACCAACCAGCAGGTCACGCGGGAGATTGCGCAACAGCGCAGCGAGCTGAAGTCGCTCAAGCAGCAACTGGCTCAGCAGGTTCAGACCTTCGAAGGGGAACGCGACGACTGGCAGCGCGAGCGGCAGTCGCTGTTGGCGCGGTTGGCGGCGCAGACCGATGAGCTGCGCGGCGTCCGTGAACTGCTCTCGTCCGAGCAGCTGACTGTCGAGTCGCTGCGTGTCGCCGCCACCGAACAACAGCAGACGCAGGAACAGGCCGAGCAGCACCGGGCGCAGCTCCAGACGCTGCAGGCGCAGCTCCAGTCGGATCGCGCCGCGTTGGAGCGTCAGCAGCAGGCATGGCGGGAGGAGAAGCAGGCGTTCGAGCAACAGCTGCAACGCGATCAGGCCGAACTGGGGGCGGCACGTCATGCGTGGGAGCAGGCCCAGGCCGAACTGCGTGCCCAGCAGCTGACGCTGCAGCAGCAGCGCGAACTGCACGAGCGCGCCCAGTCCGAATCCGCCCAGCAGCTGGCGGCGCGCCAACAGGATCTCGACACGCTGCGTCTGGAACTGCACGAACAGAAGAACGCCCTGGCTGCCGACCGCCAGGAACTCGCCGCGCTCCGCCAGGCCCTCACCGCAGACCGGCAGGAGAACGTGTCAGAACTGCACCAGCAGCGTGAGACACTCCAGGCCGCCAAGAGCCAGCTGGAGGATCTGCAGGCGGCCCTCGCACGCGAACGAGACTCCATCGCGCAGGCGCGCAGCGACATGGAACAGCGCCAGGCACACCTCGACGACGAGCGCGCGCGACTGGATGCCGCACGACACGAGATTCAGCAGCGTCAGCAGACCTGGCTGCAGGAGGTCACCGAACGGGATCGCCTGCTGGCCACCCGCCACCAGGAACTGCAGCGGGCCGTGGAATCGTTGGACCAACAACGTCAGGACCTGGCCGCAACGCGCAGCGACCTGGAACGCAAGATGGAGCGGCTCGCCGAACAGACGGCCACGTACCAGACCGACCGCGACGCGCTGGCCGAACAGCGCCGCGCCTTGGACGCCGAGCGGGCGAGGCTCGAGGAGTACGCCATCGAGCAGGCCGAGCAGCTCGCCAGGCAGCAGCGCGAGCTGGAAGCCCAACCGGTCGCGGCACTGCACGAGGTCGAGCCCACGGACGATGCGCCCACGCCGACCGAACCCTTCGCGGAGGCGGAGGCAGAGGCGGAGACGGAGCCGGAGCCGGAGCCGGAACCCGAGCCGGACACCGAACTCGCCGCCGAAACCGAGTCCGCGTCAGCCGCCGCCGAAGAGGCCTATGCCGACCCCGTGATGGGTCAGCAGTTTGAAAATGTGGATCCGGTCCTGCTGGGTGAGCCGAAGGCGGCAGCCGCGTCCGGTGCGGCGGACAGTCTGGCCGCTGCGCGGAAAGCAGCCGCAGAACGCATCCCCATCGATCCCGTGGCGGACGAAGCCTATGAAGAACTGGTCGACCGCCTCGTGCAGTTCAACTACTCGAAGAAGAAACGATGGTACAAGTTCTGGTAAATGCTGTCTTCCCTCCCCCACCTGCTTGACTGCGTCCAACAGATTGCCACCGCTGCGGGCCGTGCCGCGCTGGAGTACTACGGCCAGCCCATACCGATCGAAGCGAAATCTGACCACTCGCCGCTGACCCAGGCTGACAAGGCCTCCCACACGCTGATCAGCACACAGCTGGCCGCCCTCACCCCGGATGTGCCGGTCGTTTCGGAGGAGTCGACTGAGTCGGCGGCGATCAGCCGTGGGGCCGCACAATGGCGGTGGGTGGTCGATCCGCTGGACGGGACCAAGGAGTTCATCAAGCAGACGGGCCAGTTCACCGTCAACATCGCGCTGGTGCGCCACGACTATCCGGTGCTGGGAGTGGTCTATGTACCGGTATCCGGCCTGCATTACGGCGGTGTGAATCTGAGCGCGTGTCCGGCCGCCTGGAGGCAGCCGGCCGGAGCCCCTCGCGAGCCGATCCGCACGCGGCGTGCGGACCTGCAGCATTTGACCGTGGTCGCCAGCCGCGACCATGCGGGGCCCGTCGTCGACGCCTTTCTGGCGCGTCTGGAAGGAGCGGCGATCACCAGCATGGGCAGCTCCCTGAAGTTCTGCCTGATCGCGGAGGGACGCGCTGATTTCTATCCGCGCGTCGTCCCCACTATGCAGTGGGACACGGCCGCTGCGCAGGCCATCCTGGAAGCGGCCGGAGGACACCTGACCCTGCTCGACGGCACCCGGCTCGCCTGCCGTAAGGACGCGCTGCGCAACCCGGCCACCATGGCCTTCGGCGACTGCCGAATCGACTGGGCCCGGTTCTTTACGGGCGGCAGCTCCAGCGAGTTGGCGTGAAGGGGTCTCCGGCGCCCGCCGTTCAGCGCAGCGGACCGGGGCGCGGGCTGGGGCGCGGGCCGGGGTCACGCATCTCCCCACGGCGACCCATAGACGCATTGGCCCGCCTTGACGGTCGCGAGGATCTGCAGGCCGCCGTCTCCGGGCGGCAGCTTGAATTGGATCACGTCGGCCGGGCCGCCCGGAACCAGCCCGTCGCCCGGAAGGCCCAACAAGCGGGCCGGCCGAGTGCTGGCCATCTCGATGGCAGCCGCCAACGGGACGCCGGCCATGCGCATCACGTTCACCACTCCCACATGGAGCGGCTGGGTCGCGCCGGCCAGAAACTCGCGTTGCCCCGCCACGACGGCCCGCCCATCGGCCAGGATCTCCACATGTCCTAGACTCGCGTGCTGGTAGACGCCCGGCCGGGCCGCCTCACCGCCGGCAATGCTCGTGATGTCGCTGATCAAGATAATGCGTTCGGGCGTCTTGCCGCGCACCAGGCACTGCACCACGGACGGCGGCAGATGATGACCATCCGCGATCAGCGTGGCGGTCAGCCGATCCTCGGCCAGCTGCTGCCAGATGTAGTTGGCATGCCGGTGGAGATAGGCGTGGGCGCCGTTGCCCAGGTGTGTGCTCAGCTGCGCCCCGGCGTCAACTGCGGCCCGGATCTGATCGCACGTCGCACTCGTGTGCCCCAGGGATACCAGCACGCCGCTGTCGACCACCCGGCGGATGAAGTCCGCCGCCCCCGGGAACTCGGGGGACATGGTCAGGATCCGGATGGTGCCCCGGGCCGCATCCTGCAGCCACTGGAATTCGTCCCAGTCCGGTGGCCGGCAATACTCGAGCGGATGAGCGCCGCGCGGACCCTCCTCGGCCGAAATGTAAGGCCCTTCCAGATGTACGCCCGGTACTCGCCGGCAGACATCCGGACACGTCTCGATCGCCTCGGCAATCGTGCGCAGCACCCGCGTGTGCCGTGTCATGCTGTGCGTCACCACGGTCGGCAGGTACGTCGTCACCCCCTCGCCGTCCAGCCCCAGACTGATCCGCTGCACCCCTTCGATCGTCAGACTGGCATCGGTGAACTCGCCCCCGGCAAACCCGTTCACTTGCAGGTCGACCAGTCCGGGTGCGATCCAGGGCAAGGCGTCCGGGGCGGACGTGCGGAACGTCCCGGCATCGGCGATCCGTCCATCGTCGATTTCGAGCCACACCGGTTTTCCGTCGTGGTAATGTCGCCCGGCCAGTCGCATCATACAGCTCCCCAAATCGGAATGATCGAAACAGACGCATTATAGTGACTCAGGCCGGACACGCCCTCCAGCCTCCAGCCGTCATGAGCTATGTTTTTGGAAGAACCTGCTGCAATTCGGAACACGGAACAGCCCATGACCTCCAGTGCTCACGTGGCGGCGATGGACCGTCTGATCGACCGCGTCGAACGGCTGCATTCGGCACCGCACGTGGTATGCCAGGTGCTGCGTCTGCTGCAGGACGAGGACTTCCAGGTTCACGAGCTGGCCGAGTGTCTGCAGGCCGACCCGGCTCTGGCGTCGTCGGTGCTGCGGCTGGTCAACTCCTCGTACTTCGGACTGGTGCGCCACGTAGGCAGTTTGCAGCAGGCGGTGACGTACCTGGGCAGCCGCTCGCTGCGTCTGGCCGTGCTCAGCTTCGGGCTGCTCAAGCACCTGGCCAGGGACACCCCGGCGCTGGTCTACGAGGATTTCTGGCGCCGCGCGCTGACGATGGCCTCCGTCGCCTCCCGCCTGGCGGCCCGGCACAGGCGCGCGGCGGGCGGCGAGGCGTACAGCGCCGGACTGCTGGCCGACGTCGGACTGCTGGTGCTGGCCCAGGTGGACACCCGCCCCTACGTGAAGCTCTACGAACGGGCCGGCCACTCGCCGCTCCTGGTCGAATCGGAACGCGAGCGTTACGGATTCCACCACGGACAGCTCGGCGCGCGGCTGCTGCAGCGTTGGAACCTCCCCCCGGCGCTGATCGAGGCCGTGAGCGAACACCATGTGCGGCCTGCGGTCGGCCAGCCACTGGTCATGATCACCTACATCGCCGACCTG
Organism: Planctomycetaceae bacterium; assembly: GCA_012729315.1. Classification (GTDB taxonomy): domain Bacteria; phylum Planctomycetota; class Planctomycetia; order Pirellulales; family Pirellulaceae; genus JAAYDI01. The sequence goes on from JAAYDI010000008.1 coordinate 8,770, forward strand.
CTGGCCGATGCCCTTTGGACGCCCCAATCAGCGCGTGTGAACGAGGCCCGAGCGTTGGTGGCGTCGGAGTATCAGCTGGACGTGGACGGCTTCATCACGCTGGCCGTCGAGTGCAAGAAGTCGATCGCGGAGAACGCCCGGACCTTCCAGGTCGAGTTGGCGCGTGAAATCGACTGCGACGCGCTCCTGTCTCAGGCCCGCCGCCAGTACATGGAAGCCGCCATGGAGGCCGCCATCGACTGGGATAGCCTCACCGCGATCGTCCAGGACGAGTAGAATGGCGATACCAGCCGCGCGTCTGGCGTGCGTCCCCCCGCGGGTCTGCACAATGGAAGCCGTCCTCGCCAACCACGATGACCGACTATGACACTCTACCTAGCCACGGGCAGTCCGAGCACCGAGATTCCTGACGACCAGCTGTGCGCAGCGCTGCAGGGCGTGCTGGAGCGCTGGAGTACCGCGCAGCGGGTGCTGGTGCTGCCCCCCGACTTCACGCGATTCCACAGCCGCGCGGGAGTCCTGACCTGTGCCGCGTACGCGCACTTCGGCCACCGACTCGCCGATGTGATGCCCGCGTTGGGCACGCATGCACCAATGTCGCCCCAGCAACTCGACAGGATGTTCCCCGGCCTGCCCCACACGCTCGTGCGCCCCCACCGCTGGCGCGAAGACGTCGTGACGATCGGCCAGGTGCCGGCCGACTATGTCGCCGAGGTGACGGAGCGGATCTGCCAGGAACCGTGGCCCGCGCAGCTCAACCGGCTCGTGTGGCAGGGCGGCCACGACTTGATCCTGTCGATCGGGCAGGTCGTGCCCCATGAAGTGGTCGGCATGGCCAACTACAACAAGAACCTCTTCGTCGGCACCGGCGGAGCGGAGGGCATCAATCGCAGCCACTTCATCGGCGCCGCCTACGGGATGGAACGCATGATGGGGCGCGGCGACACGCCGCTGCGCCGCATATTGAACTACGCCCAGGACCACTTCTGCAGCCACCTGCCGCTGCTCTTCGTGCTGACCGTCGTCGGCCCCGGCGACGCCGGCCAGGCCGTTGTGCGGGGGCTGTTCGTGGGTGACGATCACGAGTGCTTTCGACGCGCCAGCGAACTGAGCGCGCAGGTGAATGTGACGCTGCTCGACGAACAGCCGGCACGTGTGGTGGCCTATCTCGATCCGGACGAGTTCCACAGTACCTGGCTGGGGAACAAGGCCGTGTATCGCACGCGGATGGCGATCGCTGACGGCGGTGAGCTGATTGTCCTGGCCCCCGGCGTGAAGTCGTTTGGCGAAGATCCAGAGATCGATCGGCTTATCAGACGCTTCGGGTACCGCACGACTCCCGAGATCATGCAGTTCGTCGACACACATGCGGAACTGCGCGCGAACCTGTCGGCCGCCGCCCACCTGATACACGGCTCCTCAGAGCACCGCTTCCGCATCGTGTACTGCCCCGGCCAACTGACGCCGGAAGAGATTACCGGTGTCGGATACGACTATGCCGACCTCGCCACGATGCAGCAGCGCTACGACGTGCGCCGCCTGCAGGACGGGTGGAACACGATGCCGGACGGCGAGCGGATCTACTTCGTGCGAAATCCGGCGCTCGGACTCTGGGCGGCTCGCGCACGCATGGACGAACAACACGCAGGGACGGAACCCGCCGCATGACGCCGCGGTGAAGAACCGCGAATGGAGCAGGAGAGAGGAGAGCAGGAGAGCCAAAAAGACAAAGGCCACCACTTTCTACTCTCTACTCTCAGAGCAAGTCAGGCTCCATGTCAGTACGCCGAAGGCGTTACACTCCGCGGTAAAGAACAACAGGCCAGAGTCAAAGTTCTGACAGGCCCCCCTGGGCCTAGTAGAGCCCCGGACCGGCCAGCAAACCGGTCTCGACCGTGCCGTCGGTGATGTGGAACATCCCCGGGTAACGGGCGTCCCAGCCCGCGTTGCCGGCAGGGCAGTACTGGCGGCCGTTGCCTTCGATGGCCGCCACCGTCGGGATCCGCGCCGCCAGACTCGCCGAATGCAGGAACGATGCCCCGACACAGGTCAGGTCCTGCACGCACAGGAACAGCCCGTACTTCTGCGCCGCAGCACCCATCAACAGCGCTTCGGTCTGTCCCTTGCACGCCTTGAGCGCCACACCTGAGTAACCCAGCTCGCGTGCCAGTTGCAGACTGTCCAGGTCCAGCAGCGACTCGTCGATCACGACCGGCTTGATGCGGGCCGCGGCATGCATCTTGTTCGCAGGGTTCGCGCGCAGATCGCGATGCGTCGGCTGCTCGATGTACTGCACGCGATCCAGCGCCGCCGCCGACCGCTCACCAACCAGCGCCAGGAAATCCAATACGTACTGGACGTCCGCGCACTTCTCGTTGAAATCGAGCGAGTACTGCCAGTTTGTGCAGCCGCGACGAGCCTGCGCCTCGGACGCCACCTGATCGACACGCACCACCCGCTCCACATCCCATGCCAGGTCGTCCCCAGCCAGCTTGATCTTCAGATGCGTCAGCCCGTCCGCCTCGATCCACTCGCCAAGCGTCTCCGGCAGACCATCGTTGACGCGCTGCGGAATCTCGGCAGCAGTGAGCGGATCCAGTGCCCCCACCAGATGGTACAGTGGTATCCGCGCCTTGGGCGTCCGCAGCGTGTACCGATCCAGATACTCGCCCGCAAACTCCGCCGTCAACCACGCACTCAGGTCTCGGTCAACGAACTCGCTCCCGAGAAGATCGTAGCTGCTGCGGCCCAGGGCTTTGCCATACGCGTCGTGAATCGCCGCCTCCAGCGGACTGGCAGCGACCAGCTGCGCCAGCCGCGGCATCGGCTCCGCCAGTCCCAACTCCCGCACTACGTCCTGCGCCACCTCGTCGTAGCTGACACTCAGAACGTGCGTGATGTCCAGCGGATGACCAACCTCCGAACAGCCGCCCGCCAGTCCCGCCAGCCGCGCGCCCAAAGCGACCATGGCCGCCAGCGTCTCCTGGCTGGACAACTGCGACGTCGGCCACGCCCAGGCGTTGCCCATCGGCATCGACCCGGTCCCCGATCCACGCCGCCCGTCACGCGTCTCCACCTGGACAGTTACGTCCAGCAACGTCACATCCACGACGACGCGCCCACCAAACTTAATGGGCACTCGATAGCCAATTTCGGTGGTAGAACTCGATACGTCCCGAATCTGGATGTCCGTGAGCTTCGACATGGCGGCCAGACCTACCCCCCTACAGACCTGCCCCCCTGCACCAGACTACACCAACCCCTTGCGCACCGCCCAGACAGCCGCCTGAGTGCGGTCGGAAACGCCGACCTTGCGCAAGATGTGCTGCACGTGTTCCTTCACCGTTTCGTAGCTGATGTGCAGGGCCTGAGCAATCTCTTTGTTCGTCAGACCCAGGGCCAACTGCCGCAGCACCTCGCTCTCGCGCTGGGTCAGCGGCACCTCTACGTCGGCATTCAAACGGGGTGTCGCCAGGGCTCCCGTGACGCGTCGCAGTTCGTCACGCGTCCACGCGCTTTCACCCGCCGCCGCTTTGCGGATCGCATCAAGCAGGCTTTGACGGTCGGCACCCTTGAGCACATATCCGGCCGCTCCCAACGCCACGGCCCGAGCTACATAGGTGGGGTTGTCATAGGTAGATAGAATCAGGACCGCGATCTGCGGGACATCCAGCTTGAGTCGGCCCAATGCGTTGAGCCCGTCCCCCCCCGGCATACGGATGTCCAGAAGTACGACATCTGGCCTCAACTCCAGAGCCAGCTGAATCGCCTGCTCACCCGTCGTCGCCTCACCTACAATCTCGACCTCTGTGCCAGCCATCAGGCTCCGCAGCCCGCAACGGACTACCTCGTGGTCGTCGGCAATCAACAGCTTGATGCTCATGCATTTCTCCTGCTTGGCAGTGCCAAGCTTCCACCATGGTAAGCGATGCCCACCCACTGTGAGGATATATACTATCACAACCGGATGGGCGTGTCACTACCCGTACGAGGGAATTCAGGCCGGAAGCGGCAATCGAAAACAGTGGCGTGTTTCCAAGGCAAGAGACCGTGTTCCCAGATCGCCCAGAAGCGCGGTCAGGCCGGGTCGCAGCGGCAGCGGCAGGGGCAACGGGCCAAACTACAGCGGCTCGAGGGCGCAGTCATCGATTTCGACGGACACACCTTGTTGGAGGTAGGTGACAGCCACGAGCAATCGGGTCTTGCCGTGACGTTTGATCACCACGCCCTCCAGGCCCTGCAGGGAGCCGTTCTTGATCCGCACCGGGTCTCCCGGGGCCAGACGCCGTTCGATGGCCAGCGGGGCGTTGCTGTCGATCAGAGCCTGTACGTTGGCCAGCTCGCGGCGCAGCTGGTCCCCGTTCACAACCGGCAGAATCCGCGAAATCCGATTCGTCGTCAAAGCCGTGATCCGTTCGTCCTGCGAGCCGAACAGAAAGACGTAGCCGGAGAAGAGTGGCACGTACGATCGGACGCGCCGGTGTCGGATGATGTTATCTTTGGGGATCAGCGGCAGGTAGAACGGGACGCGATGTCCGATGAGGTGTCGTGCCAAAGCCTTTTCCTGACGCGATTTGGTGTACACAGTCCACCATTGCCGATCAGGCGATTCGTCGGCTAGTCCGCCCAACGCATCGCTGAGCAGATCCTCCGGGTACACGGCCGTTTCCTGTTCCAGAATAGGCATGACCTCGCCACCTCCGACAATGGCTCCCCGCACCGTACCGGGCACTTGTGGCGTCCCGAGCGCGACCGATTCATCATAGCCGACAGCGGATCGAAGGCAAGTTCGCCACATCCGATGTACCTCATTCCATCCTAGCATCTTGCCGGCCCCCGGACCGCGTGTTTCTCCGTCGCCCGGTGCGGCACGGCAAATCCCGGCCACACCATCCTGTGCATTCACTGCATCCCGCGGCGACAAACCGTGCGGGGGGGACCAACCGGTTAGCCGGAATGCACGGAATGAACAGGATATGACCCCTCGGATCCGTCAATCTATTTCGTGCCGTCAGCCCGTGTCGAAACCCATCAGTAGGCTGTGCGAGGGCGCGCTGGCGCAGGCTGACGTGCGCACGGGGAGCGCAACAGCCGCCCACAGCAGGGAAACACAGATGCGGAAGCACGCACTGAGAAAGAGCCGAGCCACGGCTCCAGACGTCGGGGATCGGGACGTCAAGCCAGGCACCCGAACTCGGCGCGCCAAGACACAGTGCGCCAGAACACGGTGTGCTGCGCTGCTGCTGGGGGTGCTGCTGAGCGGCCTGGCTGCGCAGGCGGCCGGCCAGGGGCCCTATCCGGAGCAATCGCTGCTGGCCCGTTTGCCGGCCGTGAGCACCGACCTGCGTGCACCGCCCGTCTACGCCCCTCTTCCATTGCCGATGCCCGCACAGCTCGAGGACAGCGAACCGGTCGAGGAGTCCCCGCGTGAGACGCTGGAGTCTGCCTGGGCGCAGGCGCTGGCAGTAGACCCTCAGTTGCGGGCGAGCGCAGCGCAGATCGAGTCGGCCGTGTTCACGCTCGATGCGGCGAACGCTCAGCGCCGCCCGTCGCTGGACGTATCCGGCGACTACGTCGTGCGCGACAACCAACTGTCTTACCGCATCGAGTCGCCGCTGCTGCCGTATGCGTTCACTACACCCTACCTGCCGCGCAACAACTACGCCTTTGCAGGCCGCGTGGACATGCCGATTTACACGGGCGGGCGCGTGACGAGCGAGATCAACGCGGCCGCGTGCAATGTGGACGTGATGCAGCGCCGCCTGGACCGCTACAAGCTCGATCTCAAGCTGCTGGTGGCCGAGGACTATGTGGCGGTCCTGCGTGCGGAACAGGAGTTGGCCGTAGGAGAGAGCCACCAGCGGAGCCTGGCGGCCCACGCGCACGACATCGAACTGCTGCACCAACAGGAGCGTGTGCCGCTGAGCGATCTGCTGTCCGCTCAGGTCGCGCTGTCAGACGCCCAGCACCAGGTGATCAAGGCGATCAGCGAGTTGGACGCGTGCCGCGCCGCCTACAACCGCCGGCTCGGGCGCCCGCTGACGACCCCCGTCCAGCTCACGGCGCTCGAGGTGTACCCGGTCAACCACGATGTCGACGCCCGCACCCAACAGGCGCTGGCCGGCCGCCCCGAATTGTCCGAACTCGACGCACAGGCCGCCGTGCATCGCCATCAGGGGGACGCCGCGGCCGCCGCCCGCCGCGCACAGGTCCACGTGCAGGGCGCGTACACGTTCCAGGAAAACGACTACCAGACGCCCGAGGGCATCACCTCCGCCGGCGTCGGTGTCTGGTGGAACCTGCACGACGGCGGCCGTGCACGCAACCTGGCAAACGCCGAGTCGCGGCAGGCCCGGGCACTGGGACACCTGCGCGCCGACATGCAGTCGCTCATCCAGCTAGAAGTCCGCAAAGCCTGGCTGGCCGTCCAGGAGACGCGCAACCGCCTGGCCGTCACCCGGCAATCGATCGCACGCGCGGAAGAGAACCTGCGTGTGATCCGCGAACGGTACACGTCCGGCATGGCCACCAACACCGACGTGCTGTCCGCCGAGTCGCTGCGGATCCGGACCTACCGCAATCACAACAACGCCCTCTACGACGCCGCCCTCGCCGACCTGCGACTGCAGCGGGCAACCGGGGAGTTGTGAGAAGTTTTCAGTGTTCAGTTTTCAGTGTTCAGTGTTCAGTGTTCAGTTTTCAGTGTTCGGGGGTTGGTTGTAGGGAGTTTTCAGTTTTCAGTGGTTGGCGGAGGGGACACTCTGCAGTACACATTCCGTCAATCCCGTTCCCTCCGCCCGATCCACGCCCCACGCCCCGACCCCCGACCCCCGACCCCCGACCCCCGACCCCCGACCCCCGAAAACTGAAAACTGAAAACTACTCGTCCAACCCTTCGACGAGCCGCACGCGACCGGCGACGCGCGCCAGCCCAGGAGTCCTGGGTCGACGTCGGCCCCCACCGCATCGACGGTGAACCCAGGCCTGCGGCCTGGGCGGACATGATAGCTCCAGGGAAGCGCCCCAGGTGCCGTGCCAGGCCAAAGGCCGGGCTGCAACGTAGCCTGGGGCATCGCCCCAGGTAACAACCCCAATTCCAGCCCTTTGGCCGAAGGCTATATTCACGATCGCCCCATCCTGTTGTGAATTTGGCCGGCGGCCAAAACGTGTTTGGTGGTTGCGCGTCCTGGGGCGTTGCCCCAGGCTACGGTGACCCCAGGCCTGCGGCCTGGGCGGACATGTTGGCCCCAGGGCAACGCCCCAGGTGCTCCTGCCAGGCCAACGGCCGGGCATCAACGTCGCCTCGGCCAACGCTCCAGGTAATCAACCCCAATCTCATCCCTTCGCGTGCCGGAAATCAAACGATATTGCGATCTACTTAGGTCAGCAGCCGGCCTGCAGCATACTCTGGGGCAACGCCCCAGGTGCTCCTGCCAGGCCAACGGCCGGGCATCAGCGTAGCCTGGGGCAACGCCCCAGGTGAACAACCCCAATTCCGTCCCTTTGGCCGGAGGCCATATCCACCTTCTTTCTGGCGGATTCCCTCACAAAAGGACCAACCGATGCCACAATCCCTGACGAGGCTCTACGCCCATCTGATTTTCAGCACGAAGAACCGTGAACCATTCCTGGACGAGGCAGATCGGCCGCGCATCCACGCCTATCTCGCCACCGTTATCCGCGACCTGAATGCGCCATGGGTCATTGTCGGAGGTGTCGCCGACCATATACATGCCCTATTCGACATGGGAAAAATGGTCGCACCAGTCAAGTTCGTCGAGCAAGTGAAACGCGAGTCGTCCAAGTTCATCAAAACGCTCGGGGCGCCGTATGCCAATTTCTATTGGCAACGCGGATACGGTATGTTCTCAGTCAGTCCCAGAGATCGCGACGAAGCGGAGCATTACATTCGGCACCAAGAGGAACATCATCGGCATAGGACATACCAGGACGAGTACCGGGCGATTCTCAGACAGTACGGCATCGACTTCGAGGAACGATATCTGTGGGATTGACCGCGAATCGCGCAGGAATGTGAATATGGCCTGCGGCCAAAACGCGTCTGGTGGTTACATGTCCTGGGGCGATGCCCCAGGCTACGGTGAACCCAGGCCTGCGGCCTGGGCGGACATGTTGGCCCTAGGGCAACACGCCAGGTGCTCCTGCCAGGCCCACGGCCGGGCTGCAACGTCGCCTGGCGTAACGCTCCAGGTAAACAACCCCAATTCCGTCCCTTTGGCCGAAGGCCATATTCACGATCGCGACGACCGTGTTGCGAATTTGGCCAAAGGCCGGGCATCAACGTCGCCAGGGCAGGGCCCGCACGCGTTTGTCGATCTCCTCGATCATCTGCCGATAGCGTGGGCCGTCGACGGAATCGAAGCGTGCCAGCAGATCGGCATCGGACATACCTTCAGGCAGGTCGGCGGCGGCGGGCATCAGTTCGTTCAGGTCGGTGTCGGCCGATAGGATCCAGCGCTGGACGGCGCGGGCGGAATCCGCGTCGCGGGTCGCCAGTTCTGCGAAGGCGGTGCCAGCCCGGTCGGCGGCCAGGTCGCCAAACGAGAACCCGCTGCCCCCCTCGCCGGCGTCCAGTTCTTCCTTGAGCAGGCCCAGCATGTCACTGACATGATTAGTGGCCAGCAGCGTAACGGCGGCGCTGACCCAGAAATGGCGTGACCAGTCCGCGCGCTCACGCAGCTTGCTGCGTCGCGGGATGAGCGCCACGTAGCCCCGGGCGGTCCCCTGCCACACGTCGCCCACAATCCGCTCGAGACTCACCGTGCCCAGGGCCAGTCCCAGCGTCAGGATTGCAGCGCGATTCTCCCGGACCGGATCGCCCGTCTCGGACCGCCGGGCCGCGGTCTGGAACGCCTGACGCACCACCAGGTCGAACAGCGGGTCACGGCGGTTCGCTCTCCGCGCGATGCTGGCCACGTCGGCCAGGTGTTCCGCCACCGCATCCGTGACGTCGGGATGGGCACCGATCGTGCGGAGGGCCTTCGCCAGCCGGCGATGCCGGATTCCGTCGACGGTCACGTAGAGGTCGGCACCGTCCTGGTGAATGATGACGGCCGCGACGCCCAGCAGCAGATCACGATTGAGCGGGTCGTCATTGATCCAGGCGGCCAGGTGGTGGCTCAGGTACCGCGCCACCATCCCAGGGATGACGAGCGATCCGATGCGGACCGACTGCACGTCCAGTTCGACCCGTTGTTCGGCGATTTCACATCGGCCGGTGGCGACCAGATTCAAAAACGGACGCGCCTGGTGCACGCGCGCCGGCAATCGCCACGAGGCCTGGAACTCCTGTGTGTCGTCGAGCAATTCGACTTTCGCCTTGCTCTCGGGCGCTGCGAACGCGACGCCCCACGCCAGCAGTTCGTCCACCTGCTCCGCGGTCAGATGGTAGACTTCGTGCCCGTTCTGAACCTCTTTCCGCCGTTTGACTGCTTCCACCAGCTCCCGCTTGTCGGCCGACGTGACGTGGCGTGGCTCGAAATCCAACGGCTGTGCCTGCAGCACCCGAGCGTGAAGCCACAGGCCGCCGACCGCCAGCAACACGACGAGCGCAGTAACCTGGATCAGCAGCCGTCCCACGCCGCTCCAGCCGCGACTCAACCACGAGCCGACCCAGATTCCGGCGCTGATGCCCACCAGCGCCAGGCCGACATCCACAGCTGTCGCCAATCCCGCGGCGTCGACCAGCAGCAGCGAGACCGCCGTGGCGGCGGCGGCGAGCGCGCAGCACGCGAGGAGAGCCGCCAGCGCATGCGCGGCGATCAGCGTCAGGAACCCGGCAGCTCCACGGCATCGTCTGGGCGCGCCATCAGCAGTCTGGGGTGTCGCAGGCTGCGCGCCGGCGCTCCGGCCGCGGATCGCCAGCGGCAGGAGCAGGCCGAGCAGACCGAACTGGAACAGCTGCAGCACATAGTGGCCGGCCGCGACCTGCACCTGGCGCAGCACGAACTCGGGATCCTGCAGCTCCCACACCGAACACGCCGGCACAGGCGGCTGGACCTGCCGGACGATCCACACCAGCGCCAGGATCAGCGCCCCCAGCCCCAGGCTGTTCGCCCAGCTCGTGTCGCGCATCGTGCGTCCCTGCTCCTTACCTGCAGACTCCGTCACTCCCACCTTCCTTCCGCACAGTGGATGAGGGAGGTCACGGGATGCACAGCGCGAGTTCGTCACTTCTCGGGCTTGATGTCCATGTTGAACTGGGCGACGAGTCGCGACCAGTCGGGCAGCTCAGGGTCGAAGACATCGCTGCTCTGGAAGCCCAGTGCAACCGCTTCCCGCATGGCGTCGGCTGCGCCCCGCGCATCTCCGTTTGCATCGCACATCAGCGCCAGATGGAAGTAATACCCACCCCACTGCTTGGCCAGATTCTTGTTGCTGGCCGCGTCCAGCTGGCTGGGCTTTTCGCTGAGAACGCGTCTCGACGCGGCAAGTGCCTGCTGGTGCTTCCCGGCGGCCCGCAACACCATGGCTTGCGTGTCGACGAGCATCGGCAGCGGGCCCTCTCGCTCGATGAGGCCGTTGATGTCCTTCAGCGCCATTTTCAGATCTGACGCCTGGGCGGCCAGGATCATCGCCCGGTTGTTGAGCGCTATCGTGTTCTCCGGCTGGTGTTTCAGGATCTCCGTGTACAGCGCCACGGCCTCCCGGTACCGCTGGGTGTTCACGTAGTGGTTCGCCGTGACGGACAAGACCAGCAGGTACTCCTGCAACGAGCGTCTCCTGGCTGTCTCGTCTGCCGCCCCCTTCCACGCATCCTGCGTCTTCAACAGGACCTGCTGCAGGACCTCTTCCACATCGGTCAGCTGCTTGTCCAACTCGGCCCGCCGATCCGCCGACAGGTCCTCTTTCTCCGCGTCCGACACGGAGAGTGTTGTGCCGCACATTGCCGCCAGCATCTCCAGCGGCGTCGACTCCCAGTACTTGACGATCAGGTTGACCGCTTCACCACGTCGCCCTTCGCGGACCAGATAGGGAACCTGCATCAACTGGCGCGCCGGATTGTCCTGCACGATGTCGCGATAATACTGCTCAATGAGATCCCTGATCGGCTGCGGATCGTCGTCAGGCCGTGAATCGACGGTCTCCTGCAGCAACTCCTCCAGCCACTGCACGATGGTGGCCTGCTTGGCGTCCGCATCCTGCTGCTCATTGGCGTCGCGTGTCGACAGCTGGCGGATCGCCTTGTCTTTTGCCGCCGTCCGCAGGATCTGCAGGGCCTCGTCGAACTGCCATGGCGGGGGTGCCGCGTCCGTGCCGGGACGTTTCTTGGGCACGAGCGTACGGGCCTCACGAACGTACGCATCGAACACCTGCGGTATCTTCTGTTTCAGCACACGCACCCACCGCTTGGCAGCCGCCACTTCGTAGTGGTCCAGCAGGGCATCGACATAAACGACGAGATACGCGCGCAGCTCTTCCGCCTTGTTCTTCTCTGCGTCCCGCACCACGGCCTCCATCTGGGTGCTGCCTTTGCCCCAGTCGCCCACCGCCAGGTAAAGCTGTCCCAGGAAAAACCTCGTATTCAGATCCATCGGATCGGGCGACGTGGCCAGCCATTCCAGGATCTTGACCGCTTCTCGCTGCAGCGACAGCAACCCGCGGCCGGCCAGGAGTTTTGCGCGCAACTCGAGTTCAGTCCGCTGATTGACGTTCTTCCGCAGATCGTCCAGGGTCAGACGCAGGTCCTCGGGCACCAGTGCTTCGATCGGCTTGCCCTGAGTCGGAAACTGGCCTTGCAGGTTGGCGTTGAGTACGACCATCGCCTCCAGGAATTCCTGGTAATTACTGGACAACCCCTGGATTTTTGCCAGTTGCTGCCGCGCCCATTGCCCCTGCGAATCTTCATTCGTCTTGGCGAGCTGCTTCAGGATTTTCTTTGCCTCATTTCGCAGGTCCGGATATCGGTCGGAATACATCACGTAGAACCGCACCGCGGCGTCACGCAGGGGAAGATCACCGGGCGCGTCTTTACGTGCCTCCTTGAACTTGGCATAGGCCCCGGCGACATCTCCGAGCTCTGCGAGACACTGTGCCACAGTTAGCGCCTTGCGCTCGGGCGGAACGCTCGCCTCGGCCTCAGCCATCGCCTGTCGGGCCTCCTCTCGCAACCGGTTGGCGTGCTGCTTCAGGGCTTCCGCCTCCTGTTCCTTCTCCTGGGCTCGCGTCCTCTCGACCTCGGCCTCGTCCGCCTTGCCTTGGGAGGCGGCTGATTCGCTCTCGGTCCGTGCCACCAGGGCCTCGCCTTCTGCATCGCCGGCGGCTCTGTCCCGCGCGGCTGCCTCGTCCATCAGCAGGCGGATCAGGGCCGGGTAAGCCACGTCCTTGCCCGAGTGTGGATCGTCGGACGCGGACGCCAGCGCCATGCCGTCCCGAATGACCTGCTTGGCTTTGTCCCAGTCCGGTATCGCCTGGTATACCTGGGCCAGCCACAGATAGTAGCTGAGCTCCTGGGTACCACGTTTCACCGGTACTTCAGCCCACTCCAACGCGTCCTCGAAGTCCTTCCGAGAGTACGACACCCGGCTGGCAGTCAAGGCGATGTCGGCCGACACTTCCGACGGGTCTTCATTGAGCAGCCCCAGCATCTGGGTCGCCTCATCAATTCGGTTCCGCCGCAACAGCGATTTGGCGACATAGTCGATGATCCGCGGATCGCGATTACCCAGCTCAATGGCGCGCCGGTATTGGTTGAATGCCAATTCTTCATCTCTTAATTCAACCGCGATGTCTCCCAACAATGCGGGGATGTGCGCCCACTTCTCGCGCAGGACCTGTGCCTGCAGCAGCTTCTGCCGCGCACTGTTGAGTATCTCGCGTGGGTCCGTGCCTGGCTTGTTCTCTCTTCTGGCCAGTTCATATCGCATCACGTCGTAGATGGCCCGGCTATACAAGGTGACCGGGCCGTTCTGCGCCGCCGCGTCTGGCTGTGCCGTGCTGCCCTTCTCAATCCGCGAGATCTCGTTCACCGCCTCCTCGGCCAGCTCCAGATCCTCGAAAACACGCGCAATCTGCAACAGCGTGGTCCAAACGCGCAGACTGTTGGGTGACAGGCGGGCTGCCGCCTTGCCGTATTGAACGGCTTCCTTTTTAGCGGTTTCCTTTTTATCGGCTTCCTCCCTGCTTCCTACGGCCATACAGAACAGGGCGAATTGGCGGTTCAGTTGCGTCTGCTCAGCGGCGGAAAACCTGTCGCTGTTCTCAACGAACTTCGCCAGATCAGCCACACCATCAGCCCCTTTTTCTTTAATCAACAGCTGCGCGCGGTTCAGACGCAGAGCGGCCGAATCACTGAATTTCGCTTCGATCTCCGCTAAGAGTCTGGCCGACTCCGCGTATGCCTGCTGCTGCGCTTCCGCCGCCACTTCCGGCTGGCCCTCCGGCACCGCGGGGGTACTGCCAGCCGGTTCGGAAGGCGCGACTTGCTGCGCCAGCAGCGCGCGGGCTCGCCACACGTCCTGCTCGTTGGGCATCGCTGCGCACGCTTGATCCAGCAGCTCTCTGGCTTCAGCCACCTTGCCCTGCAACGTCAGCAGGTCGGCCCGCATGAGCCAGACGAAGGGGTCCTTCACCGCTTCGGTTGCCGGCACGGAGTACGCGGAGCGGATCTCATCCTCCACAGCTGCCAACGCCTCAGTGACCCGATCCCAGTTGCGCGCCGCCTGGCCCCTGGCGGGCTGCCGCAGGATGTCCCTCGCCACCAGTTGACAGTACTCCTTGCGTGCATCGATGCGTGCCGCTGCATTGCGGCTCCGCGTGGCCTCATCCTCGGAGTCCAGCATCTTGATCAGCTGTTCAAACTCGCGGACGGCCTCCGGCAGTCGATTCATGGCCGCCAGCGTCAGGGCATACGCGCGCTGGATCTCCGGGTTGGACGCATTGTCGGCCAGCATTCGCTGGTAGGTGCTGAGCGCCAGATCGGGATCGCTCAACTGCGTATAACAGTTGCCGAGCATTCGATCGACACGAGCCTGCAGCTGCCGGTCGGACCTGGCAATCTGCGGACGGATCTGCTCGAGGATCTGCTTGGCATCCGACCATCGCTGCTCCTCATATTGCTCCCGCGCGTCCAGAAAGGCGGTCTGCGGTGAGTTCGGCCCCTCACTCTTCAGCTCCGATCGCACGACTGCCAGCTCCTGCTGGACCGTGTCGAGCGCTGCGCGCAGCTGGTCGCGTTCCGTCGCGGCCGCGGTCGCATCGCTGTTGGCGCGCTGCAGAGCGGCAATTTCCCGTTCCTTCCGCTGTATCTCGCCGGTGAATCCCTGTCGCTTGTCCATCAGCAGATCGGCCAGCTTCCAACGCAGTTTGAAGTTGACCATTCTGCCGGGGATCGCCGTGATGCTGTCGCGAATGAGCTGGATCGCCGTGTCCAGACCGTTCTCGGGGTCGGCCATAACCTCCAGGTTGGCCAGCTGCAGATATCGATCCGGGACGGTGGGGTCGATGGCGATCGATTCCTTCAGCAGATCACGTGCAACGAACAGCTCGCGTTGTTGCAGCTTGCATCCATAAGCCACATAAAACACGTAGGCGTCGTCCGGCGTCAGCGTCTGTTTCTCTTCGTCCCGCCGCTGGCGCAGGATGGCTACCGCCTTGTCCAGGTCCGCGTTGGCGGTCGTCAGATTGTCGCTCCGCGACAGCAGGTTGGTGTCCTGCATCAGGTACGTCGCGTGCAGATGCAGCACAAACGGGTCATCCGGGCTGAGCGCGAGCATCTTGTCGATAACGGCATTGGCCTCGTCGCGCCTGTTCATCTGCCCGCGCAGCAGAGTGGCCAATCGCATGTACGTCGTTGGCCGCTCCGGCGCCAACTCGATCGCCTGCTCGTAAGTCGCTTTCGCGTCATCGAAGCGGATACTCAGCATCTGGCAGAGGCCGAGTTTCTCCAGCAGCTCGGACTGCCTGGCCCGGTCCTGCGGGTCGGTCTTGTCCAGCAGGTGCTTCAAGTGCGCCTCGGCGTCCGGATACAGCTCGCCCGCCATGGTCACGTCCACCTGCATATTCCGGATCTCTTCGTTATCCGGATCCTCGCGCAGCACCCGTTCGCACTGCGTGTAGGTCCCTTTCAGATCACCGACAAAGAGCAGAAACCGGGCCAACTCGGCGCGCGATTCCACGTCTCGCGGCTGCAGCGACAGGTAGCGCCGGTAGTGCCGAAGCGCGCTCTTGGACGCCTCGCTCCATTCGGGCGATCCCAGCACGCTTTCCCGGGCCAGCTGATCCTGCTGCTGGGCCAGCTCCAGATAGACCACCGC
Organism: Planctomycetaceae bacterium; assembly: GCA_012729315.1. Lineage (GTDB taxonomy): Bacteria > Planctomycetota > Planctomycetia > Pirellulales > Pirellulaceae > JAAYDI01. Next base: position 24,045 of record JAAYDI010000008.1, read on the forward strand.
ATGCCTGCGCACCTGCCAGCCGTGCACGAAATGCACCACCACCGCCAGCACCAGAAAGATGCCCGCCAACCACAATACCAGCCGCAGATTGAACGTTCGCACGATAGCTTTCCCCAGACTCGCAGTCGCCGCAGAACGGCACCCGTTCCGCTCTCTCACGTCTTAGTTATTTGATTCCTCGGCTCTGACTCGTCGGCCCTGACCCCTCGGCTCTGACTCCCGTGTCCCGCCGCGCACAGCGTCTCCGCCTTCAAACCTACGTCCTGCAGCGGGAGCCGGATCGTTCCATCCTACTCCTGCCCCCGGCAACCGTCCATTTCCGGCCGGCCAGAGGGGCCCCCCCACGTCTGCCCCCACCAGCCCCCGCATCCGGCAGATCCCGCTCAACCGGCTTTCTCGGGCGCACCGGCTGCCAGCACGCCGGCAATCCGCTGTGCCGCCTTGCCGTCCCACAGGTCCGGGCACCGCCCCTGCTTGTATGAGCCGTCCACCACCTGCTGAAGACACTCACGCAACTTGTCCGCGTCGTGGCCGATCAGCGTACTGGTCCCCACCTCCACCGTGATCGGCCGTTCCGTGTTGGCACGCATCGTCAGACACGGGATGCCCAGCGCGGTGGACTCTTCCTGCAGCCCGCCGGAATCGGTGACGATCACCTTCGCCTGGGAGGTCAGCGCCAGAAATTCCAGGTACCCCAGAGGTGGCTGCTCGATAATGCCCGGCGCCGCCTGAATTGCCCCGCGCAACCCGAACGCCTCCAGACGCCCGATCGTACGCGGATGCACCGGAAAAACGAGCTTGAGTTGCTGCGAGATCTCGACCAGCACGTCCACCAGTGGCCCCAGCGTCTCGATCTGATCCACGTTCGACGGCCGATGCAGTGTGACGACGCCATAGGCACCCGGCTGCAGGTCCAGCCGCGCCAGCACGTCCAGCTGGCGGGCCGCCGGCAGCTGCAACATCAGCGTGTCGATCATGATGTTCCCGACCAGGTGCACGTCGCCGTCGGCGTGCCCTTCACGCCGCAAGTTCTCGATCCCGGCCGGCTCCGACACCAGCAGCATGTCACTGAGCGAATCGGTCACGATCCGGTTGATCTCCTCCGGCATCGTGCGATCGAAGCTGCGGAGCCCCGCTTCGACATGCGCGACCGGCACCCCCAACTTGACCGCCGCCAGGGTGGCCGCCATCGTTGAGTTGACGTCGCCCACGACCACCAGCCGGTCGTAGCGGCCGCCGCCCTCCGGACCGTGTTCGAGCACCTCTTCCATCTTCTCCAGCACGCGGGCCGTCTGCGCACCGTGTTTTCCGGACCCGACCTCCAGATGGATATCGGGCCGCCGCATGCCGAGGTCCTGGAAGAACACGTCCGACAGCTGGCTGTCGTAGTGCTGGCCAGTATGGATCAGCGTCGCCGTACAGCCCGGGTGCTTCTCCAGAGCCCGCAACAAAGGCGCCATCTTCATGAAGTTCGGACGCGCACCTACCACACATGCCAGATTGATCACTCTGCGAACCCTCCCTCACTTGGCCCGGTTCCGCCCGTCCATCCTGCCTCCCCGATGGTAGCGCAGGATGCGCCGGATTCCCGGAATGTCTTTTTTTTGCTATGTGCCCCTGCCAACCTTCCGGATGACGTCCACGACCCGTGCGCGATCCGTGGCGTTCAGACTCGACCCGCTCGGCAGGCACAGGCCGCTGTCGAACAGGTGCGCCGACATCGCTCCGCCATAGCATCGGCAGTCGCGAAACACGGGCTGCAGGTGCATGGGCTTCCAGACCGGGCGGGCCTCGATGTTCTCGGCCTCCAGCGCCAGCCGGATATCCTCGCGCGTCGCGCCGAACTTGGCCGGGTCCACGACGATGCAGGTCAGCCACCGCGTGGACCGGCAGCTGGCCGGTTCCGGCATGAACGAGATGCCGGGCAGCTGGCCCAGCGTCTGCCGGTAGAACTCGAAGTTCTCCCGCCGCCTGGCCACACGGCTTTCAAGCACTGACAGTTGCCCGCGTCCGACGGCGGCGAGCAGATTGCTCATCCGGTAGTTGTAGCCGATCTGCGAGTGCTCGTAGTGCGGCGCCGGATCCCGGGCCTGGGTGGCCAGGAACCGGGCTCGGCGCGCGGCCTGTTCATCGGCCGTCACCAGCATCCCGCCGCCGCTGGTCGTGATGATCTTGTTGCCGTTGAACGAAAAGCAGCCGAACACGCCAAACGTCCCGGCCGGGCGGCCCTGGTACTGCGCGCCGAGCGCCTCGGCGGCATCTTCCACCAGCGGCACGTCCGCCGCGCGGCACACGTCGCCCAGCGCTGCGTAGTCGGCGCACTGGCCGTAGATGTCCACTACCACCACGGCCTTCGGCCGCCGTCCGCGTGCTGCTCCTGCGTCGACCGCCTCGGCCAGCAGCTGCGGGTCCATGTTCCAACTCTGCGGTTCGCTGTCGACAAACACGGGCACCGCCCGCAGGTAGGTGATGGCATTGGCCGTTGCGGCAAACGTCAGCGACGACGTGATCACTTCGTCGCCCGCCTGCACCTCCAGCAGCTGCAGGGCAATGTGGATCGCCGCCGTGCCACTCGACAGCGCCACGGCATGCCGCACGCCGATCTGCTCGGCGAACTCCCGCTCGAACGCATCCACATGCGGCCCCAGAGGCGCCACCCAGTTCGAGTCGAACGCGTCGAGCAGCAACGCCCGCTCGCGCTCCGACATGTGCGGTGGTGATAAGTAGACGCGCTGCGTCTTGCCGGATCCCGGCTTGCTCGATTCCATGGTCACTCTTCTCAGTTCATTCCCTGCATTCCGGGCACGCTGCCACACCCCAGGGCGGGCGGTTCCAGCACGCAGTTCACACACAGGTCAGGATTCAGGCCTCGCGGACGATCCGCGCCGGCACGCCGACCGCCGTCACGCCGGAGGGCAGATCGCGCGTGACCACGGCCCCCGATCCCACAGTGGTGCGGAGGCCGACGCGGCGTTCGGGAAGCACGACTGACCCGATGCCCAGCAACGTTCCGTCGCCGATAGTCACGCCCCCGGCCAGTCTTGCGCCCGGCGCCACGTGCGCCCAGCTGCCAACCGTGCAGTCATGATCCACCGAGGCCGACGTATTGATGATCACGTGAGCGCCGATCCGGGTCTCGGCCTGCACCACCGCGCCGGCGAACACCACCGTGCCCGGCCCCAGTTCCACCGACGGATCGACATACGCGCGCGGGTGCACCAGCGTGAGCCAATCCAGCTGGAACTGCGCGGCCACCGACTCCCGCACCGCATTGTCCCCCACGGCGATCACGGTGGGCAGACGCGGGTGCTCGACGACCCGTGGAATGGGCCCGTTGACCGGGATACCCATCACCGCTTTGCCCCATTTCCGGCCGTCGTCGTCAAACACGGCGGCGATTTCGAAGTCGAGCGCGCGGAGCGTCTGGACGACCACCTTCGCGTGCCCGCCACAACCCAACACATAGACCTTCGGCTGTGCACCCACCGCTTATTCTCGCTTATCGTCCGACCCCAGGAACTCGGGCATTGTGGCGTGGGCCGATGCCGAGATGCCCTCGCGCCGGAGCGTCTTCCAGATCGTCAGCAGCAGGATCTTCAGATCCAGGGCCAGGCTCCGGTGATCGACATACCACAGATCCAACTCGAACTTCTTCTCCCAGCTGATCGCGTTGCGGCCGTTGATCTGCGCCCAGCCCGTCAGCCCCGGCTTGACGTCATGCCGCCGCGCCTGCTCCGGCGTGTATCGCGCCAGGTACTGCATCAGCAGCGGCCGCGGCCCCACCAGACTCATATCGCCCCTGAGCACGTTCCAGAACTCGGGCAATTCGTCCAGGCTCAGCCGCCGCAGAAACTGGCCGAACCGGGTCAGACGCTCCGCGTCCGGCAGCAGGCTGCCCGCTGCGTCACGCGTGTCGGCCATGGTGCGGAACTTGACCATCCGGAACGGTTTCCCGTGGAGTCCGGGGCGGACCTGCCGAAACAACACCGGCCAGCCGACCGTCCACCAGATCCCCCCGGCAATCGCGGCCAGCAGCGGCGCGCCCACCAGCAGCGCACAACCCGCTCCCGCCACGTCCAGCACTCGCTTGATCACCCGGTACATCCCGTTTATCCTGTCAGCCCAGCCTGCCGTTCCGCCCCCCGCCAAGACGCGCACGCCGCGGTCGGCTATACTGTGTGCAGTCCTCACAGCACTCCTTCACGCTGCCCACGGAGCAGGGATCGATGTCCAGGCCACTGGTCGTATTCGGCGGAAAGAGCACCGCACTGGAAATTGCGGAAGTGGTACGCAGGTTCATGGTCGACGAGTACTCGCAGGTGCTCCTGGCCGTCCCGGACGACGAAGACGCGGACGGATCGTCACGACTGCACCTGCCGGAGCTGCGCGCGCGGGTCGCCCGGAGCACGGAACCTGCAGGCTACATCATCTCGATGTGGGATCAAGGGGTCCGGCGGGAATGGCTGCAGCTGGCGGAAGACCTCCAGCTGGTGCCTGGCAGTGTCGTGCATCCTTCGGCCTATGTGTCGGACACCGCCACCATCGGCCGGGGCGTGTACCTGGCCGCCAATTCGGTCGTGTCGGCCGGCGCGACCATCGCCGACCATGTGATCGTGAACTACAGCGTCACTGTGGGCCACGACAGCGTCGTGGGCAGCCACTCGTTCCTCAACCCGGGAGCCCGTCTGTCCGGGCATGTCACGGTCGGCCAGCGCGTGCTGATCGGCTCGAACGCCTTCGTGTTTCAGGGCGTGAGCATCGGGCATGACTGCCTGATCGACGCCATGACCTACATCGATCGCAACATCGAACCGCGCATGATCTGTTCCAGCAAACAGCTCCAAGTTCACAAACGCGTCTTCTGACGCGATCCCCTGCCACCGGTTTGTCGTTGCTGACCCGTAGGAAAACCTTACAACTGGCATCTTTGAAGGATCTTGGGTAGAATTCATCAGTGCCACTTGGCACCATCGACCTTCACCCTGCGGTATCGCAGTCTCGGTAGACGATCCTTGACATGGAGCAATCGATGCCAACTTTCGCCGACATCGTCGACGCGGCGGACAGACTATCTGTTGATGAGCAGGAAACCCTGCTGGAGATCCTCCGCCGTCGGATCGCCACACGTAATCGCGCGGAGCTTGCTCACGACGTACGGGCTGCTCGCGCCGAACATGCCAACGGTCAATCGCACGTCGCAACGGTGGCCCAGATCATGGATGAAGCTTGCCGTGAACCGTGAACTGCTCCGCACTACGGCATTCTGCTCACCGTTGGAACACACGACGACGTCTATTGACTTCTTGAGTCGTCCCGAGCCGCAACGCGGCGATTGCGAGGTTGGCGACCCTGCACCAGGGGTGCGGTACCGCGGTAGGTGTCGTCTGGCCGAAGGTCAGCTCTCACCGTCGACATCGTGAAGTATATCCGCAAGCTCAAGTAGGTGTCGTCTGGCCGAAGGCCAGTTCTCACCGTAGCCTGGGGCAGCGCCCCAGGAATGGGAGCACAACGAAATGTTTGGCCGAAGGCCATATTCACACGTGGGCGCCGCTGCCGTCGGTGAGTTTGGCCTTCAGCCAAACCTGTTCTATGGCTTCGATTTCCTGGGGCGATGCCCCAGGCTACGGTGAGGTGGCCGCGTTGCGGCACCCGAACACCGGGCCACGCTTGGTCCCCTCTCCCGCGTTGCGGCAGAGGGCTAGGGTGAGGGTCTTCCGCCCTGCCGGCCAACTCACCCTCACGCTCATCCCTGGTTGTTATACACATCTGCGGTCATCGATAGGGGTAGGGGCGACCGATTGGGTTCGGCCGCCCCTCCCTCCGAACCGGACAGGCGGATCTCCCGCATCCGGCTCTCCAGATGATAGTTACCTGCGACAGGATTGGCGTTCACAGTCGTAGGCGGCTGTCAAACTCAGCAGCCCAAGACTCGCGAAGTAGGCATTCGGATAGCGTTGATGGTCGTACCCACGCCCTCGTCCGTTGCGTCCGGCGCGTCGTCGCAGAATACTGCGCAGGCGGCTGCGGATCCAAGCATCGAGACGAGGGAATGTGGTCGGCCAGCTGTGTTTGAAGTAGCCAAACCAGCCCCGCGACGTCTGGTTGACGTCGGCGATGATCGCTTGCAGGCTCTGCCCATTCGCGCGATGTGTCTTGCTGCGAATGGCTTCCTTGAATTTCGTCAAGCTTTTCTGGCGCGGGAAGCGCCGGTGCTTGATGAAGTGGTATCCCAGGAAGTCGAAGCCATCGGTGTCCACATGGACAATTTTGGTTTTGGTCGGGTGCAGCGTCAGGCCGCGTCGGGCGACCCAGTCGGCCACTCGTGCCAAAGCCTGTTCGGCTTCTTCCTGTGTCCGACATTGAATCACCAGGTCGTCGGCGTAGCGCGTCATCTCGTAGTTCGAGGCGGCCATGGAATGGTCCAGCTCGTTCAGGTAGAGATTACTCAACAACGGGCTGATGATCGCCCCTTGTGGCGCTCCGCTTTCCGGCGTCCAGCTCTTCATGTCGTCCAGGATGCGCGCTTGCAGGAACTTCTCCACGAGCTGGATCAGCGTGTTGTCGGCGACATACTTGCGTAGTTCCCGGATCAGCTGATCGTGCGGAATCGTGTCGAAGTAAGACTTCAGGTCGACATCCACCGTGTACTGGTAGCCTTCCTTGATCAGCCAATCCACGCGTCGCAGTGCGTCTGTGCATCCCCGGCGGGGACGGAAGCCGTAGCTGTGTTCAGCGAATTGTCGTTCCAGGATGGGTTCCAGGACGTGGCGGATAGCGGCCTGGACGACGCGATCGCGTACCGTCGGGATGCCCAACGGCCGGGTGTCGCGCGTGCCAGGTTTGGGAATGTGGACGCGCCGGATCTCTTGCGGGCGGTAGGTGCCGCTGCGCAGTTGTTGTTCCAGCTTGTCCAAGTTCCGTGCGAGCGTCGTCGTGAAGTTTTCGATCGTGACATGGTCGACCCCCGGTGCGCCCTTGTTCGCCGCCACCTTGCGGTAGGCGGCTTCCAGATTGCTCCGTTTGTAGACCTTGTCGATCAAGCTATGCCATTTGCCTCCTCGAACACGGTGGTGTTCCAGTGTGGCCAACATCGAGCGAGTCCACACGCTTGGTTCTGTCCAGGCCCAGCGGCTGAGGTCATTTCCCGACGTGTTAGGCGAGGGCCGAGGGTTCGGATCCGCCAATGTGTCCGGTTTGTCTTCCAAGTGTCTGTCCTTTCTCGATCTATCACCCTGCGTCCCTTTGCTCCACGGGCGTTACCCCGCTTCCTCGCTCCTATGGACGCTCTGCCTTCCGCGCGGCGCCGGTCGTGGGGCCCGGGCCCTTTGGGGGAGGCTGGTTTCCCACACGTACCTGGCGTCTGAGACCGCGCGGTGGTCCCTGCTTATTGCGTTTGATCTTCCGGTCGTTCCGTCTCCAACCACCCCTCGTTGTCCCTGGGTGGATCTGTTTCTTTCCAGGGCTCACCATCTTCTGCCTTGGTCTCCCGGTGTGCCGGGGCTGATGGCATCTGGGACTTCGCCATTGGAAGGCAGGCTCGTCACAACGACAGGCCGAATCGAGTTCGTTAGCCTACGGACCGATCGTTCACTTCCAGTTGCTCTCCACCTCCTCTCACGAGAACGCAGTTACTTTCAGTTAATGGGCCCAGATCGGCCCATGGAGCGACTTGCACGCTCCTGACCAAACGCCTTCACAGGCGCACCTTCCGCCGGGCTTGCCCCGGCGGAGCGCCAACTGAACGGCTACCGCCAGACGATGGACAGCGTTGTTCGTC
>JAAYDI010000092.1 GCA_012729315.1 Planctomycetaceae bacterium
TCGGCCAATTGCGGGATGTAACCGCTGCACGGTGAGGAGGTAGGCAGTCCATGCGAATGGGCCCATCCATGGCATGGATTTGTCCACTACAACCGGCTCGGAATGACCGAGCCTTTCACCGTCCCGGGGCCGTGCCACACGCTCGCTGGATAGGCAGATTGGCTTGCTTGGGGAGTGCGGGAGAGAGGGTGGCCCGTGCTCTGGACGAGAAGCTGGCGCATCAGCACGCGGCTCATTTCCAATCTGCGGCGTCATGGCGTGACATCACTCGCGACGCGGCCACGTGAAGGTGGATGCTGTGCATGACGCGAGCGTGTCACATCGGCGAACATTTGTTAGCCGTGCCGAAGGACCTTACGATCGACGCTGCTCAGCAGTCAGCACGGCCAACAAGTAGGCCACACGGGAGGATGGGAGGCAGACCGCGAAATGGGACTACGCAGGCCCCACGGGCCGAGCATGGCGGCGGAGCGGCGCGAGGGTGCCCCGGCGGTGTGTTGCTCACCACGTCATTCGATGGGGGGCCGGGGGCAGCACCTGTTCCGGATGTGCCTGTGATCATTTTCCCTGACGGACTTAATGATGGGGTCCCTGATGGGCTGGATCGTCGTGTTCTGAATTGACTTGCGCCGTACCGGGTGGACGATTTCGCAGGTCAAGTCTTTGTCTGCCGGGCAGTTGGCCGTGTGCGCTCGGGGAGTTGTCCCGCACCGGTCGCGGGGTGGTACAGCGTAGTAAATATGGTAGAGCGTAATAGAGCGGGCTGGACGGACTGCGGGGCGACCAGCCTCGGAGACACACGAGCGGCGCGATCTGGCCCGCGTGTAACCGGGAACGCAATCATGTCTGAGACAATCACAAACGAACAGCTTGACGTGCGAATGTTGCCCAACGCGTTGCAGCCGTTGCGGGAGCAGATTCTGGCGGATCTGACGATGCTGGCTCAAATTCCTGCTCCCACGGGCCAGGAGGAGTCGCGGGTGCGGTACCTGGTGGACCGGTTCATGGAGGCGGGGTTGCCCGAGGTGGGGCCGGACGAGTTGGGCAATGCAGTGGGGCTCCTGCCGGGCGTGCGCGGGGACCGGACGATCCTGCTTGTTGCGCATGTGGACACGATCTACGCGCGGACGGTGAATCACAACGTGACGCTCGAGCCGGATCGCGTCATTGGGCCGGGGGTGGGGGACAATGCACTGGGCGCGGCCACGCTGGCGGTGGTGCCCCTGTGTCTGACGCACCTGGGCCTGCAGCTCGACGCGAATCTCGGTTTGCTGGGCACCGTCCGGTCTTTGGGGCGCGGCAACCACGAGGGACTCCGATTCTTTCTGGACCATCCCCCGCGCCCGATCAACTGGGGGATTGTGGTCGAGGGGTTGCAGCTGGGGCGGGCCAACTACCTGTCGATTGGCAAGATCCGCGGGGACATCGTCTGTGATGTCTGCCCGGAGAAGCCGCGCAGCGACCAGTCCCAGAATGCGCTCGTGGTCCTGAACCAGGTGATCAATCGCATCCTGAGCATCGCGGTCCCGACGCGTCCCTACACCAAGATCCGGCTGACGAAGATGCATGCGGGACTCAGCTATGACAGTGAGCCCGATCATGCGGAGTTGGGGTTCGAGGTGGTGAGTCACTCGGACGAGATGATCGAGCAGATCCGGCGGAGCATGGACGATGCGGTGGCTGAGATGGCTGCTCAGCACGGTGTGGACGTCAAGCTGGACTGCTTCTTCCGGCGCGAGACGGGGGGGATTCCCTTTTCGCATCCGCTGGTCAGGACGGTCCTGGACATCATGGCGCAACTGGACATCAAGCCGGATCTGGGGCGCGGTCCTTCCGAGCTGCCCGAATTCATCGGTCGCCGGATCCCGGCCGTCACGCTGGGCATCAGCGAGGGGGAGAAGAACCAGGAGAACGAACCGGACTACGTGCTGATCGATCCCATGCTCACCGGACTGGCACAACTGCTCGGCGTCATTCTCGAGATCGATCGGGGGTGCTGCGATGAATCTTGACAAATGGCTGGCCCACCGCACGTTTCACCACTCGGCGTTCTGGGACCGCCGCTGGCTGGCGGAGGAGAAAGCCCGGCAAGGGCTGACTATCTCCCTCTGCCTGCCGGCCTACAACGAAGAGAAGACGATCGGGAAGGAAATCGTCATCTACAAGTCGGAGCTGCACGATCGGTATCCCGTGGTCGACGAGATCGTGGTGATCGACTCGGGCAGTACCGATCGGACGCGGGAGATTGCTGCCAGTTTCGGCGCGCAAGTGTATCTGGCGGACGAGCACTTGCCGCAGTACCAGACGTACCGCGGCAAGGGGGAGAATCTCTGGAAGGCGCTTTATCTGCTCCGCGGTGACATCATTGTGTTTGTGGACGCCGATATCACCAACACGCACCCGCGTTTCGTCTACGGCCTGCTCGGTCCCTTGATCCAGGATCCGGAGGTCCACTATGTCAAGGCGTTCTACGACCGGCCGCTGGCCTTCTCGCAGGGCATTCGGCCGACGGGCGGAGGGCGCGTGACGGAGATTCTGATCCGCCCGCTGTTCAGCCTGTTCTATCCGGAGCTGACCGGCATCATCCAGCCGCTATCGGGCGAGTACGCGGGGCGGCGCAGCATTCTGGAGCAGATTCCGTTCCCGGTGGGCTATGGCGTCGAGACGGCGATGCTGATCGACATCTACGGGAAACTGGGGTTGTCCGCCTTTGCCCAGACCGACCTCGACATCCGGGTACACCGCAACCAGGAGACGTCTGCGCTGGGACGGATGGCGTTCGGCGTATTGCGCACGTTTTTCGCGCGGCTCACGCGCGACCAGAAAGCTCAGCTCCATCTGGAACTTCCGACCATCATGCGGCAGTTCAGGGTGACCGATGGTGCGTTCGACCATGTCGAGCATGTGATCGAGGAGGTGGAACGCCCGCCGATGATCGACATCCCCGAGTATCGCGAGAAGTTTCCGGCGATCCCCGCGCCCCTGATGGAATCATGAACGTGGAATCATGAACATCGTCATGCTGCACTATCACCTGAACCACGGAGGCGTGACGCAGGTCATGGCCAACCAGCTCCGTGCGCTCGATCAGGTGTGCACTCGCGCGGATCGCGTGCGTGTGGCGGTGTTCTGTGATGGGCAGGTCGGTGGCTGGCCGGCGGAGCTGGCGTCCGGCCTGAGGGCGGTCGACGTGACGCTGCACGCCGTGCCACGGCTGCGGTACGACGCGCAGCCGGTGGCGGAGGTCGCGCAGCTGACCGTGCAACTGCGCGCCCAGTTGTCGGCGCTGGGATACGCCCCCGACGACACCATCCTGCATGTGCACAATCACGGCCTGGGTAAGAACGCCTCGCTGCCCGGTGCCTTGCAGCGGCTTGCCGCCGAGGGCTTCGCGCTGCTGCTCCAGATCCACGATTTCGCAGAGGACCTGCGGCCGCGGAACTACGACCATCTGTGCAGCGCCTGGCAGACCGCGGACCTCACCCCCACTCTGTATCCCCAGGCGGCCCACATCCACTATGCGGTGCTCAACCAGCGCGACCGCCGCGTGCTCGCCGGTGCCGGAGTGCCTGCGGATCGGCTGCATTACCTGCCGAATTCCCCGGCGCTGAATGCCCCGGTGGCAGCGCGCGACGCGGCCCGCCGGAGCCTCCACGCGCGGTTCGGCATTCCGGACTCCGCCCGCTTCCTGCTCTCTCCGGTGCGGGCCATCCGCCGGAAGAACGTGGGCGAGATGCTGCTGTGGTCCGTCCTGGCAGGGCCGGACACACACATCGGCGTCACGCTGGCGCCGTTGAATCCGGCCGAGCAACCCTATTACCAGCGCTGGCGCACGCTGGTCAGCGAACTGCAGCTGCCGGTCCACTTCGAAATCGGCGGGCAGAGCGGGCTGCCGTTTGAGGTGAACAGCGCGGCCGCCGACCTGATCCTGACGACCAGCGTCACTGAAGGGTTTGGCATGGCGTTCCTGGAATCGTGGCTGGCCGAACGCGTCCTGGTCGGACGTGATCTGCCGGAGATCACCGGGGACTTCGCCGCCGCGGGGGTCCAGCTCAGGTACGTCTCCCCGCAGCTTCGCGTGCCGGTCGAGCTGATCGGCCGCGCGGCCTTCTGCGATACGCTGGTGGCGGCGTGCAGCAGCATGCGCGAGGCGTACGGGCGCCCGCCCCTGGCAGACGCCGCCGTCGCGGACCTGTGCCGGGCGCGGACGGCGGACGATACCGTCGACTTTGCCGATCTGGACGAACCACATCAGGAACAGGTGCTGCGGGTGTTGCAGCGTGACGCGGGCCTGCGCACACACGTGCTGGATCTCAATCCGACCGTGACCGGCACGCTGGCCCTGACGCCGCACGCGGCGCACGACATGATCATGCAGAACAAAGCCGTCGTGCAGGAGGACTACTCTCTGCATGCCAGCGGCGCTCGACTCTGGCGTGCCTATCAGCGCGTCACGGCGAGCCCGCGCGATCACCGGATGGCACGACTTTCGGAGGGAGGCAGGATTCTGGAAGAGTTCCTGGACCCGACTCGTTTTCGACCTATTCGCGGATGCTACCATGCATACAGCCGTTCCTGAGACGCTGCGCCAACACGCCCGGCCACAGTCACCCCGCCCCACGGGGTGCGAACCAGTGCTCGCCCGACTCCCGGACATCCGAGCCGTCCTGTTCGACATCTACGGCACGTTGTTCGTCAGTGGCGCGGGGAGTATCGGGGCGACCAGCCGCACGTTTACCGGTACAGCGTTCAGTGCAGCGCTCGACTCCGTCGGACTGGCGTATCACGGTCCGGGTGACGCGGGTGTCGAACGCTTCACCGGCATTGTGCGAGACCTGCATGCCGCGGCCCGCCAGTCGGGGTGCGAGTATCCCGAGGTCGACGTGCTCGACGTCTGGCACCGGACGCTGGCCGCGCTGATGGAGGACGGCCTGCTGGCGCAGACCGACGTCAGCCGGGAGCAGTTGACACGCCTGGCGGTCGAATTCGAGGGACGCACCAACCCGGTCTGGCCCATGCCGCATGTGCTGGACTGCTGCCGGGCGCTGCACGCGCAGGGCATCCTCCTGGGAGTGATCAGCAACGCTCAGTTCTACACGCCGGCGCTGTTTCCGGCCTTCTTCGACAAGACGCTCGAGGAACTGGGATTCGATCCGGAGCTGCAGTTCTATTCCTATCGGTTTAGCGCTGCCAAGCCAGGTCTCAGCATGCACCTGGCTGCCCGCGAGACGCTGGCGCGCCGGGGCATCGCGCCCGGCGCAACCGTCTATGTGGGGAACGATCTCCACAAGGACGTGATCACCGCGGCCCGTGTCGGGTTCCGGACGGCCTTGTTCGCCGGCGACCAGCGCAGCCTGCGCTTGACACCCTGCCCCGACCACGCGGACATCGTGCCGGATCTGGTGCTGACAGATCTGGCGCAACTGCCTCCCTGTGTGCTCGCAGAGCGGCGGGGATGCCGAAGCTGCGTGCCGGAGGCGTTCTTCGATCATCCCGAGAACGTGGCGATCAACCGCCAGGTCGACGGCCGCCTGCGGCGGTTGGCCGAAGTCACGCGCAAGATCCGCGAACTGGCGAAGACCTCCTTCAGCTACTCCGTACTGCGGCGAAAACTCCGCGCGCTGCTGGACAATGTCACCGGGTAATGTCACCGGGTAAGGCTGGTCGTGACGCTGTACAGCCGAGGACCCTGCCCTGGATCAGTGAGACCTATCGATGTGCCCTTCTGTTACGTTGCAAACCCAACTGCTGGATTGCCTGACAACACTCTATGGCGACGGAGCCGGGGCCTGCCTGGCACGCGTGCTGGCTCTGGCCGGTCAGCACCGGGAGGCGATGCGTGCAGGCCGCGAACGGCTGTGGGACGCGCGCGATGTCGTGCTGATTGCCTACGGGGATCAGCTGCAGCACGGTGCCCAGACGCCGTTGGCAACGCTGCGGCAGTTCCTGCAGCAGCAGGGGCTGACGGAGCTGATCCGCATTCTGCACATCCTGCCCTTCTTCCCGTCCAGCTCAGACGATGGATTCGCCGTGAGTGACTATGAGCACGTCGATCCGGCCATCGGTTCGTGGTGCGACGTGCGCGAACTGGCGGGCTGTGTCGACCTGATGTTCGACCTGGTTCTCAATCACTGTTCGACACAACATCGTTGGTTTCAGCAGTATCTGGCGGGCCAGGCACCGTACACCGGGTACTTCATCGAGTCTGATGCGGCCGCGGACTTGTCCCAGGTCACTCGCCCGCGCAGTACGCCGCTGCTGACCCCCTTCCGTACGGCCGCTGGAGTACGCCACGTCTGGACGACCTTCAGCGCCGATCAGGTGGACCTCAACTGGGCGAACCCCGATGTGCTGCTGGAGATGCTGCACGTCCTGTTCTCCTATGTCGCTCACGGCGCCCGCATCATCCGCCTCGACGCGATCGCCTATCTCTGGAAGCAGATCGACACTCCCTGCATCCACCTGCGCCAGACCCATGCGGTGGTCAAGCTGATGCGTTTGCTGTTGGATGCCTGCGCACCAGGCACACTGCTGTTGACGGAAACCAACGTGCCGCACGACGAGAATGTGAGCTACTTCGGGGCGGGGGACGAAGCGCATATCGTCTACCAGTTCAGCCTCCCGCCGCTCGTACTGGACGCGTTTCTCAACCGGGACGCCACGCCGCTCATGAGCTGGCTGGCCCAACTCGAGCCGGCCCGGCCGGGCACCACCTATCTCAACTTCACGGCATCGCACGACGGCGTCGGACTGCGACCCCTGGAAAGCCTGCTGCCGGCGGAGCGGGTGGAACGGCTGGTGGCGGAGATAATCGCCCGCGGCGGCCTGACCAGCACGCGGCGCCGGACGGACGGGACCGACAGCGTCTATGAGCTGAACGTCTCCTACTTCTCCGCACTGGGGGATCCCGCGGATCACGATACGGTGACGCACGTCCGACGCTTCCTGGCCGCGCAAGCAGTCATGCTGGCACTGCGCGGCATCCCGGCCGTCTACTTCCATAGCCTGTTCGGAACGCCCAATGATCGGGAGGGGGTGCAGCGGACCGGCCGAGCCCGCACGATCAACCGGCGGAAGTTCCAGCGGGATGAGTTGCTGTCCCTCCTGGCTTCCCCAACCTCGCCGCCAGCTCAGGTGCTGGCTGGCTATCGGCAGATGCTGGCAGTGCGTGGGCAGCAGCCGGCTTTTCATCCGGACGCGGCGCAGGATGTGCTTGAACTCAACCATCCCGCACTGATCACGGTCGTCCGCACCTGCCCGACGACCGGCCAACAGATACTCGCGGTCACCAACGTCGCCAGCACGCCGGTATCGGTCTCCCTGCCCGCCGACTTTGGGCCGGACTGCGCCGCCACACTCTGGTGGATGGGCGCAACTTGGGGGGCCGGCGGCACGCTGACGCTGCTGCCGGCGGGCGGGGCCTGGCTGAGCACTTACCGCGCCCGGTGAAGGACCGCGTCGGCGACGAAGTCGAACGTTGGCATGGCCGCCAGGGGAAGCGGTTCCCCATCGACGTCCCCGTCTTCAAACGCCTCGACCGCGCCCTTCAGCTCCCCACGCACAATGCGGACGTCGTGCGGTGCCTCAATCCCCAATGAGATGCGATTGCCGGAGATCTTGTTAACGATAACCGTGATGTTGTCGCCAATTACGATCTGCTCGCCAACCTTGCGGCTGAGTACTAACATGATGTGTTCCTCCTTGAATAGCGATCGTGGTACCTTAGGTTTCTGCTGAGATCTTCGAGCTAATCGCAGAACCGGGTGGGTGACCTGCATCCTGGCCCGATTTTTCCAGAAACACTACCAGCAGACTGACAGTCTGTAACTTTTGACACCGTAAGAGCAAAGACGATGCCTGGAATCTGAAATATCCCGGGAATTATTTCTGCACAATTCGTAAGGTTTTGCCGACAGGCCGTTTGCACGTTTTGCTGCCAGGACGCGGCTCGAACTCATCGCGCCACCACCGTGTGTAAATGGCTCTCACTCTGGGAACTTTTTTCCATTTCCCGACGTCACCGGATGCTAGCAGCTGCGGCGCTGGCCACCCCGCACGATGTGCCGCTTACTTGTTAGCCGTGCTGAAGGAGCGGACCGGTGAGTCCAACAGCTGCGCCCGCTCGGAAACGGAATAGACCGGACGATCGCCACATCGCACGGCCACTGGATAGGCAAATTGGCATGCTTGGGGAGGGGCGGGAAAGATGGTAGCCCGTGCTCTGGACGAGAAGCTGACGCATCCGCACACGGCTCATTGCCGTGAGGTCGCTCTTTACCGGGTGTCAGGTGGACGGTGTCTGGTACGGCCTTGACCGGACGACGTCGACCGTGTTAGCGGGCGTACATGAACCCCCGCGCTGGGAGGGTGAGGGCCTCCTGTCGCCGCCACTGCGAGCGGCATTTGAGCATGAGCTGGCAGGCACTTACGTCTGTTCGCAGCGGCCTGCTGGCGGAACGCCGGGCAGGAGGAAACGGCGGCATTTGGTTTACAGTCCGGGGCAACGCAACTAAAGTAGAAAATAGCTGCAACTTGTTTTGCCTCAATAGCTAACTCACCATTAGAGGCTAACTCACCATTAGTGAGGAATCTGCACGTGGTTACGTGGTCTCCCCGAGCTTTGCGGTGCGCGCGCACCGTGCGGCTGACTGTTCGTCTTAGTCTTAGTCTTGGTCTTGTGGTTTTGGCATCGTGTCTTGCCACGCGTCAGGCCTGGGGCCAGCAGGATTCCCCGGCGGCGCCGCAGCAAGAGTCGGCAGCGCCGGCCCCGGCACCTGAGCCCGAATCGGATGCCGCGCCGCAGCCGGCGTCTGAGCCCAAACCGGATGCCGCGTCTGAACCGGCGTCGGAGCCGGAGGCTGCGCCGGCACCCAAGGCGGAGCCGAGCAGTCCGGCGGACGAGGCCCCACCGGCGCCTGCGGAGCCACCTGCGACAGCTCCGGACGATCAGGTCCCGGTGCCGGGTCCCGGGCCGGTTGCGCAGCCGGTGTTTGACTTTGCGCGTCTGGCACACCCGGCTGTGGCAGACCAGTTGGAGTTGACCAGCGAGCAGCGTGCGGCGGTGGCGCGGTTGATCAACGAGCGGGCGGAGGCGTTGGCGGCTGCTGCGGCTGACAAGCGGGCGGAGGTGTTGGCGGCGGCCGACGAGAAGCTGGCAGCGCTGCTCAATGAGGGGCAGCGCGCCAAACTGGCCACGCTGGCCACGACACAGAAGCTGCGGTTCAATTTCCGCGGCCAGAAGTGGGATAATGTGCTCGATTGGTTTGCGCGCCAAGCTGGTCTGGCGCTGGTCATGGACCAGCCGCCGGCGGGCCCCTTCACGTACAGCGACAATCGCGAGTACTCGCCCACCGAGGCGATCGACCTGTTAAACAGTGTCTTGCTGACCAAGGGGTTCACACTGGTCCAGCGCGGTCGCATGCTGATCCTGGTCGATCTCTCGCAGAAGGCGCTGCCACAGAACCTGATTCCGCGGGTGACGGCGGAAGAGCTGGCGGAACGCGGTAACTTCGAGATGGTCACGGTCTTCTTCCCGTTGGGGAAGCGGCCGGCCGAAGGGGTGGCCAAGGAGATTGAGCCGCTGTTGAGCCAGTACGGCACCTGTGTGGGGCTGCCGCAGACCGGGCAGCTGATGGTGACCGAGACGGCGGGCAAGTTGAAGGCGATCAGTATCCTGATCGCGTCGATTCCGGAGCCTTCGCCGCCGAGGAAGGAAGAGCCCAAGCAGACGCCGCCCCCCCCGCCGCCGGTCCTGGCGGTGTATCCGGTGACGGCCATTGACCCGGCCGCCGCTGTCCAGACGCTGACCGTCCTGTTCCCCAACGCGAAGTTCCAGATCGACGACAAAGTGGATCAGATCATGGCGTATGCGCCGCCGGCCGAGCAGCAGGCGATCAAAGCGGCCGTCGACCAGATGCAGGCGAATCGGCCGCCGGAGACGCAGCCCCGTCTGGAGATCTACTCGCTGCGCGGCATGCCGCTGGACACGGACTCGGCTGAGGACCTGGTCAAGCAACTGAAGACGGTGCTGCCCAAGGCGCAGGTGACGGTCGACATCGCGTCCGAACGCCTGCTGGTATTCGCGGAGCCGAAGGACCAGGAACAGATCAAGGTGACGATGCAGAAGCTGGGGGGGGATGTCGACGAGGAAGGCAAGCAGGTGGTGGTGTACATGCCCAAGCGGTTCGACCCCGCCGCACTGGCCACGCTGGTCAAGGAACTGGTTCCCCGCGCCGACATCTCGTCCGACCCGAAGACGCGCCGCGTGGTGGTCGGCGCCTCGGCGGCGGCGCAGACGATGATCAAGTCGCTTGTGGAACAGCTGGACCAGGAGGCGGCGTTGGAGGACACCCCGACACTGCAGCTTTACTCGCTGGACAAACGTCTCGACGAGTCCGTGCTCACGCTGCTGCGCCCCATGGTCCCGGACGCTCAGCTCACGCTCAGCCCTGATGGGCGGCAGGTGACGGCGGTGGCCCGCGTGGTGGATCAGACCATCGTCAAGAAGCTGCTCGATCAGTGGCAGCAGGTAGCGGCGGAGCGCGAGGAGCCCACGCTGGTGATCTATCCGCTCACCGAGCAGCTCACGGCCACCGACGTGACGACGCTCAAGACGCTCGTCCCCGGCGCGGACCCCACGCTCTCGAGCGACGGGCGGCAGCTGCGCGTCGTCGCCCGCCCGGCTGACCACGAGCAGGTCCAGACGTTGATCGGGAAGCTGGAGGAGTCGATCAAGGCGGAGGGGAAGCCGGTTCTGGAGTTCTATGCCGTCGAGGGGGTGCCGGCAACGCAGCTGCAGTCGCTGCTGCAGCCGCTGGTGAAGAAGGCGACCATCACGGTCGATGCCGTGCAGGACCGGCTCATCGTGTGGGGGCCGGAGACCGAGCACGCCGAGTTTGCCAAGGTGATCGACCGGCTCCAGGAGGACCCTCTGGCGGCTACCAAGCCGGTCCTGGAGTTCTATCCGCTGGTCGATGAGGCCATGTCGACCAACATTACGACGGTGCTGGCGAACATGGTCCCGACGGCGAAAGTGAGCTGGGATCCGGAGACCCGGCGGCTGATGGTCGTGGCGACGCCCAAAGACCAGCAGAGTGTGCGGGAGACGATTGAGCAGGTGACGCAGGGTGCGCCGCTGGCCGAAAAGCAGGTGCTGCGGATCTACCCGCTGGACGTCGCCCAGCGCACGCGGTTCCAAGCGGTGCAGGCCGACCTGCTGCAGCGGTTTCCCGGCATCCGCGTGATCGAGGATCCGCAGACTGGGGAACTGGCGATCTGGGCGAAGGCGACGCAGCACGAGAAGCTGGCCGAAACGATCGATTCGCTCGCCAGCACCAGCGAGGCGATGGAGCCCCCGGTGCTGATCTCGTATCCGGTCGAGCGGGGATCTGCCCAGGCGGCCTTCGACTTGCTCAAACAGCTCTACCCGACCCTCAAGCTGACGCTCGACTCGAAGAACGACCGCGTGCTGGTCTATGCGCCGCTGAGTCTGCACGGCCGCATCAAGCAGGCCCTGGGACAGGTGGATGTGGAGGCCGCCCCCGGCAAGCAAGAGGAACTGCGGTCCTATGCTACCGGCAACCTGGATCCGACACCGCTGGTCGCCGCCCTGCAAAAGCTGCTGCCGGACATGCAGATCACTCCTGATCTGCCGTCCAAGAAGATCATCGCTTTCGGCACGGTCGCCGATCATGAAGTGCTGGTCAAGGCCTTCGACCAGCTGCGGACCGGCGATGCGGCACAGCGACCGATCGTGGTCGTCTACCCGGTCGAAGGACGTTCGGTCGGGGCGATGTACCAGCTGCGGGACGTGATCACGCAGGTGGTGCCCGAAGCGGTGATCGGCATCGACCACCGGGGCGGCGCCATCATCGTCTCCGCCCGGGAGGAGGACCAGCAGCGGGTCAAGGAGGCGATCGAGCAGGTGGTGGCGATGGACCGCGAGGCCGAGTCGCGGCTGGAAACGTACACGCTCGACAAGATCAAGGCGACCGAAACGCTCGCGGCGCTGCGCATGATCGCCCCCACCGCGCAGATGGCCCCCGGCGCCGTGCCGGAACAGATCGTCGTGTGGGGCACGCCCCAGGACCACGAGCGGGTGAAGGCGGCTCTGGAAAAGCTGGAGGAGGCGGGGGGCCGGGACGCCTCACGCGAACTGCGCGTGCATCCGGTCCGCAAGGCGGCCAGCACCCAGGCGGTGTCCATGCTGGCCACCACCGTGCCCGAAGCCCAGATTCTGACCGGCCAGGGCACCGATCAGCTGTTGATCTGGGCCAGCCCCAAGGACCACCAGCGCGTGGACGAGTTGATCCAGCAACTGGAGAAAGAACTGCGGCTGGATACCGAGAAGACCATCAAGACCTTCGATCTGGAGGACGTGGATCCGGCAGAAGCACGCCGCGTGCTGGATGCCGAGATCGGCAATCTGGAGTACCTGGCGACGACCGTCCCCCGCCGACTGGTCGTGCGGATCGAACCGGAACGGGTCGAACTGGTGGAAAAGTTCCTCGCGGAACTGCAGCAGGCCGTCGAGGTGCCGGAACAGGTCGTGCGCGTGCACCGTTACGACCCGGACGAACTGGATATCTCGACCGTGTACGGCGCGCTGAGTCCGGACGACCTGAAGGATCTGACGATCCAGGTCAATCCGACGACCAACAGTCTGGTGGTCCGCGGGCCGGCCGACCGCCAGGATGAACTGGCCGCGACGTTGAGCCAGCTCGCCCTGCAGCTCCCCGCTCCAGACAAACCGGTGGCGGAGGTGTATCACCTGCAGCGGGCCGATGCGACCATGGCCGCCGGCGTCATTCGGCCGCTGGTGCCGACAGCCTCTTTGTCCCCCGATCTAACGAACAACTCACTGGCCATCACCGCCACCGCGAAGGACCATGTGAAGATCAAGGAGATCGTCGAGCAGCTCGATTCAACGCAAGGGGGCGAGTTGATCACCGAGACCTACGTGCTCAAGAAGGCCTACCCCCCAGGCATCGTGGCGGCTGCGAAACCGATCGTCCCCCGCGCCATCATGAGTCCGGATCCGTACAGCAGGTCGCTGATCGTGACGGCCACTGCGGAGGACCATGAGAAGATCAAGGCGATTGTGGAGAAGGCCGACGGGCTCGGCGAAGGAGAACTCACCACCAAGGCCTATCCGCTCGAGTGGGTCAGCCCCTACTCGATCATGGCAGCCCTCTCACCGATCGTCCCCAACGCCACCCTCAGCCCCGATCCAGCGAGCAAGTCGCTGCTCGTCACCGCCAACGCGAAGGACCACGAGCGCATCGAGACGGTCATCAAACAGGCGGATCAGCGCGGTGGCGGCGAATGGACGACGAAGGCCTACCCGGTGAAATGGGCCAACGTCAGCACGATCTCGTCGGCGCTGATCAGCGTGGTGCCGGACGCGAAGGTCAGCAGCGACCCGACCAACAAGATGCTGATTGTGACCGCCTCGGAAAAGGACCACACCAAGATCCAGGCGGTGCTCGACGAGGCGGACAAGCGAGGGGGCGGGGGCGAACTGATCACGAAGGCCTACCCCCTGCGGACCGCTTACCCGTACACGATCGTCTCGGCGCTCATGCCGGTCGTACCCAACGCGACGATCAGCGCCGATCCGACGAACCAGATGATCGTCGCGACGGCGTCGGAAGAGGACCACGAGCGGATCAAGGCGATCGTCGACGAGGCCGACCGCCGCAACGAGGGGGAACTGATCA
>JAAYDI010000093.1 GCA_012729315.1 Planctomycetaceae bacterium
TCGGCCAATTGCGGGATGTAACCGCTGCACGGTGAGGAGGTAGGCAGTCCATGCGAATGGGCCCATCCATGGCATGGATTTGTCCACTACAACCGGCTCGGAATGACCGAGCCTTTCACCGTCCCGGCAGGAACCCATCGTCATCCAATTGAGGTATTGCCATTCGGAAAACCGACCCTGATTGTCTTCGCCAGGTAGTAACGTCGACCTCGACACATTATAATAATATCCTCGACGCGGCGAGTTCGCTTGCTTCATGAGACCATTGGGGGGGCATGGAATTGCCGCCGCTTGTGGAATGTTTCTAGTGCCGCAAAGTTCTTCTGGCAAATATCTTAGGACTGCCCTTGCGATGCTCGCACTAACGCGAGTATAGCCGTCCGGACATCACAAGAGAGGCTGGCGACCATTGAGCGAACTTAGCTTGTGCAAAACTGCCTGCCAGCGGCCGAGTGCGCTAATTTGCAATTAGAGGGAGTGACTCGAGCTTGCCCCGGGCTGTGTTATGATCACCGCGTTGCGGCTCAAGATGACAGTTCGCGTGGCACGCATAGGTCGCGAAACGTGACTTCCCGTGTGCGCTATTCGTCCCGGCTCGCCCCGGCCCGATCTGCTGGAATGTACGGGATCAGTCCTATCGCAAAGGCCGCTTCCTGCAGTTCTCGTGGGGCGTTGCGGATATCCATCGGAAAGCCGTTGACCTCCAACAACCACACCGTTGGGTTGTCGTCCATGCGACTGGGCAGTGTCCAGTTGGGATCGAAGGCCCGAATCTTCAACATTGTCCGAATGGCCTTCGACTTGCCCTGCCCGGTGCTCTCCGCCACGCCGAACGCCCGGTCGATGAAGGGCAGTTTCAGATGAGGCTGCTGACTTCGATCATCCAGGTAGTTGACCCACCCGATTGTTCGCACGATACCACAGGCCCAGGTTTCCAGTCTTCCTCGCAGGAGCGGCGAAGGACGCTTGCGAGCCAAGGTTTCGGCCAGCTTACGGCACAGGTCAGCATACTCGTCGTTGAGGAACTTCTGGCAGAAGGAATTCGTCATCTTCACCAATTCCTCGGCGATGGCCTTGGCCTCGGCGGACGCCGAGCGGCCACTGGCCGTCGCGCGAGCCTTGCCTGATTTCTTGCGTACCTTCTTCGGTTTCTCAGGCTGTGCCGCAGGTTGGTCGCCGAGCGAAGTGATAATCCCGAACGCCTCCTTCGCTTCCTTGTACTCCTCGTTGAGTGACCTCTTGATGCCGCCGCCGAAGGTGATGTTGTACCCCGACACCAAGCCGTCGTAGATGATCTTGCCCTTGAATGGCAGCAGGACTGCCGTGATCAGCTTCGGCAGGCAAGGGCCGATGACTTTCTCCAGAGGATCGGCCAGGCCAAGAACGCCGTAGGCTTTGTTGGGGGCATCGCTGGTGCGTAAAAACACCGTGTACCTCGACAGATAGCGGAGCACGTAGAACCTGTCCATCAGGGCGTGTTTCCACCAGCCAACGATCTCCAATTCGTCAGCCGACAGTTGTGCCGGGTTCTCTGCGACGAACTGGTCGATCAGTTCCCGGTGGTCGTAAAGAGCGTTCCGAATGGCTACCCTGGCCGCGAACGGTGTCGCCATGTATTCCCGAGAATCCGCAAACTGGTCAGTGACGACGTTCAGCTTCCGGTTCACGAATGATAAGAGGGCCGCATACAGTTCGTAAAACTGCTTGCCTTCCTCGACTGTTACGTTCATGGTGATTCAGTCCGTTAGCAGTTCCCGTATCAATTGAACAACCGCGCCCTGATTGGGCGCCGCATGGGGGCCGACCTGCATGTTCTCGATGACCGAGGAGCATGCGCCGCGTCTACCTGGGGTCCAAGGCCCATGGGGTCGTGGTAACCCACCATTGGTGCATGTTGGTCTTGGCTCCTGAATAGCTGACGTCGCCGTGGATCAAAAGCCTTTCCGGTGTCGCGGGGTCGTACTTGCCAATGACCGTGTTGGCGGAATAGCAGTCGCCTCCGCCGGGAGTCTGCAGCCTGCTCATCAGCACGATGCCTTCGTCCCAGTGGATGCCATCTCGCGACGAGTACAGCACGAAATTGTCTGGACCGGGGTCGTCACCGACCCGCTCCCGTTGATAGCTGCCGCTGCGCCCGTGGATGAAGTAGAAGTCACCGACTTTTCCGGAGAGCTGCATATTGCGGATACCCTTGGCGAAGTGCGCGGTCCGCATATCCGACCAGCTGCGTCCGCCATCCGTGCTGATCACGTAGGGGATGTTCTGTTCAGCCGTGTGATGGTCTTCCCTGAGATGGGCGTCGTACGTATAGACGATGATCCTGCCGTCATCGAGCGCGCCGGCGGCCCAGTAGTAGCAGTCGGTATCGAAGGGCAAGGTGCTTCGTTGGTGGAACGATTCCCCGTTGTCAGCGGAGACCCACAGCGTCTGTGGTCCCCCCGGCGTCATGTTCGCCCCGCCACCACGAAAGACAATGAAGATCTCGCCGCCATGCACAAAGGAGGTGTTCATCGTAAAAGCGATATCCTCGACGGTGGCGGATTCATCAAACTCGCGAGGTCCCTGCCAGGTGTGCCCATGGTCATGGCTGAGAAAATAGACGGGCGCCAGTTTTTTCTCCCATCTCGCGTTCGCGTACCGTATCAAGGTGGCGACGAGAGTGCCGTTCGGTGATGTGATGACTGAATAGACCAGAGCCGAGCACACTTCGCTCCCCTCGTGCATCCGCTTGGAATAGTCGAACACAACGGGGTCGCTCCAGGTCAGTCCGCCGTCGGTCGAACGCCGGTACTCCGACCACCCGGCTGCACCGTGCCCGTCCCAATCGTCGGCACCGGTTCCGGTTACGCTGTAGAAGGCGACAATGTCCCCATTCTGGCATTCGGCAATCGAGTTGTTGCCGTGTCCGGAATGGTTCTCCTTCCCGCGATCCACAAACAACATGCCCGTGTTGGGGATGTCCGCGGGGTAGACGAAGAACGGCTTATCCTCAGCCGCCCGGGTCCGGTTCTTCGCGGATCGTGCATCCTCGAAACCCAGCACTACTGCCCATTTCCCCAAGCGATAGGACTCGCCGGAGGCCACCTGCTTTTCATAGACCAGCACCTGATCGATCTTCGCGCTCCCGAACAACTGGAACGCCTCCTCCTGCATCTTCACGAACCCTCGGGCCTCCAGGGTCTCCACCTGGGACGCGGCGCCCTCGATGCGGTGTGGGGTCGCCACGAGCAGACGGCCGCCTTGCACCACGTCGAACCACGTGGAGTCGATCGAACTCCTCAAGAACTTCTCCCCCACCAGAGCTTCCGGGAATTGTGCCAGCCTGTAGTCACGATCGGTGAACAACACCGCGCCGGGACGGAACCACAGCACCTCTGCCTCCGGTTCCCCGTGGACCTCGATCACCGCACGATCCGCAGCGTACGCGCGGCACGGGACGTGGCACGAGACCAGGGCTCCCACCACGACGAGCAATGACAATGTGCCGGTTTTGTATGCTCCACGTCTGTTCATCACGTGTTCTCCCATGCAATTCAGCGTCTTCCAGTTATCCCCAGTGTTCGCTTCGCTTCCAGATAGAAGTCGGCGATGACGTGCGATGAGGGATCTCACCGGGTACGGTTCATCTTGTAGTGCGGGTACGGTTCATCTTGAAGTAGAAGTGGCCGTCTTCGGCCCCGACGAGCAAGTCGGGCACGCCATTTCGATCCCAGTCAACCACCGTGGGGCTGGTGCTGTGCCCAGCCAACCGGCGACTGTCCAGCGTGCCGCGATGCCGCAACAGGATGCGGGCATCGGCATCGGACGAGACATTCTCGAACCAGTCGATGGACACGCTGTTGGCTAGCAGATCGAGTTTGCCGTCCCGATTCCAGTCAACCAGGCAGAGCTTGCGGCGGCCGCTGCCGCCAGCGGGCCGATTGTTCAGACGCAGCGGTTCTCCCAGAGGCTTGCCGGCCGTGGTCTGATCTGGCTGCGGCGCCGGGTCCGCGGCCGCATCGTGGAAGATCCGTTGCGGAGGCAGGAGCACAAGCTGGCCGTCGCGGCGCTGGCGTTCAAAAAACGCCAGGTAGCCCTCGTGGTCGAGCATGACCAGGTCGTTCAGTCCGTCGCTGTTCAAATCGTAGACCACGGGCGTGGTGCGCCACTGGGTAGCCAACTCCTTCTGTGCCGGGTTCCACCATGTCCAGGCGGGTTTGGGCGGCGTGCCCGGCCACTCGACTTCGACCGGCGCAGCGGCTGCAAGCTGCGCTTCGGTCGGCGTACCGATGTTGCGGTACCAGACCACTTTGCCCCAGATTGAATTGACCACCAGATCGAGCAGACCATCGTGATCCCAGTCCGCCACGCTGAGTGTCATGTACCCCCACTTGGCTTCGCAGGGGCCCTGAATCGACCCGTTGGGTCCCGCCATGATACGGAGCACTTCGCCGTCGGCTTTCAGGTCGACCGGGGCCGCCCACCGGGGCGGATTGCCGCCATCGAGGTTTTCGATGAACCCGATATTCCCTGCCGAGTTGCCACAGATGAGATCCTCGTCGCCGTCCTGGTCCCAGTCGACGCTGACCGGCGTCACCAGAACGCCGTATTTCAGATGGTCGGCTTCCTGCTGGAAGAACCGCGGCGCCGCGAACACCGGGAGTCCGTCTTCCACCCTGCCTGTGTGCTCGATGAACATCACGCGCCCATCTTCCTGGCCCACGATCAAGTCCAGATCGCCGTCGCGGTCCCAGTCGAATGCGGTGGGAACATGCATGCAGAGATGCACGGTCAACGGTTTCCCGTCGAGCATCAACTTGCGCCCGGGGGCATATTCCGGCTGGGACCGTGTGCCGATGTTCTCGTAATAGGTGAAGCTGTCGACGAACTCGCCGCAGAGCAGATCGAGATCGCCATCGTTGTCGAAGTCGGCCAGGTTCGGTGACGGCATTCCGAACACGTCCACCGGCTCGCCGCCCGCCATCAGTTTCTCCGGTGCCGCGTACGTCACCTCCGCGGCGCTGCTCGTATTGCGCACGAGGTACACCCAGCCGTGCAAGGGGCCGCGGGTCCACCGCCCTTCGCTGTCGAACGCGTTATCCCAGCCGTATTCTTTCCAGTCCCCCACGCCAATGATCAGGTCCTGCCGCCCGTCAGCATCGTAGTCGACCAGGTGCCACTGATTGGCTCGTACTTCATGGGCGTGGATATTCTCCGGCAGGGGGAACCGGTCACACTGCGTGAAACCGTTCTTCGGTGGATCGGCAAACACGCCTCCCGGCACGAGCACATGCGGTTGACCATCGACATACGAGACCCGCGGGTTGGACAGTGCGGCGCCAATCCGCCTGGCTGGCCGGAAGACGGGAAACGTGACATTCCCTTGTGTGTTTTCGAACAGATATGTGCCGTTGTACGGCGTGTCGGGACAGCTGACCACCAGGTCGTAGTCGCCGTCGCCATCGTAATCCATCGGCAGTGGCCAGGTCCAAAGCCCCACCGCCAGGTCGACCACCAGCCCGGGATTATTGAACTTGACGCGCTCCAGACCCCGGGCGCCGAGGCGCTCGTCAACGACCACCGGTGGAGCGCTCTTGAGCGGCACCGCGAGCTTCGCAATCTCGTCGTCGTCGAGCGCCCGATTGTAGATCCGCACGTCATCGATCAGGCCGTCGAAGTCCCGGGCAGCGCTGTTGTTCACGCGCCCGATGTGCAGCGCGGTGAAGTGGTCGAAATTGGCATCTGACAGGCCGGTCGCCTCTCCCACCGGCTTCCCGTCAACATAGAATCGCACGCTGCCTCCGTCTCGGACGACGGCCACATGGCTGTAGCGGTCCCGCACGACGGCGCCGTCAGCCTCGGCGATCGTCTCCTGATACCCCAGTCCTCCCGCATGCCACACAAACGTCGGACGCCCTTCGCACGACAACGCGAAGATGAGTGCCGCATTCGCGCTGCCTACAATCCCGTTGCGGCTGTTGGCGATGTTCCGCGCGTCCGGAGGATTAAACGACCACGGACAGACAAAGGCGGTCAACGTCGCCTGATTTCCGTCGGCCAGCTGAAGCGCATCGCCACAGTCGAGATAGTCGTCGGCAGTATTGCTGAATTCTACCCCGGTGCCGACGACCCCTGACTGCCCACCCAGCGTGCCGTGCGGCGTGGCGTGGTGGCCACCGGCCGAGTCCGGATACGCCGCGTCCTGCAGCTCATCAAGCGTCCAATGCGCCACCAGACCGGGCAGCTCGTCGGCACAGACCCGTGGGGCGCTGCAGAATAGCAGCGTGAGGCACGCGGAAGTCATCAGTACGCAGTTGTTGACGGAAGCTCTCATGGCAGGTACTTTCGCAAGACAGTGATCGACTGAACTGTTTCCGCGGGCAGGAGGCTATAATGGCCCGTGTGAGGCCCGCACGCCGCACGCCGCGCCAGCACGCCGCGCAGTGCATCTCACGGTTGAAGTTACCGCATTTGACAGCCTACGTCTCCAGGGTCGTGTCCCTTTTTCTTTCACCCGGAAATGCTCACCACCATGAAGTACTCCCTGTCTGGCATCGCCATCGCTGTCTGTCTCGCGCTGTTGTGTTCAGTTCCCGGTGCCGGCGGCCGCGCGGAGGAACCGGTCGCGTCGCCCGAATGGCTGGACTCCGCGCCGTTGGGCCCCCAGAACCTGGTCTTCGACCTGGAGGACGGTGCCGCGGTCCGTGTCGACGTGCTGTCCGCGCGGCTCTTCCGCATTCGTCACAGCAAGACGGGGCGGTGGACGGAGTCGGCATTGAACCGCTACGGCATCTTGAATGCGGCCTTCCCGGAAGTCGCCGTCCAGCAGAACGAGTCCGACGGGATCATCACACTTTCCACGCCGCAGGCGAAGCTCTGTGTCAAGCGCAAGGACGGGACAGTTGCCCTGGCCACGGCCGACGGCCGGACGCTGACCGAGCAGACCTCGGCGAGTTTCCAGCCTGGTGGCGGATACGACCTGCGTTTCACACTGGCCCGGACGGAACGCCTCTTCGGCCTGGGCGATGTGAGCCGCGACAACATCATGCGCCGCGGCGGCGTCTACGAGTGCTGGGTGCTCAACGTCACGTCCTATATCCCGATCCCCATGGTACTGAGCAATCGCGGCTGGGGCCTGCTGATGAACACGACGTGGCGCAACACGTTTGACGTGGGGCAGAGCGATCCGGACCGGCTGATCTGCACGGCGCCGCGGAGCGAGGTGGACTACTACCTGTTCTGCGGTGACGATTACCGGGGCTTGCTGGAGACCTACACGTCACTCACCGGCCGCCCCGCGCTGCTGCCGGTCTGGGGTTACGGCCTCACGTATGTCTGCAACCAGAACATCGACGCGTTCAACATGATGAACGAAGCGGCCAGTTTTCGCCATGAGCAGATCCCCTGCGACGTGATCGGGCTGGAGCCTGGCTGGATGTCGAAGAACTACGATTTCAGCACGGAGAAGAGCTGGCACCCGCAGCGGTTCCCCATCCCTTACTGGGCACCCAAGGGGCCGCACACGTTCTTCGGTGCGTTGGACCGAACGGGTTTCAAGCTGAGCCTCTGGCTCTGCTGCGACTATGACCTGGGCGTGTACGAAGAACAGCAGCTCGCCGGCCGGGAGGGGGCCGCGTCGAGTGCCCAGGATGTGTCACAGGCCGACCCGGATGTGCAGGAGGGCTTCGTTGACCGGCGGCTGAGTAAACCGGACGCCGCCGCGTCAGACGCCGAGCCATCGGCCGAGCGGGAAGCGGCGCCGCAGCCGCCGGCACCCTGGTTCGAGCACCTGAAGGCATTCGTCGATCAGGGCGCGTCCGCGTTCAAACTCGACGGAGCGGCCCAGGTCATTGAGCACCCGGAGCGGCAGTGGGGAAATGGCATGACCGACGAGGAAATGCACAACCTGTATCCGGTGATCTATGCCAAGCAGATGGCCAGAGGGTTTGAGCAGCACACGCAGCGTCGCGCCATGGTCTACTCGGCCGGCGGCTACGCGGGCGTGCAGCAGTATGTGGCGACCTGGGCGGGGGATACCGGCGGCGGTCCCCGGCCGTTGACCTCGATGCTCAACCTGGCCTTCTCTGGCCACTCCAATCACTCGTGCGACATGACCGTTACTAACGTGGAGGGAATCCATTTCGGATTCCTGCAGACCTGGGCGCAGCAGAACAACTGGGACTACTGGTATCAACCCTGGTACCTGGAAAAGGCCCATACTGACGCCTACCGGCAGTACGCGCAGCTCCGCTACAAGCTGCTCCCGTATCTCTACTCGTCCGCGGCAGAGGCTGCGCTCACCGGCTACCCGGTCATGCGGGCCATGTCGATGGAGTACCCGGAGGATCCGGCCTGGGACGCTTGCCTGTCGCAATACATGCTGGGCGACTCGCTGCTCGTCTCCGCCTACTCCAGGCAGCTCCGGCTGCCGCCGGGCGAGTGGATCGATTTCTGGAGCGGCGAGCGGTTTGCCGGACCTGCCACGCTTCCGGTCGAAATCACGCCCGACCGCGGCGGCGCTCTGATGATCAAGAGCGGCGCTCTGCTTCCCACCTGGCCTGCCTGCGATCACCTCGAGCAGGGGTGGTCTCCCCAGGTTTCGCTGCTGGTCTACCCATCGGCTCAAAGCAGCTTCACCTTGTACGAAGACGACGGCCAGAGCCTGGGATACCGCCAGGGGCAGTTCGCACGCACGCCGCTCAGCTGCACGCTGCAAGGAAGCACCGTCACGCTGACCATCGGTCCGCGCAGTGGCAGTTACGATGGCATGCCGGAGACTCGCGATTTCACCGCCACGATCCACCTGCCTCGTCCACCCCAGGGCGTCAGCCTGGACGGCGCGCCGCTGGCCGATTGCACGTGGGACGAGCAGAACTCGACCCTCACGGTTGCCATCCCCGGCTGCGGCGCGGCGCCGCGGGTTCTCACGTGTGACTGAGCCGGGCGGCCGACAACCTGGAGGGGTGCGTTCCAATCTGTTACGATACATCGCGAACGCTCGATCCATGTGCGGGCGGCGCGGATAGCTCGCAAGAAGACACGCAACCAGGAGCCTCAACGATGCGGGTAATGATTGTCTCTCTGGCGATAATGGTGGCCGGGTGGTGCCCCTTGGCGGCTTGCGGCGCGGCGCCGGGTGCACCGCAGCAGATGCTCTGTGAAGGACTGGTCAACCCGTCAGGCATCGATCGTGTACAGCCCCGTTTTTCCTGGGCGATACCGCCCGGAGCCCGTGGTCTGACTCAGACTGCCTACCAGCTGCTGGTGGCCGATTCGCCCGCCGCGCTGGCAGCTGAGCGGGAGTTGCTCTGGGATTCGGGCAAGGTCGCATCCAACCAGTCGCAATGGGTGTCCTACGCCGGCGCGCCGTTGGCCAAGGGTATGAGCTGCTGGTGGAAGGTCCGCGTGTGGGACCAGGCCGACACTGCCTCGCCGTGGAGTGAGCCGGCGTCGCTGAGCGTGGGACCGCTCTCGGCGGCCGACTGGCAGGGGGACTGGATCGGCGTGGACTGGATGACGAACAACGAAGGGCCGCTCCCCTGGCTGCGCAAAACTGTCACGTTGCAGCAGGCGCCGACCACGGCCGTGATCTACGTCTGTGCCTTGGGGTATTACGAGCTGCACGTCAACGGCCGGAAGGTGGGGGACGATGTGCTCAGCCCCGCGGTCTCGGACTACGGCCAGCGCGGGCTCTACCTGACACACGACATCACTCCGTACCTGGTCGAAGGCGAGAATTGTATCGGTCTGTGGCTGGGGCGGGGTTGGTCGCTCGGCGTGCTCAAGAACGCGGGCAACGTCGGTCCGATGGTGAAGGCCGAGCTGAACATCACCTTCGACCAGGGTGCTCCGTTGACCATCGTCACCGATGCGACTTGGAAAGCGCATCCCAGCCACATCACACCGCTGGGCGGGGGCACAAGCGGCAGCTACGGCGGCGAACTGGTGGAGGCGGAGAAGGAGATCGTCCACTGGAGCGCGGCAGCTTGCGACGATTCACAGTGGCAGGCCGCCACCGTGCATCATCCACCTACGCCGATCATCGCCGCGCAGATGATGGAGCCGAACCGCATGCTGGATGAGATCCACCTGGCGGCGGTCAAGCCGTTGGAGAACGGCTTCCTGCTCGACATGGGGCGCAACTACACCGGCTGGTTCGAGTTGGCTCTGCCCGACAGCGTCGAGCGGGGCACGAAGATCTCCATGGAGTTCGCCGACAAACAGCTGGCCGATGGCCGGTTCCAGACGTACGGTCAGCGGAGCGAGTATGTGGCGCGAGGAGGGGGTGGTGAACGGTTCCGCAATCGCTTCAACTACGCGGCGTTCCGGTATGCGCTGGTGACCGGCCTGCCACGGGCGCCCCAGGCGGACGAAGTGAAGGGCTATCTGGTCACGACCAACTACGAACCGACCACGACCTTCACGTGCGACAATCCGCTGCTCAACCAGATCCACGACATGATGTGCTGGACCTACAAGTGCCTCAGCCTGGGTGGCTACACCGTCGACTGCCCGCACCGGGAGCGGCTGGGTTACGGCGGTGACTCGGGGACGTCGATGGAAATGGGGATGCTCAACTTCCGCACCGGGCCGTTCTATGCCAAATGGGCCGCCGACTGGCGCGATGCCCAGAACGAAGCCGGGGACGTGCCCTACACCGCACCCTACTCCCAGGACGCTGGCGGAGGTCCGGTCTGGAGCGGCTTCTGTATCACGATGCCCTGGCAGATCTACCTCAGCTACGGCGATCGGCGGCCGCTGGAAGAGGGTTGGCCCGTCATGAAGAAGTGGCTGGCGTTCATCGACACGAAGATGAGCGACGGTCTGCTGCAGCCCTACGTGGGGATCGGCTGCGCGGGGTCACCGGAATGGAACTTCCTGGGTGACTGGGTGCCGCCCGGCAGGAAGCAGGGGCAGGACCGGGTAGACGACCATTCCACCCTCTTCTTCAACAACTGTTACCTGGTGTACTGCCTGCAGCTGGCCAGCAAGATCGGCCATGTCGTGGGGGACACCCCGCAAGCAGAGATCTACGCACGCCAGGCACAAGAGCTGTCGGCCCGGCTCCACACGCGGTTCCTCAATCCCGACGGCAGCACGTATGCCAACGGCGAGCAGACCTACCTCGTCATGCCGCTACTCTTCGGTATCACGCCGCCCACGGTCGTGCCGCAGGTCATGGCCGCGCTGGAGAAGGACATCACTGTGACATGTAATGGTCACCTAAATACGGGCATGCACGGCAACTACTTCCTGGCCAAGTACCTCATCGAGCAACGCCGTAATGACCTCCTGACGCTGATGCACACTCAGGAGGACTTCCCCAGCTTCGGGTACATGATCGCCAACGACGCAACCACGATCTGGGAGGAATGGGACGGCGACAACTCGCAGATCCACAATACCATGATCTCCGTTGGGCTGTGGTTCATCGAGGGGCTGGCGGGCATCCGCTATGACGAGCGTGCGCCGGGCTTTCAGCATTTTATTGCAGCGCCCGGTATCGAAAGCGGATTGCAGCACGTCGCCGCCTCCCTGGCGACAGGCTACGGGATGATCTCCAGCAACTGGCAGGTGGCCGGGGACACTCTGACCTGGGAACTGGCTGTGCCGCCTAATACCACCGCGACGGTCATCATACCGGCGACCGCACTCAGCACGGTCCGCGAGAACGATGCGCCTGTCGAGTCGCAGGCCGGAATCGCCGATGCCGTCGTCGAGAACGGGCTCTTCCGCGGCCACGTCGCCTCCGGCACATACCGCTTCACCAGCCAGCTTCCTGCGAAATAGCTTCCTGTGAAATGGATTCGTAGCTCAATCCCGCACACAGGCCGAGAACGCCAACAGGGTATTACTTCCCGGCGTTTCGCCTGTCCGTGCCTCTCCCCGCTGCAGGGCTGGTTTTCGACAAGCCTGGGATCAGGGCCTGGCACCGGGCGTTGAGGCCTGAAATCACGGCTGGGAACTGCTGTTGTGTAGTTGCATCTGCCGTGCAGCAGCCTTAGAATCAGCGGCGGCCAGGACCTGATGGATTAGAAACCGAGGGGGGGCCACCTCTTGGATGTGCAGCGTGCAATGGTGGAGCCGAAGTGTCTGTTGAGTTTAGCGGCTTTGAAGTATTGGAGACCATGTGATGACACACAGATGGTTGGCTATCGGTGTAATACTGTTTGCGTCGACGGCGTTGGAGGTCCGCGCAGAGCTTCTAGCGCCTGAGTTGCTGTGGGGCCCCGTCGTCGTGGGCGAAGGTGGTAGCGCCTATTACCTGAACGACAACGTGTACGCCGGGAGTGCGCTGGGAGGGCGCATCGACTTTGGACCGTACGAGCAAGATCGTAGTGGTACAGTGCAAAACTCGCTGCAAGTGACCGGAACGGCAGCAGCGAAGTCGGCGACACGGATTGGGGACTACGTTTACTTCACAGGCAACAGTAGTGGTGTTCACCGCGTCCAGGTAGCGAATACGGCGACTCCATGGACGACATCCATGCAGTGCAGCGGCACCGACCGCATGTTGGAAACCATCACGTCCGACGGCACCTATCTGTATGGTTCGACAACCGGTGCGGGCGGCCAGATTCAAGCCTTTTCGGTGAATGCGGAAACCGGTGCGCTGACAGAAATATGGTCAACGTCCGGAATTGAAGGCCGCGTGCGCGGTTTGGACTGGGACGCGAGCGGCTACCTTTACGCGGTTGACGGAGGCGGCACTACAGAGAACGCAGTGAACAACTCGGCGATACTCTACGCGATTGCAGCTGATACGGGTGCTGTGACGAACATGGGCGTGCTGACCTTCAACGGTCGTCTGTACCAGACGGTGCGTGAGGGCAATCAGATTGCCGTGTTCAACTCGTATTCCGGGTCCGAAGCGGCCGCCGGCGAGATGGCTGTGTACGACCTTGCCAGCGACACTTCGCTAGTCTCGACGACGCCGGTCGGAGTTTGGGATCCAGAAGGAATTGACCGGATCTACGGCGCTGCCATTGACAACGGCGTGATGTGGTTGGCAGGCGCTAATGGAGTGACCTGTGGTTACATGGTCCCAGAACCGAGTTCGTGCGTACTGCTCCTGGGCGGATTGGTGTTCGGAGCGTTGTGCGGTCTTCACAGGTGGCGCCGCGCACAATAGCGTCATTCACGGTCGGCTGCCTCAGCAAGGAAACGGCGTATCGCCGGTGTAGGGGCTGCGACAACGGGCATGGGCCTCGGCGTGTCTGGAAGAGGCCCATTGCCCCACAGGCCAGGCCTCTTCACACCGCACGGGTGAACCACCGGCCCCGTGATCCGGCGGCCCCTGCCCGATTCTGCGTACAGATCCAATGTTGCGTGCCAGAGCGAGCCACAGCGACTTGCGCGGCTGGCTCGTCTGGGGCGGCCTCGCCTGCCTGGATTCCTATGGCTCAACAGGACAGATCGACCTGATCCCGCGCCGCCATTTTGACTTCCTGGAGTCATGCCGGACCTACTTCGAGACGGAGCGGCACTTTTTCGCCCACGCCAACTACCAACCAGACGTATCTCTCGACCGCCTGGACATCTACACGCTGCGGTGGCTGTCGCTGCGGGATTACGTTCCGCCGCGCCCCCACTGTTTCGGCAAAGTTGCCATCGTCGGCCACACGCCACAACGCGAGTGTTTGGATCTGGGCTACCTGAAGTGCCTTGACACCGGCTGCTACGGCGGGTGGCGTTCAACGTGCTCAAAGGCACCCCCGGCACGCTCGAGGATTACCAGCCGCTGGTGGCTGCGATTGCTGCCGAACGCCCGGCCTGGGAGTTGCTCGTCGCCCACGTGGCAGGCCTGCCGGCGAGCGGGTTCTGGCCGGCTGACGACAACCACCTGATGGGCAAGCGGGCGGTGGATTCCAGCGGCTGGTTCTGGGAGGGAGGGGCATACGACATCCACCAGCCCAACCCGGTCGCAGAACAGGGCATTCCGCTCACACCGGCCCGCGCCGCGAGTTGCGGCACGCTGCTGGCTGGCAAAGTGGCCGAGGCGTTCACTGACGACGAACTGCGGGAACTGCTGGCGCGCGGCGTGATGCTCGACAGCACCGCGCTCGCAGTGCTGTGGGCCCGGGGTCTGGGTGAGCTCACGGGCGTGCGGCTCGGCGAGCCGGTGCGCGGCGGCGCATACGAGACGCTGACGGCGCACGCGCTCAACGGACGTTTCGCCGGCGACAGCCGCGATGCGCTGATGGATTCGGCTGACAACACACGCGTGCTGGAACGGATCGACCCGCAGGCGGCGGAACTCGCCCGGTTGACCGGCCATGACGGGCGCGATCACGGCTGCTGCCTGAGTGTCTACGAGAACGCCCTCGGCGGGCGCGTGGCGGTGAGCACCTACGCCACCTGGCGCCGGCTGGGGAGCCTGTGCAAACGCAGCCAGTTGACGGCCGTGGCAGACTGGCTGAGCCGCGGCAAGCTGCCCGTGGTTATCGACGCCTTCCGGCGTGTGGCACCTTTCGCGCGCATGAGCAGCGACGGGAGCCGATACGCTATCGTCCTGCTCAATTCGACGCTCGACACCGCAGAACCATTCGTACTGCGCGTGCGTGCGTCGGCCCGCAACGCTGCGCTCGTGACGTCCGCCGGGCCGACGGCGCTGGAGGTGGCGCCTGGTGAGGGCGAGGTGCGTGTGGGCGTGCCGGCACTGGGGCCCTGGCAGACGGCAGTGATTCTGGGGAGCTGATGTGCCACAGACCGCTTGCCGCTGCGGCCTGGCCGTGTGAACATAAGTCGTGAACAATCCTCTAACTCCCCGCACCGGACCCTCCTCGTTCGCGCGGGTCTTTCGCAAAGGACAATCCGCAGCATGACATACCGCCTCGCGCTCATCCCGGTACTGACCCTCGGGCTGACACTTCTCACACCCGCAGCACAGGGCACACCGCCCGACACCACACTTCCGCCAGGAATTGAACCAGCGGAACGCTCGCCGATATCGTCGTATTTCGTCGCCCCTACGCGCGTCGTCTGGCAGGCTGACCAAGGCGTGCAAAACGCCGACTCGCTCGTTCAGCCCCACGTTGGACAGCCGGTGCTCAAGGAACCGCGACCGGCGTGCACACTGGCCACTGCATCCGGCGCGCAGGGGGGGATCCTGCTGGATTTCGGCCGGGAACTGCACGGTTATGTCGAGCTGTTCACGCCGATGACGCCGGAGCAGACGAAGCTGCGCCGCGTGCGGGTGCGGTTCGGCGAGTCGGTCTCGGAGGCGATGGCGGAGTTGGGCGGGCCGCAGAACGCCGGCAATGACCACGCAATTCGCGACCAGGTTGTCACGCTGCCGTGGCTGGGCAAGAAGATCGTCGGCCCGAGCGGATTCCGATTCGTCCGGATCGACGCGATGGAATCGGAGGTCAGTGTGCAGTTGAGCCAGGTCCGCGCCGTGCTCCAGCTCCGCGCCGTACCGCAGATCGGTTCGTTCCGGTGCAATGACGAACGCTTGAACCAGATCTGGCAGACCGGCGCGTACACGGTGCATCTCAACATGCAGGAGTTCCTCTGGGACGGCATCAAACGCGACCGCCTGGTCTGGATTGGCGACATGCATCCTGAGGTCAGCACCATCAACGCCGTGTTCGGCTTCAACGAGGTGGTCCCGCGCTCGCTCGATCTTACACGGGACGTCACCCCGGTCACCGAATGGATGAACGGCATCAGCAGCTACTCGATGTGGTGGGTGCTGATCCACGAGGAGCTGTGGATGCACTACGGCGACCGCGAGTATTTGGCGGCGCAGCGGCCCTATCTGACGGCGCTGCTCCGGCGACTGGCGGACCTTGTCGGCCCCGACGGCAAAGAACGCATCGAGGGGACACGATTCCTCGACTGGCCCAGTTCGTCGAACCCGCAAGGGGTCACGGCCGGCCTGCAAGGTCTGCTGGTGATGTCGCTCGAAAGCGGCGCACGGCTCCTGACCGTGCTGGGGGACAAGGAGACGGCCGAGCTCTGCACCGCGGCTGCCGCGCGCGGCCGGCATGTCGTGCCGGACGCGAACCGGTCCAAGTCCGGTGCGGCCCTGCTGTCGCTGGCCGGCATGTCCGATGCGAAACGCGTCTCCGAGGAAGTGCTGAAGGTGGGCGGCCCGCGGGACATCTCCACCTTCTACGGCTTCTACGTACTGCAGGCGCTGGCGAAATCCGGTGACACCGATACCGCGCTGGACTTCATCCGCAGCTACTGGGGGGCGATGCTGGATCTGGGGGCCACGACGTTCTGGGAGGACTTCAACCTGGAGTGGACGGACAACGCGGCGCGGATTGACGAGCTGGTGCCGCCCGGCAAGAAAGACGTGCACGGCGACTACGGAGCATACTGCTACGTGGGTTTCCGCCACAGCCTGTGCCACGGCTGGGCGAGTGGGCCGACGGCATGGTTGAGTCAGCATGTGCTGGGCGTCACGCCGCTGGAGCCGGGCTTCCGACGCGTTCGCATTGCGCCGCAGATGGGCGACCTGCACTGGGCGGAAGGAGACTACCCGACGCCGCTCGGGCCGATCCACGTGCGGCACGAACGCCGGTCAGACGGCACGATCGAATCCGCCGTCACCGCTCCCGCGGGCATCGCCGTGGAGCGGTGACGCGCCAGCCGGCGAGGCCTGCTGGACACCCGTGCTGCGCGGGGCAGGGTCACTTCTGCAGCACGAAGCACTCTGGTCCATCCGGCTCCGCGTGCGAACTTGCGCGGTACGTGGGCTCCGCGCGGCGACCCAGCATCCCGTGGGGTGTGACATCGCTCGCGGCCAACCGTGTGGTGATATCGACGTGTCCCTTGGCTCGCTCACACATCTACAACTTCGAGCGGGCCAGATTCAGTAGTCCCGGAAAGCGTTCCTGGCACACTGAGTCCGGGCCTCTCTTCGCGGCGGTTGTTCTTTTCGCGCAGAGACCTGGTACAATGGTCGGTGTCGGCGGGAACCGTGGCCACTCGCTGGCTCTGGGGTTCTTGGAACGTGGCGATTGCGAGATCGGCTACATTTGCGACGTGGACCATCAGTTGCATGAGCCGCGAACCCAGAAGTATGCTGTTTCTCGAATGATGCTGAACATCCAAGAGAGGAGCTTGCTCATGTCCGGTCAAACTCGTCGTGCCTTCCTGAAGCGAGCGGCCGCCACGGCCGGCGTCGTCACCACGTTCACCATTTCCGGCACGAGGGCCTCGGGCCGTGTGCGGGGAGCCAATGATCGCGTCCGTATCGCGATCGCCGGAATCAACGGGCGGGGACAGACCCACATCAGTGGATTCGGCGGGATGCAGGACGTCGAGATCGCCTACCTGGTCGATCCGGACAGCCGGCTGTTCGCCTCCCGCAGCAAGCTCGTGGAGGACAGGGCGGGCAACACGCCCAACTGCGTGCAGGACATTCGGCGGGCGCTGGACGACAAGAATCTTGACGCCGTCTCGATCGTCACGCCAAACCATTGGCACGCGCTCATGGCCATCTGGGCATGCCAGGCGGGTAAGGACGCGTACGTCGAGAAGCCCTGCAGTCACAGCCTGCTGGAAGGCCGCAGGCTCGTCGAGGCGGCGAGAAAGTATGACCGCGTCGTGCAGCATGGGACGCAGCGCCGCACTGATCCACAATGGATCCGGGTCGTCAACGACGTACGCAGCGGAAAATACGGCAAGCTGCTGGTCTCGTACGGTTATGCCAGCCGATCGCGGCAGAGTATCGGCACCAAGGGGCCCGAGGAGCCGCCCCGCGAACTGGACTTCGATCTGTGGCTGGGTCCCGCGCCCAGGCAGCCGTTCCGTACGAATCTCGTCCACTATAACTGGCACTGGCGGTGGGATTTCGGCGACGGCGAGATCGGGAACATGGGGTCGCACCAATTGGACGTCTGCCGCTGGGCTCTGCCGGACGGTGCGATGCCGAAGCGCGTCGTCAGCCTGGGCGGGCGCTTCGGTTACCAGGACCAGGGTGAGACCCCCAACACGCATCTGACGTTGGTTGATTACGGTGAGGTCAAACTGATCCTGGAGATCCGCGGTCTGATCGACGAAAAGCAATGGAAGATCACCAACGAATTCTACACCGACGAAGGCGTGGTCCGGGACGGCCGTTTCTTTGCCAAAGGCCAGGGCGACGGCGTGCCGATCGAGGACTTCCCGCCAAACGGCGCTCCCGAACAGGGACCGCGCCACATGCGGAATTTCATCGATTGCGTCCGCAGCCGGAAGCGCGAGGACCTGGGCGCCGAAATCCTGGAAGGGCATCGGTCCGCGATGCTGGTTCATCTAGGCAATATTTCCTTCCGCCTCGGCAAGGAAGTGCCCTTCGACCGGATGGCCGGCGAGTTCGACGGTGAAGCCGTGTTCCAGGAATCCTTCGAAAGCATGAAACGCCACCTGGCCGACACCGGCCAAGTCGCGTTGGCCGACACTCCCTGCCGCCTCGGGCGGATGTTAACGTTTGACGCCGAGGCTGAGAAGTTCGTCGACGCCCCGGATGCGGACCAGTTGCTCGGCCGGCCCTGCCGTGCCCCCTTCGCAATACCGGAACGGGTGTAACACACGTCTGAAATGCTCGACAACTAATGCTTGCGTCACTCGTGCGATAGATGGTACCATAGGTGGCGTCCTGGTCAGGTGCCGTGACGCAGTTCGCTGGGTGCCGCTCGAAAGACGTTGTGTTGCGTTTCGGGTGGCGCTGCCATTCGTGCTCTCGTTGTGTTCGACCAATCGTGCAACGCATCATTGATGTTAGGCGTGACTTGGTTCTGTA
This sequence comes from Planctomycetaceae bacterium, assembly GCA_012729315.1. Taxonomy (GTDB): domain Bacteria; phylum Planctomycetota; class Planctomycetia; order Pirellulales; family Pirellulaceae; genus JAAYDI01. Next base: position 18,716 of record JAAYDI010000093.1, read on the forward strand.
GGCATCCTCTTCTATAGACATCGTGGTGTCGGTCCGGAGGAAGCGATGGCAGTGCGAACACTTCAGTCTGCCGCGACGCGGTCGGCCACAAGCGATTGCGCTGGTTATGCCAGTCAGGAGACGGCGACTGCGACGCCTGATTTGACGGTCATCACACCCGTGTTTGACAAAGTGCGGACAATCGCGCCGGTCTTGCAGTCCGTTCTGGCCCCTCCCTTTCACAAGCTGCGACAGAGTTCCATTAGACGTTCCATTAGACCACACACGGTCGAGACGCTCCACGGTACGGACTCCGCGGAGATTGTCTGCTGCTGCCGCCCGCGCCGACGCGGTTTCACTGTCCTGGAACTGTTGGTGCTCATAGCGATCATTGGCATTCTCATAGGACTGCTTCTACCGGCCGTCCAGATGGCGCGTGAGGCGGCTGCGCGACTGCAATGTGTGAACCACCTGCACCAGATCGGACTGGCGCTGCAGCAGCACCATGACTCCTTCGGCGCGTTTCCCGGCAATGGCGGATGGGATCCAGGGCAACAAATCGAAGACGTGCATGGTGATGCAACATACATTTCCTCGACAGACGAGATGAATGAGGCTGGTCCGACACAATACTTCTGGGGCGTCGGTGATCCTAGACAACTCGGAGCGGAACAACCAGGAAGTTGGGCGTTTTCTATTCTTCCGCGGATCGAGCAAGTGAATGTCTTTGAGCAGCGCGACTGGAAAGTTCCTGTCGAGTTATATGCCTGCCCCAGTCGGCGCTCGGCTGTCGCCATGATGGCGCCATTGATCGACGAATATGGCAGCTACGTTACTGGCGGCTGGCCGTGGTGCAAAACCGATTATGCTGCCAATGCCCTGGTTGTTCCGAATCGCCCCGAAGTCGTGCGTCTCGCTCAGATCGTCGACGGTACCTCGCTGACGCTGTTGGTGGGGGAAAAGTCAGTGGACCCCAAGAACTATTACTCGGGGACCTGGTATTTTGACGAGCCCTTTTTTTCAGGTGGTTCCGCAGGCACCGCTCGCTCTGGTGACCGGATTCTGCAGGATGCCCCCCAGGTGAACTTCCAGAATCACTGGGGATCGGCGCATCCGGGGGTGTGCAATTTTCTGTTTGCGGATGGGCATGTCACGGGTGTATCCTTCGCAATTGACTCGACAGTCGTTCGAGGGCTGTTGACTCCCAGGGGGAAAGAGCTTCTACCCGACCTGGAATGATCTGACAGATGGCCCTGTTGTCTGTGGTGGGCAACCGGATGAAGTGGACTCGAAATCGCGTTGTCGGTGTCGGTCTGATCCTCATCTTTCTCCTGGGGATGCAGTTTCGGTGGTCCTGTCTTACGGACCGGAGCATTTGGTTTGACGAGGCGTTCTCCTGGCGCATGGTTCAGTATCCTCTGGGGGAAATGATCGAGCGGATTTCCCTTGATAACAGCCCCCCCCTGTATTTCGTTCTGCTCAAGTACTGGTCCGCGACTTTCGGCGACTCGCTGCTGGCCCTGCGCTCGTTGAGTGCTCTGCTGGGAGGGACCACGATCATCGCGATGTTCATGTTTGTTCGTGCGGCCACGGCTTGGTCCGCGCCGAACGGAGTTAGTGATGAGGGCCAGGATGGATGGCAATGGGAAGCTGCCTTGGCAGCAGCGTTCCTTGTGGCCATCAGTCCCTTCCAAGTCCGCTGGTCGTGGGACATCCGACCGTACGCACTGGGTACTGCCTTGTCGTTGTTCTCGAGCTGGGCTCTGTTTCGCGCCTTGCCATCGAGTGGAGGGCGAACACGCTGGTGGCATGTATACACTGTTGTGACCGTCCTGTTCATGTACACTCATTACTTCGCTCTGTTCCAGGTCCTGGCCCAGGCATTGTTTGTGAGCTATGTGCTGTTGCATCCTTCCGAGGCAATCAGGCTCAGACACTCTTCAGCGCCCCAGACGCGCGCGGCGGTAGTGGCGTTTGTCCTCATCGGAGTATGCTGGCTTCCTTGGATTCCGGCGTTCCTGCGCCAGATGTCTCAGGTGCGTGCGGATTTCTGGATTCAGCCGTTCCATCGCTGGGATTTGGCACACGTGCTGTATCAGATGTTCGTGGAACCCGAAAACCCGAGGCTGACCGAAACAGCCTCCCTGTGGACCATCGACCTCTGCGTATTGGGATGGCTGATGCTCCTGTGGCGCCCCCGACGCGAGACGCTTTATGTCGCAGGATGCGCTATCCTGCCTATCGGATCAGCAATTGCGCTGGACTGGTTCGGAGTGCACGTCTTCCTGTTGCGTTATCTGCTGTTCGCTCACCTGTACTTTCTGGCCGGGCTCGCTCTGTTGATCGTCTACAAGATCCCCTTCCCATTTGAGCGCCGCGTCGTCATGGCGGCCGTCGTGTTGTCTGGACTCATTGTCTGGTCTTCCTTTGTCGCAAAGGCCGATCTCCGGGGGCATCCAGGCTCCCGTGCGGCTGCGGAATGGCTCGCCGAATACGCCGGTCCCGACGAGCCGGTCGTGATGAGTTCGCCGTTCTGTTACCTTCCGATGTTGTACCATCTGCGCACTCGCGGGAACTGTTACCTCTACCAGGGAGAAGCACTTGCCCCTCATTACTTGGGTACTGCTGTCTTGGGACCGCAAGACTTGCTAAGCGGTCGCGTCCTCCGGGAATGCTCCGCGCCCCACGTCTGGGTTGTGGAGTCTACCGCCCGCGTGGCTGGCGCAAACGAGGTGCCTCTCCCCAGCGGCAGGCAGAAGCGAACCGAGGGAACGTTTCCCGAAGTGTTCGGTCTGGGACAGATCCAGGTCTATCGATACGCCGAATTGAACCCCACGCACGCACCTACGACTCGCGTTCGGCCTGCCAGCCAGCGTGAATCACTCATTCACCCATAACGATGACACGTCCCATGAACTACCTGCTGCGTTCGCCGAAACTGTGGACCACTGTACTGCTGAGTGCTGCTGCGGTGGGATTACTGGTATATCAGTTGTATGTGCATCGTAAGAATCTTTCCTACCTGAATATTCCTCTTGGTTGTCAACAGGTCGACGGGGTTGCCGAATCCGGTTTTCACTACCAGGAACACGATAACACGATCCCTTTTCGCTGGACGAACGGCAACGCGAAGCTGCTTGTGCCCATCAACACGCGCCATCCTCCAGAGCAATTGTGGGTACAGATCACAGCGCTCCGACCCACAATGGATCCAGTCCGCTTTCAGCTTCTCATCGATGGCGAGGCGCTCCACGACGGAGTCGTACCGCCTGGGAAGTGGGATCGAACATTCGATCTGTCGGGGCACACATTCAACGATGCCACGCTGGTAGAATTGCGCAGCGCTGTCTTCGTTCCGAAAGGCGTCATGGATCAAGGCAAGAACACGGATCCACGTAGGTTGGGAGTCCAGGTGCAAGGTCTCAAGCTCGTCCGAGGGGCCAACTAGTGTGAAACCGTCCATGAACCCGGCGCGCCCTGCCCGCCTGTGTCTGTGCCTGTCGTTGCTTGGCCTTGCTCTGATCTGGCAAGGCCCAGCCTGGTTGAAGGCACTGCAACCACGCACCTACTACCAGGCGCGTTTTCTGGTCGATTTCTTCCAGGAATGGGCTTCCGCTCGCAATTATTTCGGCGGCCTGGCTCTTTACACATCTCAAGAAGCGACGCTTCCTCTGTACCTGGGGGAGTACAAACTCCCTGGCGACATCACCTTCATAGCGGTCAATGCGCACCCTCCCCCGTCGGTGCTCATCGCTTTACCTTTTGGCAAGCTCGACTACGCCGAGGCATTCCTTCTGTGGAATGCCGTCTCTCTCGTGTTGCTTGGCGGCAGCATTTGGATTGTGTTGCACAACCTGGATTTCGCGTGTTCACCAGAAGCAGGTTTCCTGATCCTGTCGCTGCTGCTGTGCTGTCACCCGTTGCTGAGTCATATTCAGCAGGGCCAGCTGGGCATCGTGGTCCTGTTCCTCATCACCCTCTGCTGGGCGTGTGATCGGTCGGATCGATACTGGTTGGCCGGGATAACACTGGGGATTGCCACCGCGATCAAGCTCTTTCCCGGCTTTTTGTTCCTGCCTTTCCTTCTGCGCAGACGCTGGAAGACGGTGTTTTCAGGGGCCGCAACGCTGGCCGGCGTAATCGGTCTAACGGTTGGCGTGTTCGGGATTGACACATATCGAGAGTACGTGTGCGACGTGCTCCCCGTCGTACAGCAGTACGCTGGGGCGTGTCACAACTTGTCGTTTGCTGGGATCTGGTACAAATTGCTCATGCCATTGCCTCATTGGATGCCGGTGGTGTTTGCTGTGGCCTCACCACATCCTGTTGCCAGCACTTTCGGATATCTGCTTGCCTCTGGTATCGTGGTGGCCATTCTTATCGCAGTGGTTGTACGAAGTCGTGCAGACGGTGACTTGTGTTTTGCGGCTTCCACGGTGGCGATGCTCTTGGTTGCGCCCATAGTATGGGACCATTACCTGTTGTTGCTGGTGATGCCCGTCGCGCTCGTGTGGAGGCGTCTGCCGCGATCTGGGCCTGCCTGGCCGCTTTTCCTGTTTGTAGTTTGTGTTTTGTGCATTGAGCCACTCGTGGTAATGCAGCACTGCTTGATCCTCATGGGAACGCCGCGCGCAGCCAACGGCAACTGGTTGGCGACGCCTTTAGATACTGTGACGGCGCTCTCCGTGCCGTCCTATGCCGTCGCCTGGCTCTTCGCATTGTTGGGTTGTTTGGCCTGGCAGCAAGCACGTCGGCAGGTGCCACCGGAGGGTTCCACAACGTCAGATGCATGCTGCCTGAACTGAAGCCGGCGCCGCCGCACCACTTGCGCCCGTTTCCAGAAGACTTGCCAGCAGTTGGGCCCTATGAGTGCACGTGAAGACTTCTTCTGCAAACAACAACCCTGACTGCCCAATGACGTGCCGAGTGTATTTCGTGCAGATGTGAGCGAGTGCCCTCACGACCAGGAGCAGTTCGTCGCGGCTGCTGGCTCGGCCGGCCGGATTGAGCGCGGCCCACACGGCCGCCAGCAGAATGAGGAGCATGCCCCCCAGGGTGCCCTTCACGGCCATGGCGTACGGGTAGTAATACCACCAGCCTCTGTCCCGCCACTGGCCACGGAGGTACGACCGCTCGCCGCGCTCGAAATCGCTTTTCTGCGTGTCCACACCCAGCAGGTAATTCACTGGCAAGGGCACAGGGACCGCCGACAGGCACGTGCCGGCGAAGCGATTGCCGATGGACGTGGTCTGGCCTGACAGCGCGCGCCCACAGGAAACACACGACGGCGCCCAGTACACTCAGCGGAATGCAGGCCCAGCGTGCCCACGTGAGCAGATGAAACACGCGGCTCCCGTTGAGGTCGACGAATTTTCACCCAGATAGAACTCAGGCCGTTCCCCCGGACCCGTGCTGTAGCCGGTCCAGTCTGCCACGTACCCGACCACGGCCACCGGTAGCGTCGCCAACAATCGCACGAGCGGCGGGTTAACGCGATACAGATCAAAGCGGCCCAGTTCCCAATGCGATACGCCGGCAGCCATGTGCGCGACCTCGTCGATCGTAGGACTGTGGGCCGCTGCACTGTAGCCCAATAGGACGACGTGCAGTGCGAGAAGGACCCCGCAAATCCACAACACATCGTGCCGACAGTTCTCTTGGCTCTCGCGCTCTTCTGGAAATCCCCTCACGCTTCTCACCTCTCGACCGACCCGATTGGCGACGTTCGTGACGGCTCTCATGCCACGCCCCCACACAATCACAGCGTATCAACCACGCTCCGCGCCGCAAGCGCCACCTGCCGCGCAGAGTGCCTGCGGGATCTGGGCGAGCCACTGGCACACTCGCATGTTCCCCCCTTTCACGTTGACCGGCCCGTGCCCAGTGGGTTGAATGATCAGCAGACGTGCCCCGTAACATTCTCGATTGGACCAGGGCAGATACTCATGTCATGCTCATTGCATCACGGTGTGTGCCGCCGGGCAGTCACGCTCATCGAACTCCTGGTCGCGCTTTCGATCGTCTCGCTGCTCGTGACGCTCCTGCTTCCCGCCGTCCAGGCGGCCAGGGAGGCGGCCAGACGGGCGACAATTGGGGCAGGCGCTGCAACATCACATTAGCGTCTTCTCCGCCGTTCCCGGCAACGGCGGCTACACCGATGAGTGCAAGGTCAAGTCTACAACAGACGAGCCGGTCCAGATATCCACCGAGGATCTGCATGCCCGGATGTTCTTTCTCTGGGGCGTGGGGATACCTGGCAAACGTCCTGCCGAGCAGCCGGGATCGTGGGCGTACGCCATCCTGCCGTACGTGGAGCAGGTATCGGCCTACGAACAAGTCGATTTCCAGACGATTCCGCCCCAGTATCTCTGCCCGTCGCGTATCCGCCCCGGGCCACACCCGGTGGTCGACGATGAAAACGGTCGGTATCGGTCGGGTGGCTGGGCCTGGGCCAAGTCCGACTACTGTGGCAACGCGCGCGTCATGCCGAACTGTTGTGTGTTACTCGACTTTGTGCGGCAGATACTCGTGGCCGCGGTCGCGCAGCACTTCCGCCTTGACGATCTCATCGGGGGTCGGCGGGGTCTTGTCGTTCGGATCACGGCGTTGGAGGTTGTCGACCACATCCATACCTTCGACGACGCGTCCGAAGACGGTATGTTTACCGTTCAGGTCGGGCGTGGGTCGGAAGCAGATGTAGAACTGGGAGCCGCCGGAGTCGGGCGCGCTGGTCTTGGCCATGCTGACCGAGCCCCGGAAGTGGCGGCGCAGGTCGGGCCTTTTGCACTCGTCGTAGATCGAGTAACCGGGTCCGCCGGTGCCATCGCCTTGCGGGCATCCACCCTGGGCCATGAATCCGGCGATCACGCGATGGAACGTCAAGCCGTCGTAGAAGCCTTTCTTCACCAGGCTGATGAAATTCCCGACCGTTTCCGGCGCCTCGTTCTCGAACAACTCGATCACGATCTCCCCTTTGTTGGTCGTCAACTTGACGCGGGGCAGGTCATCGGCCGCCTCTTCCTTTTGGCGCAATTGCTGTTCTTGTACCCAGAATTCCTTGTATTCTCCCACATCCTTGCGCAGTTGGCGCGAGTCGCCGCTCATCGCATTGATCGCTTCGGCCTTGTCGAGGATTTCGATCGTTCGGTCGATGTTGTTGATCGCAAAGTTGGCCATCGCCGCTTCGCGGTAGATCTGGAGCATGTCGCAATTGCAGTCGATCAGCGCGTTCCCCAGTACGGCCGCCGGTTCGTAGCGATCACGCGCGACGTAGTCCTGCAGCAGTTTGACGAGGAAGGTGGTCAGTTCGCGGTCTTCGTTCGGTGCGGCGCGATATGCGTTGAGTGCCGTGTCGGCGACAGCGGGCAGCAGCGCATCGGCTTCCGCAACCTTGGCATCCCACTGCCGTTCCAGGTCCGCGCGGCCCGCTTCGTCGGCCAGTTGGTAATCGTGCTTCAACGTGCGCAACTGCTTGAGAATCTCTTTCCATTCCCCAAACTTCGCTTCGTACGCCGCCCGGGCCTGCTGCGGATCCAGCGCGGGCTGCTGCGCTGCCCCCTGATCGGCCGGAGCGGCTGCCGGCTCGCTCTGTGCCGGGGCCTCCGGTGCCGGCGACTCAACCACCGGGGCCTCCGCCGGTGCCGGGGCCTCCTGAGCTGGGGCCTCCTGCGCCGGAGCCTCCTGCGCCGGAGCATCCTGTGCTGGGGACTCCTGAGCAGACACTTGCCGCTGCACGAGCATTATGCCGAACAACGCCGCGAGAACGACCACCGGAACCAGAAATCGACGCGACATGAAAACCTCTCCCACTTATCTTGCTCCACCCAACGTAATCCGGAAACGCTCAAATCGTGCAGCGCCCATTTACCATATATTACCGAAAAGACTAGCACAGGTATGCAGATCAGCCAACTGAGGGGGGCTCGTTCCCGCCAGGCTCAACCGGCCCGCGTGGCCCGGAAGAGGGGCATCGCCCTGGGACGGTGAAAGGCTCGGGCATTCTGAGCCGGTTGTAGTGTGGACAAATCCATGCCATGGATGGGCCCATTCGCATGGACTGCCTACTTCCTCACCGTGCAGCGGTTACATCCCGCAATTGGCCGAAGGCCACTATCAACGTAGCCTGGGGCAACGCCCCAGGAATGGGAGCACAACGAGGTGTTTGGCCGAAGGCCATATTCACACATGGGAGA
>JAAYDI010000094.1 GCA_012729315.1 Planctomycetaceae bacterium
CTTGCACACGGTGCATCCAACTGGTACCGTCCATATGTGGGACTCCGTTCGTTTCCTTGTAGGAGACGCAACTCTTTGAGGAGTCCCACTTTACTTAAATGACCCAGCTTCGCGCAAGTCTATTTAGAATGATGGCATGGCCTGGGACATCCGCGTCCGGTTTGTATTCTACAGAACTCCAGTGACCGTGTGTCTTGGACGCGTCTGGGACGTTGTGCCGGACAGGTGTACCATGCGGGCCGACCCCACCACACCGATTTCGGAGGAGTTGTCAGATGCGATTCGCCATGCGGAGTGTTGGTGTGCAGGCCGCTGTGTGCCTGGTGCTGTGCGTACCGGGCATCTGTGCGGCGGACAGTCTCCCGTCAGAGGAGATCGCGCGGGGCATCCGCGTCATCAGAGGGGCGGTCAACGGTGTGCTGATTCAACGCGAGGGCAAGACGCTGGCCGTTTACGGCGATCCGCGCGAGAACCCGGCAGCCGTAGATACGGTGCTGCTGACCCACCACCGGCGCGATGTGGTCTGGGCGGGCCGCACACTGGTCTCGAAGGGAGCTCGGGCGGTCGTGCCCGCGGCTGAAGCCGAGCTATTCACCGCTGTCGGCCAGTTCTGGTCGGACTTTGAGCAGCAGCGATTTCACGACTACACGCACAGGTGCACCAAGGTGCTGGTGGAACCACTGCCGGTCTGGAAGGCGGTGCGGGGAGGTGAGACGTTCGCCTGGCAGGGGCTCCCGATTCGCGTCCTCGATACGCCGGGCTATACGCCGGGAGCGGTCACCTATCTGGTGGAACTCGAGGGGCAACGAATCGCCTTCACCGGCGACATGCTCTACGGGGACGGGAAGATCCTGGACCTCTACAGCCTGCAGGATGCCATCCCCGAGCTCGGAATCATGGCCTACCATGGCTACGCGGCCCGGCTCAGCGAACTGGTTGCCAGTCTGCGGCAGGTTGCGGCTGAGCATCCGTCGGTGATTGTACCGGCGCGTGGACCGATTGTGCGCAACCCGCAGCAGGCGATCCAGGTCCTCATCGCGCGCATCCAGGCACTCTATGCCAACTATCTGTCCATTGACGCACATCGGTACTACTCCGCCGAAGATCGTTTCATAGCCAAGGGGCGCCGCGTGCTGGGCGCCGACGCCCAGATCGCCTGGATGCCGGAGGCGGAGACAATTGCGCCCCTGCCGGCCTGGATCGTGCCGATCGACAACGCCCGGCTCATCGTGTCCGCCGACAAGACCGGATTCCTTGTGGATTGTGGCAGTTCGCGTATCGTGGACGAATTGATGAAGCTGAAGGCGGACGGGCAGTTGCAGGCCATCGAGCACATCTTCGTCTCGCACTACCACGATGATCACACCGACCAGGTTGCCAGGCTGGTCGACACGTGCGGCGCCACGGTGCATGCCACGCGGCGCAACTGGGATATCCTGCAGAACCCCGGTGCCTACCGCATGCCGTGCCTGACCAGGAACCCGATTCACGTGTCGGGACGCACCCCAGAGGGGACCAGCTGGAGGTGGAAAGAGTTCCAGATGACCCTCTATTACTTCCCGGGCCAGACGCTGCAGCATGATGCGCTGCTGGTCACAGCCGATACGGGGGAGCAGTACTTCTTCATCGGCGACTCGTTCACGCCGTCCGGGATCGACGACTACTGCCTGCTCAATCGCAACCTCCTGCGTGAAGGAGCGGGGTATCTGGCATGTCTGGAATGTGTGAAGCAGGTTGCGCCCGATGCGCTGCTCATCAATCAGCACGTCGGCCCGGCATTCCGATTCTCCGGCCCGCAGGTGGACCACATGATCGACGTGCTCAGACAGCGAATCGATCTGCTGCGGGCACTGCTTCCCTGGGACGACCCGAACTTCGGCATCGACGACGGTTGGGCGCGGTTCTACCCCTATTCGCAGGGCGCGCGATCAGGGGACGATGCTGAGCTCTCGCTGCGCATCCTGAACCACTCGCCGGTCGAGCAGACGTTCGACGTGCACGTGAATCTGCCGCCAGGCTGGACACTGCGCTCCGGGCTGCCCGCGCCGATCCGCATTCCCGCGCAGCAGGAAACGGAAGTGGCGATCGGCGTCACCGTGCCGCGCGAGGCCGCGGCGGGGACCCACATCGTGACCGCGGACCTGCGCTGGGGTGACTGGCAGCTGCGCGAATGGACGGAGGCGATGGTGGTGGTGGAACGCGGGGAGCCGGCGGCCACGGCTGCGGACCTGGCCAAGGACGGGCAGGCCCTGCTGCCGATCGTGGTGGGAGCGGACGCGCCGGCCGCCACCCGGGCTGCCGCGACGGACCTGGCCCGGTATCTGGGACGCATGAGCGGAGCGGAGTTCAAAGTGGAGACGGGCGACGGGAGCCAGGGGATCGTCATCGGCTGCCCCGCCGACTTCACCAGGCTGCCGTTCCCGGCTCAATTCGGCGGCGGTCCGTTCGATCGCGAAGAGTATCTGCTCCGTTCGCACCCTCAAGGGCTCTACCTGCTGGGGGCCTCGGAGCTGGCCGTATCGCATGCGGTCTGGGATCTGCTCTACCGGCTGGGCTATCGTCAGTTTTTCCCGGGCGAGACGTGGGAGGTGGTGCCCGCTGTGAACCATCTGCAGACGGAACTGGACGACCGCCAGCGTCCGTCGTTCCATGCCCGCCGCATCTGGTACAACTGGGGCCTGTGGGGCTACAACGACGAGCCTTACCGGCAATGGTGCCAGCGCAACCGGGCCGTGAAAGGGTTCGATCTCAACAGCGGGCACGCCTACGAATCGATCGTCGCAGCGAACCAGGCCGAGTTTGACGCGCATCCGGAGTTCTTCGCGCTGGTCGGAGGGACACGCAAGTCGCATGGCGGCGATCTGAAGTTCTGTATCTCGAACCCGGATCTGCGCCAGCTGGTCGTCGCGCATGCAGTGCGGCACTTCCAGGACCATCCCGCCGACGACAGCATCTCGCTGGACCCCAGCGACGGAGGCGGGTGGTGTGAGTGCGAGCCTTGCGCGAAGATGGGGAGCGTCAGCGACCGGGTGGTGACGCTGGCCAATGAGGTGGCCCACGCGATCAACAACCTGGGGCTCGGACCGAAGTATGTTGGCATCTATGCCTACAACGAACACTCCGCGCCGCCTCACATAACGGTCCACCCGAACGTGATCCCCAGCGCGACAACGGCCTTCATCCGGGGAGGCTACACGTTCGATCAGATCGTTGCGGGGTGGCAGGCGCAGGGAGCTGCCCTGGGGGTCTACGACTATCTGAGTGTCGTCGACTGGGACTGGAACCTGCCTCGCGGCGGAGCCGGCGCACGCCCCTCCTACCTGGCGGAATTCCTCCCGCGCATCCACCAGCAGGGGATCCGCTTCTACGATGCGGAATCGGGCGACTGCTGGGGGCCGTGTGGGCTGGGGTACTATATTGCGAGCCGCCTGCTGTGGGACGTCGGCGAGGCCCGGAGACTGGACGCGTTAGTGGAGGACTTTCTGGACAAGGCGTTTGGCTCGGCTCAGGAACCGATGCGAGAGTTCTACCGGCTGATCACCGCCGACACGCAGCGCCGGGCCCCGTCGGACCTGGTGGGCCGGATGTACCGGCAGCTGGACGCCGCAGCGCGCGCGACCGGCGATCCCCAGGTTCTGCAACGCATCCGCGACCTGATCCTCTACACACGCTACACGGAACTCTACTATGCCCACGCCAGCCAGGGCGGCTCGGTGGACGACGTCGCCAGGCATGCCTATCGCATGCGGACGACGATGATGGTCCACAGCTACGGACTCTGGTGCCGGCTCATCAGTCAACAAGCGGCGCTGACCCCCAATCATCCGTTGAAGGACGACACGCCGTTTACGCCTGGCGAAATCGCAGCGATCCTGGCGGAGGGCATCACCCGCAACCAGCCGGCCGAACCCGGCTTCGCCAGTGTCGAGTTCAGCAAGCGACTGGTTCCCGCCCGCCCGCGGCTCCAGCTGCCTGCCGTTACCCCGGGAACGTTTCCGGCAGAGCCTCAGGATCACCAGCAGTACTGGGTCTGGATCCCCGACGGGATGGCCGCACTGGACCTGAAGATCCGGGTACAGAAGGTCTGGGCGAATCGCCTGCCCCAGATCAATCTCTACTCGCCCCTGGAGGTCACGCTCGACCCCGTCGCCAGTGACGCGAGTTACCAGCCGGACGGAAACGAGTACCACGTGCGGCTCAACACGCCGTATGCCGGCCTGCACCGCGTCGAGACGTTTGACGGCGGCGACTTCACGCGGATCGAATGGCCTGCGGGGTTGCCGGTGACGATCGAATCGGGCATCGATACGCCAGACGTAACGAGCCACTTCCGCGGGGCCTGGACGCTGTACTTCTACGTGCCGAAGGGGACCGCGTTTGTGGGGGGCTGGGCCTCACGCGTCGCCAACTGGGCGCCGCGGATCTCCGGTACGCTCGTTGACGCCGAGGGACGCGCGGTTCTGGATTTTGGCACCGCGGAGGAGGGCTGGTTCAAAGTGCCTGTGCCGGACGGCCAGGACGGGAAACTCTGGAAGTTCGCGGACAGCCAGGGCCAGCGGCTGTTGATGACGGTACCTGCCTGCCTCGCCCGCAGTGCCGACGAGCTGTTGTTGCCGCAGGAGGTTGTCGAGGCGGACGCTGCCAGGTGAGGGTGCGCGGGCCGGCCAGCGACTGGGACTATGCGTCGCTTCCCAGTCCCAACGCCTCTTCCAGATGCTCCAGCCCGAGCCGCTCGATCATACGTCCCATCCGCTCCTTCGGCTTGGCGTTGGCTCGATAGTACTCGAGGATTCTGTCGAGGAGCTGCAGAGCCGCATCGGTGTCAATCCGCTGGGCCAGGATCTCGCCGATCCGCGGACTCGTGCCGCCGTTGCCGCCGACATAGACCCGCCAGCCTTTGGCTGTGCCGACCAGCCCGATGTCCTTGAAGCTCGTTTCGCCGCACTGGTTCGGGCAGCCGCTCACCCCGATCTTCATCTTGCCCGGCAGTTCCAGCCCGTGGTACTTGTCGTCCAGGATCATGCCGAGCCCGAGGCTGTCCTGCTGGCCTCGCTTGCAGTACGTCGTGCCGGGACACGCCTTGATGCTGCGGACGCAGATGCCGACGACATTCCCCGGGTCCATCTCCAGCTCGTTCCAGATCGCATCCACATCCTCTTCGCGGATGCCCAGCAGGGCGATGCGGGCGGCGCTGGTGATCTTCAGCATGGGGATGCTGTAACGCTCTGCCACGTCCGCGATCTTCCGCAGGACGGCGGGTGTGACCACCCCGCAGGGCACATGCGGCGCTATGCCGTAAGTCTGCCGGTCACGTTGAATGACAACACCTTTGTCGCCGTCGTTGAGCATGATTCACTCCACCGGTTGCTAACCGCAGCACAAGAAACACCCAATGTACTATATCGGCAGCCGCGACATCGGCCAAGCCGCTGGGAGACGGGCGACCGCATGGCCGGCAGGTCGGCGCCAGCACTGGCCGCACTGTGCCCGGGCCTTCTCGCTGCGAATTCGGGTGATGGGGATACGCCACGTTGAGCCGCGACGTGACACAGTAGTCCTCCTCAGCAGCGCCCCGCCGATCTATAATCGAACCCGACAGTCTGCCAAACTACGGAGGTGTGCCATGAAGATGTTGATCACGTGTACCTTGGCTCTGGGGCTGGTCACCGCTGACGCCTGCGCACAGGAGATGATCAAAGCCTGGGAATTCAATACGGATGGCGATGCGGAAGGTTGGGGGCCGACCCACTCGCTGGCACCCTTCACCGTGCGGGGCGGGACGCTCAGGACGGAGGTTACGGGAGGGGACCCGTACATGCACACAATGAGTCTGCGGGCCGACATCACCTGCAACGACTTCCAGTACATCGAGCTGCGAATGAAACTCGACGGGCGAGGCACTGGGGCCGAGTTCTTCTGGGCCAGCGTTGTCGGCGGCGCGCGACGCGGTTTCGTCGCGGGTGAAGAGCGGAGTTTCCAGTGCATTCCCGATGGGCAATGGCACACCTACTTCGTCTATCCGCTGTGGCGCGACAAGGTGTGGGGACTGCGTCTGGATCTGCCCGAGGGAGATGGTACAGCGGTCGAGCTGGATTACATTCGAATCTGGCAGGGTCAGCGGGTTGAGCATGACCCGCGGAGTCCAGCCTGGGATTTCACGCAGAGCAGCGGTGCATGGCTGGCGGTGTCGGGCGGTACGCACCTGACTGGCGGCGCAGCCGGGGCGGAGACGACGTTGCTGACCGGCGCGGTCACGCTGATCAGCCCGGTGCTGGATCTCCAGACCACCGATTACCGGGTAGCATGCCTGGAGCTGTACAGCACGGGCAAGCTGGCGGGCGGACTGTACTGGGCAGACGAGTCCGACGGCAGTTTTCCCGGCTGCAATGCGGTGCAGTTCGACGTGCCTGGGGGCCCGTTCGTTACGACGCTGCAGCTGGCAGGGAGCCCGATGTGGACCGGCGCGCTCAAGCGGCTGAGCCTGCGTCTGGGCGGCGAACCGGGAACGCAGGTCACACTCAAGTCGCTGGTTCTCGCTGAAAAGCCGGTAGGCCCGGGGCGGCTGCAGATCATCTCCTTCGCGTCGGAAGAGGCCCTGGCGACGCTCGGCCAGGCGGGCCGGTTGATCGCGCGGGTTGAGAACGCCGGAGGGACGCCGCTCAAGGATGTCGCGCTCACGGTGGAGACGGCGCCCGCACGCGCGGCGGTGGCACCGGCTACGCAGCAGGTGGCCGAACTGGCGCCGGGCGTGGCCACGAATGTTACATGGACCTTCACGCCAGCAGCCGAGGGCCGGACGGCGTTTGCGCTCACCGGCCCGGACGGGCAGCGGCAGGAGACGGAGGTGGTGGTTGCGCCGGCCTTTCCTCGTCCGGCGGATCCGGGGCGGCTCGCCGCGGAAGTTGAGCCTGACGCCGCATGGATCGGCAACAACAAGGTGCTGCTCACGCTCATCAGGAACCAGGCCGGCTTCGCCCACGCGCGGCTGGATGCCGTGGACGACGGCGGGGCGCGGCCCATGGCAGTCCTGCCGCATCTGGCCAGCCTGTACCTGGAACATGCCAGCGCGGCCGTCGATCTGGCATTTCAGGAGGCGACGGTCCAGCAGGTCGACGGGCAGGTAGTGCTGCAGCTCGCGGGGACGACGGAGACTGACGCCGCGACGGTGACTGCCTCGCTGACATTGACGTTGCAGCAGGAGAAGTCGTACATCGATACGGTCTACACGCTTCGTGCGGACAGGCCACTGCGGATCGCTGCGTTCCGCGGACCCTGGCTGTGGGCCGGCGAGGGCGCGTTCGGCGCCCAGCAGGACATGGCGCTCTTTCCCGGCAGCGAATACATGGAGTCTGGCGAGCGGTCGTCGAGTACGCTCGATATCGCCGCGCCGATGAACATCCGTTTCGCGCCGCACCCCAACACGGTTACGGTGCCGAGCATGGCGGTGGAGAAGGACGGGGGCATCGTCGGCCTGATGTGGGACCCGCTGCAGAAGTGGGACGGCCAGCACGACCGGCCGACCGCCGTGTTCGCGTCGCCGAATTTCATCGAAGGGCATGCGAACCATCTGCTGGGCCTGTGCCTGCCGTCGATCCCCGACTATCTGGCGCCCAATACGCTGCTGGCCCACACCGCCTATGATCTGCAGCCCGGCGCGCAACTGACTCTGGCGGCGGCGGTGTACGCCGAGTCGAAGTCGGACGTGCTGCGTTCGATCGATCTGTACCTCGAGCGCTATGGTGTGCCGGACCTGCCACCGAAACCGCGCAGCTATGAGGACACGGTGGCGATGTCGCTCAAGTCGTACGACTCCGTCCTGTGGAATGCGGAGAAGCAGGGCTGGCATTCAGTTCTGCAATGGGCGCCTGATGCGAATCCGGATGTGGCGCTGCGGTATTACGTGCTCGCCTCTCGGCTCTTGTCGGACCCGGCCTTCGCGCGGCGGTTGGACGAGAAGGGGCGGGCGATGGTCAACCCGGCGGAACTGGGGACCACGCTGCACCTGGGGGGTGCACCCTGCGGAGCGCTGCGCGAGATGCTGGCCGCAGCGCGCATCGAAGCCGCACGTGTGCCCGCTGACGGCAAGTACGGGTTTGTGCCGCGGGAGACCACGCGCATGCTGGGTGTGGCCGGGACCGCCGAGTCAGGTATCTGCGCACAGGCGATTCGCGGCACACTCCAGAAGGCGCTGCATACCGGCGATCCCAGCGCGCTCGACGCGGCCCTGCGCACGCTCGGATTCATGGAGCGGTTCCAGATTCCCCGCGCATCTCAGATCTGGGAATGCCCGGTCCATTCGCCTGATATTCTCGCCGCGGGCGATTGCTGCGAAGTGTATCTGCTGGCGTACCGGATCACCAAGGACCCGGAGATGCTCCAGCGCGCCGTCTATTGGGCGAAGACCGGACTGCCGTTCGTGTACATGTGGCAGGCACCCGAACACCCGCCGTTGATGAAGGGCAGCTCGATCGCCATTTTCGGCGCGACCTACTACGTGGGCAGCTGGTTCGCACGCCCGGTACAGTGGAACGGATTGGCCTATGCCGGAGCACTGCTCGAGCTGGCGAAGTACGACCACACCCTCCCCTGGAAACACTTCGCCGAGATGATCACCATTTCGGGCATGAACCAGCAGAGCACGCGCGCTCATGACTTCGGCTGCTACGCGGATAACTGGGACGTCATCGATGACGTGGAGAGCGTCGGCTGCATGCTCGCGCCGGGCGGCATCCTGAAAAACGTGTTGGAGATCCTGGAAGCTCCCACCGGCGTCCAGACCGAAGTCGTGACGACCGCGGACGGCCGGCGCCTGGTAATCAACGCCGCGCCGCGCATCACCGACGCGACGGTCGTGGACGGAGCGTTGCAGCTGAGCTTACGGTACTTCCCCGGTGCCACGGCGCGGACGGCAATCATGCCGATCGCCGAGCCGACCCGGATCGAAGTGGACGGGAAGGAGTTGGCGAAGCAGCCGGCGCTCGAAGTGGCCGCGGAGGGGGTGGCCGCGGAGGGATGGAGCTACGCCGCCGACATCGGCTGTCTGACCATCCAGCTGCAGTTTGGCCAGACGCCGCGCGCGGTCCGCATTGCCGAAGCGCTGCCGATGGTCCCGGGCGCGGGCACGTATGCATGGGAGTTCAACGGCAGCGACGGCGCAGCGGAGGGCTGGCAGGCGGCCCATGACGTGGCTCCGCTTACCGCGAATAACGGTTCCCTGCACGTCTCCGTGACCGGAGCCGACCCGTACATCCACAGTCCGGCGGTGTTTGCCGACGCCGCGGCGCATCGGGGCATTGTCTTCCGCGCCAAGGCGACCTGCCGCGGCGGCCAACTGTTCTTCAGTAACGAGGAGGGCGGTTTCGCGCCGATCCGCAGCGTCGCGTTCGACTTGCCGGCGGACGGGCAGTTCCACGAGGTCACACTCGACCTCAGCCGCCATGCGCAGTGGAAAGGACTCATCACCCGGCTGCGGCTGGACTTTGCCGCCGCTCCCTGCGATGTCGAGCTGGATTGGGTCCGTTTTCTCGGCGCCGGCAGGGCACGCTGACAGGGCTGTTCAACTAGAGGACTTCATAGGCATTGATGAGGACATGGGATTTCAGCCGACCACCTTTGCCGATCGCTATGATCCGGTTGAGCCACTCGTACTTGCCCACCGGTGCCTCGAAAAACAGCGCCTCCCGGAAGTAGTACTCCGAGGGATCGACCTCGGCGCCTGACATGATTCGTGCGAGGACGTCCGCTGAGGTGTACCGGATGCCGTGCCCTTTCAGTTGAATCGTCACGCCATCGTCCGTGCGCAGGGTCACACGAACATCCAGTTCCGCGACACCGTCCCGGCGGATGAGCTGGAAATCAGAACCGCCTGACTGAACGACGCCCGATATGCGATCTCCAGCGATCGAGCCGCCCGTCACCGGAATGAACCACCGTTGCCCCAACGGTCCATCGATGGTCTGAGGCGGATCCACATTGGCTCTATTGGCCGAAGGCCACTATCAACGTAGCCTGGGGCAACGCCCCAGGAAATCGAAGCCATGGCACACGTTTGGCTGAAGGCCAAACTCACCTGCGGCATGGTCTCCCGTGTGTGAATATGGCCTTCGGCCGTGGTGAGCGATCAGGCGGTGATTGCGCTGCGCCGACCGCCACGCGGGCCTGCGGCCCCTCCATGGAGTGGATTCATGGAAAATCCCTGAATTCACGACGCATGGGCTTGAAATTTAGGGGGGGGGGGTAATGTGGGAAGTTATGCCGTTGCTTTCGGTATCGTCCGTACGGCAGCACCATTGTGCGAGCGGGCTCGTCGTGAACGATGCGGAAGCGCGACGTGGCAACAGTTGTCCTGATTACGCATCTTTTGAGTTGTTTGAGTAAGGAGCAGACCTGTGAACTGGTGTCGATGTATGGGTGTGGCGGCGGCGTTGGGCGTGGTGGCATTGGGCACGGCGGCACAAGCCGACGTAATTTCCCATGGTGGTACGACCATCATTATGGACTTCGTGAACGTGGGCAATGCGGGCAATGTGGCCGATGACACCGGCTACGGCGCGGTGGGCTACAACTACCGGATCGGTAAGTACGAAGTGACCGCTGATCAGTGGGCGGCGGTCATCGCGGCGGACTCCTATGTCGGGAACGCGGGGTATTGGAGCGGTTCACAGCCGACGGCTGGCACCAGTTGGACCGAGGCAGCGAAGTTCTGCAACTGGCTGACGACCGGCAATGCGAAAGAGGGCGTGTACAATACCAGGACCTGGAAAGCCATGGACCACCAGGAGGCCGCGAAGAAGTACGGAACGGCCTATTTCCTCCCGACCGAGGATGAATGGTACAAGGCGGCGTACTACGATCCCAACAAGGACGGTGCAGGAGTCGGTGGGTACTGGGACTATCCCACCATGATGGACTATCCCGGCATACCTGACGGGATCGACTTCGAGGGAGACACGGACTTCGAAGCGGTGTTTCGGGACGGCTACGACCAAGGCGGACCGAACAGCGTCTACAACGCCGGTGTTGAGAGCGCTTACGGGACGATAGGCCAGGGCGGAAATGTCTGGGAATGGAACGAGACGATCACCGGTTCGTTGCGTGGTTTGCGGGGCAGCAGTTGGTACGATAATTCCAGCTGGTTGCATGCCTCCCGCAGTTACTACGAGAACCCGACAACCCAAAACCACCTCTACGGTTTCCGGGTGGCAAGTGTTCCTGAGCCATCTAGCATCTGGTTGATTTTGGGCGGTGGGTTAGCCGGTTTGTGCTGGTGGAGACGCCGCAGGTAGTACCCTTTTTGCTATCTCCCTTTATCTATCTTTTGCGCCGGCGGCTTTGCGGCCGGCGCGCGAGTTGAAATTATTGGCGAACCGCACTGTGGGCGTTCGAACGCGTTGAAACGATTCGGCACACGATCCTCCAAGGCTCGTTCAATCCCAGACAGTCACCATTCTCCGCTTTGACGGGTGGCGCCGCGAGACGCGGTTTACCCTGGGCTGTGGAGTGTAACGCCTTCGGCGTACTCGGCGGCTCGGATGACATGGGACCGAGTTGCGTGGTAGCCTTCGTCTTCTTTGCTCTACTTTCTCCTCTCCCGCTCTATTCTCCGTTGTCTGCTTGTCCACTGTTCTTTACCGCGAAGCGGTTACACTCCGCAGCCCAGGGTCGCTTGCGCAGCAGCGCACCCTGGGTTCCGTACCGATTTTCGCACGA
>JAAYDI010000095.1 GCA_012729315.1 Planctomycetaceae bacterium
ACTGGCCGGTCTGGACCATCGGCAGTCCGTTTCCAGATCACGACCAGGGCAACAAAACGTCCTGGTGGAAGGTGTACAACAACACGATCGTTACCCGGCAGGATAACGGCCACCGGTGGGCGGCAGCCGGGCCGGATAATGTGACCGGCAATCCCGAAAAATACGTCCTGAACAACATCTTTTACGTGCTGGGCGAGCGCGTCGTCTTTCGCAACGAACACGCGGCGACCGGTTCTCATTATGACGGGAACGTCTTCTATCGCGATGGCGCTGCCGACCTGCCGCTCTTCACCGACTTTGGCGACGGCGGCCGCTACAACACGCTTGCCGATTTTCGGGCCGGCTCGGGCACTCCGTGGGAGAGACAGGGATTGGAGACTGATCCCGGCTTTGTCTTTTCGGCCGGGCTCAATCCCCTGGACGATCCGGCGGCGTTCTTGGCGCAATACCGGCCGGCCACACAGCCGGCCACTTCGCCCGGCGTTGGCTATGAGGGGCTGGCCTGGCCCGGCGTGGAGAACGTGAACTACCGGGGCGCGGTCCCTCCCGTTCCTGCGCCGACAACGCTGCTGCCGGAACGGCAGGTCGAGTTCGCCCAATTCCCCTGATCCTTCCGCCTGCCGCACCGGCCGGCGTTCCAGAAGACAGATCATTGGACGTGTGGCCGGGGTGTTTGCGCCCCCGGTACATCGAGGTGTGAGTAGATGGCTTCCGAACTGAAACCGCCGATCATCATTCTGGGCAACACCCGCTCGGGCACCACGATTGTGCAGAAAGTCCTGGGTGTGCACCCTGACGTGGTGGCCTGGTACGAGCCGCGCACGTTGTGGCTGGTTGCCGATCCCCGGCGAAAGCACGACGAATTCGGCGAGAGTGATGCGACAGAGCCGGTCCGGCGCCATATCCGGGAGCAGTTCCTGAAATACCAGCGGCAACATGGAGACCGCATCGTCGTCGAGAAGACGCCGGCCAACATCCTGAAAATACCTTACGTGCGCGCTATTTTCCCGGAGGCGACCTACCTGTTCGTCGTCCGCGATCCGTTCGCCTTCATCAGCTCGGTCGAGCTGAAGTGGCAGCGCACGCTTTCGACCAAAGGCATCCGCCGGCGGCTGCAGTCCACGCCCGTCACCCAGCTCCATCATTATGCCGGCCGCTTTGTCCGGCAATACGTCGATAAACGCATTCTCGGCCGCAAGTACCAGGCGGTCTGGGGGCCGCGCTACCGGGGCATGGACGAGGATGTTCGGCGGCACGATCTGTTGACCGTGATCGCCCGGCAGTGGGCTGTGCCCTCGAAGAAGGCTGAAGAGGACCTGGCTCTCTTTGAGCCGGGCCGGGTGCTGCGCCTGCGGTACGAGGATTTTGTTCAGAATCCCGTCGCCGATATGGAGCGCATCTGCGCGCACTGCGGCCTGGAGCTGACCGGCGAGATGGTCAGGGCCGCTAACGAGTGGGTCAAGTCCGACCGGTTGGAGAAATGGCGGCGGTTCGATCCGCGTGATCTGGCCCGCATCCTGCCAGAGATTGAAGGAGAGATGCGGCGGCACGGCTATGAGATTCCCCCCGAGGTTGCTCAGGCCCGTCGGGCAATTTCCTCAGTGAGTAACACGATAGCTGAACAGGTGAGGTAGACGATGAGCGTTCAATCCTTTCAGTGGCAGTCAAATATCACGCCGGGAAAAGCCCAGTACCAGCGTAAAACGCCTGAAATCCTCTGTACCCTCGGACCGGCCTCGCTCGACCGCCGGACGATCCAGCGGCTGGAGCAGAGCGGCGCGACCCTGTTTCGCGTCAATCTGTCGCACACGCGGCTGGCGGATCTGCGGGGCATCATCGAGACGATCCGCGAGGCGACCAACGTTCCTCTCTGCCTGGACACCGAAGGGGCGCAGATCCGCACTGGCGCGCTCGTGGACGGTCGTATCCGCCTGCGCGACAACGCCATCGTCTACGCCCACTTCCGTCGCGTCCCCGGGGACGATAAGAATTTCAACTTCTACCCTCTCGACGTGACCAGGCTCCTCGACCCGGGCGACTTCATCAGCATCGACTTCAACGCAGTGCTGGTGCAGGTCATCGGCAAGAATAGCGACAGCGTCTCGATGCGCGTCCTGCAGGGTGGGCCGGTCGCGCAGAACAAGGCTGTTACGGTAGAACGCGATATTCCCCTGCCTCCGCTGACAGAGAAGGACCTGGGGGCGCTGGAACTGGGCCGCGAAATGGGATTGCGCCATTTCGCCCTTTCCTTTGCCAACCGCGGCGAGGACGTGGACGAGATACGCCGGGTAGTCGGCGATGATGCGTTCATTATCTCCAAGATCGAGTCCCGCAGCGGGCTGGAGAATCTGGAGGAGATCGC
>JAAYDI010000096.1 GCA_012729315.1 Planctomycetaceae bacterium
ACGAGGACGAGCTGGCCCGCCCAGCGGGGACCGATCCGCAGTTCCGGAAATTCGAGATTCTGCCGGGCGATACCGCCAGCGCCGTCGCCAGCAACCTGTTGGCCCAAAGCCTGATCACCAACGCCGACCTGTTTGTGGACTACGTGCAGTATTACGGTCTGGACAGCCGGCTCGAGGCGGGCACCTATTTCCTCAAACAGACCCAGACGCTCGAGGAGATCGCCTATGCCCTGACCGATGCCGCCGCCGCCACCATCCCGTTCTTGAGTCTGGAAGGCTGGCGCATCGAGCAGATCGCGGACATTATCGACCAGAACCCGCTGCTCGATTTCAGCGGGAATGACTTCCTGGCTGTGGTCGGACCCGGCGCGGCTATCCCGCCCGAGTTTGAGGCGCACGCCGGGATACCGGATGTGATGAGCAACGGGCAGCCGCCGTCGCTGGAAGGGTTCCTGTTCCCCGCGACGTACCAGCTCAAGCCGGGCATCACGCCGTTTGAGCTGCGCGACGAAATGCTCGCCGCGTTCAACCGGAACGTCACCGACGCCATGTTGCAGCAAGCGGCAGCACAGGACCTCACGCTGTACGAAGTCGTGACGCTGGCCTCGATCGTCGAGCGTGAGACGGTCGTCGCCGACGAGGCGCCGATCATCGCCTCGGTCTATCTCAACCGTTACCGCCTGCCCATGCGCCTGGACGCCGACCCCACCGTGCAGTACGCGATTGGTAACACGCGGGATGGATCGTGGTGGCCCCAGATCACCCAGGCGGACTATTACGGCCTGACCGGTGTGCCCAACCAGTCCTACAGCACCTATCTGAATGAGGGTCTGCCCCCCGGTCCGATTGCGTCACCGGGCGTGGGATCGATCAACGCGGTGCTGAACCCGGCAGTGACCGAGTACTTCTACTTCCGCGCAGGCTGCAACAACGACGGGCGGCACGAGTTCTTCACACTGGAGCAGCAGGCCGATCACGCGGCCTTCACCTGCCCCTGATCTGCACCCCGAAAAAAAACACCAGCCGCGCCATGCGAGTCGACTCGGTGGTACGGCTGGTCGTCCTTTTTGCGGGCAAGACTACCCTTCGCCGGACGTGTCGTCATCCACCTCGCGCGTGATCTCGATCTTCACGTTCGCCAGCAGCCCGGCGATGGCACCCAGCGCCGCCGCTACGGGCGCGGTCAGCATGAATACACCACCGACCACCACACCCACCGTCAGCGGAATCTCCAACAGGTACTTGCCGTCCGCATCTTTGATGCTCAGCTTGCGCACGTTGCCCTCGCGCAGTAGTTCTCTGACGCGATCGACAAGCTGGCGTCCCTCGAGCTCGATCTCTTCCTTGAATGTACGCTTCCCTGGGCCGGACTCGT
The DNA here is from genome assembly GCA_012729315.1 of Planctomycetaceae bacterium. Lineage (GTDB taxonomy): Bacteria > Planctomycetota > Planctomycetia > Pirellulales > Pirellulaceae > JAAYDI01. Next base: position 1,376 of record JAAYDI010000096.1, read on the forward strand.
TGCCGGCCGGTTCCTGGTTATCGGTCATTTTGAGCACTCCTTCTGTCACAGTGAGCACTTTCAGAACTCTGTCAATTGCGCCGAACGCATTCCAGATCGACATCGTGGCTGCTATGGCCTCTGCGCACTAATTCTCGCTATATAGTGTATCGTAAAAGGCAGGCAAAGGTTGCGGCTCTCCCTCAGAAAACTGCACAGCCTGCTCCAGCAATGCGCGCGCCTGTGCGAGCTTGGCCCCGTCGTTGGCGTGAATCGTGAACAGCGGATCGCCCGCGCGGACCTGGTCTCCAACCTTGCACCGCACGACAACCCCCACCGCCGGATCGATCGGATCCGATTTGCGCGCGCGGCCCGCGCCCAGTTCCAGAGTCGCCTTGGCGACCGTCAGGGCATCGACGGCCGCCACGAAGCCATCCGCCCCGGCGGGTATGTCTTCGACCAGGCGGGCGCGCGGTAACCTCTGCGGGTCATCGACCATCGACACGTCGCCGCCCTGGGCATTCACCAGCTCGCGGAACTTCTCGAAGCCGCCGCCATTGTCTATCAGGTCCGCCAGCTCGGCAATGGCCTCATCCAGCGCGCCCGAGCCCGTTTCCTGCCGCCCCAGCCGCACCATATGCGCGCCGATGACCAGGCAGTGCCGGCGCAGGTCGGCGGGACCGCCGCCGCGCAGCGTCTCGATCGCTTCACGCACTTCCAGCGCGTTCCCAACCGCGCAGCCCAGCGGCTGGTTCATGTCCGAGAGAAGCGCGACCATCTCCCGCCCCGCCCCGCTGCCGATCTCCACCATGATCCGCGCCAGCTCGCGGGCCTCCTCGACGTGTTTCATGAACGCCCCGCTGCCCACCTTGACATCGAGCACAATCGCGTTGGCACCTGCCGCCAGCTTCTTGCTCATGATGCTGCTGGCGATCAGCGGCAGGCTGGGTACCGTCCCGGTCACGTCGCGCAGGGCGTACAGCTTGCCGTCGGCAGGCGCCAGGCTTTTGGTTTGTCCGCACAGCACGATCCCATGATCGCGCACCTGCTGCATGAACTCCTCGTCACTGAGTTCGACGCGATAGCCGGCAATCGATTCCAGTTTGTCGATGGTCCCGCCCGAGAAGCCGAGACCGCGCCCGCTCATCTTGGCGACCGGGACGCCCGCCGCCGCCACGAGTGGCAGCACGACGAGTGACACCTTATCCCCCACTCCGCCGGTCGAGTGTTTGTCGACAGCATATGGGATGACCGGTGAGAGATCCAGCCGGTCGCCACTGTCGGCCATCGCCAGCGTGAGATCGAGCGTTTCTCGCGGGGACATGCCGCGCAGAAAGATGGCCATCAACCAGGCCGCCGCCTGATAATCCGGAATGCTGTCGCGGGTGTAGCCCTCCACGAACCAGCGGATTTCCTCGGTGGTCAGTTCGCCACCATCGCGTTTCTTTTCGATTATTTCCGTCGCACGCATCGTACCCTCGTCGAATTGTTGGTGAAGGCATTAGGAGCCTGCCAGTATACCATGCCCGGCACGGGTGCGCCGTCTTTCTCCGGGGGCCGGTCCGCCATTCGGATTTGACAGATACCATCTGCACGGTAGATTTGTTATAACCTTGTGACGAGACGAATGTGCTTTAGCGGAGAGAAACAGAAATCATGGCAACACGCGACACTGCTGAGAAACAAAGTCCCATCCCCTGGCGCAAACGGGCGACCTTCCGCGTCGGCAAGACGCGCCGCCAGCGCCAGGAACAGCACCGCCAGCAGGTGAACTTCCTCGCCCTGACGCTGCTGGTCACCGTCGTCCTGGCGGGCCTCGTGGTCTACTTCAACTACCGCGAAGCCGGCTCGACCAAGGCGGTAAGCTGCGAAGAATTCCCCGAGTACTGCGTCCCGTTCGCAGGAAACCAGTCCACCAACACCGTGCTGGACGGCAACGAGAGCGACACTGTCCGGACCCTGGACGCTGACCCACAGGCGGCGGCGGGCGTAGTGCGCGGCTATAACGCCAACGGCATTCCGTTCCTGGGCGATCCCAGCGCACCGATCCATTTCGTGACCGTGTCGGATTACGCCTGCTCACACTGCCAGGACTTCCACCAGGGCGATTTGAAGCGTTTCATGGACAATTACGTGATGGATGGACAGGCGACGTTCGGGTTTGCCCTGACGACCGGCACGGGGCAGGCCTATTCGCAGACGGCGTCGCAGGCGGCGCTCTGCGCGGGCGAACAGGGCGCGTTCTGGGAGATGAGCTCCGAGCTGTTCCGCCTGGCGACCTCGATGGGCGTCCAATCGGCGTTTTCTCTCTCGCAGATCGATGA